>NZ_JBOTRC010000003.1:0-299004 GCF_050936095.1 Rheinheimera sp. WS51
GCAGGTTTGGGTGCAGAAAAATCTGACTCAAATCTAATCTGACAGACACCGTGAAAAACTGGTAACTGTCAGATCAAGTCTGAGCTAGTACTAACTCTTAGTAATCTACATGACACTGGGTGCATGGAGCGGATCTTACCATCCATGCGCCAGAGTAATCGTTATACTTCCAGATTTCTGCTTTAGTAGTAGTGGTGGTATTCTGTTTGTTAAATTCAACTCTGAACTGCGTATAAGGTTGAACGCCAGCAGAAACAGCTTTCTGGTAAATAGTTAATGACATATTGATACTGTATGGTGAGCCTGGCATGCATCCGTCACCTGAGCAAACCACTGTAATAGTTTCCGTCACGCCAGCAATAGCGTGTTGGGTACCGCTGTTTAAACGCCCCATTCTCTGTTCAGAGTAGTAATCTAAAAAAGCTTCTAGGTAATTAACGTCTAAACCAAGCAATGATGCTAATTTAGCTTTTCTTTCGTTAATCAGGCTTTGTAATCTATCTTGCAGAAGCGCCGGTACTTCCATTTCATTAGCGACGTATGTTGCAACTTCTTTGAAGGTTGCGGTTTCATGCAGTGGCAACATGTCTGAACCATTTTCTTCCAGTCGTTCAAACTTATGAGCTGCTTGCATAAACTGCTCACTTCTCAAATTTAGGGTTTTAGCACTAACATTCACGTTCTCTAATAGGCGCTTCACGTGATCTTTTTCTTCTGCTATTGAGCTAAAACTCAGGGCAAGAGCCCCTATTAATAGTAATCCTATTTTTCTCATACATCACTCCATTGTGTTTTTCATGAACGTTGAAGTAAATATACAAACCTGTACTGTCGTGTCAAGATGTTTATTTTGTAAACTTTGCGCCATTTATTTGTAACTTTTTTATTTTTGCTTGTATAACGAACCCCAAAAGTGCAGCTATAGGTCTAGTGAGTCCGTTAAACAAAACTCTTCATGAGTTTATTGATATAGAAATATTGTATTTTTGTAAGCGTTATAAAGAAGTACACAAGCAGTTTTAAAATTATGCCTTGGAGGAGTTATTAATATTCCGTTAGGGTGTCGGTAGCACAGAGGTAGCACCGAGCTATTTTCAGGACGTGTGGTAAAACGACAAGCCTTTAAGAATGGTGGCCCCAGCTGGACTCGAACCAGCGACCGATCGATTATGAGTCGAGCGCTCTAACCAACTGAGCTATGGGGCCATATTAAACTTTTTACACATCTGCTAGGGTACGTCCTGTAGCAGTTTTCCAGCTCGACCATCCAAGGTCTCGCCTTCGTGTCTTTCGGCGTGACGTTAAGTCACCCCTTATCACCTCGTGGTGACCGACCCTCAGCCAACTGAGCTATGGGGCCATGTGAAACTTTTGTAGCTGCTTTTTAGAAAGCGAGGGCAGTATAAAAACTTTTCATCGCTTTGTCATCTGACTTGTGTGCTTATTATGGCTTAACTGCTTACTTTTTAGTCTTTTCTTGATAATAAATAATAAAGGCGCCGTTTGGCGCCTTTATTTTGCTGTTTTTATTCGTCTAAGAAGCTTTTTAATACTTCTGAGCGTGAAGGGTGGCGAAGCTTGCGCAACGCTTTGGCTTCAATTTGACGAATACGTTCACGGGTTACGTCGAATTGCTTACCGACTTCTTCTAACGTGTGGTCGGTATTCATGTCAATACCAAACCGCATACGTAGTACTTTGGCTTCACGAGCGGTTAGGCCTGCTAGCACATCGTTAGTGGCATTTTTTAAGCTTTCGATGGTTGCTGAGTCTAATGGTGACTCGCCACCGGCATCTTCAATGAAGTCACCTAAGTGTGAATCATCGTCATCACCGATAGGGGTTTCCATTGAAATAGGCTCTTTAGCAATTTTTAACACTTTTAAAATTTTATCTTCAGGCATTAACATGCGCTCTGATAATTCTTCTGGTGTGGCTTCGCGGCCCATTTCCTGTAGCATTTGCCGTGAAATACGGTTTAGCTTGTTTATGGTTTCAATCATATGCACTGGTATACGGATGGTGCGAGCTTGGTCAGCGATTGAACGCGTGATAGCTTGGCGTATCCACCAGGTTGCATAGGTTGAGAACTTATAACCGCGACGGTATTCAAACTTATCTACCGCCTTCATTAAGCCGATATTACCTTCTTGAATTAAGTCTAAGAATTGTAATCCGCGGTTAGTGTATTTTTTAGCTATTGAGATAACTAAACGTAAGTTTGCTTCAACCATTTCTTTTTTAGCACGGCGTGCTTTGGCTTCACCAATAGACATACGACGATTGATGTCTTTGATGTTAGCAATACTTAGTCCGGTTTCTTCTTCAATTTTTTTCAGCTTTTCGATGCTGCGGAACAGCTCTTCCTGCATTTCTTGCAGTTTTGCTGAGTGCGGTTTACCCGCTGCAAGTTCGGCGTCTAACCAAGCTGTTGATGATTCGCTACCGGTAAAAGCTTTAACAAAGGCTTTTTTCGGCATTTTTGCGTATTCAACACAGTGCTTTAAGATGAGGCGTTCTTGTACCCGAACACGGCCCATCATTTCGCGCATGCTTTTTACTAGACGATCAAATTGTTTTGGTACTAAACGGAAGCAACGGAACACTTCACTTAAGGCTTCAATTTCAGCTTTAGTGGTTGGGTGTTCGCGACCGTTTTTCTCGATAGAGTTACGAGTGGTTTCGTACTGAGCGCGTAATTCTGAGAATTTTTCACGAGCAAGCTCTGGATCTGGCCCAGTATCTACTTCTTCCTCGTCTTCATCTTCATCTTCGTCTTCATCGTTGTCGTCATCATTATCGTCACGTTTGTTCTGCGGTACTTCAGAACCAATGTTAGTGCCAATAATAGGTGCGTCTTCAATTTCATTAGGATCAATGAAGCCACTGACGATATCGCTTAAGCGAATTTCTTCTGCTTCGTATTTATCCCACTGCTCTAGTAAATAGGTAATCGCTTCTGGGTATTCTGCAACCGAAGACTGTACAGTATTGATGCCTTCTTCTATGCGCTTGGCTATAACGATTTCGCCTTCGCGGGTTAACAGTTCAACTGTACCCATTTCACGCATATACATCCGTACTGGGTCCGTTGTACGGCCTAGCTCTTTATCAACGCTAACTAGAGCTTGGGCTGCTTCTTCAACGGCGTCTTCATCAGTATTGGCATCCGACATAATTAAATCATCGGCATCAGGGGCACTTTCAAATACTTGAATACCCATGTCGTTGATCATGCGGATGATATCTTCAATCTGATCCGAATCGATAATATCTTGTGGAAGGTGATCGTTAACTTCAGCAAAAGTTAGATAACCTTGCTCTTTACCTTTCACGATCAGGAGTTTTAACTGCGACTGAGGATTTTGATCCATAGAGACGTATCTTCCACCAATGTTGATTAATCTAAAATTGCGAACTAGTGATTATAACAAACTGCAGCTTTTCTAGCCAGCAGCATTAATTCGCAAGCTTTGGTTTTTTACTTTTTAACGCTTGTAACAATAATTTATATTCATGCCATTCTACTTTTGACAGCTGCTCTAGCTTGTCTTTACGCTCAAGGGCTTCAAGCCGTTGCTGTAGATATTGGTCTTCTATTGAATGAAACGTGTCGACAAATTCTTGTGACAGTTGCTCCGGTTCAATTTGGTGTTGCCATGATGCTAGTTTTAGCAAAATGCCATGTTCAGGTAAATCTCGCCAGTTTTCTAGCAATTGCGCCGTGGTTTGCGAGGGTTGTTGTTTTAATCTTTGTTGTAAAGAAAGCAATAAGCCTATACCCGGTATATCACTGTGTGCCAACTCAGGTGCATCAGGCATTATATTGACTAAGTTGGGGTACTGTAGCAATAAACCAATAGCCCGGCGCATTGGCGTGATTTTAATTTTAGCAGGTTTTGGCTTATTCGCTGCTTTTGTGCCGGATTTTTTTTGCTGCTGTCGAGTTTGGCCAAGTAAATTCGCTAGCTTGTCTAACAGGGTTTCCCGATAAAACTCACTAGGTATTTTATTTATTAATTCAGTAGCTTGTACTGATAGCGCCGATTTTCCAGCATCCGTTGCAGGGTTGTGTTCCTGCATTAAGCGCTGAAAAAAATATTGAGTTAAAGGTACTGAGTCGGTAATACGTTGCAAAAAGGCGGTTTTACCTTCTTTTTGTACTAAAGAATCAGGATCTTCGCCTTCGGGTAAAAAGACAAAGTTAAGTTCAACACCATCTTTTAATTGCGGCAGTGCATTTTGTAAGGCACGCCAAGCGGCATCTAAGCCGGCTCTATCGCCATCGTAACAGCAGACTACTCGAGGCGTATAACGGAATAAAGTGTGTATTTGATCGCTCGTCGTCGCTGTTCCTAAACAGGCAACGGCAAAGCGAATATCTTGTTCAGCTAAAGCGACCACATCCATATAGCCCTCAACGACGAGCACTTGGTCTAGGTAACCAGGCTGTTGTCTAGCTTCATATAAACCATAAAGCTCACTGCCTTTATGGAATAGCCGGCTTTCTGGTGAGTTTAGGTATTTAGGTGTACCTTCACCTAAAATTCTACCGCCAAAGGCTATAACGCGGCCGCGGCGATCACGAATAGGGAACATTAGCCGCTGCCGGAAAAAGTCATACTCACGGCCGCTATCGCTGCGATTAATTAAGCGCAGTTCAACTAACTGCTCTCTTAGTGCTTTATTATTGCTAGGGCTTAGCCGCTTTAAAATATTATCCCAACCATCAGGTGCATAACCAATAGCAAAGTCTGCAATGGTTTGCGCACTAATACCGCGTTGGCTTAAATAGTGTTTAACTTCTGCACTGTCAGGGTGTTGTTGCAGCTGCTGCTGATAATAATCCGCAGCTTGTTGCATTAAACTGTAATCATCAGCTTGTGCTGTGGGTCGTTGCGGGTGCAAACTTTGCTCGCGCGGAACCTCAAGGTGATGTATTTGCGCTAGCTCTTCAATACTTTCAACAAATTCTAGTTGCTCAAATTCCATTAAAAAAGTTATAGCATTACCGTTGGCACCACAGCCAAAGCAATGATAAAACTGCTTATCTGGACTTACGGTAAAAGACGGTGATTTTTCGTTATGGAATGGGCAACAGGCGGCATAATTCCTACCGGCTTTTTTTAACGGTACACGGTGATCTATAAGTTCGACTATATCGGTGCGGGCTAGTAAGTCATCGATAAATTGTCTGGGAATTTGTCCGGCCACCTTTTTCCTTCACAGTTATTCAGAAAAAGACAAACCGTGCCTTGTGAGCACGGTATGCTGAAGTCGGCTTGTGCGATACTAACTTAGCTAAGTTTGTGTAACTATAAACTTAGCTTAATGAAGTTTAGAAAAACTTAGTTAGTAGGGTACACGCAGCTTAACTAAGTAATTCTTAGTAAAGCTTGATACGACGTGCGTTTTCGCGAGACATCTTTTTAGCGTGACGCTTAACAGCTGCTGCTTTTTTACGCTTACGGATCCAAGTTGGCTTCTCGTAGAATTCTTTAGCGCGTACATCAGCTAATACGCCAGCTTTTTCACATGAGCGCTTAAAACGACGTAATGCTACGTCAAACGGTTCGTTCTCTTTTACTTTAACTACAGGCATTAAATTTCTCACCTCAGGCCAAATTGGTTATCATTAAACCAATAGTATTAAAAATGGTGCAGCATTTTACGCAAAAAGGTAGGGCGATGTAAAGCCATTCTGCGATCTAAATCTGATCTCTAGCTCTGAAGGCTAAGAAACGATACAATATTCGGCTATTCTAGCCAATTTGAGACACCAATGCGAGTTTTAGGTATTGAAACATCTTGCGATGAAACCGGTATTGCTATTTATGATGGTGAGCAAGGTTTATTAAGTCATGTATTATATAGTCAAATTCCAATTCACGCCGATTATGGTGGTGTTGTGCCGGAATTAGCTTCGCGTGATCATATTCGAAAAACAATTCCGCTTATAAAGCAAGCGTTGGCTGAAGCGAATTGTGATGCTGCTAGCATAGATGGCGTAGCTTATACTGCCGGACCTGGGCTAGCAGGTGCCTTGTTAGTTGGTGCGACTATAGGCCGCTCTTTGGCTATGGCATGGCAAAAGCCGGCCTTAGCAGTGCATCATATGGAAGGCCATTTATTAGCTCCTATGTTAGAAGATAATGCCCCTGCTTTTCCTTTTTTAGCTTTGTTAGTGTCAGGTGGTCATACCCAGTTAGTAGCTGTTGAAGGTATTGGCCAGTATCAACTATTAGGTGAGTCTATTGACGATGCCGCCGGCGAAGCCTTTGATAAAACCGCTAAGTTAATGGGCTTAGATTATCCTGGTGGCCCTTTGTTGGCAAAATTAGCCCTGCAAGGTGATGCTAAAAAGTATCGTTTTCCACGGCCAATGACAGATCGCCCAGGTTTAGACTTTAGCTTTAGTGGTTTAAAAACCTCTGCGGCAAATGTGATAGCAAAAGAAGGTAATAGCCCAGAAGTGCAAGCGAATATTGCTGCCTCTTTTCAGCAAGCTGTTGTTGATACCTTAGTTATTAAATGCCAGCGCGCCTTAGAACAAACCGGTTATAAGCGTTTAGTTATTGCTGGAGGTGTTAGTGCAAATACCTCTTTACGTGAGCAACTTAAGGTATTATTAACTCGCTTTGGCGGTGAAGTGTTTTATCCGCGCAAAGAGTTTTGTACTGATAATGGCGCCATGATTGCTTATGCCGGTTATCGGCGTTTAGCCGCAGGCCAGCAGCAAGATTTAACCATAGGCGTAACACCGCGTTGGCCAATGCAAGAATTACCGGCTATTTAGGTTATTCAACGTAGGTTAGAGGGCGAGCTTCAATTGAAACTCCTGCTTTGGCTCGCCACAGTCACTCGCTCAGGCTTGCGCCCTTACTTAGACATCCTGTGTCGGCCACATCAGATTTGCTATCTCAATTTCGTGTTGTAGTGAAAAATTTAAGCAGCTATTCGCGAAGGCGTTTGCTTTTATCCCAAACTTTGCTTTCTTTACCGCGCCATAAGCGAACAATATTTTCGTGATGGCGCAAGATAATTAGCACGCTGAGCATAGAAACTGGCAAGGTATATAAAGGCTTAATAAACCAAGTAAATAGAGGGGCTAAACTGACAGTTAAAATAGCCGCTAACGAAGAATAGCCGGTTATTCCTACCAGTAGCATCCAGCTAGCCAGTAATAGGCCCCCTAAGTCTAAACCTATAGGCAGCATGGCACCAAAAGCGGTTGCTACAGCTTTGCCGCCTTGAAAATTAAAGAAAATAGGAAAAATATGGCCGATACAGGCACTGACAGCGATGAGCCCTAGATATAAAGGTTCGATATTTAAAAAATAGGAGCCCCAAACAGGAATAGTGCCTTTTAATAAATCAAAAACTAAAACAAGGCTAGCAGGGAATTTACCACCTAAACGTAATACGTTAGTTGCCCCAGGGTTACAGGAGCCGTGAGTTCTAGGATCTGGCAAGCGAAATAATTGACTGACCAGCACGGCCGATGAGATAGAACCGCACAGGTAAGCACTCAGTAGCATAAATCCTATTAGCGGAGTCATTAATTGCGGTTCCTCAATACCAGTTTTTACGTTAAGATCAAACCATGCTTTTCAGCTAGCAGAGTAAAGGGTTTTCACGCTTTTACCTATCCGACCAGCCTACCTGAAACCAGAAATAACGCAATGCGGATTAACCAAATGGACATAGTTTTTATAAAACAGCTACAAATTGATACAGTAATTGGCGTTTATGAATGGGAAAAAAGCATTCAGCAGCGCTTATTTGTCGATTTAGAGTTAAGCACTGATATTAGCGCCGCAGCTAAAAATGATGATATTCGGCAAACCTTAGATTATGCGGTTATTTCTCAACGAGTTAAGCAATTTGTTACGGCAAAACCGTTAGAGTTAATTGAAACCGTTGCCGAGCAGGTTGCCCATTTACTGTTAACTGAATTTGCAACAACTGCGGTGAAAGTAACCGTATGCAAACCGGATGCGTTATCTGATGCTCAGACGGTTGGTGTAACCATAATGCGCAGCCAGAAAACTAATAAAGGTAATAACTGATGGCGCTAATTTATATTAGTGTGGGTAGCAATACGAATCGAGAGTATCATGTGCGCCAAGGAGTTAAAGCATTACGTCAGCACCTAGGTGAGCTGCAAGTTTCTTCGGTTTATGAAAGTGAGTCAGTCGGCTTTAGTGGCGATAGTTTTTATAATTTAGTGGTAGGGGCTACAACTGAGCTTTCTATTATGCAGTGCAAAACATTATTTAAACAAATTGAAGATGACTATGGCCGTGATAGAAGTGCTGAGCGTTTCAGCGGTCGAACTTTAGATTTAGACTTGCTAACCTATGATGCGTTAATTTGTCAGCAGCCAGTGCAGTTGCCCCGTGCAGAAATTACTGAAAATGCCTTTGTTTTATGGCCCTTAGCTGAAATTGCCCCGCAACAAATTCATCCGTTAACCCAGCAAACTTATGCCGAATTATGGCGTAATTATACTAAAAAACAAAAATTATGGCCGGTGCCATTTGATTGGAGTGATTCTTTGTGAGTACAGTTGAAGTTATTATTCTTGCCATTATTCAAGGCTTAACCGAGTTTTTACCAATTTCTTCGTCTGCTCACCTTATTTTGCCTTCGGCTATTTTAGGTTGGCAAGATCAAGGCATCGTGTTCGATGTTGCGGTGCATGTGGGTACTTTATTAGCTGTTATGCTGTATTTTCGTCAAGATATCGCTAATTTAACTGTCGGTTGGGTTAAGTCTTTAGGCGGCCAGCATAGTACTGATAGTAAATTAGCCTGGTGGGTTATTTTAGCCACCATTCCAGCAGGGTTAGCGGGCTTATTTGCCGGTGATTTAATTGAGCTTTATTTACGCTCGCCTTATGTTATTGCAATAACCACTATCGTGTTTGGTTTAGCGCTATGGCTAGCTGATGCTAAAGCAAAACAAATTCAAACGATGGAAAGCTTAAGCTGGGGCCAAGCGTTATTGATTGGTATAGCCCAAGCGGTAGCGTTAATTCCTGGTACTTCGCGCTCGGGCATCACCATGACCGCCGCCTTGCTACTAGGTTTAGACAGAGTGAGTGCCGCGCGATTTTCATTTTTATTATCAATTCCAATTATTATTTTAAGTGGCGGCTATCAAGGCATGAAGTTGCTTTCTGCTCCTGCTAACTACGACTTAAATGCTATTTTGTTAGGAACAGGCTTGTCTTTTATCAGTGCGTTAGTTTGTATTCATTTATTTTTAAAAGTAATTAACCGCATGGGCATGCTGCCTTTTGTGATTTATCGCTTATTGTTAGGTATCACCTTATTTGCGGTATTAACCACACTATAAACCACACTATTAGAGCTAAGTTTGCAATAAAGCCCTAAATCATGGCCTAGTTTTTAATAAGACTAGGCCATTTTTGTTTTGCGGTGCTAATGGCATTAAGCCTCTGTTGCTGTAAAGCGGGTTTTATAGCAGGGCCAGTTATCCCGGTGGCGATAATATCTTGAACATTAACCTGCCTAGCGGCTTGGGCTAAAGCGCTTAAATATTTAGCCTGTGGATAGTCGGCTTGTTCAAAGCCAGTGCGACCACGTAAATCTGCGGTGCAGGCTAATAACATGGCTTCTAATCGCTCTGGTTTGCGCCATAAGTCAATGCTGTTAAACATTTTGAGTACTGTCGCTGGCTTTAGATCAAAGGCATTGTGAATTATTTGATGATACTGACAAACCAATAGCGCTAAGTCTTTGCAGTCATTAGGGACACGTAGCCGTTGGCACAGTGTTTCTATTAACTTTAACCCACTATGATCATGGCCGTGATGGGCTGGCCATTGCTTAGGATCCGTGGCGCCTTTGCCTACATCATGAACCAGGGCTGCAAAACGAATATCTAATCTTGGGCTTAATTTGGCGGCTTGTTCTAATACTAATAATGTATGAATGCCGGTATCAATTTCGGGGTGCCATTTTTCTGGTTGTGGCACGCCCCAAAGCGCTGCAACCTCTGGCATTATGTGGCTTAAAGCCGACGTTTGCTGTAAAACCTGAATATAAGCCTCTGGGTTACGCTCTTGTAAGGCTTTAGCGGTTTCAACCCAGACACGCTCTGGGCTAATGGTGCTTAATTCATCGCGTTGACTAATATCACGCATTAGGGCTAGGGTTTCGTTGGCAACGGTAAAGCCTAAGTGGGCATAACGAGCATAGAAGCGGGCAACCCGCAGTACCCGCAAAGGATCTTCGCTAAAGGCAGGAGAGACATGGCGTAATATTCTATTCTTGATATCTTCTACACCAGAAAATGGATCAACTAATTGACCATTTTTCTGTTTAGCAATGGCATTAATGGTGAGATCGCGACGCATTAAGTCTTGTTCTAGTGTAACATCGGGGTCGGCATAGACAGCAAAGCCGGTATAACCTTTACCGTTCTTACGCTCTGTGCGAGCTAATGCATATTCTTCTTTGGTTTGTGGATGCAAAAAAACCGGAAAATCTTTACCAACTTGTTGGTAGCCTAAGTCTATTAGTTGTTGTGGTGTGGCACCTACAACTACCCAGTCACGCTCGGTAAAAGGGTAATTTAAAAGACTGTCGCGAACCGCACCACCAACGAGATAAATTTGCATTCACTTTCCTGTTAGCTATTTTTTTGTCATTATAACGCTGTTGTAATAAATTGCAGTGTCTTAACCGCTAGGAAGCACCATGTATACCGGATTTTTCGGCTTAACCAGCGCACCATTTTCTATTGCGCCTAACCCAGATTTTCTTTATTTAAGTCCGCGCCATGCTGAGGCACTTGCTCACTTACGCTATGGTTTAGGTGATGCAGGCGGCTTTGTATTATTAACCGGTGAAGTTGGCACAGGTAAAACCACGGTATCACGTAGCTTATTGCAAGAGTTAGATGAAAACGCTGAAGTGGCCTTTATTCTTAACCCAACGCTATCAGAGTTAGAGCTTTTAGCGGCGATTTGTGATGAATTAAAAATACGTTATAAAAAGTCGGATGCTAGCTTAAAGCTGCTGGGCGATAAAATTAAACAACGGCTATTAAAAAATCATCAGCTAGGTAAACAAACTTTATTGATTATTGACGAAGCCCAGCATTTACAACCTGCGGTTTTAGAGCAGTTACGGCTGCTGACCAATTTGGAAACCAACACACAAAAATTATTACAAGTCATTTTAATTGGCCAGCCTGAGTTACAAGAAGTATTAAAGCGCAATGATTTACGGCAATTAGCCCAGCGGATCACAGCGCGGTATCATCTGTTGCCACTTGATTTGCATGAGGTGCAGCAGTACTTAACGTATCGTTTAAAGGTGTCAGGTTGTCAGCGACCTATTTTTACTGTCGCGGCAATTAAAAAACTATATCAGTTAAGTGGTGGTATTCCGCGTTTAGTTAATTTAATGGCCGACAGAGCCTTGCTTGCAGCCTATAGCCAACAACAAGCGCTTGTAAATGATAAATTAGTACTGTTAGCGGCTAATGAAGTGCTGCCCTTAACCCTTTCAAACAAACCTAATAAGCTACCTAGCTGGTTCTGGTCGTTAATTGGCGTTTGCGCTATAGTAGTTGGCTTTAGTTTAGCCATCATTATTATGCCCCTATTGCAAAGGTAATTATGTCAATTCTTATGGATGCTTTAAAGCAGCAACAGCCTAATCAAGCTGTTGCCGCAAGCAGTAACGTATGGCGCAATATTGCGCTGGCCTTGGCTTTATTATTGGCATTATTATTTGGTGCAGCCGCAGGGTATTTCTTGTTAGTGTCTACTACAGCGGTGCCTAATAATACGCTAAAGAGTGGCACAGAAACTGTTGCTGAAACTGAGTTTAGTGAGGCAGAGCCCGAACAAATTTTAGCGGCATTAAGTAGCATAGAGAATGCTGAAAAGATTCAAGCAGAGACCGTAAAAAGTAATGACAGTAGTCAACCGACAGTGGCCAACTTAACAACACCAGCAGTGCAAGTAGAAACCTTTGTTGATGAAAGGCCGGTAGTTACTGTTACGGCGCCTACCGTAAAAAACAGTCAGCCAGCGCTTGAGCAGGAGCAGGCAGAGGTGAAGCCAGAAGATGTACCGGCCGAGCTTAGAGACAAGTTTTCTTTAGCGATACAAGCTACTGAGAATAACGCTGTTAAGTTACCTCGGCGCAGTTCAGGTGCGCCTGCAGCCGATGTAAGCGAACTAGCGATAAGCATTCGACAAAGTATCCCGAGTATTAGCTTTGAGGCGCATGTGTATGCAACATCTTCCAGGCAACGTTGGGTCAAGGCGAATGGTAAAACTTTGCAAGAAAACCAGTGGCTGACAGCGGATATAAAAATTAAAGAGATTAAGCCGCAGTATGTATTGCTTGAATATGGCGATACGTTATTTAGTATGGTGGCTTTATCAAGCTGGGATCCAAGCTAAAGATAATTTTTAAGATTTAAACCGTAGTTTTTTAAATCTACGCAGGCATCAATACTTTCTTCTTGTTGTTTTGCTAAGTCGAGTATTCTAATTGGTATATGATGCTGGTGTACGCTGTGATAAAACAATTTAACTTTGGGTAACAAAGGCTTTTTGATATTATTTTCTAAAACTAAGGCTAACTTTCCGCTGCTTAATTTAACTACCGAACCTGGTGGGTAAATGCCAATACATTTAATAAAGTGCTGTACTAATCTAGCGTCTAACTCTTTGGGTGTTTGTTGTAATAACTGTCTAGAGGCCGTTAAAGGGCCAAGTTTATCTTGTAAAGGAGAGGTAAGCTGTTCATAGGTGTTAACAATAGCCAGCATTCTACTGCCAGCATCAATATGTACCGCTGTGATTTTTGGGTGACCACTGCCATCTAAATAGGCGCAGTGTTGGCTAATCCATAATGAGACTCCATTAGCTAATTGAGGGTGCTTTTGTAGTAACTTTAAGCTATTAGCTATCCCGATATGATCCGGTTGTTGCAAAGGGTTATCGTAGTTAGATTTTGCAATGTCGTGTAATAGTGCGGCTGTAATTAGCGCCTGAATTTTATCGCTAGCTAAGTTCAGATAACGAGCAAAGGCGGCAATATAAATTGCACAGTTAATGCTGTGTTGTAATAAAGCATCGCTGTGCTGGGCAATCCGCATTAAAAATAGCAGAACATCTTGATTCCGACTAATTGAGCTGGAAATACCAGAACTAACTTCATGGACTAAGCTTAAGTCGATCATTTCATCATGCTTTGCTGCATCAAGAACATGACGTTGTACTTGTTGGCTTTGCACCATTATGCGCTCGGCTCTGGGCAGTTCATCGGCAAATAAAATGGGATCTGATAGATCATGATTTATGTTTTTTTCAGACGAGGCGGGGGCTTCTAGCTCAGGTTTGAGTTGTTTACTAGGGTCAACTAAGACCACTTTCACGCCTTTTTTCTGCAATAGGGCAACCGCCGCCGCGGTTCTAACCCAACCGGCGTGTTTTACAGCGATATCACCACTTTGCTCTAACACTTGAACAACATAGCTACCTGGTGATAATTCAGAAATCGGAACTTGTTTAAATGTCATCGTTCGCCTAAATCCAGGTGATAAATAATTATATAACTAACAGTTTGAGCTGAAGTTAACAACATACTAACGTGAGATAATAGCAATTGCTATGTAAAGCATAGATAAAAAGTTTAATAGAAAAGAGGAATGAGTTTATTATTAAAGTAAGGCTGCCAGGCATTAGCTATGCCTGGCAGTTTTTATTATAGCTGTAGGTTTAAGCTAAGTTTTCTTCCATTGTCATTAATGATGCATTTCCGCCTGCGGCAGTGGTATTAATGGTAATGGTTTTTTCTGTGACTAAACGCTGTAGCAGCCTTTGTCCTGGAGGTGCGGTAATTAATGGTAAAATAGCCCCCTCACGACTTGCTAGTAGCTCGGCACATAAAGGTTTAACTGCACTGCTCACTTCTACCATAGCACCGGCTAGGTCAACATGCGCTAATAGCGTAGTTAAGCAGTCAATACGTACTGCTGCCACTAGATTAACCGGCATACCGGCTTGAACTAAGGCTTTTATACAGGCTTCAGCCTCAAGTAAATCTTGCTCTTCTACCGCGGTGATTACGGCATTACCTGTTGCTAAGGCGGTGATAATTGCCAGTAGCCAATACTGGAATGAACTGGTTTCATCGCGAATTAAGGCCACTGTTCCACGCGGATCTAACACTAATTGGTTTGACTCACCCGTAGGTCCAGGCAGCATAGTGGGTTTAAGGAGTTCGCGCTCTACTCGCTGCAGCTTTTTCTGCGCCAAAGTTAAAATAGGCTCAAGATCAGGTTCGTTTTTATTAACTACAGTATTGGCAGCTAATAAAGCCAAAAATTGCCGCAATACAGACGTGCGCTGGTTAATATCTATTTGCGCCCATTGCTCTTGGGCAATAGCCGCAACCGGCATGGCATAAGCGACTGCACTACTTGTGGTTTCGCTTAATAAGCGTAACTTAGTTTCAGGCGCTAACTCTGCACAGTCGGTATTGTCGTTATCTTTAACTAAACGCGTTAAGTACAATGGGCCACCGGCTTTAGGTCCGGTACCTGATAGCGCACGGCCACCAAAAGGTTGCACACCAACAACAGCGCCAATCATATTACGGTTAACGTAAATATTACCGGCTTTAATTTCTTTGGTGATCCTATGAGTAAATTCATCAATCCGGCTATGAACACCCATAGTTAAACCATAACCTGTGGCATTAATCTGCTGAATAATCTTATCTAGCTCTTCAGCTTTAAAGCGAATGATGTGGACCACAGGACCAAAGACTTCACGCTCTAATACGGTTAAATCGCTAATCTCATATAAATGAGGTGCAAAGAAGTAATGATTGTCTCCGCTTGGGATCTCACAGCTGTAATGTAAAGTGGCTTTATCATGCAAATATTGCACATGGCTGGTTAAGCGCTCGTGTGCTTTAGCATCAATTACCGGGCCTAAGTCAGTGTCTAAATAAGCTGGATCGCCGACTTTTAGCTCTGCCATAGCGCCTTTTAGCATAGTAATAATATTGTCGGCGACATCTTCTTGTAGAAAGAGTACCCGAAGAGCAGAACAACGTTGACCTGCGCTTTGGAAGCCAGAGGCAATAACATCATCTACTACTTGCTCCGGTAGTGCTGTGGAGTCAACTATCATACAGTTTTGACCGCCGGTTTCAGCAATCAATGGCACAGGTTCGCCACCGCGCTCTGCCAATTTACGGGCAATCCAACAACCGGTTTCGGTTGAACCTGTAAACATAACGCCTTGAATACGTAAATCAGGCACAATATGTTCGCCCACCTCACGGCCTGGTGCAATAACAAGCTGCACCACGTGTTCTGGCATGCCGCATTCTAGCATGAGTTCTAATGTGCGTTTAGCAACAAGGCTAGTTTGCTCAGCAGGCTTAGCGACAACAGTGTTGCCAACAACAATAGCGGCAGCAACTTGGCCTAAGAAAATAGCTAATGGGAAGTTCCATGGGCTAATACATAAAAATACACCACGGGCTTGTTGTGGCTCAGCAAATAATTGCTCAGCTCTTGCTGCATAATAGCGACAAAAATCAATAGCTTCACGCACCTCAGCAATGCTGTCTAAAGGCGTTTTACCTGCTTCTTTAATACAAAGGGCAAATAACTCATCACGATGTTGCTCTAAAGAGTCACCAATGCGACGTAATAAATTAGCCCGCTCTTTTACATCAGATTGTGACCAGGTAGCAAAAGCAGCATCAGCGTTACTAATGATTTGCTGCATTGCGTCGGCATCTGCATAATCTATATAGCCAATAACCTCATCAAGGTTAGCTGGGTTAGTTACCGCGGTAGAACCTGGTTGATGCGGCAGGTTTTTAACTGAGCTTAACCATTGATCCATGGCTGCTTTAACTGCGGTAATTTCATCAGCATCGGTTAGATCTAAGCCGTTTGAATTTAAACGCTCAATGCCATATAAATTAGCTGCTTGAGGTATTTGCTGGTTAGCTTTATTTTTCCAACCCGAGACCACTTCAACAGGATCTGCTAGCAGAGATTCTACCGGTATCGTTTCGTCGATAATATTATTTACAAAGGAGCTATTAGCGCCGTTTTCTAATAAGCGGCGTACTAAGTAAGCCAGCAAATCGGCATGCTCACCTACTGGTGCGTAGATACGACAAGGAATTTTATCGTCATTGACAATAGTGTCGTATAACGCATCACCCATGCCATGCAAACATTGGAATTCAAAGCCTGTGTAGTCTTTGGTCATTTCCATAATAGTGGCAACGGTATAGGCATTATGAGTGGCGAATTGAGGGTAAATAGTATCGCGATACTCTAATAGCTTTTTAGCACAAGCTTGATAAGACACATCGGTAGACGGTTTACGCGTAAATACAGGGAAACCAGCAAAGCCTTCTACTTGGCATATTTTAATTTCACTATCCCAATAGGCGCCTTTAACGAGACGAACCATCATTTTACGGCCAACACGAACAGTAAGATCGCGTAACCACTCAATAACATGGAAGCCACGCTTTTGATACGCTTGAACGGCTAAGCCAAAGCCTTGCCAATCACCTAAATCATCATCACTAAATACAGCTTCAATAATGTCTAACGATAAATCCAGCCTATCCGCTTCTTCAGCATCTACGGTAAAATTAATATCATAAGCTTTAGCCGCTAAAGCGAGGGCTTTTAACCGAGGCACTAGTTCTGTCATCACGCGCTCGCGTTTAGCAAACTCATAGCGAGGGTGGATAGCCGAGAGTTTTACTGAAATACCAGGGCTTTTAAATGGACCACGGCCTTTAGCGGCGCGGCCTATAGTGTCAATGGCATTCATATAGCTAGCAAAATAACGATCCGCATCTTCCATAGTGCGAGCGCCTTCGCCTAGCATATCGTAAGAATAACGGAAGCCTTTACTTTCTAATTCCGTTGCGCGCTCTAATGCTGCGGTAATATTGGTGCCCATAACAAACTGAGCGCCCATAATCTGCATTGCATAGCGTACAGCTTGGCGAATAACCGGCTCACCTAAGCGACCACAAGTGCGTTTTAGTACGCTAAATTGTTGTTTTTTCTGCTCATCACTATAGTTAACAAGCTTGCCTGTTAATAGTAAGCCCCAAGCAGAGATATTGACGAATAGAGATTTACTATTACCAATGTGTGCCCCCCAGTCTCCGTTAGCTAATTTGTCACGGATAAGGCGATCAGCTGTAAGATTATCAGGCACCCGTAATAACGCTTCGGCTAAGCACATTAACACTAAGCCTTCTTCGGTTGATAACGAAAACTCATTTAATAAAGCATCAACACCGCCTTTGCCTACTTGGGCTAAACGAATGCCTAGTACTAGCTGGCGAGCACGCTCCCAAGCTCTACTGCGGGCATTAACACCAATATCGGCAATAGGCAGTAAAAAGTCTAGCACCTCATCTTCATTGGCGCGGTAATTATTACGAATTGTTTGACGCAGCGGTTGGGTGGCAACCAGGGAACCATTGAACATCATAGTAAGCTTCCTGACATTGACTAAGAAGGCGGCATTTTATTGAAAACTATGCAGCATAGGGTGGTTATTTTTGCTATATAACACTATATAATTCTGTAGAATGACCATAAAACCATAAAAGTTACGGCTATGTCTAATCCAGTAAAAACTAAAGCACTTGATCGTATTGATATTAACATACTAGATACCTTGCAACGTGAAGGTAGAATATCCAATGTTGAGTTAGCCAAAAAAGTAAACTTAAGTGCTAGCCCCTGTATCGATCGGGTTAAGCGGCTTGAAAAAGAAGGCTACATCGATGGTTATGGTGCTCGCTTAAATGCAACAAAGTTAGGTTGTGGCACGGCCGTTTTTATTCAAGTCACGTTAGATAGAACCACTAGCGATATCTTTAATCAGTTTCGTGATGCTGTGATTAAAATACCGCAAGTTGCAGAGTGCCACATGATTGCTGGTGGTTTTGACTATTTATTAAAACTACGGCTAAAAAATATGGATGCTTATCGTATGATGTTAGCCGATATTGTCGACTTACCGGGTGTTGCCCAAACGCATACCTATGTTGTGCTAGAATCGGTAAAGCAGGATCAAGGTTTACCGGTAAAACCAGCGCTAGAGAGCACTGGTTTTAATTAGTCTGTACTATTACTGCTACTGCCGATAGAGCGATGCATTACATCCAGCGATCTTTATTGCGTCGTTTGGGCATGATAATAGGTAATAACAAACCAAAAACTAAGCCGATAAGTAAAATTAACGACCCCAACACCATTGGCTTCTCCCATATAGAAGCTTGAGTTGCATCTAAGCGTTGTTTTAATAAGCTATATGTTTGTTTGGTTTGTTCTAATTGCTCTAATGCAACATCCCGCTCGGAAATAACGGCTCTTAATTCACTGCTTAAGTTATCGCGTTGTTGTTGTAAATCAGTAACAATATCAGCATGGTTAGCGTAGTCAGATTTAATCTGTGCTAATTGACTGGCTAATCCTGGGGTAAAGGTGACATATTGCTTTGGTAGCCAAGCGGTTTTGTCGCCGTCATATTTTATTTCAACATAGTCAGATTCATTATCTTGCTGAATATAGGTTACACTTTCTCCTGCGTTAATGGTGCCGACAATGCGGTATTTATTGCTAGGGCCTGAATGCAGATAGACAAATAACTCATCACTAATATAAGCAGCTTTAGCAGATTGATTTTCAGTCGTTTGCTGTGAAAGAACAGAGAATGGCAATAAAAATAATACCAGCAAAATACATTTTTTTAGTGTCAACATAGGTATCCTGAGCTAATTAACGAAGGGTGGTTTGCAACCGATGCTCTCGATGATAGGCAGTTGTACTGAATTTGACAAGGCCTAATCTTGAACAGGGTTGTGATTATCTGTAAGCAACTAATAGAGTAAAGCATGACGACTGAACTGGAACTGAAGTATTTAATCTCGGCTGAGGCCGCTGAACAATTACCTAATTTAATAAGGCCGGTGGCTAGAATTATCCATTCTGATGAGAGCAAGCTATTAAATGCTTATTTTGATACGGCTGATAATTGGTTTCGCCAGCATGACTTTGGCCTACGCAGTAGGCAAAAACAAGGTCAGTTTGAGCAGACTATTAAATTAGCGGGCAAGCAACATGGTGCATTACAAATGCGGCCTGAATATAACCTAGCTTGTGCTGGCGTGATACCTGACTTAGCTAAGTTTCCTGCTGAAATATGGCCTAAAGATAGTGCTGATATTGTTGATATCTCTCAGTTACAACAAAATTTAATCGAGTTATTTAGAACCGATTTTACTCGAAAGCGCTGGCTGTTAGAGTTAGAGGATAAAACACAAATTGAACTGGTTTATGACTTTGGCCAAGTGCTCGCAGCAGACAAGGCTCAGCAAATATCAGAATTAGAATTAGAGTTTATTTCAGGTGATGCTAAGCAGCTATTTGTATTAGCTAGGCATTTAATTCAGCATTTGTCATTACAAACAGGCTGGTTAAGCAAAGCAGCGCGGGGCTATCAGTTAAGACAAGGATCGGCTTTAAGTTTACCGGCCGATATTGGTCAGGATTTATTGCAACAAATTACTGCCTTACAACAAGCTGAAGCTTGCTTTATACAGCAGAAATCGGCAGATGCATTACAGTTCTGTTACCAAGCTTTAATTGCAATAGCCGGTTCGCTGCATAATCATGAGCGGCTGCAACCATGGTATGAGGTGGCTATGTCATTAGCAGACATGGCCAAAGAAGATGCCAGTATACTCGGCAGTGAGCAGTATAATTTATTGCTATTAGCGCTAAGTGAATATTTATTTTCAATAATAGAGTAAATTTTATTTACAACGTCAGCAACTTTGATGGGGATTCAAGTAGTTAATGATGGATAATATTATGCAATCGCTTTCGGCTGATGCCTTAGGGCGCTTAAAAAAGTTAATCTCTGCCAGTCAATTTATTGATAACACCATAGCGCAGCAAGCCGATTTAGTTGCCATTTATACTGATCCTGACGCACTGCAGCGTTATATTTCGCAGTGTACTAAACCCATTATTTTAAATTCAGAAGACGAAAGCGCGGTATTTACGCAATTACGTCAGCACCGTAATGCCATGCTTTGTGCCATTTTATCGGCCGATATTTTACAGCTGCAAAGCGTTGCTGACAGTTTAGTTCGGGTGTCGGAGCTGGCCGATAACTTAATTACTACTGCTTATCATTGGGCTTATCAGCAACTTGCCTTGCAGTGGGGAACTCCACAAGATAAAAACGGTAATGCACTGCCTTTGCTGATATTAGGCATGGGCAAACTAGGCGGTAAAGAGCTTAATTTTTCTTCTGATATTGATCTTATTTTTACCTACCCATGCCATGGCGAAACTGCTGGCGCTAGGCGCAGCATTGAAAACCAACAGTTTTTTACTAAGCTTGGCCAAAAGCTGATTGCCGCTTTACATCAAGTTACCGCAGACGGTTTTGTTTATCGGGTAGATATGCGGTTGCGCCCCTTTGGCGATAGCGGTCCTTTAGTGCTGAGTTTTGCGGCCATGGAAGATTATTATCAAGAACAAGGCCGAGAATGGGAACGTTATGCCATGCTAAAAGCACGGGTAATAAACCTTGATTCTCATTACAGCAGTGAATTACAAAAACTACTGCGGCCTTTTATTTATCGGCGCTATATCGATTTTTCTGCAATAGAATCACTTCGGCGTATGAAACAGCAAATTGAGCAAGAAAACCGGCGGTTAAACCGAACTAATAATATTAAGTTAGGTGTTGGTGGTATTAGAGAAGTTGAGTTTGTGGTGCAAACGCTACAGTTAATTCGTGGTGGTAGGATACCAGTATTACAGCAAACCTCTTTATTAAAAGCTTTAGTCGCCTTGGTTAATGAAGACATCATATCAGCGCAAGAAGCGGCAGAGCTAAAAACAGATTATTTATTACTGCGTAAAATAGAGCAGGCGCTACAAGGAATAAATGATCAACAAACCCAAACCTTACCGGATGATCAAGCTACGCAGCAGCAATTGCTGCTATCGGTTTCTATAGCGACTTGGTCAGAGCTGATGAGCGCAGTAACGAGTGCAATGCATCGTATTCATCAGCACTTTTTGCAGGTGATTGATATTGAAGAAGATGTTGAAGAACAAGATACAACCTTAGGTCGCTTATTATGGGATAGCGATCAAGATATTGATGAACTTGCAGTGTTAATTGATTGGTTAGATTTAGAGCAGGCCAAGCAAGTCATCAGTATATTGCACCAATTTAAACAAGACTGTCAAAAGCGCAGTCTAGGGGTACGAGGTAGGCAATATCTGGCTAAACTGATGCCACACCTGTTGTTTATGCTACAACAGCAAGCTTCAGCGCCGGTAGTGTTAGAGCAGGTTTTAGTGGTATTCAAG
Organism: Rheinheimera sp. WS51; assembly: GCF_050936095.1. Classification (NCBI taxonomy): domain Bacteria; kingdom Pseudomonadati; phylum Pseudomonadota; class Gammaproteobacteria; order Chromatiales; family Chromatiaceae; genus Rheinheimera; species Rheinheimera sp. WS51. The sequence continues at coordinate 21,460 of NZ_JBOTRC010000003.1, forward strand.
CAAATAGTCACCCGAACAGCCTATTTAGAGTTGTTATATGAAAACTTGGCGGCACTGCAGCAGCTAGTTACCTTATGCACTGAAAGTGGTTGGTTGGCTCGGCATTTATCGCGTTTCCCAATGCTATTAGACGAGCTGATAAACCCCAAAGAATTATATCAGCTATCAACTAAGGCCGATTACGCTGATAGGTTACGTCAGCATCTGTTACGGGTGGCAACGGATGATCTTGAGTTATTAATGGAAACCTTAAGGCAATACAAGCAAGTGCAGCAGCTACGTATTGCCGCCGCGGATATTCGCGGTGTTTTGCCTTTAATGCAAGTAAGCGATCATTTAACTTGGTTGGCGGAAGTTATATTAGAACAAGTAATTGATATTGCTTGGTTACAAATGGCAGAGCGTTATGGCGAGCCGGCAGGCTTTACTGCAGAAGATAAAGGCTTAGCCGTTATTGCTTATGGCAAACTTGGCGGTATTGAGCTTGGTTATGGCTCTGATTTAGATGTGGTTTTTGTTCATCAATGTGATAGCCAAGCTGGTACCAATGGCAAACGACAAATTGATTCGAGACAATTTTATCTTAAGCTAGTACAGCGAATTCTGCACTTATGTACTACAAGAACCAATAGCGGCGTATTATATGAAGTAGATACGCGCCTAAGGCCATCTGGTAATTCAGGGCTACTCGCTATTCACATTGATACTTATGGTGAATATTTACAGCAAGAAGCATGGACTTGGGAGCATCAAGCTTTAGTTAGAGCCAGAGTAGTCTATTCTAGTGGTGATTTAACTAATAAATTTGAAAAAATACGTCAGAAAATTCTCACTTTACCGCGCGATATTAAGCAGTTAGCTGAAGATGTCCAGCAAATGCGGCAAAAGCTACGCCAGCATCACCAAGCTGAAGTAATGGATATGAAACACAGCGCTGGTGGTATCGTTGATCTAGAGTTTATTAGCCAATATTTAGTGCTAGCTTATGCTGAGCGCTATCCTCAGTTATATCAGTATAGTGATAATATTCGTATTTTAGATGCGGTTGCAGACGTTGGCTTATTACCGCCAACACAAGTAGGGGTGTTACAGCAAGCTTATCAACTTTTGCGGGGGGTCGGGCATCGGCAAACGTTAATGCCAGCTACTTTGCCTTTAGTTGATGCTGCAGAGCAAGCACAGCAGCAAGTTAGCGAAATTTGGCAGCAGCTATTTAAGCAATAAAAAGCGGCGTTTAGTGGTTAGCCTATTCTGCTGGTAGTGAAATGACGTCTTGTTTAATAGCAATACAATGTTGTTGTATATAATCATTTTGTTTATCAGTGATAACCGCAGCCCGTTCTTGAGGACAAAAGTAAGCTTGAACGCCTAAAGAAAAGTCTGGTGATATGGCTTGGCTAATCTGATACACAGTGCCAATAAAGCTGGTATCGGTTTGAAAGTAATGCTTAACGACATAGTCGCGGGGCAGGGTCCAATATAATTGGATACCTTGTTGCATGGCATAACCAGATAACAGGGTTTTTACCGTTTCTCCTTCGCGAAACCGCCGATCGGTAACTTGACCGCGCCAATTTGCCTCTAAGGGGGTTACTGCTGTTGCACGTTGCTGTAACTGTGAAGTTAAGTCTTTACTGGTATCGGGCAGGGTTAGCTTAAACTTTGACAGTTTATCTGCACCATCAGCGATAGAACCGCGAATACTGCTGTAAAATTTACTTAGGCCTTCAGCGGCTTGGTTTGTCCTACTAGAGAGATCAACAAGATCAGGTCGCACTAATAGAATATAGCCCGCGCTACCTAATATTAGTAACAGTAAAATATTTCGGATCCAAAACCACATTTATCACCCCTTTTATGATCACTTTTATTATGACTAGAAACCGATATATTTCGTGATCACTTATATAATGAAGCATCCTCGGGGTTAGGTCGAGTTTTAAAACGCCTGTGTAACCACATATATTGCTCTGGGTTTTGCTTGACTACTTGCTCTACCCATTGATTAACGCGGGTCACATCCGCCTTATCATCAGCAGAAGGAAATGAGTCCAAAGCTGGCAAAATGCGCACTTCATAGCCTTGGTTGTTAGCTAATCGGCTAGGCAGCACTGGGATTACAGCGCAATTGGCTGCGTTAGCAAATAATAAGGTTCCGGTGGTTGTTGCTGCTTCTTGTACGGCGAAAAAGGGCACAAATTCTGCCCGTTTACGACCATAATCTTGATCAGGTAAGTAAAAGCACACTTCACCTTGGTCTAAAGCGGCAATTAATCCCTTAACATCACGCTTACCAATCATATATTTGTTGGCTCGGTTACGACCATGGTACTGCAAATAGTCGATAAGCAAATTATTGTTAGGACGATAGAAACCAACACTGGGGTGGGTTAAACCAAATACACGACAAGCAGCCTCTAAATGTAACACATGAGGAGCTAATAATAAGACGCCCTTACCTTGATCAAGTGCGGCTTGGATATGTTCATAGCCATAAAAGTGAGATAAGTTACGAATGCGCCAATTAGGCCACCACCAGCCAATAACCGTATCAAATAGTGCCCGGCCTGTTTCAATAAAGTTTTGCCGCACCAAGCGTTGTTGCTCGGCTTCTGGCATATCAGGAAAACATAACTCTATATTACGCAAGGCAACTTTTCGTCTAGACTTTAAAACTTTAAATAGCAGTTTACCAAAGCCTGCACCGAGCCACATCAGTACTGAATAAGGCAACCAACTGATCAGCCATAAAAGACCCGCCCCTAACCAGAGCAGCCAATATTTAGGATGTAAAAAGTGCCAACTAAATTGAGGGGCATTAACCACAGCATGACCTCAGTAATAAATAATGCAGTATTGTAACTAAAAAATGGCAGGACAACAGACTAAATTGGTACGAGCTCCACTAATAAGCTGTATTGCTCTAGTGAAGCTCGCATTTATAGCAGATTACTCAGAGATAAGAGCTTGGTTTACCGCTAATAAGTCTTGCTCTGATAAATTACCGGCAGCTTGTTTTAATTTCATCATAGACAAAATATAAGTATAACGAGCCTTAGCTAAATTACGTTTGGCTTCAAATAGATTACGTGTACTTAATAATACATCTACAATAGTACGAGTACCAACTTCAAAGCCTGCTTCAGTGGCATTTAATGCGCTTTGAGCTGAAACCACGGCCTGCTCTAAAGCGCGAATTGAAGAAATTTGCGCATTAACCCCATTGTAAGAGCTGCGTACCTGACGGATAACCGCACGGTGGTTTAACTCTAAGGTTTGGCTAACTTCAACATAGTTCGATTGCGCTACAGCAACACCCGCTTCAACGCCACCACCACTATAAATTGGCACCGCTAAGTTGATCCCGATTGAGCTATCGTCTGCACGATCAAATCCTGAAACCTTAGTAACGCCTAGTTGAGCGGTTAAATTTAAGCTTGGATAATGGCCAGCTTTGGCTAAATCGATATCTTGCTCAGCAATATCTAATAATACTCTTTGGCTTTTTAATACCAGATTATTATCTTGAGCCAAACTTACCCAATCTTGCACTTTTTCAGGGCTAGGTTGACCTGTTGAAAACTTGTCAGTGTTAAGTTGAGCTAAGTCTTGGTGATATTGTCCGGTGATTTCACGTAAAAATTCACGGGCATTTTCTAGCTCATTTTGAGCAATGATTTCACGGGCTACAGCACTGTCATATTGAGCTTGTGCTTCGTGAACATCCGTAATTGCGGTTAAGCCGACCGCAAAACGTTGTTTAGTTTGTTCTAATTGGCGTTCAATTGAACGCTTTTCTGCTTCAGCAAAGCCTAAATCATCTTTAGCACTTAAGGCATCAAAATAAGCATTAGTAACTCGGACCAACAAATTTTGTACTTCACTGTCGTAAGCTGTTTGTACTTGTAACGCAACTTTTTCTGCACGCGCTAGCTTGCCCCAGTTGGACCAGTCAAATAAGCTTTGCCTTAACGTAATATCGGCAGTTAAAGCGTTAGGGCCATCAAAACCAAAGCCATCGTTATCGCTACGACCATAGCCTGCGCTTCCTGTAACGTTAGGTAATAATACTGCACGAGAAACATCAATACCCGCAGCAGCGCGATCGCGCGAAGCGGCTGCTCGTAATACAGTAGGATCTTTTTGAGTAGCTAACTGATAAATATCTTGTAAGTCGTCAGCGGCATAGCTGTGCCAGCTAAGTAAGCCTATAGTTGTAGCAAAAAAGCTGCTTAATAAGGTTTGTTTCATGTTTGCCAATTCCTAGCCAGATAAATGGAGACTGCACAAATGATACCCTTTTACGGTAAACTAAGTAATCATTAAAGAGTAAAGTTACATCTAAGAGTGTAACAGAATGTGAGTGCTTTTATGTCAACTTATAATGCGGCACAGTATCCGTCATTTAGTGATAAAGATCTGGAAATACTCGATAAAACCACGGTTTTTCAAGGTTTCTTTCGTATTGAACAATATACTTTGCGTCATCGCTTGTTTTCTGGCGGCTGGAGTGGACCAATTCAGCGTGAAATATTTGAACGCGGTCATGCTGCTGCAATATTACCTTACAATCCTATAACCGATGAAGTGGTGCTGATTGAGCAAATTCGGGTTGGTGCTGCCGCGTCTAGCCCAAGCCCTTGGCTATTAGAAATTATCGCCGGTATGATTGACACTGATGAAACTGCCGAGCAAGTTGCTATTCGTGAGGCTGCAGAAGAAGCGGGTCTGGTCATTAATGAACTAATGCCGATGCTAAATTATTTATCTAGCCCGGGGGGGACAACTGAGCGGATCCAGCTTTATGTTGGCAGACTAACTTCCCCAGTTGAGTCTGGTATTTATGGATTAAGCCAAGAGCATGAAGATATTAAAGTGCATGTTATGTCGAGACCGGAGGCATTGAAGTTATTAGCCGAGCAAAAGATAGACAATGCGGCAACGGTAATTGCGTTACAATGGCTGGCGCTGAATTTAACTAAAGTTCAGCAAGCTTGGGAAGAGTGATTAATGCCGTATATTTTTCCGTCACAGCACCAGTATCGTTTGGTGCAAATATCAGACTGTCATTTATTGGCGTCGCCTGATGATTATTATCAAGGTATTCAACCGGCCAAACATTTACAAGCTATTGTCGATGAGCTCACTCTGGCCGAGCCTGATGGCATTATTTTAACCGGAGACTTAGTACAGCAAGCTAGTGCTTTGGCGTATCAGTTACTGGCTGATATTATGGCACCGTTAAGTTGCCCGATATTTTGTTTACCGGGGAATCACGATGATCTAGCGCAACTGGCTTTATTAACCCAACAGCCTCCTTTTCAGCCGGCGATGAATTTAAATTTAAATAATTGGCAGTTGTTATTGCTCAATACCAAAGGGCCAACCCCTAGTGGTGTTTTCCCGCAAGCACAGCAACAGTGGTTACAGCAACAGCTAAGGCAAAGTGAGGCCAGTGATTGCTGGCTGTTTTGTCATCATCATCCAAGACCTTTGGGCCACTCTATTGATACACATGGTCAAGAAGATGCCGATATCTTATGGCAGCATATAGCGGCAGAGCCCAGAATACGAGGCATTGCTCATGGCCATAGTCATTATGCATATAGTGCCCGTTTTGGTATGGTTAATATTGTTGGTTGTCCTGCTAGCTCAGTGCAATTTTTACCAACGTTAGAATGGCAAACTAACGATCAGGGCCCACAGTGGTGCGAGTGGATTTTTAGTACTGATCACGCGGTACAGTGGCAGTTTAAAACGTTAAGTAGGAAAGGTAATGAATAAAGTAGTGGTCTATTTGCATGGTTTTGCCAGTTCATCGCAGTCAGAGAAAGCGCAACTTACTACAGAATATTTTGCGACTTATTACCCAACTGTAGATTTTACCGCCTTAGATTTACCTTATGATCCTATAGCCGCATTGGCTGTAATTAAAACACATTTACAACAAAGGGAAATAGGTTGTACAGCTGCTGACAAAGCCGTAAATAATGATCGCTTAGTGATGATAGGTAGCTCTTTAGGTGGATTTCTAGCAACGTGTATTGTTGAGCAATATGGCGGCTGCGCTTGTTTAATTAATCCTGCTGTTGCACCTCATACCATATTGGCTAACCATTTAGGTGAGTATTTTCACCCGGTACTACAACAGTTTTATCAGGTAACAGAATCACATATGGCTAGCTTACAGCAGCTTATGCCCAAAAACTTACAACATCCAGAAAATTATCTGGTGTTATTGCAAACCGGTGATGAAGTGTTAGATTACCGTTTAGCACTAGATTATTATCAAGGGGCATTAATTTATGTCCGCGAAGGCGGTAATCATAGTTATATTGATTATCAGCAACAATTAAGCACGCTTACTGAATTTTGCCAACTTAACTAGCGCGTTGCTAATTTATACTGTTCTTTATTGTTACAGTGTAATACGCGCAGAGGTTTTCTGCTAATGACTGAGAATATGACTTCACAAATATATAATGCTGATTCAATAGAGGTATTAACAGGACTAGAGCCGGTAAAGCGCCGCCCTGGTATGTATACCGATACCACCCGACCTAATCACTTAGCTCAAGAAGTTATCGACAACAGTGTAGATGAAGCCTTAGCTGGCCATGCCGATAAACTACAGATTATTCTTTATGCTGATCAATCATTAGAAGTGATAGACAACGGCCGTGGCATGCCTGTTGATATTCACCCAGAAGAAGGCGTGAGTGGCGTAGAGCTGATTTTTTGCCGTCTGCATGCTGGGGGTAAGTTCTCTAATAAAAACTATCAGTTCTCAGGTGGTTTACATGGTGTGGGTATTTCTGTTGTTAATGCGCTATCTAGCCGCGTTGATGTTACTGTGCGTCGTGAAGGTAATATCTATGAAATGGCCTTTGAACATGGCGAAAAGGTATCTGAATTAGCTATTACTGGTACTGTAGGTAAGCGTAATACCGGTACTCGGGTACGTTTTTGGCCAACGGCGTCTTATTTTGATTCTGCAAAGTTTTCTATCAGTCGTTTATTGCATGTATTAAAAGCTAAAGCCGTATTATGCCCAGGTTTAACGGTAAGCTTTGATGATCAAGTTAATAAGCAAAAATACGAATGGTGCTATGAAGCCGGTATTGAAGATTATCTAACCGAAGCGGTACAAGGTTATGTTTGTTTGCCTGAAACGCCTTTTGTTGGCAAGTTTGCCGGGAATAATGAAGCAGTTGAATGGGCGCTACTTTGGTTACCTGAGGGGGGGGAATTAGTTACTGAAAGTTATGTGAATTTAATCCCCACGCCTCAAGGTGGAACTCATGTTAATGGTTTACGCCAAGGGCTTTTAGAAGCGTTACGCGAGTTTTGTGAGTTTAGAAACTTATTGCCACGCGGCATTAAATTATCGGCAGATGATATATGGGATCGTTGTGGTTATATTTTATCAACCAAGATGCAAGATCCACAGTTTGCCGGCCAAACTAAAGAGCGCCTATCTTCCCGGCAGTCGGTCGCCTTTGTCAGCGGTGTTGTTAAAGATGCCTTTAGTTTATGGCTAAATGAACATACGACTATTGCTGAGCAACTGGCTGAATTTTGTATTAATAATGCCCAGAAACGTTTAAAAGCGGCGAAAAAAGTGGTCAGGAAAAAAGTGACTTCTGGCCCCGCTTTACCAGGTAAGTTAGCTGACTGCTCTGCGCAAGATCTTAAGCAAACCGAATTATTTTTAGTCGAGGGTGACTCTGCTGGTGGTAGTGCAAAACAAGCGCGAGATCGTGAGTTTCAGGCGGTAATGCCACTGCGGGGTAAAATACTTAATACATGGGAAGTTGAGTCAGGGCAAATTCTTGCTTCACAAGAGGTGCATGATATTTCGGTTGCTATAGGTATTGATCCTGACAGTGAAGATTTATCCGCATTACGCTATGGCAAAATTTGTATTCTTGCTGATGCTGACTCCGATGGTTTGCATATCGCGACCTTGCTCTGTGCATTATTTATGCGTCATTTTAAAACGTTGGTTGCAGCGGGTCATGTTTATGTGGCGATGCCACCGCTATATCGTATTGATATTGGTAAGGATGTTTATTATGCCTTAGATGAAGCTGAAAAAGATGGCGTACTTGACCGAATTGAAGCTGAGAAAAAACGTGGCAAAGTAAACGTACAACGCTTTAAAGGCTTAGGTGAAATGAACCCATTGCAATTGCGTGAAACGACTATGGATCCGAATACACGTAGGTTAGTGCAATTAACTATTGATAATCATGAAGAAACATTTGAGTTAATGGATATGTTACTTGCCAAAAAACGCGCTTCAGATAGACGAGCTTGGTTAGAGCAAAAAGGGGATAAAGCCGTAGTCGCTTAGTTAATATTACTCAGCCGCGGCAGAGCCTAATTAGTCTGTTACCACAATATAAATAATATTAAGTCTGCTATTAAAGCAGCTTAATCGGTGCCAATCTTGGCAATAGATACCGATAAGAACAGTAGGAACAAGCATGACAGATACGGTAATTTCTCATGATGGCGTTGAACAACTGGCGTTAAGGCGTTTTACAGAAGACGCCTATTTGAATTATTCAATGTACGTGATTATGGACCGCGCTTTACCGCATATTGGCGATGGTTTAAAGCCAGTGCAAAGGCGTATTATTTATGCGATGTCAGAGCTAGGCCTATCTCATTTAGCCAAATATAAGAAGTCGGCAAGGACAGTGGGTGATGTACTAGGTAAGTTTCATCCTCATGGTGACTCGGCCTGTTATGAAGCTATGGTATTAATGGCGCAGCCTTTTTCCTATCGTTACCCTTTAGTTGATGGCCAAGGCAACTGGGGGGCGCCGGATGATCCTAAGTCTTTTGCTGCCATGCGTTATACCGAATCTAAGCTATCACGTTTTGCTGAAGTATTATTATCTGAGCTAGGAGCCGGTACAACCGACTGGTTGCCAAATTTTGATGGCACTATGGAAGAGCCTAAGGTGTTGCCAGCACGATTACCGCATATTTTACTTAATGGTATCACAGGTATCGCTGTGGGTATGGCAACGGATATACCGCCGCATAATGCCCGTGAAGTCGCTAAGGCTTGTGCGCTATTGCTAGATAAGCCTAAAAGCACAGTGGCAGATTTAATGCAATTCGTTCAAGGCCCAGATTACCCGACTGATGCAGAAATTATTAGCCCAAGCCATGAGTTAGCCGCTATTTATGAAAACGGCCGTGGCAGCGTAAAAATGCGTGCCCTGTATCAAGTAGAAGAGGGTGATATTGTTATCACGGCATTGCCGCATCAAACCTCTGGCTCTAAAGTATTAGAGCAAATAGCTGCTCAAATGCAGGCAAAAAAATTACCTATGGTGACAGACTTACGAGATGAGTCTGATCATGAAAGCCCAACACGGATTGTGATAGTACCGCGTTCTAACCGTGTTGATCTTGAACAATTAATGCAGCACTTATTTGCCACGACAGATTTAGAGAAAAGCTACCGAGTTAATTTAAATATTTTAGGCTTAGATCAACGGCCAAGGGTTAAAAACTTAGTTGAAATTTTAACCGAATGGTTAGTATTCCGCCGTGATACGGTACGTCGCCGTTTACAGCACCGCTTAGACAAAGTGCTAGACAGGCTGCATGTATTAGAAGGTTTATTAATTGCCTTTTTAAATATAGATGAAGTTATTCGCATAGTACGCAGCTACGATAAGCCTAAACCAGAATTGATGGCGGCGTTTGCCATTACGGATCGCCAAGCTGAAGCCATACTGGAATTAAAACTTCGTCAATTAGCTAAGTTAGAAGAAATTAAAATACGTGCTGAACTTGATGAATTAAGTAAAGAGCGAGATAAACTTGAAGCGATATTAGGCTCAGAGAAAAAGTTAACTAAGTTAATTCGTGATGAGCTATTAGCCGATGCTGAAAAATATGGTGATGAGCGGCGCAGCCCTATAGTGGTTCGTGAAGAAGCCAAAGCTTTAAGCGAAAAAGAATTACTGCCTAGTGAACCTGTGACTATTGTTTTATCAGAAAAAGGTTGGGTACGCTGTGCTAAAGGTCATGATGTTGATGGCAATGCACTAAGTTATCGAGCCGGTGATGGCTTTAAAGCTATGGCTAGCGGCCGCTCTAATCAACAAGTGGTGTTTTTAGACTCTTCAGGGCGCAGCTTTGCAACCGAAGCTCATGATTTACCATCAGCCAGAGGACAAGGTGAGCCATTAAGCGGTCGCTTCGGCATTGTCGCCGGCGAAAGCTTTGAGCAGGTATTAATGGCTGAAGACAAACAAGCCATGCTGCTGGCTTCTGATGCCGGTTATGGTTTTATTGCTGAATTTGCCGATTTACTCAGCCGCAATAAAGCGGGTAAAGCGGTATTAAGCTTGCCTAAAGGGGCAAAAGTATTAGCACCTATTGTAGTAAAGCAGCCAGAAACAGATTTAGTTTTATCTATTTCAAACGAAGGCAGAATGCTGGTTTTCCCTGTGGCGGACTTACCTAAGCTAAGTAAAGGTAAAGGCAATAAAATTATGTCTATTCCCACAGCACGCGCGGCTAGTCGCGAAGAGTTTGTCTGCCAGTTAGCAATAGTCCCTGTAGACGGCAGCGTGACACTTATCGCCGGTAAGCGTAAACTGACATTAAAGCCTGATGATTTACAACATTATTATGGTGAACGAGGACGCCGAGGTAATAAGCTGCCAAGAGGCTTACAACGAATTGATGCTGTGCAGTTAAATAGTGAAACAAGCAGCGCAGAAAGTTAAATCTCGTTATACTAGGCGCCTTAATTGGCGCCTTGAGTACCAGTTGTTGTAGCCATGGAGAATAGAGTGATAGCGGTTTTACGAATAATTTTATTAATTTTGTTTTTTGTTTTTAGCACCATAGCAGGTTTGCTAATTTGTTTAGTTCGCCCCTTCCATGCCGATAACGTTCGTATTTTTTCGCATTGGTATGGCAGTGTAGCAAAAATATTAGGCATTGAAGTTGAGCTGCGTGGCGTTGAGCATATTGATAACACTAGACCTTATGTTTATGTGGCTAATCATCAAAATAATTTAGATTTATTTACCATTAGTAATGCGGTGCAGCCAAGAACCGTTACTTTAGGCAAAAAAAGCTTAAAATATGTGCCTTTTTTTGGCCAACTGTATTGGCTTAGCGGTAATATTTTAATTGATCGTACCAATAGAGCCCGTGCTTTATCTACTATGCTTGCCGCGGCCCAGCGAATTAGCCGTGAGAATATTTCAGTATGGATGTTTCCTGAAGGCACCCGCAGTTATGGCAGAGGTTTACTGCCTTTTAAGGTGGGCGCTTTTCATATTGCCTTAGAAGCAAAAGTGCCCTTAATGCCCGTATGTATGAGTACGACACATAATCAGTTTAAGTTAAACCGCTGGAATAACGGCAAAGTAATTATTCAAATATTAGCGCCGATAAATTTACCTGAAACTAAACCCAATATTCGTCAGGTATCTGAGAACTTACATAAAACAATGGCAGAGCAGATTGCGATGCTTGATACCGAACTGAGCAAAGATTACACTGCGCAAAATATAACGGCTAAAGAGTAGAGCTATGGAAGACTGGCAAGAATTTACTGAAGAAACAATTAACGCATTATTAGAAGATGGCAGTGATCCTGATGCTGAATACACAATAGAGCATCACTTTTATGATCAAGACTTTGCTAAGTTAGAAAAACTAGCCGTGGCTTTATTTAAGCTAGGCTATGAAGTAACCGATGCTGAAGAAGTTGAATTTGAAGATGGCGAAAGTGCTTGGGTTTTCGATGCTATTCGTGAGCAGTCTTTGGTAACAGAAACTATTGTTGCTGATGCAATAAAACTTGAAGCCTTAGCAAAGAAATATCATGTTGAATATGATGGTTGGGGCACTTACTTTGAAGGTGATGATGACGACTTTATTGACGATGAAGAAGTAACAAGTCACTAATAATAGCGCTTTAATAGTTTGTTGATAAAAGCCAGTTGTGTTTCGCAACTGGCTTTTTTGTTTAAGCTTTGCTTAAACAAAGGGTAATAAGGTATTGCAGTGAGTCTAGCATGCAGCTTCAGACGTTAGCTTTATTTTAAGCATTCAGAGAAAAATAATAAAAAAGTGTTGCTGTACGCTACCTTTGCTTAGACATAGTGTTATTCTTTAACTACAGACGTTAAATTGACCGGCTTATGATAAGCAGTTAATAAGTAATTAATAAGCAAAAGAGTCAATAGCAAAGGTAAAGTATGAAACATTCACAGGAAGAGGGGCAGAGGCGGCGCAGTGTTTTTGCATCGTATTGTTTAAAATACTTTTTCTTCATAATGGCTATTTTAAGTTTGCTGGTTGCTGCTGGGCTATTATGGCCAGAGCAAGCCTTAGAGTCTGGCTTTTCTTGGTTAATTTTTTATCCCTTAGTTATTATTGTTGCCCTTTATTTTGGTTTTTATGCTGGTTTATTTATTACGGCAGTAGCCTGTGTCAGCATTATTTTCTTATGGCCTGCCCTGCTAAATCATCCTTATATTGAAAATAGCCTAGATCTATTTAAATTAGCCATTTTTGTTATCACTTCTAGCTTTATCTCTTACTATGCTGAAGCTGTGCAGAAGATGGCTAAAGCACTTAAACAAACTAAACGACAAACTGCTATTAGCGACCACAATGAACAGTTTATTAAATCTATTATTGATAACACGCCTAATATGATGGGTTATTGGGATAAAGATTTACGTTGTCGCTATGCCAATAAAGCCTATAGTCAATGGTTTGCTATGCCCGCAGAGCAAATTATAGGTTTAACATTTCAAGAGCTGGCTGGCGATAAACTCTTTAATTTAAACGAGCCGCATATTCGCAAGGTGTTAGCAGGTGAGCCACAGTGCTTTGAGCGTAAACTGCAAAAAGCAGATGGTAGTACGGGTCATATAATAGGCCACTATATTCCTGATTTTGCCAGCGATGGTAGTGTTCGTGGTTTTTTTATTCAATCTAACGAAGTTACCCTGCTTAAAGAAACTGAAGCAAAGTTAAAGCTAGCAGCTTGTGTGTTTGATAATACCTTAGATGGCGTTGTGATTACCGATGCTAATGGCATTATTCTTTCGGTTAATCCGGCTTTTACTGAAATTACCGGTTTTTCCGCTCAAGAGGTAATAGGTAAGATGCCTAGAATATTGCAATCTAACCGTCAAGAGACGATAACCTATGAGATGATTTGGTATGAGCTTATTAATGCCGGTTGTTGGCAGGGGGAAGTATGGAATCAGCGTAAAGATGGCGAGATTTATTTACAACGCTTAAATATTAGCATGGTGCCTGATAGGACCGGTGAGCCTGTGCGGTATGTTTCTGTATTTAGCGATATTACTGAGCTTAGACGTAAAGATGATCATATAAAACACTTAGCCTTTCATGATGCCTTAACTGACTTACCTAATAGAACCTTACTAATGGATAGAATTAAACAAAAACTGCTAAGCGCAAGCCGAGAGCAATGTAAGTTGGCAGTGATGTTTCTTGATCTTGATGGTTTTAAGCAAGTTAATGATACACAGGGCCATAAAGTGGGAGATGCTTTACTAAAAGAAGTGGCATTAAGGCTTATGCAGCTGGTTAGGCAGTCAGACACTATAGCCAGAGTCGGTGGCGATGAGTTTGTTTTTGTTCTTAATAATCCGCAAGATAATAAAGATATAACGGACGTGGCTAACCGTATTATTACGGCAATTAATCAACCCTTTACTATACAACAGGGCACTTTTTATATAGGTGTATCTATTGGTGTTTCTTTATTTCCAGAGCACGGCGCGACAGCGGGCGAGTTAATTAGCAATGCAGATAAGGCCATGTATATTGCTAAAAGCACGGGTAAAAATAAGCTGAGCTTTTTTCAACAAACTGAGCTTGAGCAATAGACCATTATCGTTTGCTATGAGTTGGATCTCGCTAACGATAATGGCCAAGTTGCCGTGTAATAGGGCGTAAGACTAACTTTATAAATTAATCGTTACCGCCCAATTTTCCTTTTAACTTATCGGTAAGTTTATCCTTTAACTTATCTTTTGCTTGGTCTTTAACACTGCCTAGCTTGGCTGACAACAACTCTTCAATACTGCCACTCGCTTGCTCTGTAGTATCAAATTGCTGGCTTAATAATGCGGCCCAGTCTTGTTGACCGGCTAAGCCGCTTTCTAACTGACTATCTATTTTAGCTTTTAAGTCTGCCTGCAATGCTGCCACCTTTTGTTTTGCTTCACCTAGTAAAGCATCACCTAGCACTTTATCTAAAGAAGAGCGGATACTCACGTCTGGCTGGCTGATTAAACCGCTGGCATCAATAGTTAAAGGAATACTCGATTGCTGATTTAAAATACCGGCTAACTGCTGGAGGTATTTATTGCCAATGCTATTAAAGTTAGCTTGATCTAAGGCTAGGCTAGCATGCTGCATTATTTGCTGATCGGTAAGCTTAATATTACCGGTTGAACTAACTAAACTGCTAGCTAAGGCTAAGACGTTTTCACCTTGGCCAAATAGTAAATCTTCAACTTGTAGGCTATCTAGCTGCCAATTAAGGTTGGTAATCATTTGCTCTAAAATAGCAAAGTCACCGTTAAGATTAATTCGTTTTAACTGGGGTAAATTAGTGGCATCTAAAGCAAACTTAGTGGCCTTATCAATAATACGGTGTTGAGTTGTTATATCCTGTAGTGACATAGCAACATTACCGCCGCCGATAAGCCAATTAATTTCAGCTTTCTTTACCCAAAAATCAGGATAAGGTTGGCTAGGTAATGGTAATATTCTATTGGGTAACGTAACGGTATCTTCAGCGTCAGATTTTGCTGGCAGATAAGGCTTAGCTAATTGATATAGACTATTTAATTGACTTAACCTAGCCGTAAGCTCCGGCCCAAGTAAAATTTGGCTGATACCGGCTAAGCCGCCGTCAGATAAATTGGCCAATTGTTGTGCTTTTTGCCAGTCGGCTTGGCTGGCTTGTTGCAGCTCTGCAACCGCAACTTGTAACTTATCTTTACTTTGCTGTAATTGCTCTGCTGCCAGCTTTATACGTTCTTTTTCCGCTAATAATTGCTCTTTAAGCTGGTTTAATTGGCTAGTTTTTGTCGCTAAATCTTCGGCGGTTTCAATTTTACTTTCGGTTAGCGCTTTAATATCGGCTTGATATTTAGCCAGAATTTCTTTATTCGGTAATTGCTGAGGCAGGCTTTTAAGTGCTTCTTGTTCAGTTGCCGCTAACTGTTGTAATGCTTGAGCCTTAGCTGGGCTTTTTAGGTCAGCTCGTGCTAATAATTCATCAGCTGAAGGTAATTCTGACTTTAATAAATCGGCCAGTGAGGTTTGTTCGCCATCGGTATTAGGTAAGCGATAGACTTCTCCCGTTTTAGCTCTTTTAGTGCCGTAGGCTGCGTCAGTGATTTCTAGATCATTTATTACATAATAGCCTAGCATAGCCGGCCAAACCTCTAAGGCTGCTTCTGCATAACTAAAACTAAAGCTGTTATAGTCAGGTGCCGCAGGATCGGTAAGCTGTAACTGGTGAACTTTTACTGCTAAGGGAGCAAGTTGCACTGCAACCTTGTCTATATTGACTTCAGCGCCGGTTGCTTTTTCTAAGCTATAGATCATGCCTAGGCGCAGCGCTGGGCCAATGAATAAGTAAATTAATGCTAACAACAGGGCGCTAACACTAATAAAAATAAGCCATCCAGATTTACGGATCATTATGCGCTCCTTAGTTTAATTTTTGATAAAGAGAGAAAAAACTACTGGCTTTGAGCATCTGGGTAATTTTTAATTTTTCAATTTTGCTCATAACACGAACCCGATATTGTTTTACTAATAAACTACTTAACCAAGCAATGGGCAATAACAAGCAAAGACCTAGAATAAAACTGCCTAAAGTTAATGTGTGGTGCAGGTGGAGTAACTGCAAGGTTTCAGTTTGGGCTAATAGGGTGAGTAGGCTTTCGTTTTGTGCCAATTGCCAAGTTAGGCTTTCTAACGGTTCGGCAAAAAGCAGCATCAAGCCTTTTGTTAATCCCCAGATAACAAAGAAAATAGATAAATTAACGGTAAATAGACAAACAACGAGCAGAATAATAAAGGTTAATAAACCAAGAGGTAAAATGCCAATAAATAAGCCTAAAGCCACAGCCCAGCCTATTTGCCAAGTTGAGGTTTGAGAATTAAGCGCTTTTAGAATTTTTGCCAATAACGTCAACATGATGCATCCCTAATGTTGAAAAAATTACTTAGTTAAGAGTACCAGTCTCTGAGCTATTTGTCAGGGCAATGTCTGAGTAAATACACGGCTATACCAGTAATAGGCCTATGCCGATTAAGGCTAATAGGGTCCAGCGCCAACTGCCTTTAGGTATTAACTCACCGCTTAGTTTGGTAATAACTAAAGAGATAATTACACTGGTTGCCAGTAAGGTTTGCACAACAGCAGCTTTAGTGTAGCTAAAGGCGAGCATCTGTAAATACAGCGATGCGGTAGTGCCTATCATAGTTGCGACAAATAATACGAGCCAAGGCTGGATTGAGCCTGACGCTATTGGCAGCCAGCGACTGCGTTTGGTACACATAATAGTGATAATAAGTAGCATGCCTCCTATAAGTCGCCAACTACTGCCACTAATGGCATCTATCTGGCTATTAATTAAAACGTCGCGGCTAATTACCGCGCCGATAGCCTGACAAAGAGCCGCAAGCGCAGCAAAGCTTACGCCACTTAATTGCAGGACTTTAGCGCCAGGTTGTAAGCGTAAAACGGCATCTACGGCAAATAAGATAACCGCTATGGCTAGCCATTGCTGGGCACTTAGCCATTCTTGTAACCACGCTATTGCGAATAAGGCCGTTAGAATAGGGGCTAAGGTTTCAGCAATAAGCAAAGAAAGACGATCGCCAATTTTAGTTAAAGCCAAAAAGAAGCAGGTATCGCCAATGCCTATGCCAATAGCACCGCTGAGTAGTAACCAGAGAATATGTTGATAAGAAGCGCTGCTGTCTGTATAGAAAAGACTTAACGGTAATAGCACCATGAGGCTAAGTAGGCCTTTCCAGAAGTTCAAACTTAAGGCCGCAAAATGGTCACCAAGCTTTCGATAAAGGCGTGCGGCTATCGCCCAGCATAGCGCAGTTGTTAATGCAGCTAAAATTCCTAGCATAGTGTCCTATAAAATAAAGGCGTTAGGGGTAAGCTAACGCCTGAGTTATTTATCATATTGCAGAGTTACTTATCGTTACTTATCCTAATTTTGGCTAGGTTAAGTGGCAAGGTTTAGGCAATAAGTAAAAAGCCAACAAAGGCCAAACTGGCAGCAATTAAGGCATAAGGTAGCTGAGTAATGGCATGTGATACTAAATTACAACCTGAGCCTTGCGCTGCTAATACGGTTGAATCACTATAAAAACAGGCCTGACTACCAAATGAACTAGCCGACATTAAAGCCCCAATAATTAATGGAACATTGGCATCTACTGCATAAGCTAAAGGCATAACTATTGGGATACTTACCGCAAAAATACCCCAGCTAGAGCCTGTTGCAAAAGCCAGTAGCGCCATAGCCAAAAATACCACTGCTGGTAGTAATTGTGCTGTCATATAAGGTGCTAAGTTATTTATTACATATTGTGGCAACATTAATTTGTCACACACATCTTTAAAAATAAAAGCAGCAATAACAGTGCCGATTGCCGGTAACATGGTTTTAAAACCATTCATCATGGTTTCCATCATATCAGCCAAAGGCATTAAACGTTGCAGCGCATAAAAGGGCAACGTAATTAATAAGGTAACAATTAAGCCTTTCCATACGTCAAGATCAAACACGATAGTGAAAAGAACCAGCATTACCATGGGAATTAAAAAGTTATACAATTTGCCCTTAGTTTGAGCGTCATCAAACTCCTCTTCAAAGGCTTTAACCGCATACTCATCTGGGGCTGTACTTTCTGGATGACTATCGGCAAACGAAACTTTGTCTTGCGGACCTTGTTGAGCAGCTAACTCGGCTTTTTTCATAGGGCCAAAGGCAGGAATAACGCCAATAATAACTAAGAATACAACTAACAAAGCTAACCACGCATACAACATATAGGGAATAGCCTGCATATAAACCTTAACGCCCTGGCCAACAGCCGCAACATTATTGTCTTCTAATAAGCCGCCAAAAAAGATAGCCCAGGTTGAAAGTGGTACTAAGACGCAAACAGGGGCTGCGGTTGAGTCAACTACATAGGCCAACATCTCACGTGACACTTTATATTTATCGGTGACCCGCTTCATGGTTTCGCCCACACTAAGGGCGTTAAGGTAGTCGTCAACAAAAATAACTAAACCTAAGATAAAGGTCATAAATAAAGATGACTTTTTACCTGTGGCAAAACGTTGGGCTTTTTTACCAAAAGCTAAAGCGCCACCGGTATGGACTAATAAACCTATTAAGGCGCCAAAACCACCGCAAACTAAAATAAGCCAGCCAATGGTTTCATTTTGCATAACGTTTAATGACGTATCGGCAAAGTTACCTAAAGCATCTTTAGGCGAATAGAGTAACAATCCGGCTGTTGCACCTACGATTAACGCTAAGATTGGCCGCTTTAACCAAATAGCGAGTGCTAACACAACTAAGGGTGGGATTAAACTCAGTGCGGTTGGAGTCACTGCGGCCGTTGCAGCCGCAGTCGCGGCAGGTTCGGTTAGGCTCTCAACTAAATTTTCAACTAAGCTATCTGCTGACATCATTTATATTACTCTTCGGTTTTCCGATGAACCGGAATAAGGTTAATTGAACCGCTGCAGCAGATATGCCAATCCAACGGTACGCTTTGCTTGTGTCAGTTGGCGGCAATGTCTTAATTTATAAGACCAAACCATTAGCTGAATAGTCTGATTGGACTATACAAGCAGTATCTCAGCAATGTTTTTTGCCATGCTGAAATATCGCGCAATAATAGCAAAACAATTTGAATTAACAACCGTAATATGCCGCTTAGAAATAGTCAATTGGCTTAGTTTTTAATATAAAAAGGCCAAGTGAATTACTTGGCCTTAATTTAGCGCTTTTGTTAGATTTTGTTGTATTACAAGGTAGCAATCTCAGCTTGTTGTTGCTGTAGTTTCACTACTGCTTGCTCTAACTCGGCTTTTTTAGCTTGCTCTTTAGCGAGAACGGCTTCAGGTGCTTTAGCGACAAAGCCTGCATTATTTAGCTTACCGGAAACACGTGCTAAATCTTGCTGAGTTTTTTCTAGTTGCTTGGCGATCCGAGCTAATTCAGCTTCTTTATCTATTAAACCGGCCATAGGGATTAATAAATCCATACTACCAATAGATTGTATAGCACTAGCTGGCGCTTCGTCATTGGCAGCAAGAGTATTTATGCTGTCTAGCTTAGCCAAGTTCTGTAAGAAGTTTTGGTTTTCGCTTAAACGACGTTGCTCATTGTCGTTTAAATTACGCAGTAAAATATTTAAGCCTTTACTCGGGGCTATGTTCATTTCGCCGCGGATATTGCGAATAGCCGTAATAACGGCTTTTAACCATTCTAAGTCTGCGGTGGCAGTTTCGTTGATTAAAGCGCTGTTATGCTCTGGGTAAGGCTGCAACATAATGCTGTCTGCTTCAATACCCGCTATTGGCTTAACAGATTGCCAGATGGTCTCAGTAATATACGGCATAATAGGGTGCATTAAGCGCAATAAGCTTTCTAATACAGTAATTAAGGTATGACGAGTACCACGCTGCTCGGCTTCTGTGCCTTTAAATAACACCGGCTTAGTTAGCTCTAAATACCAATCACAGAACTGATTCCAGGTAAACTCATATAAAGTTGAAGCCGCTAAATCAAAGCGATAGCTGTCGAAATACTGGCGAACCTGAGTAACGGTTTGTTGATACTGAGCTAGGATCCATGTATCTGCTAAAGATAATTGGCGTTGCTCGGCGCTGTCGTTAAAACCGCAGTCTTTATCTTCGGTATGCATTAATACATAGCGGCTGGCATTCCATAACTTATTACAGAAATTACGATAGCCCTCTAGGCGTTTCATATCCCAGTTAATATCACGACCAGTTGAAGCTAAAGCGGCTAAGGTAAAGCGCACCGCATCAGTACCGCTGGCATTAATGCCTTCTGGGAATTGATCTTTAGTGGCTTTAGTGATTTTTTCAGCCATTTTGGGCTGCATCATATTACTAGTGCGTTTAGCCAGTAAGTCATCTAAGCCAATGCCGTCAATCATATCTAGCGGATCAATAACATTACCTTTAGATTTTGACATCTTTTCGCCATTTTCATCACGGATAAGGCCGGTAACATAAACGGTTTTAAAGGGCACTTGCGGTTTGCCGTTTTCATCTTTAATAAAGTGCATGGTCATCATGATCATGCGGGCAACCCAGAAGAAGATAATATCAAAACCGGTTACTAAGACATCGGTAGGGTGAAAAGTACGTAGTTCTTCGGTATCTTCAGGCCAGCCTAAGGTTGAGAAAGTCCAAAGCGCAGAGCTAAACCAGGTATCAAGAACGTCATCGTCTTGGCGTAAGCTAATGTCATTGGCTAAATTGTATTTAGCGCGTACTTCTGCTTCATCACGGCCAACATAGACTTTACCGTCATTGTCATACCATGCAGGAATGCGGTGGCCCCACCAAAGTTGCCGCGAAATACACCAGTCTTGGATATCGCGCATCCAGCTGTAATACATGTTTTCGTATTGCTTAGGCACAAATTCAATTTGGCCTGTTTCAACCGCCTCTGTTGCTGTTTTAGCTAGAGGTGCAACCCGAACATACCATTGGTCGGTGAGTAACGGCTCAATAACAACGCCACTGCGATCACCATAAGGCACCTTTAAACTGTGATCATCAATTTTCTCTAATAAGCCGGCTTGTTCAAAGGCGGCAACAATGGCTTTACGCGCTGCAAAGCGTTCCATACCGGCAAAGTCGGCTGGTAATTCACTAGGCAAATCATGATTTAAGCTACCGTCGATATTATAGATTTCAGCATTAGCTAAAATCATGGCGTCATGAGACAAAATATTAAATAGCGGCAGCTGATGACGTTTGCCCATTTCATAGTCATTAAAGTCATGGGCGGGAGTAATTTTAACGCAGCCAGTACCAAATTCCTTATCAACGTATCTATCGGCAATAATAGGGATACGTCTGTTAACTAAAGGCAATTGAATAAACTTGCCTACTAAGGCTTGGTAACGCTCGTCATCTGGGTCAACCGCAACAGCACTGTCGCCTAACATGGTTTCAGGTCGGGTAGTGGCTACGACTAAATAGTCTTTGCCATCTGCAGTTTTAGCGCCACCGGCTAATGGATAGCGTAAATACCACAAGTGGCCTTTTTGCTCTTTATTTTCAACTTCCAGATCAGAAATCGCTGTGTGTAATTTTGGATCCCAGTTAACTAAGCGTTTACCACGGTAAATTAAGTCGTCTTCATATAAGCGAACAAAAACTTCCTGCACCGCGGCAGATAAACCTTCGTCCATAGTGAAGCGCTCGCGAGTCCAATCTACTGAGTTGCCTAAGCGGCGCATTTGGTCTGAAATAGTGCCGCCAGATTCTTCTTTCCATTGCCAAATTTTATCAATAAAAGCATCACGGCCAAGCTGATGGCGATTAGGTGAGTTTTCAGCTGCTAATTTGCGCTCTACAACCATTTGGGTGGCAATACCGGCATGGTCGCTACCGACTTGCCATAAGGTATTCTTTCCTTGCATACGCTGATAACGAGTTAAGGCATCCATAATAGTTTGTTGAAAAGCATGGCCCATATGCAAGCTGCCAGTGACGTTTGGCGGTGGGATCATAATGCAGTAATTGCCGTTACTCTGATCACCTGAAGGCTGAAAATAGCCCTTGGCTTCCCATGCGTTATACATGGCTTGTTCAATTTCGCTAGGATTAAAGGTTTTTTCCATGATAGTACCTGTTTGTCAGTCGATCGTTATCGTGCTTGGAGTGATACCGCGCTGACGATATTGCTTGTATCGCTCCCGCGCTTGAGCTTTTAACTGCTCTTGCGTAGGAACGAATTCGATAATTTGTTTAAAGCGCTGTGCAAAGTCGGGCACATGCTCGGTTAAATTAATTAAAACCGGGCGATTTTGTTTTGGCGCTTGCCAGCCTATTTCAACGGCTGCACCGTAACTTGGGCCTTCACCGCTTAAGTTGTGCGGCACAAAGCGTTCAGCATCAAATTGCCATAATTGTTGATCAAAGGCTTCGGCTTGAGCTTGGTCGGCAGTATAAACGAAAACACGCTGCTTTGTCCGGTACAGATCAGCACAAAGTTGGCAGGCTAAAGCAAAATGAGCTGGCGTAGGGCTCAGCTCATTTTGTTCGCTAGGCGAAGCAGTTAAAACGTAAAAAGTAACTGCCATTAACTTTCCTGTTGTTGGTTAACGCGGTTAATTAAAAACTGAGTTAACATAGGAACAGGACGGCCCGTTGCGCCTTTGTCTTTACCGCCACTGCGCCAAGCTGTGCCGGCAATATCTAAATGAGCCCAGTTATATTTACGGGTAAAGCGCGACAAGAAACAAGCTGCGGTAATAGTACCAGCGGCACGGCCGCCTAAGTTACTAAAGTCAGCAAAAGGACTTTCTAGCTGATCTTGGTAATCGTCCCATAAGGGTAAGCGCCAAGCACGATCGCCACTTTGATCTGAAGCATTTAAAATTTCGTGTGCTAAAGGGTTATGGTTACTTAATAAGCCTGTCGCATGTTTACCTAAAGCAATAACACAAGCACCGGTTAAGGTAGCCACATCAATAACGAGCTCAGGATCAAAACGCTCAACATAGGTTAAGGCGTCACATAAGACTAAGCGGCCTTCGGCATCGGTATTTAATACTTCAACGGTTTGCCCAGACATAGTGGTTAAAATATCGCCTGGTCGATAGGCATTGGCATCAGGCATATTTTCTGCTGCAGCAAGCACTACGATAAGATTAATTGGCAGTTCAAGCTCTAACACAGCGCGTATAGTGCCAAGTACTGAAGCGGCGCCACACATATCGTATTTCATTTCATCCATGGCTTCGCCAGGTTTAATACTAATACCGCCTGAGTCGAAGGTTAATCCTTTACCCACTAACACCACTGGGGCTGAGTCATTATCAGCACCACGATAATTAATTACTGACATCCGTGGACCATTAACAGAGCCACGGCCTACCGCTAAATAAGAATGCATACCTAGCTTGTCTAGTTCTTCTGGGCCTAAAACCTCAACACTGACTTTACTTGATAGCTGACATAACGCTTGGGCTTGTTCGGCTAAGTATTGTGGCGTACAAATGTTTGGCGGCATATTGCTGACATCTTTGCTTAACTTAGTGCCAGCGGCAATACCTAAACCATGCTCAACAGCTTTTTCACCAATAGGCAGATCACGGCGGGTGGGCACATTAAATACCATTTTGCGCAATGGTCGACGGGTTTCGTCTTTTTTACTTTTTAGCTGATCGAAAACATATAGGCTATCTTGCGTAGTTTCTACTGCTTGGCGAACTTTCCAATAAGTGTCACGACCTTTAACATGAAGTTCGGATAAAAAGCACACCGCTTCCATTGAGCCGGTTTCATTTAAGGTGCTAATTGTTTTTGCGATAATTTGCTTATATTGGCGTTCGTCTAATTCACGCTCTTTGCCGCAGCCAACAAGTAGAACACGCTCGCTTAAGATATTTGGTACATGATGTAATAATAACATCTGGCCCGACTTACCTTCTAAATCGCCGCGGCGTAATAAATTGCTAATATAACCTTCACTAATTTTATCCAGTTGCTCTGCTACTGCAGATAAGCGACGAGGCTCATATACACCAACAACAATACAAGCACTGCGTTGTTTTTCTGGACTGCCGCTTTTTACACTGAACTCCATGCTAACTCCTGATTCTAACAGACGGTATAAACGTCACTTGGTACATTAATAAGCAAATTCTACCGTGAATATATAAAAAAGCTCGGTTTTCTGTGCCGTTTAGTCGATAATAATTGTTATAAACATTCAGTTTACTGAAAAATCGCCAAGCTTCCAGTAAAAAGGTTGGTTTTAGGGGGCGCTTTGATCATTTTCCGTTATTTGTTAGGTGAAGTTTTAAAATCTCAGCTAACCGTATTTGTTATTTTGATGACCATAATTCTTAGTCAGCGGTTTGTAAAAATATTAGCTGATGCCTCAGAAGGTGAGTTGCCAGGTCAATTAGTGATGAGCATAGTCGCGTTGAAATTACCGCAACTGGCGGTGATTATTTTGCCTTTAAGTGCTTTTGTTGGTGTTTTAGTCGCTTATGGCCGCATTTATGCCGACAGCGAAATGACCGTATTACATGCTACTGGTGTTAGTGAGTGGTATGTGGCGCGGGTAACATTAGTTTTATCTGTCTTGCTGGCTGTGTTAGCAGGTGCGGTAACGTTATACATTAGTCCTTGGGCTACAGAGCAAGAGTATCAACTATTAGAAAAAGCTGATGCTAGCGCAGGTTTGTTTTCTCTTATGCCTGGACGTTTTCAGCATACTTCTAATGAGAAAGCGGTTATTTTTGTCCATGATATTAATCGTAGCGGTGAATTAAGTAAGGTTTTTGTGGCACAAAACAACAGCCATATTAGCCAAGGCAGTCATCCGGCTCACGCTATTGTTTATGCTCAATTAGGTAAGGTGACAGAAGATGCCTCTGGTGCGCAACAATTAGAATTATCGCAAGGGCGTCGTTATGCTGGCGAGGGAAAAACAGCAGCCTTTGAAATTACTGAGTTTGGTCGCTATCAAATCCAAATTCGTGAGCAAGAGGCTGAGCAACGACGACGCAAGCTCAGTAGTTTACCAACAACCGAGTTAATGAAAGTAGACAGTAATGAAGCCATGGCTGAATGGCATTGGCGTATTGCGATCCCTTTATCTATTCCTTTACTGACTTTAATTGCAGTGCCACTGAGCCGAGTTAATCCACGTCAAGGTAAATTTGGTCGTTTATTACCAGCATTGTTACTTTATTTAGCTTATTACGCTTTGTTAATTATTGCGCGCTCTGCACTAGAAGATGGCACCTTACCTAGCATTTTGGGCATGTGGTGGTTGCATGGCATAGTGTTAATTGTAGGCATAGTGTTAATTGTACGCACAAGATCAAGCGCGCAACGATTCCAAGCTTGGCTGGGGGGGCGTAATTAAGATGATAAAGATCCTTGATGTTTATATCGGCCGCACGATTTTAAGCACCTCTATGCTAACGTTAAGTGTGTTGCTTGCTATATCGGCTATGTTTAAGTTTATAGACCAAATGCGTTCGGTTGGTCGTGGTTATTACGATATGGTGCATGCGGCACTTTATACGTTATATAGTGTGCCTGGTGATTTGGTGATGTTTTTTCCTATGGCTGCTTTAATAGGCGGTTTAATAGGCTTAGGCATGTTGGCGTCAAATAGCGAATTGGTTGTAATGCAAGCGGCCGGCATGTCACGATTTAATGTAGTAGCCTCAGTAATGAAAACTGCCGTGGTTTTAATGTTAATTGTGATGGCTGTCGCTGAATGGGGATCGCCGGTTAGTGATAGGGCTGCCCGGGAGTTAAGAACTAAAGCTATTTCTGATGGTAACTTATTTGCTGCTCAACAAGGCGTTTGGGCTAAAGATGGTGATCAGTTTGTTAATATTAAGCAGGTTGATGACTTTGGTAATTTAAATAATATCGTTATTTATCAGTTTGACCAAGACCTAAAGTTAATATCAATTGTTAGCGCTGAGTCAGCTGCTTTTGAACAAGGAGCCTGGTTATTACAGCGGGTGAGGCGGCAACAATTTACTGAGCAGAAGATAGATTTAGATTTACCTGAAACTTTACGCTGGCGTTCGTCATTAACGCCCGAGAAACTAGGTGTAGTAACGATAAAACCTGAAATGTTGTCACTTGCTGGTTTAGATGATTATGTTGATTACTTGCAGCAAAATGGCCAAGATGCCAGTCGTTACCAATTAGCTTTTTGGCGTAAAATGTTACAGCCTTTAACCATAATTGCGATGTTATTAATGGCGCTCTCTTTTATCTTTGGCCCTTTACGCAGTGTAACAATGGGCGCGAGAGTTATTATGGGTATTTTAACTGGTTTTGCGTTTTATATGACCAACGAGTTATTTGGCCCTATTGCTTTAGTTTATCAGCTACCGCCCGTTGTTGGAGCTATACTGCCAAGTAGTTTATTTATTGGTTTATCAATATATTTAATGAAAAAGCAGGCCTAGATAAGTCTAGGCCCTTAGGCCTAAATAGGCTTTAACTAGGCTCTTGCTGGGGGATAGGCAAAGCTGGGCACGCTAAGTTAAAGGCCACTTTGCGTAATTGCTTTTGTTCACTGTGTAAATAAGCAGCCAATAAACTTTGCTGTTGTAACCAGTTAGGAGCAATAAGTAATTCTAACTGTTGCTCACTGGCGCTTAGGCTTATGTCGGGTAGAAAATCATCGCGACGTTTTTGGTTGAGTAATATAGCTAAACGTAATAACACAATTAAATTAACCACTTGTGGTAGCTGATATAAGCTGAAGTTAGGAATTTCTTCTGCACGAATTTTTCGACGATGAAATCTAACTAAGGTGGCAAGTAATTGCTGCTGCTCTTGGTTAAAGCCAGGTAAGTTGGCGTTTTGTAAGATATAAGCTGAATGTTTTTGCACACTAGAAGAGTTAATTTGTAAGCCAACTTCATATACATTTGCAGCCCAAACTAAGGTATTTGCGTGCTCTTGATGTAACTGCCAAGCGCTGCTGACCTGATTAAATAAAAGTAATGCAGTCTGGCTAACCCGGTTTGCTTGGGCAATATCAACATCATAACGCCGTTGTAGGCTAGTTATACTGTGTTGGCGTATATCAAGATGCTGAAGTCGGTCGCACATTTCATATAAAATACCTTCGCGCAAAGCTGCATCTATATAGGAAAGGCGTTCGATTTGCAGTTGTTTAAAGGCTGCAATTAAAATGGCTAAGCCAGAGCAAATAAGTAATTTACGATCGTCAGTTAACCCCGGTATCGTCAGCTCATTACAGTTGGTAAATTGTAATAAGTAAGCTTTTAGGGTTTCTAAATGGCTAAGTTCAATATTTTCATGGCTAAAACCCAGCGCGACTAAAATATCTCTAACTGCTTTCACTGTGCCAGAAGTGCCTAAAGCCCGCTGCCAGCCAATATTTTTAAACTGATTAGCTATATGCTCTAATTCTTGCTCGGCATGTAAGATGGCTCTGTTAAATCTTTTTTCGCTAATGCGGCCTTGGCTAAAGTAATCATTACCATAACTGACACAGCCAATATTTCGGCTACTTAAGCTTAGGGGCTGTTGGCCGCGGCCAATAACAAATTCTGTGCTCCCCCCACCAATATCAATGACTAATCTGTTATCGGTAAAATGCTCAAAGTGAGCAACACCTTGGTAGATGATCCTAGCTTCTTCTTGGCCAGATACAACTTCAATAGGAAAGGGGAAGACGGTTTTTGCTCGTCGAATAAAAGTTGCTGAATTTTTAGCACGGCGAAGAGTAAAAGTGGCAATAACGCGTACTGAGTCGCAAGTAAAAGAAGTAAGCGTATCGGCAAATTGAGCTAAGGCTTTTAAACCGCGTTCAATGGCTTCTTCACTAAGAATAAAGTCAGCATTTAAGCCTTGCGCTAAATGGACTCTTTGCTTCTCGCGGTGCAGTAACTGTATGTCGCCATCGATAATACGTGCTACCACTAAGTGAAAAGAGTTTGAGCCTAAATCAACTGCCGCAATATATGGTTGCTGCTCAGCTTGCTCGAGCTGTGAGCGAATTAAATTCATTCTGTTTCAGTGTCTAATTGCTGCCGCGCTTGGCGAGCTAAATAATTATAGATCTGCTGCTGTGAGCGGATCTTGCGTTTATTACCGCGCTTGACGTAAGCATTATCATGGCCAGCTGCAATAATACGTGCCTTTACATTATCTCGCCACTGAATATCGAGAATATCGAGAATTTGTTGCTTTAGTCGAGGGTTGACAATAGGGACACCCACTTCTACTCGCTGGTCAATATTGCGGGTCATCCAATCTGCAGAAGATAAATAAACATCAGTTTCTCCGCCGTTATGAAATACATAAACTCGGGCGTGCTCTAAAAAGCGATCTAAGATACTAATCACTTTGATATTGCTACTTTCATCAGCAAGCCCAGCAATAAGTGAGCACATGCCACGGACAATTAAGCGAATTTTTACGCCGGCTTGGCTAGCGCGATAAAGTAAATTCACAATTTCTTCATCAGCAAGGTTATTTACTTTTAGAAAAATCTCCGCCTTTTTGCCTGCCAGGGCAAAGTCTATTTCACGCTGAATTAATTGCAATAATTTAGGTCTGGCCCATGTGGGTGACACTATTAAATGCTTAAAGATATAAGGTCGATAACTATGCTCTATAAATTCAAAAACCTGCTCTAACTCAGTCGTTATCTCTGGATGACAGGTAAATAAACTAAAGTCGGTATAAATGAGTGCGGTTTTTTCATTGAAATTACCAGTACCAATGTGGCCATACTGTATGGCTTTGCCTTTTTCTTGTCGTGTTATTAAGCACAGTTTGGCATGGACTTTTAAGCTAGTTAAACCAAAAACAACTTGAATGCCGCCTTCGGTCATTTTTCGAGCCCAGCTAATATTATTTTCTTCGTCAAAGCGGGCTTTAAGTTCCATTACTACGCTGACTTTTTTGCCATTGCGTACTGCATCAAGTAAAGAGTGAATTACACGTGAGTGTTTAGCAACACGATACATAGTGATCTTGATATGGCTAACCTTAGGATCAAAAGAGGCTTGGCGAACCCACTCGGTAAAATAACCGAAGCTGTGATAGGGGTAGTGCAGCAAAATATCGCTATAGTTAATAGCATCAAAACTGGTCGCATGGCGCTCAAACTCTGCGCTAGCTAAAGGGCTAAAACGTGGGAACTCTAAACTCGAATGACCAAAATTAGGAAAGTTAATAAAATCTTTAAAATTACGATAGCGGCCACCTGAAACTAAAGAATCATTAGAGCTAGTGCCAAGCAGTTTATTAAGCACTTTTAACATTTGCTCTGGCATAGCGGCATCATAGACTAAGCGTACCGGCTCAGATTGTAAGCGCTGGCGAATACCTTTAGACATTTTATCTATTAAGCTTTGGTCAAGGTTATCGCTAATATTGTACTCGGCATCTCGGGTTAATTTTAATGAGTACGCTTGAATTTGTTCAAATTGAAAAAAACCAGTAAATAAATCAGCGATACAATGCACAATAACGTCATCCAGCAACAAAATTTGCCGCCGATAATGACCATTTTTTTTCCGGGTATTTAAATCAAGTGGCAATTCAATAAAGCGTGATAGCTCATTGGTGGGAACTTGAACAATGGCATATTCAGGCTTGCTATTACCGGTCATTTCCACCATTAAATAGGTGGTGTTATCTTCTAAGGCTTTAGTAAGCTTCACTTCGTCGCCAGATAAAATCATCGGTGAAATATGCTTTAGCACATCTTGGCGAAAGTAATGCTTAACCCAATCGCTTTGACGCTCGGTCAATTTAAAGTGATCAATAAGCTCAATATTATGTTTACGCAATTCTAATTGAATATCGAAATAAATAGCATTAAAGCGTTGACCTAGATGCAGTACTTGCTGCTGAATTTGCTGTAATAAAGCTTCTGCATCTTCTTGTTCACTAGATTGGTACTTCTTGAGTAAAATCCGCCGTTTAACGTCTGCGACTCTAACGCGGAAAAACTCGTCCATATTATTAGAGTAAATACCTAAGAAGCGTAGTCGCTCTATGGCAGGGTTACGTTCATCTGCAGCTTCTTGTAAAACACGGCCATTAAAGTCAAGCCAACTTAATTCTCTTGGGTAACTTGGAAACGCAGCATGTTGTATTGGATCTTGTTGTTGCATGCTTTACTACTCCGAACGCTGCGGGTATTCGCATAAAAGGTATTGCTTACTAGAAGCAGCGACAGGAAGCCGCTGCTGGATTAATAGTAGAATTAATTATCTATTTCAACATCAACGACAATATCTGAAGCAATAGCTTCTAAGGCTTTAACTACTTCATCGCGGCTAACGCCGTTAGGAAGCTCAACGGTAGCAATAGCGGTAAATAAAGGAACTCCCCAATTTGGTGCACTTTGCTTGCTACTTTCAAAGTGAATAATATTAGTGCCTTTATGCTTAATGACAGATGAAAGCTCACGAACAATTCCGGGGCGATCGTTTCCTGTGATCACAAAGCGTAAATGTTGTTGCTCATTAAGAGTGTGGGCAATGCCGTGTTGAATTTTAATATCCAGATCTGAAATTTGCTCCAACGCCTGGGTTAATTTAGGTAAATCTTGCTCTGCAACTTCAAGTTGTAGTATGCCTGCAAAATAACCGCCTAAATGACTTAAATTACTTGCGGTCCAATTACCATTGTTATCATTAACCACAGTGGCAAGATGATCGACTAAACCAGGTTTGTCTTGTCCTATTAGCGTAAGTACTAACTGCTTCATTATGTATTCCTATTAAGACCTGATGTGGAAGTAATGCTAACGACAAGTCGTCGTTGCCAAGCTAATGTTTTACATTTTAATACAATATTAGTGTAGCTCTATGTTTTTAATTTGGAAAATATAATGGGAAAATTAACATGGCATGGCTAATTAATGTAATAAAACCTGCGTAATATGTCATTTATCGTAGCGCATTACTGGCTGTGTCAGGTTGTTTTTGCCTATACTTAGGCGGTGTTTTATCAGTTTGAGATAAAATTCAAACTGAGTAAATATAAGCGAGTATTTTTAATCGGAGCACTTAGTGGATAAGCTTAATTTAAGCAAACATATTTCAAGCTCATTTAATGAAGAAATTGACCAAGTTCGTAATCAAGTCATGGCGATGGGGGGCTTATTAGAGCAGCAGTTAAGCCATGCCTTGCAAGCTATTTTAACCGCGAACACTGAACTTGCAGAGCAGGTAATTGCAAAAGATCTTGCGGTTAATAATTGGGAATTAACCATAGATAAAACCTGTACCGAAATCATCGTTCGTCGTCAGCCTGCCGCGAGTGATTTACGCTTAATTATGGCAATAATAAAAGCGATAGCCGATTTAGAGCGCATAGGCGATGAAATTCGTCGCGTTGCTCGAGCAGCCCTTGAGCCATTTGATAGTACCCAGCAGGAGTTGTTAATTAACTTAGACAGTATGGGTAGGCATGTAGGACAGATGCTGCACGATGTGTTAGATGCTTTTGCCCGCATGGATGTAGCAATGGCATTACGCGTACATAAAGAAGATAAGCATATTGATAAGGAGTATAAAACGATAACTCAGCAATTGATGACTTATATGACACAACAGCCAACAACAATACCCTTAGTGATGAATGTGCTTTGGTCTGCCAGATCTTTAGAAAGGATAGGCGATCGCTGCAAAAACCTAGCTGAATATGTAATATTTTTCGTTAAAGGTAAAGTGGTTCGCCATAGCACTGATGAACAGCTAGAACAAGATGCTAGAGAGTAACATCAGTTAAATTAACTATAAAATGCAAGATTTTACGGCCTTTTAAGGGCTGTTTTTCATTTTGTATTCATTTTTCATTTTTCATGCGCTGAGATTATCGTTACAATGCGCACCGACTACCGTCAAACAAATATACGAGGCCAGGCTATGCCAGCTAGTACTTTTTTATCCGTGTTTGCTAAATCACCTATTAAGCCGATAGAGGAACATATTCGCAAGGTGCATGAAACGAGTGAACAATTATTACCTTTTTTTGAAGCTGTGTACCAGAAAAACTGGGAAGTAGCTGCTGAGGTTCGGAAGAAAATCGTTTTGTTGGAAAAGGAAGCCGACATTTTAAAACGGGAAATTCGAGTTAACTTACCTCGAGGTTTATTCCTGCCTGTTGATCGTGCTGATATTTTAGAGCTAGTCTCACAGCAGGATAAAATTGCTAATAAAACCAAAGACATTTCCGGTCGTATTTTGGGCCGTGAATTATTAATACCCGCAGAGCTACAAGCAGACTTTAAACTGTATGTGCAACGCTGTATTGATGCAACACAGTTAGCAAGTGACGTGATTAATGAGTTTGAAGAATTGCTTGAAACGGGCTTTCGAGGCAGAGCAGTTGATTTAGTAGTGAAAATGATTGAACGCTTAGATCGGATAGAAAAAGATACCGATGAGATGCAAATCAAGCTACGCAGGGCGTTACGCTTACTAGAAGGGGAGCTAAACCCTATAGATGTCATGTTTTTATACCGTACGTTAGAGTGGGTTGGCGATTTAGCCGATATCGCGCTGCGAGTGGGTTCACGGCTCGAAATAATGCTAGGTCGTTAAAAAAGGTTTTTCTAATGGATATTTTACAATCGTACGGTGTAATTTTAATTGCCATTGCTGTGATATTTGGCTTTCTAATGGCATATGGCGTTGGTGCTAATGATGTAGCTAATGCAATGGGAACCTCTGTGGGCTCTAAAGCACTTAGCATTAAACAAGCAATATTTATTGCTGCAATATTTGAATTTGCTGGCGCTTACTTAGCTGGTGGTTCTGTTACCTCAACAATACGAGGCGGTATTACCGACCCATCTTTCTTCGTTGATGCGCCAGAGTTAATGGCGTACGGCATGATAGCGGCTTTATTAGCTGCGGCGACTTGGTTAATAGTGGCTTCTTATTTCGGTTGGCCGGTGTCTACTACTCACTCTATTGTTGGTGCCATTATCGGCTTTGCAGCGGTAGGCGTAGGTATGGAAGCTGTGCACTGGGATAAAGTTGGCGGTATTGTCGGTAGCTGGGTGGTAACGCCTATGCTGGCTGGTGTGCTGGCTTACTTATTCTTTATGAGTGCACAGAGACTTATTTTTAATACCGATAATCCGCTGGAAAATGCTAAAAAGTATGTGCCTTTCTATATGGCTTTTGCCGCCTTTATGATGTCGTTAGTGACTATCCAAAAAGGCTTAAAGCATGTTGGTTTAGGTTTAGGCACAGCTAATGGTTATTACCTTGCCATCGCTATTGCGGTTGTGGTTGGTATTATTGGTAAAGTGGTTATTTCTCGTTTGAAATTTGACCCTGCTGCTGATAAAAGAATGCAGTTTAATAACGTAGAGCGCATTTTTGGCGTGTTAATGATCACAACAGCTTGTTGTATGGCTTTTGCTCATGGCTCTAACGATGTTGCTAATGCAATAGGTCCACTAGCTGCAGTAGTTAGCGTTGTAACGTCTGGCGGCGAAATTAATAGTAAAGCTGCCTTAGCTTGGTGGATTTTACCCTTAGGTGCAGTCGGGATTGTAATTGGTTTAGCAACCTTAGGTGCGCGGGTAATAAAAACAGTAGGTACGGCTATTACACACTTAACCCCTAGCCGTGGTTTTGCTGCTGAATTATCTGCAGCTTCAACAGTGGTTATTGCCTCGGGTACCGGTTTACCTATTTCTACTACTCAAACTCTAGTGGGTGCCGTATTGGGTGTTGGCTTAGCTCGCGGCATTGCAGCACTTAATTTAGGGGTGGTTCGTAATATCTTTATTTCTTGGATTATCACCTTACCGGTTGGTGCAGGTTTGGCCATAGTGTTCTTTTATATCTTAAAGGGCATTTTTGGTTAAGCTACACTAGGTTGTAGGCTACTAATACCGCTGTCGGTTGCTGATACCAGCCGATGGCGGTTTTGCATTTTATTTATGCTATTTAATTGATGACTTAGAAACTGTTATGAAACATTTACCTAGTTTAAAGCAATTACAATATTTATTAGCTTTGCATGAACATCAGCATTTTGGCCGTGCGGCTGAAGCTTGTTATATTGGTCAGTCTACGTTGAGTGCCGCTGTGGCTAATTTAGAGCAAAGTCTTGATGCCCAGCTATTAGAGCGTGATCATAAAACCTTTATCTTTACCGCTGTTGGTGAAGAAGTTGTACGCCAAGCGCGACAGATTATAGGCCAGTGTGAGTCGTTAGCTGATTTTGCTCGTTATCAGGGAAAACCGATGGCAGGGCCGTTTCGGTTAGGCTGTATTCCTACTATCGCGCCTTTTGTGTTAAGTGAAGTGATGCAGGCCTGTCGACAGCAATATCCTGAGTTAAAGTTATTATTGCGAGAAGATACCTCAGATAACTCTTTACAAGCCTTAGCTGATGGTCGTTTAGATATGGTGCTGCTGGCGCTACCTTATGAAACTCAAGGCTTTCATAGTCAGACTTTAGCCAAAGATCCTTTTAAGCTGGTGCTACATAAAGATTGGGAAAAACGAGGTTATAACCAGGATGTTAGCCAATGGCCAGATGAAAGTATTTTTTTATTAGAGCGTGAGCATTGTTTAACGGGCCATGCTGTTACGGCTTGTGAGCTGGCCGATAGCCGTAAAGTGAACCCCTTCTTTGCTACTAGCCTGCACACCTTAACTCAGATGGTAAATAATAAATTAGGTGTGACCTTTATGCCGCAAATGGCCATTAATAGCGGTTTATTAACAGGCACAGAATTAATTATTAAAACACCTGCAGCAGAAAATGCTTATCGAGAAATTGGTGTCGTGTGGCGTCCTACTTCAAGTAAAGTAGACAGTTATCATTTGATGGCAGAGTTAATTGGCACTGTATTACAGCAAAAATGCCAATAATCGCAAGTTTCTGGTAATATCCTCGCTGTTTTTTCGTGCCGAGTCGTTAGGCCGGTAGTATGGTCGGTAAAGCCAACTAGGATCTAAGTTATGCAAGTAAGTGATTTTTCTTTTCAGCTACCTGAGCAGCTTATTGCTCGTCACCCTAAAGCTGAACGTTCATCTAGCCGTTTATTGGTGATGGATAAAGCTAATGGCGCCTTAAGTCATCATATTTTTAAGCAACTTATCGATTTTATTAACCCCGGTGATTTATTGGTTTTTAATAATACTAAGGTGATCCCTGCGCGTTTATTTGGCCAAAAGTCGACTGGTGGCAAGGTTGAGGTATTAGTTGAACGCGTATTAGATGAAAAGCGGTTTTTGGCTCACATTCGCGCCAGTAAGGCACCGAAACCTGGGGCCATACTAATTTTAGAGCAATCTGCACAGGTTGAAATGGTGCAACGCCATGATGAGTTGTTTGAGTTAGCCGTTAGCACGGATGAACCTGTTTTAGAAATGCTAGAGCGTTTAGGCCATATGCCTTTACCGCCTTATATTGACCGGCCAGATACCGATGAAGACAAAGCGCGTTATCAAACGGTTTATAGTGAAAAACCCGGCGCGGTAGCCGCGCCTACCGCAGGCTTGCATTTTGATGCGCCTTTATTGCAGCAATTGAACGCTAAAGGGGTTGAGTTTGCGTATGTAACCTTACATGTTGGTGCCGGCACCTTTCAGCCAGTTCGGGTTGCTAATGTGTTAGAGCACAAAATGCATGCTGAATATATTGATATACCAGAAACTACCGTTGCTGCTATTGCTGCTTGTAAGGCGCGTGGTGGAAAAGTAGTGGCAGTAGGCACGACTTCGGTACGTTCATTGGAGTCTGCGGCACAACAAGGTAATGGCGACTTAATTGCCTATAAAGGCGATACGCAAATATTTATTTACCCTGGTTATGAATTTAAAGTCGTTGATGCCTTGATTACTAACTTTCATTTGCCGGAATCAACCTTAATTATGTTGGTTTCTGCATTTAGTCAGCGAGACTATGTAATGCAGGCATATGAGACGGCTATTGCCGAGCAGTACCGTTTTTACTCTTATGGCGATGCCATGCTTATTCGATAAGCTAATAGCAGCTGTTTATTGCTTAGTTTTATCACATATGCTGTTATAATCGCAGCAAAATAGAGCCAGACTGTTTCTCTGGCTTACGAGGATAATAATGAAATTTGAATTAGATACAACAGACGGTAAAGCCCGTCGTGGCCGGATGATCTTTGAGCGTGGTGTTGTAGAAACGCCTGCTTTTATGCCTGTAGGCACTTATGGCACGGTAAAAGGCATGACGCCAGAAGAGTTAGAAGCAACTGGTGCTGAAATTTGTTTAGGTAATACCTTTCATTTAATGCTACGCCCCGGCACAGAAATCATCAGCAAGCACAGTGATTTACATGATTTTATGCATTGGCAGAAACCGATTTTAACCGACTCAGGTGGCTTTCAAGTCTTTAGTTTAGGTGAACTACGTAAAATTACAGAAGAAGGCGTTAAGTTTCGTTCACCACTAAATGGTGAGCGTATTATGTTAACCCCAGAGCGCTCGATGGAAGTGCAGCGCGCTTTAGGCTCAGATATTGTCATGATTTTTGACGAATGTACGCCTTATCCTGCCACCGAGCAGCAAGCTAAAAAGTCGATGGAACTTTCATTACGCTGGGCAAAGCGTAGCAAAGAGGCGCATGGTGATAATCCGTCGGCTTTATTTGGTATTATTCAAGGCGGCATGTATCCAAATTTACGTGATGTATCGCTACAAGGCCTTGAAGAAATTGGTTTTGATGGTTATGCCATTGGAGGTTTATCAGTAGGTGAACCTAAAGATGATATGATCAATATTTTAAACCATACCACAGACCAGATGCCGGCTCAGAAGCCACGTTATTTAATGGGCGTAGGTAAGCCTGAAGATATAGTAGAAGCTGTGCGTCGTGGTATTGATATGTTTGACTGTGTTATGCCAACCCGTAATGCCCGTAATGGTCATTTATTTATTAGCACCGGTGTGGTGAAAATTCGTAATGCAAAACACAAAGACGATATTACGCCTTTAGACCCAGAATGTGATTGTTACACTTGTAAAAATTATTCTCGGTCATATCTACATCATCTAGACCGCTGTAATGAAATTTTAGGTGCTCGATTAAATACGATACATAACTTGCGTCATTATCAGGTATTAATGCAAGGATTGCGCGACGCTATCGCTGCTGGTAACTTGGAGCAGTTTGTTGAACAGTTTTATGCAAAGCGGGGCTTACCGGTACCAGCACTAGAAGCAACGCCAACGGCTACAGAACAAAATTAATTATAATTAAGGGGACAGAAACCATGAGTTTATTTATGAATAAAGCATATGCAGATGTAGCAGGCCAAGCCACACCACAAGGTGGTGGTTGGGATCTTATTATTATGTTGGTTGCATTTGGCTTAATTTTTTACTTTTTAATTTACCGCCCACAAGCGAAAAGAGTAAAAGAGCACCGTAACCTAATGTCGGCATTAGGCAAAGGCGATGAAGTATTAACTCAAGGTGGCATTGTAGGCCGTATTAGCAAAATTGCTGATGATAAAGACTATGTTGTGATTGCCATTAACGATAGCACTGAAGTTACAGTACAAAAATCTGCTATTAGCGCTGTTCTGCCAAAAGGCACTCTTAAATCGCTGTAAGCTGATAGAAAGGATAAACAGGTGTTAAATAAAAACCCTCTATGGCGCTATATGCTAGTGATTGGTGTGCTTTTACTCGCGCTAGTCTATGCATTGCCAAATTTGTATCCGGAAGATCCGGCATTAAGTATTAGTGCAACCCGAGGTGGTGAAGTCACTGAGCAGGTACGTGCTGAAATAGAGCGTAACTTTGATCAAGCAGGCATTAGTGCAAAGTCAGTTGTATTAAATCAAGGTCAAGTATTAGCTCGTTTTAATACTTCGGAAGATCAATTACAAGCCCGTGAAATAGCCGCTGAAAAGCTTGGTGATAATTATGTAACGGCTTTAAATTTAGCGCCGGCAACGCCAGCTTGGTTAAATGCTATTGGTGCTTCACCTATGAAGTTAGGTTTAGACTTACGTGGTGGGGTTCACTTTTTAATGGCCGTTGATATGAAGGCGGCTATTGATAAAAACCTGCAAGACATGGAGCAAACATTCCGAGCTGACTTGCGCGAGGATAAAATTCGCTATCGTAATGTCCAAGCAGATGTAGCTAATGGCCATGTTAAATTGACTATGCGAAGCGCGGAAGATTTAGCGGCAGCAGAAGCAGCGTTAAAAAAGCGTGATCGTGAGTTAGTATTTTCAGCCGGTGCTGATGAGTTCTCCGCTAATATTAGTATTAGTGAAATTCGCTTAAAAGAAATCCAAGAATATGCCCTAGAGCAGAACATCACTATTATTCGTAATCGTGTTAATGAAATTGGGGTTTCTGAGCCGATAGTACAACGCCAAGGTGCTGATCGCATTGTGGTGCAATTGCCTGGTGTTCAGGATACAGCAAAAGCGAAAGAAATTTTGGGTGCAACGGCAACCTTAGAGTTTCGTTTAGTTGATACCGATGCCGACTTAGGTAGCGCCCTAGAAGGCCGAGTACCACCAGGTACGGAGTTATTCTATAGCCGTGATGGCCGCCCTGTATTGCTTGAAAAACGCATTATGTTAACGGGTGAGCATATTACTGGAGCAAGCTCTAGCTTTGATGAATATAGTCGTCCTCAGGTTAGCATTAAGTTAGATGCGAAAGGCGGCAACATGTTATCAGCTGCGACTCGTGATGCTATTGGTCGTCGTATGGCGTCAGTGTTTATTGAATATAAGCCAAGCGATGAGCTAGATGAGCAAGGCAACCCTATCTTAGTAAAAAGCCAAGAAGTGATTAATGATGCGACTATTCAAGCTCGGTTAGGTCGTGATTTTCGTATCACTGGCATAGACTCGCCAGGTGAAGCGCAAAACTTATCAACTTTATTACGTGCTGGTGCTTTATTAGCGCCTATTCAAATTGTTGAAGAGCGCACCATAGGCCCAAGTTTAGGTAAAGAAAACATTGAGCTAGGTACCACGGCAATTCTGTGGGGCATGGTAGCAGTGTTAATCTTTATGATTATTTACTACAAGGCCTTTGGTTTAGTCGCTAACGTGGCTCTAGTTGCAAATTTAGTCTTGATTGTAGGTGTAATGTCTATGATCCCAGGTGCCACGCTAACCTTACCAGGTATGGCTGGTATCGTTTTAACCGTTGGTATGGCGGTTGATGCTAACGTACTCATATTTGAGCGTATTCGTGAAGAATTAGCTGATGGTCGATCGGTTCAGCAAGCTATTCATCATGGCTATGATCGTGCTTTTGCAACTATTACCGACTCGAATATTACAACTTTACTCGTGGCGTTAATTCTATTTGGCATAGGAACAGGCCCAGTTAAAGGTTTTGCTATTACCTTAGCAATAGGTATTTTAACCTCAATCTTTACTGCCGTAGTCGGTACGCGTTTATTAGTTAATTTATTCTGGGGTGGCCGCCGCGTGCAGTCGCTACCAATATAAGGATTACGGCATGCAAATTTTTAATTTTAAACAGCCGTTAAACTTTATGCGGTTTAAATGGACAGCCATAGTACTGTCGTCAATTATGTTAATTGCTTCAGTGGTATCAATTAGTACTAAGGGTATTAATTGGGGCTTAGACTTCACAGGTGGAACAGTTATTGAGGCTGGTTTTGATAAACCGGCTGACTTACCTGCAGTACGAGAAGTATTATCTGCAGCGGGTTACCCAGACGCAGTAGTACAGTTGTTTGGAACTAGCCGTGATGTTTTAATTCGGATCCCATTACGTGAAGATATTGAACAAGTTACCTTAGGCGATGAGGTAATGGCGATATTAAACAAAAGTAATGCCGATGGTGTGACGATGCGTCGGATTGAATTTGTTGGCCCAAGCGTAGGTGAAGAATTAAAAGAAGACGGTGGTCTTGCTATGCTAGTGGCATTAATCGGCATCTTACTTTATGTCACTATGCGTTTTGAATGGCGCTTATCAGTTGGTGCTGTGTTGTCTTTAGGCCATGATACGATTTTAACCATGGGTTTATTTTCGATACTAGGCTTAGAATTCGACTTAACGGTATTAGCGGCAATTCTTGCGCTTATTGGTTACTCGATTAACGATACTATCGTTGTATTTGACCGTATACGTGAAAGTTTCCGTAAATTACGTGATACTAGCGTTGATGACACTATTAATGATGCGATTACGTCTACATTAAACCGTACCGTTATAACCTCATTAACTACAGTCTTAGTATTGATAGTACTATTCTACATGGGTGGTGCCTTAATTCATGGCTTTGCAACTGCCTTATTGTTTGGTGTCGCTATTGGTACTTATTCGTCAGTCTATGTGGCTAGTTCAATAGCAGAAATTCTCGGTATTAGCCGTGAAGATATGTTACCGCCACCGCCAATTGAAAAAGAAGGCGAGAATACCGACGCCTTAATGTAATTTAGGTAAAAAGATGCTAAAAATGCCAGTCGATGACTGGCATTTTTTTCGGACATTTTTACAAGGAACTTGAAATGGCTGCACAACATTCTTCACGCTTTTTAGCGTTAGTTGCAAATGTAAAGCAACAGATAAAGGAAATAACGATCCCAGAATTACAGCAGTTAAATCAGCCGTATATTCTTTTTGATATCCGCGAAGATCATGAATGGCAAGGTGGCCATATTCCGAAGGCAGAGCATTTAGGCAAAGGTATTATAGAGCGTGATATTGAACAAAGGGTGCCAGATAAAACGCAGACTATCGTTTTGTATTGCGGCGGTGGTTACAGGTCAGCGCTGGCTGCGGATAATTTACAAAAAATGGGTTATAGCCAAGTGTTTAGTTTAGATGGCGGCTATAGAGACTGGTGTCAGCGTGCTTTGCCTATTGAACAGGAAACAAAACAATCATGAAAGGAAACAAAATGTCTTATTTAGTTAATTATCTATGTTGGGCTGTTATATTCCTTTTTAGCCAGACAGCGCTTGCCAGCACAGCCGTGTTTGAAATTAGTAAAGGCGAACAAAAATTATTTATAGCCGGAACAGTTCATATATTACCTAGCTCAGAGTTTCCATTACCTGAGGCTTTTGACCTAGCTTATCAGCAAAGTAGCATAATGGTATTTGAAGCTGATATTAGACAACTAGAAACAGCTGCGGGCATGCAATTATTAATGCAGCACGCTCGCTATCAAGATGGCAACAGATTAAAGCAAGTATTAAATACAGCTAATTATCAGGCCTTAGATAAACAAGCTGCTGCGTTAGGTTTAAATATTCAGGCTTTAGACAGTTTTAAACCGGACTTCGTTATTATTAATTTAATGCAATTAGCCTTAAATAAAGCCGGCTTAGCCGGTGAGGGGGTTGATAAGTTTTATCTTAATAAAGCAATAGCTGACAACAGAGAGCTGGCTTTTCTGGAAACAATTGAGCAGCAACTTGGTTTATTATTTAATGCTTCAACAGGCAATGAAGACTGGTTTGTTCAGTTCTCATTAGCGCAATTACAAGATATTGAAACGCAATTAAAACAAATTATAGGGGCTTGGCGTAAAGGAAATTTAACTGTTTTAGCTGAGTTAGCAATGGAAGGTGCCGATACGGCTGCCGGCCAACAATTTTATCAGCGTATGTTAGTACAACGTAATCAAGCTTGGATCTCTCAGCTTGAAGCTATGTTAAAAACCAAAGAAGTTGAAATGGTGCTAGTAGGCGCCTTGCACCTTGCTGGTGACGCTAATGTGTTAGATTTACTGCGAGAAAAAGGCTATCAGGTAAAGCAATTATAACTAAAATGGTAATAACGGCGCTGGCAACTTAAGGCCGGTTAATACTATTAAAAAAGCCCCACTGTAGTGATATCTAGCAGTGAGGCTGTGATATAGTCTAAACTTAATCGGCCGGGAATTAACGCGCTAAGAAAGACTTAACGTGATAGATAGTCGGTTAAATGCGGGCGAATATGTTTTAGCATACCGGCTAACACTTTCGGGCTAGCGGCAACAATATTACCGCTGCGTAATTGGTTATTACCACCGATAAAATCTGAAACTAAACCACCAGCTTCACGCACAATTAATTCACCCGCAGCGATATCCCACGGTTTTAAACCAATTTCAAAGAAGCCATCAAAACGACCTGCTGCTACATAGGCTAAGTCTAAAGCGGCAGAGCCTGTGCGGCGAACATCTGCGGCTTCATTAAAAATGGAACCAAGCATACCGCTATAAGCAGGCATATGAGTTTTATTTTTAAATGGAAAACCAGTAGCGATAATACTGCCAGACATATCTGGTAAATTAACAACCCGAATACGCGTGCCATTTAATTGCGCACCACGGCCACGTGATGCAGTAAATAGCTCACCGCGCAGAGGATCAAAGATCACTGCTTGGTCTAATTTACCTTGGTGTTTTAATGCAATAGAAACGGCAAAATGAGGAATGCCTTTAATAAAGTTGGCAGTACCGTCTAGTGGATCAATAATCCATTGATACTCACTGTCGCTATTGCCGTAATCACCATGCTCTTCACCGACGATACCATGAGTAGGGTATGATTTTTTTAGGATCTGAACAATGGCTTGTTCAGCTTCTTTGTCGACATTAGTGACAAAGTCATTTGTGCCTTTTTGTAGTTTCTGGACCATATCAAGTTGGCCACAGGCACGAGCGATCACGTTACCCGCACTGCGAGCAGCACGAACCGCGATGTTTAACATCGGATGCATAGCGATTACCTTATTTTATAAAGAGCTGTATAAATATCGTTCAAAAGAGCGGCGCATATTGTAACGGTTAAGCTAGAAATGTAAAGCAAAACTCTGGCTTTTCCTGTCTAGCTTGATAATAGGCTAGACTTAACCTAATAATCTACAGTGCTAAGCTCTAGCTAAGCATTCATAGATGGTTAAGTTATGACGACTAAATTGGCAGAAAAACAAAAGGCAAAGTGGGTGTAGCAATGAATAAATTTACAGCTTTAATTGTGCTTGGATTAGTGGTTATTTTAAGTGCTTGCGGCGCTTTGCATACGTCGGTAGCTAAACGCAACTTAGATGTACAAACAAAAATGAGCTCGTCAATTTTTCTTGATCCGGTTGATCCTGAGCTAAGAACTATTTTTGTTGATATTCGCAATACCTCAGATAAACCTGAATTTGATTTAACACCACAGGTTGTTGCCAGTTTAATTAGCCGTGGCTATCAGGTAATTGATAGTCCCAGTCGTGCGCATTACTGGTTGCAAGCAAATGTGTTACAAGTTGGCCGTACGAACGGCCGTGATGTTAATACTGCTATGCGTATGGGGCACGGCGTTGCAGGCGGGGCTGTAACGGGTTATGCAATACATAGAGCCACTGGAGGTGCATCTGGAGCTGCAACGGCAGGTGCCGTGGTCGGGGGAGCTATAGCGGGTACTGTTTTTGATGCGTTAGTTGAAGATGTTTATTACAGCGTGATTACCGATATTCAAATTATGGAACGTTTTGATGGCACTGTGCGGGAAACTTCACAGCATCAGTTATTGCAAGGGGATAGTGGTAGCACGACATCAAGTTATAACCGTAATACCAATATGCGTAAATACCAAACTCGGGTTGTTAGCTATGCTAATCAAGCTAACTTAAAGTGGCATGAAGCTGAGCCGACGCTAACGCAAGGTTTAACGCGTGCTGTGGCAGGGTTATTTTAGATGCGACTCGGGCTAGTTGTTTGCTTACTTTTTCTAACTAGCTGTTCGGCTATACATACTTCTGTCGCTAAGCGGCAGCTAGATGTGCAAACTAGGATGAGCCAGACTGTTTATCTTGATCCTGTCGATCCTGAGCATCGGAGTATTTTTATTGATATTAGAAATACCACCGCAGAATACACCCTACCGCTGGCAGAGGATTTGCAAAGCTTTTTATTAAGTCGTGGCTACCGCTTAGTGGCATCCCCTTTACAGGCGCAATATTGGTTGCAAGTAAATGTGCGCACGGTAATAAAAGAAAAACCTGCTAAGGTATTAGCGCAAGAATATGGCATGTCAGCACAAGAAAGCCATGCCTTACTCCACCCTGAAATTGCCCCTTTAGCTGATGCTATTCCGCAGTCGGAGGATGCTGAGCCAGTTTATTCTACTCCGAGTAAGGTTTATATTGATGCTGGCATAGCCGCGGATATTGATGGTAAAGACATTGTTAAGGGCTTAGTTGTATTAGCCGCTTTTGCTGGGGTTGAGTATGTAGGCAATCAGTTAGTTAAAGATAAATATTATACCATGTTAACCGACATTCAAATTGCAGAGCGAATTAGGTCAGATTCTATTGCATCTGTACAAGAGGTTAGTCAGCACTTTTTACAGCAAGGCGATAGTGGCACTTTAGAGCAATTATGGCAGCGGGATACCGATATGCGAAAGTATCAGATTAAAGTGGTTAGTTTTGCTAACAAAGCCAATTTACGGTGGCGTGAAGCCGAGCAACCCTTGCATCAAGGTTTATTGCGATCTTTGGCTGGAATATTTTAATTAGCAACTAAACGCCTGTTTTAGTTGAAATTCAGGCGATCCGTCTCCATATAGTTGCTATATTATTCCTAATCTTTAATTACACTTAGCGCTTTATGGGCTAAGAATAGAGACCTCTGCATGTTCGTAATTGACCATATGATCCTACTGGCCGCAGTATTAATTTTGCTGGGTATTATGTCGAGTAAATTGTCGGCCAGATTAGGCTTGCCGGTATTAGTACTTTTTTTATTAGTCGGCATGTTAGCGGGTGAAGATGGTCCTGGCGGTAT
This sequence comes from Rheinheimera sp. WS51, assembly GCF_050936095.1. NCBI lineage: Bacteria > Pseudomonadati > Pseudomonadota > Gammaproteobacteria > Chromatiales > Chromatiaceae > Rheinheimera > Rheinheimera sp. WS51. The sequence goes on from NZ_JBOTRC010000003.1 coordinate 66,090, forward strand.
TGTATTTGATAATGCCGGTGCGGCTCATGCTTTGGGCACTTTAGCTTTAGCGATGATTTTATTCGATGGCGGTTTACAAACGCCTATTCGAGCTATTAAAAAGGTTTGGCGACCGGCGGCGAGTTTAGCTACCTTAGGGGTGTTAGTAACGGCGGCTATTACTGGAGTTGCAGCAGCTTATATTCTACATATTCCAATAATGCAGGGGTTACTTTTAGGCGCTATTGTTGGCTCTACTGATGCGGCGGCGGTGTTTTCACTGTTACGCAATGCGGGTATTCACTTAAATAAAAAGCTTAAAGCCACCTTAGAAATAGAAAGTGCTTCCAACGATCCTATGGCGATATTTCTTACCGTCGGCATGCTTGAAATTTTAATGCACGATATGCAGCCAGGCACAGGCTTATTAATGATGTTTGTGTCGCAGATGGGTTTAGGTGCCTTAGTGGGATTTGCTATAGGTTGGTTATCGGTGCAACTAATTAACAGAATTCAGCTGGTGGCATCGGGATTATATCCGGTTATGGTAGCGGCCTGTGGTTTATTAGCCTTTGGTATTACAGCTAATATTGGCGGAAGTGGCTTCTTAGCTATTTTTATTACTGGTGTTGTTATAGGTAATAGCCGCTTTGTGTTTCAGCGCAGTACTTTCTTATTCCATGATGGCTTGGCGTGGTTAAGTCAAATCACCATGTTTGTGGTGTTAGGCTTACTTATTAATCCTTCTTCATTATTAGATGTTTGGTTTGAAGGTTTAATTATCGCGCTGGTGTTAACCTTTATTGCCAGACCCGTTGCAGTTATTCCCATTTTGGCATTATTTGGCTTTAATCGCCGTGAAATCACCTTAGTGTCTTGGGTTGGTTTACGCGGTTCAGTACCCATTATTCTAGCCATTTTTCCTTTGCTTTTTGAATTACCAGGCGCGGCCTTAATTTTTAATGTGGTGTTTTTTGTGGTGTTAATTTCAGCAACAGTGCAAGGTTCTTCTTTACCCTGGATGGCCAGAAAGTTAAAGTTAACTTTGGCACCCCCAGCAACACCAGCTGCCACATTAGAAATTACTGCTTTAGGCAAAGTAGATGCCGATATTGTTGAATATACCTTAGGCGAGACATCTCGAGCCGTAGGACGGCGATTATCGCAATTAGCCTTACCCGATACGACGGTTGTCGCTATGATCACCCGAGCGGACACTGTGATTACGCCTCGGGGCTCTACGCTGTTATGTGCAGATGATCATTTATTTATTGTGCTTAAACCTGGAACACGCCGGTTTGTTGATAGTGTGTTTTCTGCCGCTATTAATGATGATGAAAGTAATGAGTTGCCCGCACGCGAGTTAAGGCTTAAAGGTAATACCAAAGTAGCGGACTTAAAGCATTCCTATGGCATTCAATTAGATGTTGAAAATGATAACAGCTTAGAGCAGGTATTAAAAAACGCGTTAAACCAACCGCCTCAGCTTGATTCAACTGTTGAATTAGAAGATGTGCAATTATCCGTTCGAGAAATGGTGGGCCATCGTATTATAACCGTTGGCGTTTTATTACTCGCAGGGGATGACGAATATGATAGCACGGATGGTTAATAGCAGCTATGAACCAAGACTGTAATTAGCCGCTATAGCATTACTTATAACGGCAATAGTGGCTACCTTGATTAAACTGGCGTTACTTCCAATATTGCTCCACGGTAATATTACCAGGTGTACGCCTTAGATTTTTTGTCAGGCCCATGCTTTCTAATTGAACTTTGGTGTCGGTAATCATGGCAGGATTGCCGCAAATCATCACTTGCGAGCGAGTATCAATTTTTTGCTGACAGGCTTGTTGTAGCTCTCCGTTGCTTATTAACTCAGGCAAGCGTTTACTAAGTGCGCCAGTATGGGCTTCGCGGGTTACTATAGGTTGGTAATGTAACATGCCAGGGTATTGCGCTTGTTTTTGCTCGATATATTGGCGATAAACTAAGTCAGCAATAGTACGCACACTATGAACTATTACTATATGTTCAAAACGTTGCCATAGATTACGGGTGCCTAACATAGAAATATAAGGGCCAATGCCTGTGCCGCTAGAAAGTAGCCATAAATTATCACCTTCAGGGACTTCATCTAAGGTAAAAAATCCTGTGGCAGGCTGACTTAGTTGCAGCTTGTCACCCATCTGTAATTGTTGCAGCAAAGGCGAGAGTATGCCATCTGCGACGGTACTAATTAAAAATTCTTGCTCTGCTTCTCCTGGGCTATTCACTAAAGAATAGGCCCGTTGCTTTCTACCTTCAGGAGTTTCCATTGCTAATCGGACAAATTGGCCTGCAGTAAAATCAAAGGCTGGGGTTTTTAGCTTTAAGCTAAACAGGTTGGCATGCCAATGCTTGTTTTCTATTACAGTTGCGTCTAACCAATTGGCCATCTTAGGTCTCCACTTTAGTTGGGGCTTACCCTATAGCTGTTTTATAGCCGTTAGGCGTACCCACTCTTCTTGTTCGACAATAGGATCAAAAGTAAACTCATCAGCATAGGCTGCCATTACACTGTCAGCTTGGCTAGTTAAAATGCCGGATAAGGCTAACAAGCCACCTGGCTTGACATAAGCACTGATTACCGATTTTAACTCAGCTAAAGGGCCGGCTAAGATGTTGGCAACAACGACGTCCGCATTGAAGCTTGGTTGATCTTTAGGTAAGTATAGTTCTATTTTCCCTGCAACTTGGTTACGCTGGGCATTTTTACCACTAGCTTCAATTGCTTGCGGATCAATATCAACACCAATAACACGTTTAGCGCCTAGTTTAAGTGCTGCTATACCTAAAATACCTGAGCCACAACCAAAGTCGACCACGGTTTGTTCAGGTTGAATAACGTGATCTAACCATTGCATACATAGTGCTGTCGTTGGGTGGGTGCCAGTGCCAAAGGCTAAACCTGGATCTAGCATTACATTAACCGCATTAGGCTCGGGTACATCACGCCAACTTGGGCAGACCCATAATCGTTGACCAAATTTAATCGGATGGAAGTTTTCCATCCATTCCCGCTCCCAGTCTTTATCCTCTAGTTGCTCAAGTTTGTAATCTAGGCCTTGCTTAAAGAAAGAGACATTTTTTAGTTTATTCACAACATCGGCCATTGGATGTTCAGCATCAAATAAACCGACTACTATGGTTTTGGTCCAATAAATAACTTCGCCAGGCATAGGCTCGTATATTGGTGTGTCTTGCGCGTCTAAAAAGCTAACTGCTTGCGCCCCCCAGCCCATAAGCATATCGCTTACTTGCTCTGCTTTTTCTTCAGTTGTTGTAACCCGCAATTGGATCCAAGGCATATTTTGTCTCGTGGCTATTTATATTTTTCACATTATAACAAAAAGGCCGCATTAGCGGCCTTTAATATCAGGGTAAACATTATTTTATCGCTTAGGCTAGGCCTAGCTTTTTCTCTAAATAATGAATATTGGTGCCGCCTTGGCAGAAACCAGCATCGTTCATAATAATTTTATGTAGTTCGATATTGGTTTTAATGCCTTCAACGAGTAGTTCATCTAACGCATTGCGCATCCGAGCTAAAGCAATATCACGTGTCTCACCATAAGTAATTAGCTTACCTACCATCGAGTCGTAGTTAGGTGGCACTGTGTAGTTAGAATAAATATGAGAATCCCAACGGATGCCATTACCACCAGGTGGATGGAACCGAGTGATAGTGCCAGGTGATGGCATAAAGGTTTTAGCATCTTCAGCATTGATACGACATTCAATGGCATGGCCACGAATAACAATGTCTTCTTGCTTAATACTTAGTGGAATACCAGAAGCAATACGTAATTGTTCTTTAATTAAGTCTACGCCGGTAATCATTTCAGTAATAGGGTGCTCAACTTGGATCCGCGTGTTCATTTCAATAAAGAAGAACTCGCCGTTTTCAAATAAAAACTCGAAAGTACCCGCACCACGGTAGTTCATTACTTTACAGGCGGCTACACAACGTTCACCAATAAAACTACGCTGTTCATCTGTTATGCCTGGCGCAGGAGCTTCTTCTACCACTTTTTGGTGGCGACGTTGCATAGAGCAATCCCGTTCACCTAAATGGATCGCATTACCTTGGCCATCCGCTAGAATTTGGATTTCAACATGGCGAGGGTTTTCTAAAAATTTCTCCATATATACCATATCGTTACCAAAAGCGGCTTTGGCTTCAGCTTTAGTCATTTCAATTGAACTAACTAGCTCTTCTTCAGTGCGTACAACACGCATACCACGACCACCGCCGCCGCCAGAGGCTTTAACAATGATAGGGTAACCAATGCGTTTAGCGATGGCTTTATTGGTTTGCTCATCATCACCCACGGCGCCATCAGAGCCTGGTACACAAGGTACACCGGCTTTTTTCATGGCTTCAATAGCCGCAACTTTATCGCCCATAGTGCGAATAGAATCAGCACGAGGTCCAATAAAGATAAGGCCACTTTCTTCAACTTGTTGGGCAAAGTCAGCACGTTCAGCTAAAAAACCATAACCAGGATGAATGGCTTGTGCATTAGTCACTTCGGCAGCAGCAATAAGAGCTGGAATATTTAAATAACTTAGTGGCGACGGTCCAGGACCAATACAAATGGTTTCGTCGGCCAGTAAAACGTGCTTTAAGTTGCGATCCACTGTTGAGTGTACCGCCACTGTTTTTATGCCAAGCTCTTTACACGCGCGTAGTATACGCAGTGCAATTTCGCCTCGGTTGGCAATCAGTACTTTTTCTAGCATCAGTATGCCTTTTGCGTTATTCGATGATAAATAAAGGTTGATCAAATTCAACTGGCTCAGCGTTCTCTAGTAAAATTTCTTTTACTACACCGGCTTTATCAGATTGGATTTGGTTCATCATTTTCATGGCTTCAACAATACATAAAGTATCACCTACTTTTACGCTTTGGCCTACTTCAACGAAAGCTTTTGCCGTTGGTGAAGAGGCGCGATAAAAAGAGCCAACCATTGGCGACTTAACCACGTGGCCAGTTACCGCTTTAGGTGTTTCAGGAGCAGGCTCAGGTGCAGCAGCTGGTGCTGCAGCCATTGGTTGCTGATACTGTTGCTGCATTGGTGCGTACTGCATAGGCGCATACTGTGGCGCTGTGCCGTTACGACTAATACGTACTGATTCTTCACCTTCAGTAATTTCAAGCTCAGAGATACCAGACTCTTCTAGTAGCTCGATAAGTTTTTTAATTTTTCTAATATCCATTATTTTGCCTGATTTAGTTATGACTGTTTGTTGTATGTAATAGCGATACTGCTGCGTCTAACGCATAGTGATAACCCTTAGCACCGAGGCCACAAATTACCCCTTTAGCAATATCCGATAAATATGAATGCTGGCGAAAATGTTCACGAGCATGCACGTTAGATAAATGAATCTCAATAAAAGGCACTGCCACAGCAAGCAAAGCATCGCGTATGGCAATGCTTGTATGAGTATAAGCACCAGGATTAAACAAAATAAAGTCTTGTTGGCCTAGGCTTTGCTGAATAGCAGTAACTAATTCGTGCTCTGCATTTGACTGCAGATGTGTCAGTTCGACACCCAACACGCTTGCCCGTTCCGTCAGGTCGTTGATAATTTCTGTTAAGGTCGCACTACCATAAACTGCAGGCTCACGTACACCAAGCATATTTAAGTTAGGGCCATTTAACACTAATACTTTAGGTTTTAATGCCGTTAATTTTGCTGACATAGCTGCGATTTTCCCGCTTATTCTTATTCGGCACTATCTTGCCAAAGCTTGCTGTTAATTGCATCTATTGTCAATTACAGCCTTTTTGCTGACAGACAAAAGAGACAGTTAGCTTAACAATAGCGCTTTATTATAGTGAAATCGTGACAAATGGCAGCAAAATACTGGTCTTATCAGCCAGAGCTAGTGAAGAAGTGGGCGGTGTTTATGCAAAAACACCGCCTTAGATTTAGTTTTGGATTTGCTGTAAGTGGCTTGCAAACTCGGCTGCAGCCATAGAGCCGGTAACACGAGACTGATTTAACTCTTGTCCATTAGGATCGAAAAACAAAATGGTGGGTAAGCCTAAAACGTTAAATTTATCTAAAACGGCCTGATCTTTACGGGTCATTTTAGTGACATCAACTTTTATCAGCTGCATTTTTTGCATTTGCGCTTGGACGTCGGGCTTGGGGAAAGTTAAATGTTCAAACTCTTTACAGGCGATACACCAGTCGGCATATAAGTCGACCATAGAATAGCGGCCCTGTGCTTGCTTTAACTGTTGCTGTAGTTCATCTAAAGTAGCAACAGTGATAAATTCAGTACCTTGCTGACTTGTTGAGCTAGCATTAACGGCAGTTGCTGGCCACCAATATTGTACGTTTAACCAGACACCGGCAATAAGTAAGCTCTGGCCAAGCAGCAATAAAATTGCTTTGGCATTGGTGCTAGTTAAACTAAACATAACCCGATAGATATAAATTAAGAAGCTTAGCAATAATAATGACCCAGCAACAAGCACATAGTTAAAGGGTAGCATCCGCTCTAATAAAACTAAGGGCACAGCCAACAATAAAAAACCAAAGCTTACTTTTACCGCATTCATCCACTGACCGGCTTTAGGTAATAAAGTCCCGCCTGAACTTCCTAACAACAACAAAGGTAAACCCATGCCTAAACTTAACACATACAGGGTAATAGCACCTAGCAGTAGGTCGCCACTTTGCGCAACATAAAGTAAGGCTGCTGATAAGGGAGCGGTGGTGCAAGGCGAAGCAATTAAGCCAGATAAAGCGCCCATGACAAAAGCGCCTTTTAATGAGCCACCTTGTTGTTTATTACTGACGTTACTGACTTTTTCTTGCCAGCTAGCCGGCAGGTTTAAATTAAATACGCCAAACATAGATAAAGCTAATAAAACAAAGATAACGCTTGCGACAATTAACACGGCAGGGTGTTGCATATAACCTTGAAACTTCACGCCTAAGCTAGCAATAACTAACCCTAAGGCTGAGTAGGTAATAGCCATACCTTGCACATAAGAAAAAGATAAACTAAATGCCCGTTTATTCGATAACTGTTTGCCTTGACCAACAATAATGCTGGTTAAAATAGGGTACATTGGGAAAACACAAGGCGTAAAAGCTAAACCTAAACCGAGTAAAAAGAAACCAAATAGGGTAACTAGGCTTGCACCATCAGTAAGTTTGTCCGCTAAGCTATTTTGATTAGAAATAGGAGATTGATTGTTATCTTTGCTGATATCGTTATCAGAAGCTGAGATATTTTCTGTTGAGTTAACAACAGAAATTGGCACTTCTTTGGTTACTGGCGGATAACATAGACCGGCTTCTGCGCAACCTTGGTATTGAACCTTAAACACCGCATCTTCACTGATATCGGTCAAAGGGATCCGTAATATAAGCTGATGAAAGTAAACATCAGTTATACCGAAAAATTCATCTTCAATTTGCATACTGGCTGGATAAGTCGGGTGAGAAAAGCTTACCGCAACACCACCCAACTTTATTTTATCTTTATACAGATAGTATTCATCAGCGATAGTCCAACTTATAACGAGTTGATCACCTTGCTGGCTAAAATCAAACTCAAAGGCCTGCTCAACGGGTAAAAAGTCAGGCTGAGTATTGAGTAAACTATCTAAAGAAAAACTATTACTTTGCGCCTGTAATAGTCCACACCAAAAAATAAATGGCAGTAAAAACAGCTTATACATAGCTTACAGCTTCCTAATTATTATCACGGGTTGAGCATAAAGACCTAGGTTAGGCCAATACTATTTCAAGGTAATGGCCTTAGTCTATCAGGCTTTTCCCAAAAGGTGATTAGAAAGTCATCGCAAAGAGGTTAAGTGGGAAGAATTTACGATTGAAGAATTTTTTACAAAAAAGCCTTGGGTTTTATCTAGGGTTACCCCATATAGTGAGCAGACATTTTAACACCCTTGTTAAACAACAAAATACGCTTTAGGAGATAGAGCATGAATATTCGTCCATTACATGACCGTGTCATTATCAAACGTTTAGAAGCTGAAACCAAGTCAGCTGGTGGCATCGTTCTAACAGGCACTTCAGCCGAAAAATCGACTCGTGGTGAAGTTGTTGCTGTTGGCAATGGCCGTGTACTAGATAACGGTGACGTAAAACCGTTAGACGTTAAAGTAGGCGACAAAGTGTTGTTCGGTAACTATGTAGAGCGCACAGAGAAAATTGAAGGTCAAGAGTATGTAATCACTAAAGAAGACAATATCTTAGGTGTTATTTTAGACTAATTATCAACGAGTAAATTGTTTTTATATTAGATTAACGACTTTATAAGGATCTTAAAAATGGCAGCAAAAGACGTACGTTTTGGCGATGACGCTCGCAACAAAATGCTTAAAGGTGTAAACATTCTTGCAAACGCAGTGCGCGTAACCTTAGGCCCTAAAGGCCGTAACGTAATTTTAGATAAATCTTACGGTGCACCTTTAATCACTAAAGATGGTGTATCAGTAGCTAAAGAAATTGAATTAGAAGATAAATTTGAAAACATGGGCGCACAAATGGTGAAAGAGGTTGCCTCTAAAGCCAATGATGAAGCCGGTGATGGTACTACTACAGCAACCGTTTTAGCGCAAAATATTATCGCTGAAGGCGTGAAAGCCGTTGCAGCTGGTATGAATCCAATGGATTTAAAGCGCGGTATCGATAAAGCCGTTACTGCTGCTGTAGAAGGTTTAAAAGCCTTATCTCAGCCATGCGCCGACAGCAAAGCTATTGCCCAAGTAGGAACTATTTCAGCTAACTCTGATGAAGAAATTGGTAATATTATTGCCGAAGCTATGGCTAAAGTAGGTAAAGAAGGCGTAATTACCGTTGAAGAAGGCCAAGGCTTAGCCAACGAATTAGACGTAGTTGAAGGTATGCAGTTCGACCGCGGTTACTTATCGCCATACTTTATTACGAACCAAGAAGCTGGCCAAGTAGAATTAGATAGCCCATATATCTTAGCTATTGATAAAAAAATCACTAATATTCGTGAGCTATTACCAGTATTAGAAGCAGTAGCGAAATCTGGTAAGCCATTATTTATTATTGCTGAAGATGTGGAAGGCGAAGCCTTAGCTACTTTAGTAGTAAACAATATGCGCGGTATCGTTAAAGTATCAGCAGTTAAAGCCCCAGGCTTTGGTGATCGCCGTAAAGCTATGTTGCAAGACATTGCTACATTAACAGGTGCTACTGTTATTTCTGAAGAAATTGGCATGGAATTAGAAAAAGCCGGTTTAGAAGAATTAGGTACAGCTAAGCGCGTGGTTATCACTAAAGATAACACTACTATTATTGACGGTGCTGGCGAACAAGAAGCTATTAATGGTCGCGTTAAGCAAATTCGTCAACAAGTTGAAGAAGCCACATCAGATTACGACAAAGAAAAGCTGCAAGAGCGTTTAGCTAAATTATCTGGCGGTGTTGCCGTAATTAAAGTCGGTGCTTCAACTGAAATTGAAATGAAAGAGAAAAAAGCCCGTGTTGAAGATGCTTTACATGCAACACGTGCTGCAGTAGAAGAAGGTGTAGTCCCTGGCGGTGGTGTTGCTTTAGTTCGTGTAGCGGCAAGCTTAGTTGACTTAAAAGGTGCTAACGAAGACCAAACGCACGGTATTAAAATCGCTCTACGCGCAATGGAATCACCACTTCGTCAAATCGTTGAAAACGCAGGCGAAGAAGGCTCTGTTGTCATCAATAAGGTTAAAGAAGGTAAAGGTAACTACGGTTACAATGCCGCAACTGATATCTACGGCGATATGCTAGAGATGGGTATTCTTGATCCAACTAAAGTAACGCGTTCAGCATTACAGTTTGCAGCATCAATTGGTTCATTAATGATCACTACCGAAGCGATGATCACGGATAAACCAGCACCAGAATCAGCACCAGCAATGCCTGATATGGGCGGCATGGGTGGAATGGGCGGTATGATGTAATCTGCCTCGTTTTATTGTTTCGTAATTTCTTCGAAGCATTAAAAGCCCGGAATTTATTTCCGGGCTTTTTGTCTTTAATCAGTGATGATCAAGCCTTACTTTTTAATATCTTAAAAATAGCTTAAGCGATAAGTTCATATCTTATTAGAGTTTGCCATAGCTAAGCTGCTACAAATTTATACAATTAATCACGACATATTATGGAGAATAGGCCTATAGTAGTTAAGCTAAACCTAATGAAGTGATTATAATTAAGTTTAAATAGCTAAGTTAAAACTTAATTAGATGAGGAGATAAAGTATGCGTAAATTTGCGTTAGTCTGTAGCCTGACTAGTTTAGCCTGTATTAGCATTAATGCTTATGCTGCTGAAGTTGAAGTAACTTGGCAAAAACCAGAGAAGTTTACTGATATTCGCCCTGCTAATGAATCTAAAATAAAATACCAACAGCGAGTATTAAAGCATTTTGACGGTTTTTTTTCTGATTTAGCAGCTAAACTACCTGAAGAATATCGCTGGCATATAACAGTAACCGACTTTGATTTAGCTGGGGATATTGATCCTTTTATTAGTGGTACTGGGCAAGAGTTACGGATAATTAAAGACATCTACTCGCCAGCAATTCAATTTAGTCATACTGTTATAAATAAACATGGCGAACAAATTGTTAATCAGGAAGAAAAGCTGCGAGATATGGGGTTTATGCAGAGCTTACGTGGTTTTAGAGATAACGATGAATTTCGCTATGAAAAGCAGATGATAGAGCAGTGGTTTATCAGAGACTTATTACCAGAAGTAGAAGCCGCTCAAGCTAAGCTGCCGAAAGTAAGCTCAAACTAAAGCCAGTTTAACTGGCTTTAGTAGCAATGCGAAAGTCGGCTAAGGTTTTATGCAATAGCTGTAATTGCTTAACTACACGCTGTAACGTAGCGGTGTTAAACTGTTGACTTAAGCGTATTGCTGAAATTTGTTCTGCTGTTTCAGCAAGATAGGGCATAAAGCGGTTGCTGCTAGCTTGGAAAACGGTATTGTCAGCAAAAATACGTTGATGCTTAGCTTGGCCTTGTTGTTGTAATTGGTCTAGCAGTGCATCGGCGTCTACTGTTTTGCGATACAACTCTTTTAAGTTGTCATCAAGTTGATTTAATAACGTATCCATCACTACTGCCTATCAATATTATTGTGCAAAAAGTTGTTATTATTATGCCATATTTCTTAGTAAGCTTCAGCTGTCTTTAGCTGCAATGAAAATATTTTAGCTAGGCCATTCCCATCCTAATTGATTTGTTATAATATATCGTTTCTTCATTATTAGGGTGAGACTCATACCGTGTTAGCCAGTTTCCGTAGCTTATTTGATAAAGTCGGCATTACCATAACTTCGTTATGTGCAATCCACTGCATTATGCTGCCTGTATTATTACCGGTTTTACCTTTATTTGGTTTAAGTGCTATGCATAATCATGCGTTTGAGCATATTGTGTTGCTAACAACCATGGTGTTAGGTTTTATTACCTTATTCATTGGTTTTCATCGTTATCATCGTAAACTGTACCCATTTTATTCATTATTTTTGGGTGGGTTTATCTACTGGCAAAAGGCAGCTTGGGGTGCAGAGTATGAGCATGTCATATTAATCATTGGTGCTGCTTTAGTGGTATTAGCGCATTTAATGAATATGCGCTTATGTAGTCAGTGCGTTAGTTGTGAAGATGATAAATAATCGCAGTTGTTAGCTGCGATTATTGTAAGTTAACCCGTCTCTTATATTACTCGCTGGCGGCTTCTGGCTGGATAGTTAGTAAATATGCCATCTACGCCATACTGCTTCATTCTCTTGATGTCATCTATTTTATCTACCGTGTATACATAGACTTTTAAGTTGCGTGCTTTGGCATCTGCAACAAAGGCTTGGTCAATAAAACTAATATCACAATGTAGCGCGTAAGCGTTAAACTCACTGGCAAAGGCCGCATACCCAAGCGGTAAGTTTGCGGTTAACGCGCCAAGTTTAATATCCGGTCTGAACTGCGCTAACTCTGTTAATAAATGATGATTAAAAGAGGATACCAGTAGCCGATTACAATTAAAGTTAAGCTCTAGCTCGGCCTGTTTAAGTAAACGAATGAGAGGCTGTACGGTATTAGCACCTTTTAATTCTATATTAAGCCACAGATTGCTTGGCTGAATTAAGGTTAATACTTGCCACAGAGTTGGGATAGACTGACCAAGACCGGCGTCTAATTGTTGCAATTGGTCTAGGCTATATTGGTAAATACTGCCCCTACCGTTTGTAGTTCGCTCAAGATGATGATCATGAATAACAACGAGCTGCTCATCAACTGCAAAAACATCAATTTCTATTGCATCGGCTTCTTGCTGTATGGCGTGTTTAATTGCCAGCAAGGTGTTTTCTGGAAACTCCCCACTGGCACCACGATGGGCAATAATTTGCATTATTAACTTAGCTCATCGGGTTGCTGAGCTGCAATGCGGCTGGCAAAAGGTGCGCCCATTCGAGTTACCGTGCCGGCTTCTTGATCTGGTAAGAATTGCAGCTTATCTGCAGCGAAGGCTAAAACAACGGTTGAACCTAACTTAAAGCGGCCCATTTCTTGGCCTTTTTCAAGTTTAATGGCTGTTTTTCCATGAGCAGGGTAAGACCAACGAAAGATATGTTTCCCAGCTGGAGGCGTTACAGTGCCAGCCCAGACCGTTTCAATGCTGGCAACAATAGTTGCACCTACTAATACCAGTGCCATAGGACCGAGCTCAGTATCAAAAATGGTAACAACACGCTCATTTCGGGCAAATAAATCTGGCACATTGGCGGCAGTTAAAGGATTAACCGAAAATAAGTCGCCGGGGATGTAAATCATTTGGCGTAAGGTGCCAGCAATGGGCATATGAATACGATGATAGTCTTTAGGTGCTAGATAAATAGTCGCAAAATCGCCCCCGATAAAAGGCAGGGCATCGTGGCTATCGCCACCTAATAAACTTTGCAATGTATAGTTATGGTTTTTAGCCTGCACCAGTTGGCCATCAACAATAGGGCCAAGCTGACTAATACAGCCATCGACTGGATGAGCAATAATGTTTTCATCGGTGGCAAGCGGTCGAATACCGTCTTTTAACGGACGAGTAAAAAACTCATTGAAACTAGCATAGTCTTTGGCTTGCTCATATTTCGCTTCTTGCATATTGATGTTATAGGCTTTAATAAAGCGGTTAATTAGAAAATGACTAAACCAGCCTAATTTAGCCGCAGCTAGTTTGCCAATTAACCGTGATACTAAATGCTTAGGCAGCAAATATTGCAAAGATATTTTTAAATTATCCATATAACACTCAATAAAAGTTAGAAATGATTAGGTTTGTCTTGTGCCATACTGGCTAGAATTTTTAAGTAGCTATCATAACGCTCGGTGCTGATCTCGCCAATTTCAACGGCATGTTGTATGGCACAGCCCGGGTCAGTGATATGTTTGCAGTCGCGAAACTTACAACGGCCAAGCCACGGAATAAATTCACTAAAACCGCGGGTAACCTCTTCTTCGCTTAAATGCCAAAGGGCAAACTCACGAATACCAGGCGAGTCAATTAGGTTACCCCCTTCAGCTAAATGATATAAACGTGAAACGGTTGTTGTATGCTGACCAAGACCAGAGTTCGCTGAAACATCTTGAGTTTGCACTGCCAGCCCTGGCATTAGGCTATTCATTAAAGAAGACTTGCCGACTCCAGATTGGCCGACAAAAATACTGGTACCACTTTGAATATAACTGAGCAGTTCGGCCATGTCTTGTTGCGTTTGGGCGCTTACCATTAAAAAGTTATATCCAAGATTTTTATAAAGTGCGAGTTTTTCAGCAAGGGCTTGTTGCTCTTGTGTATTTAGCAAATCAATTTTATTAATCACTAGCAGAGGTTTTATCGCTGTCATCTCAGCGGCGACTAAATAGCGATCTATAATATTTAATGAAAGCGCAGGTAAAATAGCAGAAACTATAATCATTAAATCAATATTGGCAGCGACAGGTTTTAAGCCATCATAAAAATCGGGCCGTAATAAAACTGAAGCGCGGGGTTCAACGGCATCTATAACGCCATCAATACTGCCGGTAGGTTGTAAAGCACGACGCCAAATAACAAAATCGCCTGTAACAAGAGAAGAAACAGAACGGCGCATATTGCAGCGAACAATTTGACCATCGCTTGCTTCAACGTCTGCATGCTGACCAAACCGGCTGATAATTAATCCAGTTTCAGGTGCAGAAAAAGCCGCGTCATCAACACTTTCGACCATTTTGTTTTTATGCTGGCGTAAGCGTTTATCGGCATTATCGGCGATCCGCTGTTTTTGGCGTTGAGTTAAATGTTTCTTTTTCGTCACGTGGTTATATTCACTCGGGCAGTTTAAAAGGCGAAAGTTAACTATCAATAATAAGCTCTGGCCGTGTATGATACCTGTATTCTGTGTATGAACAAAGAGACAACGCTAATAGGGGCCTGTAATGAGTAAAAATGATACGAATTTAATTTGGCTAGATCTTGAAATGACAGGACTAGAGCCTAAAACCGATGTTATTTTAGAAATTGCCACTATTGTAACAGATAGCCAATTGAATATTTTAGCTGAAGGGCCGGTTTTTGCCATTAAGCAAACTGATCAGGTACTGGATAACATGAATCCTTGGTGTATTGAACAGCATGGAAAAAGTGGTCTAACTGAACGCTGTCGCACCAGCACAGTAACATTAGCTGAAGCTGAGCAGCAGACAATTGCTTTTCTACAAGACTATATAGATGCGGGTAAATCCCCTATGTGTGGTAATAGTATTGGCCAAGATCGTCGCTTTTTAGCCGAGTACGCGCCAACATTAGAAGCATTTTTTCATTATAGAAACTTAGATGTGAGTACCATTAAAGAATTAGCTAAACGTTGGAACCCACAAGTGTCAGCTTTAGTTAAAAAATCAGGTACTCATTTAGCTTTAGATGATATTCGCGAGTCAATTGCTGAATTAATAGTCTATAAGCAGCACTTTTTTAAATTACCTTAAAAAAACACTTGCATTAGTAAACCAGTTTTGTAAAATGCGCGCCATCAACACGTAATTACGAATTACATTGTTCGATGCGAGTATAGCTCAGTTGGTAGAGCGCTACCTTGCCAAGGTCGAGGTCACGAGTTCGAATCTCGTTACTCGCTCCAAATTCACAAAAAAAGCCGCTTTTTAGCGGCTTTTTTTGTTTTTAATCATCTGCATCATCTTCTGGCTAAATTGTTGCGTATTCCTTATTAGACTTAAGTCTAGGTTTGCTAGTCAGCTAGGTATTTTCTAAATAGAATGATTTACTTTTTGTAGCCTTGAGAAAATAAATCATGTCTTTAGAACGGATCCGTCTTGCGTCTTTGCATAATAAAGTAATGTCCGCTGAACAAGCTGCAGACATTATTGAAGATGGTATGACAGTGGGTATGAGTGGCTTTACTCGTGCTGGCGAAGCCAAAGCCGTGCCCCAAGCGCTGGCAATAAAAGCCTTAACAACGCCAATGAAAATTAGCTTAATGACCGGAGCGTCTTTAGGTAATGATTTAGATAAGCAGATGACAGAAGCCGGCATGTTAGCACGTAGAATGCCGTTTCAAGTAGATAGCACCTTGCGCCAAGCTATTAATAGTGGCCAAGTGATGTTTATTGATCAGCACTTATCTGAAACCGTAGAACAATTACGGAATCATCAATTGCGCCTACCCGATATTGCGATAATAGAAGCGGTAGCAATAACTGAACAAGGCCATATAGTGCCCACTACCTCAGTGGGCAATTCCGCGAGCTTTGCTATCTTTGCTAAAAAAGTCATTATTGAAATTAACACAGGGCAAAACCCTAACTTAGAAGGCTTGCATGATATTTATATCCCAAGCTACCGGCCAACTCGTACTTCGCTTCCTTTAGTGAAAGCCGATGATCGCATTGGCAGTACAGCCATTGCAATTGATCCGGCAAAAATAGTCGCTATCGTTTTTACCAATAAGTCAGATTCACCCTCAACGGTGACTGAGCCTGATGCTGATACCCAAGCGATTGCTAATCACTTAGTGGCTTTTTTAGAGCAAGAAGTTATTGATGGTCGTTTGCCGAAAAATTTAGGGCCATTACAAGCCGGTATTGGCAATATTGCTAATGCTGTGATGTCTGGTTTGCTTAAATCATCGTTTGAGCATCTAACAATGTATTCAGAGGTGTTACAAGATTCTACTTTTGACTTAATTGATGCCGGTAAATTAGATTTTGCCTCAGGTAGCTCTATTACCTTATCAGAACGACGCAACAAAGCGGTATTTGGTAATTTAGAAAAATATAAGCAAAAGCTAGTGCTTAGACCACAAGAGGTTTCTAATCACCCAGAGTTAGTTCGCCGACTAGGCATTATCGCCATTAACACCGCTTTGGAATTTGACTTATACGGTAATATTAACTCTACTCATGTATGTGGCACTAAAATGATGAATGGCATAGGGGGCTCGGGTGATTTTGCTCGTAATGCACATTTAGCCATTTTTGTTACTAAGTCTATAGCAAAAGCAGGCAGTATTTCGAGTGTTGTGCCTATGGTTAGTCATGTTGATCATACTGAACATGATGTCGATATTTTAGTAACAGAGCAAGGCTTAGCTGACCTAAGAGGTTTAGCGCCAAGAGAGCGGGCGATACAAGTTATTAATCATTGCGTGCACCCGAGTTACCGTGAGGCGTTATTAGACTATTATAATAGAGCTTGTGCTAAAGGTGGCCATACGCCACACATTTTAGCTGAAGCCTTATCGTGGCATCAGCGTTTAGAGCAAACCGGGACTATGCAGGTTAAGTAATAGGTGATTTATGATGGCTTCACCCTGTGTTAGAAATTGTTGCTTAGATAATCAAGATTGCTGTCTTGGCTGTGGGCGGCTGTTATCTGAAATTACAGGTTGGGCTGCTGCGAGTGAACAACAAAAACAACAAATATTAGCCGCAGCACAGCAACGAAAAGCTCAAAAAGAGGCAAAGTTTAAGCGTCTCGAGGCAAACCTTTTTCGATAATGCGTACTAAGCGGGCAGTTTGCCTTGGCAATATTGAAGCTTGTTGCCAACCCTGACGTTTTTGTTGGCTTAGGGCCCATTGAATATGCTCAGCTACCAGCTCAGTTGTATCATTAAGTTTTTGTTGTAGGGCCTTAATGATCTCTTCACTATAAGGCGCGTTACCTAAAGCTACGGCTAAGTTGCGTTGCCAACGCTCAAAGCCGATACGGCGTATTGCGCTACCTTCGGTATTAGATAAAAACTGTTGTTCTGACCAAGCAAATAATGCCAGCAAGGATTGATCTTGCCATTGCTCTCGGCGTTGAAAGTCGTTTTCTTGGCTAAGCGGAGCTTGCCTATTCTCTGGGCAGACTAATTGGCAGTCATCACAGCCATAGATACGATTTCCCATTAAGCTGCGAAATTCCTCAGGAATAGCGCCTTTGAGCTCAATGGTTAAATAAGATATACAACGTCTGGCATCAACAACATAAGGGGCAACAATAGCACCGGTTGGACAGCTGGTGATACAGGCAACGCAGCTGCCGCAGTCGCCTGGGTGCGGCGTATCAATGGGTAGAGGAATATCAACTAATAGCTCACCTAAGAAAAACCACGAGCCTTGGTCAGAATTTAGCAATAAACTGTGTTTGCCAATCCAACCTAAGCCCGCTTTTTGTGCTAAAGGTCGCTCTAAAATGGGAGCTGAGTCAACAAAGGGTCTAAAACCTAAGGCCGAGACCTGCTGTTTTATTTTTTCGCCTAATTGCTTCAACCTGTTGCGCATTAACTTATGATAATCACGACCTAAGGCATAGCGGCTAATATAAGCCAAGTTAGGATCAGCCAAGTTAGTGGCAAAAGCCGCGGCTTTGGGTAGATAATTTAACCTAACACTTAACACTCTTAAGGTGCCAGGGTGAAGCTCTGCGGGTCTAGCACGCATCATACCGTGGCTAGCCATATAGCCCATTTCACCATGATAGCCAGCATCTAACCAGCGCTGCAAATGCGGCTCAGCACTAGATAAATCAACATCAGTAATACCTAAATCAGCAAAGCCAAGCTCTTTCGCCCATTGCTTAATTTGTTGCGCTAATTGTTGGTAATCAATGTCCATTGTTAAGGCCAAAAATGATAAAAAGTGAGTTTAATGGCTAATGCTAACATGTCGATGTCTTAAGGTGGAACTTCTGTTAAATAAAGCCGTCAGAGCTAAGCGCCGGTTTTACTGGCTGCACTGGCAATAAATTTGTTAACATAGCCAAGTTATTAACAATAATTGAGAGTATCAGTCGTGGCCGTATTTTACGCTGAATTAGAAAATGAACAAGCCACGCTGCAATGTGCAGCGCAGTTAGCTCACTATGTTGCTGGTGGCCAGACGCTCTTTTTGCAGGGCCCTTTAGGTGCGGGTAAAACCACATTTAGCCGCGGAGTACTTCAAGCCTTAGGTCATAAGGGTAATGTTAAAAGCCCAACTTATACCCTGGTTGAACCTTATCAATTGCCTGAATTAGCTATTTATCATTTTGACTTATATCGGCTGACTGATTCTGAAGAATTAGAGTTTATGGGTATTCGTGATTATTTTCGCCAAGATAGCTTATGTTTAATTGAGTGGCCCGAACGCGGGGAGGGTTGTTTACCTCAAGCCGATCTCGACATACACTTAAGTTATGTTGAACAGCAACGACGGATAGAAATACGCGCAGGGACACCGGCTGGTAAAGCTATTATAAATGCACTAAATGATGCTAAAAACCATGAAAAAAAATAATAAAATCTTAAATGTACTCTTAGCTGTTTGCTGCCTTGGTGTAATGCAACCGCTATTAGCTGCTAATCAAGTGCAAGGGATCCGGATCTGGCCATCGCCTGATAACACTCGCGTGGTGTTTGATTTAAAAGAAGCGGCCGATCACAACAGCTTTAGTTTAGATAAACCCGATCGCTTAGTTATTGATTTAAATAATACTAGCGGTGGCAGTGAGCTGCCAAATATTAATGGTGAGTCAGATTTAATTAAAGCTATTCGTAGTAGCGGTGATAAGAACAGTATGCGTATTGTGCTAGATTTACTTAAAAGCACGAAAGCTAATGTGTTCACCTTACCGCCAACAGCGCCTTATGGTCATCGTTTAGTCATTGATTTGCCAAATGATGTGACTGAGCAACCGCTACCGCCACCATCAATTCGTGCCGCGCGAGATATTATTATTGCTATAGATGCCGGCCATGGTGGTGAAGATCCAGGTTCTATCGGACCAAGCGGTTATTATGAAAAACATATCACTTTGCCTTTAGCTAAGCGTCTAATGGACTTGATTAATCAACAGCAAGGTATGAAAGCCATGCTAGTTCGTACCAATGATTATTATATTCATGTTAATAGACGAACTGAAATAGCAAGAGGGCAACAAGCGGATTTGCTGATCTCTATCCATGCTGATGCCTTTACTTCGCCGCAACCAAGAGGAGCTTCAGTGTGGGTGTTGTCGTTAAGACGGGCAACAACTGAAGTGGGCCGAATGTTAGAGCAAACAGAGCGACACTCTGAGTTATTAGGCGGTGTAGCTGAAATAATTAAAGACTCGGCTAATGAACGTTATTTGGCGCAAACCGTGCTAGATTTATCGATGAACCACTCTATGACTACAGCTCATCAAGTAGCACAGCAAGTATTGCAAGAGTTAGATAAAGTGGCCTATTTGCATAAATCTAAACCTCAAGCCGCCAGTTTAGGGGTATTAAAGGCGCCTGATATACCGTCTATTTTAGTCGAAGTGGGATTTATTTCTAATCCTCAAGAAGAAAAGTTATTGCGAACATCATCGCATCAAAACAAGTTAGCTAAAGCTATGTTTACTGCTGTTAAACGTTACTTCGAACAGTCACCACCGGCAGACTCTTTATTTGCTCAAAATCGTGCGCGGCAACATAAAGTGAATCCAGGCGAGTCGCTTTCTGTTCTGGCTCAGCGGTACAATGTATCTATAGCTGATTTACGCCAGCATAATCAGTTAAGTAGTGATAGTATTCGTGTTGGTCAGGTGTTGCGGATCCCATAATCATGTCAATTCAAATCTTGTCACCGCAGTTAGCCAACCAAATTGCTGCCGGTGAAGTTGTAGAGCGGCCGGCATCAGTTGTTAAAGAGTTGGTTGAAAATAGCTTAGATGCTGGCGCGTTACAGATCGAGATTGATATAGAAAAAGGCGGCAGTAAGTTAATTCGGGTTCGTGATAACGGCAGTGGTATTGCCGAGCATGAATTAGTGTTAGCACTTAGTCGGCATGCGACGAGTAAAATTACTGATCTTGATGATTTAGAAGCCATAAGTAGCCTGGGTTTTCGTGGTGAGGCTTTAGCCAGTATCAGTTCTGTTTCTCGCCTTACATTAACTTCTCGTACAAAGCAACAATCAGCAGCATGGCAGGCTAGTGCTACAGGGCGAGATATGCAAGTCGATATTCGCCCAGCAGCTCATCCCGTTGGCACGAGTATTGAAGTTGTTGATTTATTTTTTAATACGCCAGCGCGGCGAAAGTTTCTGCGAACGGATAAAACTGAATTTGGCCATATTGATGAGCTAATTAAGCGCTTAGCGTTAAGTCGTTACGATGTTGGCTGGTTATTAACTCATAATGGCCAACGGGTGCGCCATTTAAAACCCGCTTTAACAGCCGAACAACGCCAGCAACGCGTTGCCGCTTTATGCGGCAAGCCCTTTGCGGAGCAAGCCGCTGAAATAGAAAATATCTATCAGGGTATAAAACTTTGGGGTTGGATACTTCAGCCAAGTGCATGTAAGCCACAAATAAATTGTCAGTATAGCTATGTTAATGGCCGCATGATGCGTGATAAATTGTTAAATCACGCCATAAGGCAAGCCTATGGCGAGCGTTTAACTGACGATAACACACCGGCCTTTGTACTTTATATCGAGCTTGATCCACGAGAAGTTGATGTTAATGTTCACCCAGCTAAGCATGAAGTGCGTTTTCATCAATCGCGCTTAATTCATGATTTTGTTGTCTCAGCGCTAGCCGATGCTTTAGCCCAGATGGAGCCCCAAGCAGCAGTGTTTGATGCTAATGAGCCACTGCCAGTAGCGCCGGCACTATCTGAGGGGCAGCCGTCGACTTATAAAACGGCTATTGCAACTCCGCTAAGGCAAGCGTATGAACCAGCCACAGCCAAAGTTGTAACGTATCGCTCTGAAAGCAAAAATGCATCAGGTAAAGGTGCCACATCAGGCATGGCAACCTACGCTAAAGCGCGGCCTAGCATTAGTCAGTTAAGCCAACAACAGCAGTATTTAACAACGACTGCAGAGGTTGCAGCTAATGCAGCTGCAACAGATGTTGCTACAACGAAAGTCCTTAGCCCTATGGTGGCCGAGAATAGATATTGGTTACAGCAACATCAAGGCCAAATTTTTGTTATAGACTTAGTAAAAACCCTAAGTGATAGCGCATTATTACTAACAACTAAGCCAGGTAATTTATTGCTGCCATTGCGTTTTACGCTAAGCAAAGAGCAAGTTAGTGTGCTAACAAAACATGCAGAAGAAATTAAACAATTACACTTTGATACTATGATTGCTGACAATGTATTTATTGTCAAAGCAGTCCCCCTATGGCTTAGGCATACTAATATCAGCCAGTGGCTACCCAATTTTATCCAGCAATTAGCCGAAGATGAACAAGAAACTACTA
Source organism: Rheinheimera sp. WS51 (assembly GCF_050936095.1). Classification (NCBI taxonomy): domain Bacteria; kingdom Pseudomonadati; phylum Pseudomonadota; class Gammaproteobacteria; order Chromatiales; family Chromatiaceae; genus Rheinheimera; species Rheinheimera sp. WS51. The sequence continues at coordinate 87,871 of NZ_JBOTRC010000003.1, forward strand.
CTGATAACGAATCACTGCAAAAATCGTTAAGTTATAAACTGTTGTCTATACTACTAAATGCTAATTGGGTAGATAGCTCAGTACTGCTAGACTACTTTAAAACCCAGTTAAATACACCAGAGTTATGGTGTGCAGTCCCGTTGCAATTGCAAGCTAGTTTAGCTCTATTAGCTAAGTCAGAAATATGATTATAAATACATGACGACAAAACAAAATAGTGTCATCTTTTTAATGGGTCCAACAGCGTCAGGTAAAACCGCTTTGGCGACTGAGTTATGCCAACATTTACCGGTCGAATTAATTAGTGTTGATAGCGCATTGGTTTATCGTGGTATGGATATTGGTACTGCAAAACCAACGCCGGCTGAATTAGCCAAGGCACCACATTTTTTAATAGATATTTTAGACCCAGCCCAATCTTATTCAGCGGCAGATTTTCGCCAAGATGCGCTAAAGCTGATTTCAGAAATACAACATCGAGGTAATATTCCGCTGCTTGTGGGTGGAACCATGTTGTATTTTAAAGCCTTACTAGAAGGCATATCGCCTTTACCAGAAGCAAATGCTGAGGTTCGCCAGCAATTAGAACAGGAAGCCGCAGAAAAAGGCTGGCAGCAGTTGCACAGCGAGTTATCGCAAATTGATCCTGTAGCCGGTGCCCGTATCCATGCTAATGATCCACAACGCATTAATCGTGCGCTAGAGGTTTATCGTCTCACCGGGCGTACTATGACAGAATTAACTGCAAATAAAGGGGAACCTTTACCTTTTTCTGTACACCAATTTGCTATTGCACCTTCTGATCGGGCCATATTACATCAACGAATAGCGCTTAGATTTGAGCAGATGCTAGTAGAAGGTTTTGCCGATGAGGTAAAAGGTCTGATGCAGCGAGGTGATTTGCATCTTGATTTACCCTCTATGCGCTGTGTGGGCTATCGTCAGATGTGGCAATACTTAAACGGTGATTGTACTGAAATAGAAATGAAAGAGCGGGGTATAGCGGCAACTCGACAATTAGCTAAGCGGCAATTGACTTGGTTAAGAGGTTGGCAAAATCTGTATCGGCTTTCAAGCGAGCAAGAAATGGCTGCAAATATTCAAGCAGTGTTATCAAGGCTAGACTAAACTGTAATTGAATTAAATAACATTTATTATTTTGACAGCTTGAATTAAATAAACTCATACCAATATATGACATACTAATAATAAAAGGAATACGGCACATGGCAAAGGGCCAATCATTACAAGATCCATTTTTAAATACTTTAAGAAGAGAGCGGATCCCTGTTGCAATTTATTTAGTGAATGGTATTAAATTGCAAGGTCAAATAGAGTCATTTGATCAATTTGTTATTTTGTTAAAAAACACGGTCAGCCAAATGGTTTATAAGCATGCCATTTCAACAGTTGTACCTGCACGTGCAGTGAATACTGCTATGCATCAAGGTGTTTCGCAAAATGACGATGAGGATTTAGAATAATTATTAGGAGTTATTCGCTTGTCTGATATTAACCTTAGTCTGGAACAAGCGATCCTTGTCCATGTAAATTTCCCGCAGCAGCATAACAGCGAAGACTTAACAGAGCTACAGCTCTTAGTGTCTTCAGCTGGTGTGCAAACCTTAGAAATAATTACAACCAATCGCAGCGCACCGGATACTAAACATTTTGTCGGATCAGGTAAGGCTGCTGAAATAGCGCAAGTGGTTGAGCAAACCCAAGCAAATCTTGTGATATTTAATCATGCGTTAACGCCTGCCCAAACTCGTAATCTAGAGCGTTTATGTCAAACCAGAGTCATAGACCGAACCACACTTATCTTAGACATCTTTGCCCAGCGTGCTCGCACATACGAAGGTAAGCTACAAGTGGAGTTGGCACAGTTGCAGCACTTAGCTTCACGGCTAGTTCGCGGCTGGGATGGCTTAGATCGGCAAAAGGGCGGCATCGGTATGCGCGGTCCTGGTGAAGCGCAGCTAGAAACTGATCGTCGTTTATTAAAAGTGCGAGTTACTGCCTTACAGGCTAAATTGGCTAAATTGACCACGCAACGCGAGCAAAGCCGAAGGGCAAGACAAAAAGCGGCGACACCGGTTATTTCATTAGTGGGTTATACGAATGCCGGTAAATCTAGTCTATTTAATCGGATGACCGATTCTGAGGTTTACGCCGCAGATCAGTTATTTGCAACCTTAGATCCGACATTACGCCAGCTTAGTTTGCCTATCGTGGGCGGTGTGGTCTTAGCCGATACAGTTGGCTTTATCCGTCACTTGCCACATAATCTAGTGGCTGCATTTAAATCGACGTTACAAGAAACCCGTGAAGCAGATTTGCAATTACATATAGTTGACGCTGCCGATCCTCGTAAAACCGACAATATGCAGCAAGTATCTAAGGTGCTAGAAGAAATTGGCGCTGACCAAATTAGTCAATTGACGGTTTATAATAAGATAGACTTGCTAAATCAAGCGCCACGAATTGAGTATAATGAATACAACTTACCCGAAGCGGTCTATGTTTCTGCACATACCGGACAAGGTATAGATTTACTTATTCAGGCAATAGCCCAGTTATTATCGCAGAAACATATTGATGTAAAATTAGTTTTACCACCTGAGCATGCAGCATGGCGAGCACGTTGTCATGAGCAGCATAGTGTTGAACAGGAAAGTTTTGATGATGCAGGCAATTGCCATCTAACTTTGAGCATAGCGAATGCCGTTTGGCAGCGTTGGTTAAAGCAAAGTAACGGCGAAATAGAAAACTATGTCGTCAGCACAACAGATTTTTGATACATTAACCCTTAACGAGTAACTTTAACGGAGTACAGCATGGCTTGGAATGAGCCGGGTAACAATGGTAAAAAAAACGATCCTTGGAAACAAGACGGTCGTGACCAGGGCCCACCAGATTTAGATGAAGTGTTTCGCAACTTTGGTAAAAAGTTTGGCGGAATATTCGGCGGCGGCAAGTCGTCTAATAATAACTCAGGCGGCGCATTTGCGGCGTTAATTTTAATTGTTGTTGTGGCAGCAGTTGTGTGGGCACTAAGTGGTTTTTATACCATTAAAGAATCTGAGCGTGGTGTTGTACTTCGCTTTGGTCAATATCACAGCGAAGTTGAACCTGGTATACATTGGAACCCAACCTTTATTGATAAGGTTATCCCGGTAGATATTACTAGTGTACGCTCATTACGTACTGATGGTTTTATGCTAACGCAAGATCAGAACTTAGTTAGGGTAACATTTGAAGTTCAGTATCGGGTATTTAATGCTAGAGATTATAAATTCTCAGTAGTCGATGCCGATCGTAGTTTACATGAAGCAACAGATGCAGCCTTGCGTTATGTTATTGGCCATTCAATTATGGATGATGTACTAACGCGTGGTCGTGAAGTTGTGAGACAAGATACCCGTCAAGAACTAGAATCTATTATTGAACCTTATAAATTAGGTTTAGCGATAGTTGATGTAAACTTCCGTGATGCAAGACCACCTGAAGAAGTGCGTGATGCCTTTGATGATGCAATAAAAGCGCAAGAAGACCAAGAGCGCTTTATTAAAGAAGCTGAAGCTTATGCCTTAGAAATAGAGCCTAGAGCTCGCGGTCAAGTTAACCGTATTATGCAAGAAGCTGACGCTTATAAACAACAAATTGTATTAAAAGCACAAGGTGAGGTTGCTCGCTTTGAAAAGCTATTGCCAGAATATATGGCGGCACCTAAAGTAACACGTGATCGTATGTATTTAGAAACAATGGAATATGTTTATAGTAATACGTCTAAAGTCATGGTTGATGTTGAAAACGGTAATAATATTATGTACTTACCGCTTGATAAGATGATTAATTCGTCATCTTCTACAACTCGAGATGCGGACTCTACTAGTGGTATGCCAGTAATACCAGCGCGTAGTCGTTCAGATAGCCAAGCGGCAAAAGATCGTAGAGATCCAATACGCAGTACATCAACACGCAGTAGTGGCCGGGGGTAAATGATGAAAAACTTATTAGTAGCCATAATTGCGGTAGCAGCTTTTATCTTAATTTCTGCTCTGTTTGTTGTGCCAGAAGGCCAGCGCGGTATTGTAATTCAGTTTGGTAAAATTCAACGTGATGCCCAGCAGCAAGTTGTTGTTTATGAGCCAGGCCTGCATTTAAAAATACCATTTATTGAATCTGTACGTAAACTTGATGCTCGGATCCAAACTTTAGATGACGCAGCCGATCGTTTTGTTACTGCCGAGAAAAAAGACTTACTAGTTGATAGTTATGTGAAATGGCGGATTAAAGATTTCGCAGCATATTTCTTATCAACCGGTGGCAATACTGCGCAAGCAGAAGTCTTATTAAAGCAGTATATTAATAACGGTTTACGGACTGAGTTTGGTGCGCGTACCATTCAAGAGATTGTTTCTGGCGAACGTACTGAATTAATGGAACGCGCTTTACAACAAGCGGGTGAAGCCGCTAAAGAGCTAGGTATAGCTGTGGTTGACGTAAGAGTTAAGCAGATTAATTTACCTAATGAAGTAAGTAGCTCTATCTTTGCTCGAATGGAAGCTGAGCGTCACGCGGTTGCGCGTGAACACCGCTCTAAAGGTCGTGAGAAGGCTGAAGTTATTAAAGCGGATGTTGATGCTAGAGTAACTGTTATGGTAGCTGATGCCGAGCGTAACTCGCGTACTGTACGTGGTGAAGGTGATGCATTAGCAGCAAAAGTTTATGCTGATGCCTATAATAAGAACGCGGAGTTCTTTTCTTTCGTTCGTAGTATGGAAGCCTATCGTAATAGCTTTAATAGCAAAGATGATATATTAGTTGTCCAGCCTGATAATGATTTCTTTAAATATATGAAATCAGATAAGGTGCAAAATTAACAACTAATCTTATAAGTAAAAAAGGCCCGCAAGGGCCTTTTTTATAGCAAGGATAAAGGGTGACAGTATGTACAAACAATTCTATCAAGGCTTTTTAACTGCAAACAAAGGTAAGCAACACTTTGCCTGCCATTCTCATCACTACTGGCCTGATGTTACTCGAGACGCTATGCTGGAGTATTGGGATGATAGCGCCCGTTTGGTTGATGATAAATGGCGCTATATTTTTAGCGAAAAAGTGCCAGAAACCCAACAGTTAATCGCCGATATTTTACAGCTTCCTCATCCTGAGCAAATTGTTTTTGCCCCTAATACCCATGAGCTGGTGATGCGCTTAATAAGTTGCTTTGACTTGCGAAAACCCTTACGTATTTTAAGCACGGATAGTGAATTTCATAGCTTTAGCCGCCAGGTAAAGCGTTTAGCTGAATACGATAATGTTCAGTTAGATAGCCTTGCTACTGAGCCTTTTTCTACCTTTGAACAACGCTTTATTCAAGCGGCTAGCAATCAAGATTACGATATTATTTTTGTTAGCCAAGTATTTTTTAACTCCGGCTATGCTATTAGCGACCTCACTCAATTTGTCCAGCAATTAGCAGAACAAAGCAAAGCGATGATTGTTATTGATGGCTATCACGGTTTTATGGCATTGCCAACAGATTTATCAACTGTATCTGAGCGGATCTTTTATGTTGCAGGTAGTTATAAATATGCCCAAGCCGGTGAAGGTTGCTGTTTTATGGCTGTACCCTTAGGGAGTGAGCATAGGCCGCTTTATACAGGCTGGTTTGCCGAGTTTGGCACCTTAGCTGCAGAGAAAACGGCAACAACCTTATATAGCGAAGACGGCTTTAGGTTTGCCGGTTCAACCATGGACTTTACCGCGTTGTATAGGCTAAATGCAGTTTTGCGGCTATTTAAACAACAAGGTATCACTGTTGGCCGTAGTCATCAATATGTGCAAAAACTACAGCAGGTTTTCTTAGATAAATTGGAAATCGTACAACATGCAAAACTTAATTCTAGCAGCTTGCTTATGCATGATTTAAACCATCATGGCCACTTTTTAACCTTTAAGTTAGCTAATGCATCTGAAGCCGCAGAGTTAGCCTCACAGTTAAAACGTGCTGGAATCGAAACTGATTATCGGGGCGAGCGACTCAGATTTGGCTTTGGTTTATACCATGATAGTGCAGATTATGATTTATCTTGCCTGAAAGAAACTAGCTAAATTCTGATATATATTAGAGACTTGCTAAATATACGGCTTTTTTTTATCTAGATGGCTGAAACTTAGCAAACGATTTGGTAGAATTCTCGCCTAATTTTTTCCATGATGTAGGAACCATGGCCAAAAACGTTGTAGTGCTCGGCACCCAATGGGGTGACGAAGGAAAAGGTAAAATCGTTGATTTACTAACTGATAAAGCTAGCTATGTGGTTCGCTATCAAGGCGGTCATAATGCTGGGCATACTTTAGTTATTGACGGTGAGAAAACTGTATTACATTTGATTCCATCAGGTATTTTACGTGAAAACGTTAAATGCGTGATTGGTAACGGTGTTGTGCTGTCGCCAGAGGCTTTTTTAACTGAAATGACGATGCTAGAGAAGCGCGGTGTTCCGGTTAAAGAACGGCTATTACTTAGCGAAGCATGTCCTTTGATCCTGCCATTTCATGTTGAGCTGGATAAGGCGCGTGAGCTTGCTAGGGGTGATAAGCCTATAGGTACTACTGGCCGCGGTATAGGCCCTGCTTATGAAGATAAAGTAGCGCGTCGCGGTTTAAGAGTAGGTGATTTGTTTAATCCAACCTTATTTGCTAAAAAATTGAAAGAAGTAATGGAGTTACATAACTTTACTTTAACTCAGTTTTATAAAGTGGATGCGGTTGATTATCAAAAAACCTTAGATGATGCCTTGGCTATTGCTGAAATCTTAAAGCCATTGATTGTTGATGTAACTGATTTACTAGACCGCGCGCGTTTAGCCGGTAAAGAAATTATGTTTGAAGGCGCTCAAGGTACTTTACTCGATATTGACCACGGCACTTATCCTTATGTTACCTCGTCTAACACCACTGCGGGTGGCGTGGCAACAGGAACCGGTTTTGGTCCGCGTCATCTTGACTATATTCTAGGTATTGTTAAAGCTTATACAACTCGCGTTGGTGAAGGTCCATTCCCAACTGAGTTAACTTGCACAGCCGGTGAGCACTTAGGTGTGAAAGGGCACGAATTTGGTGCTACAACTGGACGTAAGCGTCGTACCGGCTGGTTTGATGCTGTCGCGGTTAAGCGTGCTGTCCAACTTAATAGTATTTCCGGTTTTTGCTTAACTAAGCTAGATGTTCTAGATGGTTTAGATAGCATAAAAATCTGTATTGGTTATAAAGATGCTGAGGGTAATATAAGTGATATCCCACCATTAGCAGCGGAAGGCTACGATATAGTGACACCGGTATACGAAGAGTTACCGGGCTGGACTGAAAACACTTATGGCGTACAGCAATTAGAAAAACTTCCTGAGGCAGCTAGGACTTATATTGCACGTTTAGAGCAATTAACAGGTGTGCCAGTTGATATTATTTCAACCGGGCCAGATCGTAACGAGACTATTGTATTGCGTCACCCTTATGAAGCCTAAAGCTGTTGCTTTAAAGTAAATAAAAAACGCTACCTTTTGGTAGCGTTTTTGTTTTATAAAGATATGCTATTGTTAATACAAACGAAAAGGGAAACATCGTGCGGATATTATCATTATTTGTAATGCTTCTAACGCTCACAAGCTGTGGTAGTAGCGATAGCAATAATGAACTTGAGATAAATGCTCAGGTTTTTAAAGCCTTACAGCAAGATTACCTTTGGTATGGTGATTTACCTAGTAGCATAAACGCTGCAGATTATAACTCTCCTCAAACCATGCTAGCTGCTGTAGCGGCACCACAAGATCGCTTTAGTTTTATAATGACTGGGCAGGAATACGAAGATCGATTTATTAATGCAACATTTTTTGGTTATGGCTTTTCTGCAATGCGAATTGACAATGATACGGCTTTACAAGTTGCTTATGTTTATGATGCAGGTTCTGCGGCACAAAATGGCTTACGTCGCGGCGATAAAATTATAGAAATTGAAGGGGTAAGTGTAGCCGATTGGCTAAAAAAGTTAGATACAGGCTTAGTGACAGAGGATGATATTTATGGGCCAAATGAAGCTGGGGTAGTTAGGAATTTTGTTTGGCGCAAGCCTAATGGAGAGCAGCTAACATCAGACTTTATAAAAGACCAAGTTAGCACTAATACCGTTTTGCATCGCTCTGTGGTAGATGATGATTCTAAACGGTTAGGCTATTTAGTTTTTAATGCCTTTATAGAGCTTTCAGAGACAGAATTAGAGGCGGCTTTTGCTGATTTTTCAGCTCAAGGTGTTAATGAACTGATACTTGATTTACGCTATAACGGTGGTGGTCTTATCCGTGTGGCTAATCAATTAAGTGCGCAAATAGCAGCTAACAAAGTTACCAATAAAACCTTTGTTAAGTATCAATATAACGATAAAAACTGGCATAAAAACACTACAACGTTGTTCTCACTTGGGGCAGGACAAACAACATTAAACTTAGATCGGGTTATCATTTTAACAACAGAGGCTAGTTGCTCAGCAAGCGAGCTAGTAATTAATTCTTTAAGCCCCTTTATTGAAGTGGTACAAATTGGTGAAACTACCTGCGGCAAACCTGTTGGCATGATGCCTGATCGAATAGGTAATTATGTGTTAATGGCGATTAACTTTCAGACGGTTAATGCCTTAGACCAAGGTGATTATTTTGATGGTTTAAATCCTAATTGCTATGTTAGCGATAGCATTACAGGTGATTGGGGCGCAACAGATGATCCTTTACTGGCCGAAGCTTTTTATTATGTAAGGCATAATCAATGTAGTAATGTTGGTCAAGCTTTTGCAGAGAAAATGACTAGCTTCAGTACCGATAGCATGCAAAGGCAGCCCGCTAAATTAGGCTTAGCAGCTCAATTTGCTAATGAGCGTTAAGGCTAAGCTTTAACTTTAAAGCAACATTTGCAGTACAGCAACATAGGAACTTTAGAATTATTGCAATTGGCCGATAACAGAGAGTATGAGTGTTTAGAGACCATGTTATGAAGAAAACCTATTTTGTTGGCATATTTGCTTTGTTGTTAGCTCCCTTTATGGTTTCTAGCCAAGAGTTAGAAGCCATACAACTATATTCTCAAGATGAGCTATTAAGCTTAATTCGAACTAATAGCCACTTACAGCGCGTGCGTAAAGATGACTGTCAGTTAGTGAAAGACATAGAAGCGCGCGCTGATATAATGCAACTGCCAGCTTATCAATATCTTTATGGTGATATGTTGGCGTACGCAGTCTGTGTGCCGCGCAATGTTGAACGAGGCTGGGATTTAATGCTGCAATCAGCAGCCCAAGGCTTACCCGAAGGGTTAGAGCAAGTAGGGCGCTATTATCATATTGGTCGTTTTGTTCAACCTGATATAGATAAAGCCATTATTTATTTACGAGAAGCCTCGGCCTTAGGTAATTTAAACGCTCAGCTACGCTTAGGTAAGCTGCTAGTCTCAGGCCAAGGAAGTCCCGTTGATTTTGAGCAAAGTTATCGCTGGTTACATCATGCGGTAACAGCAAATCCGCAACAACATAAACAAATACAACAAACCTTAGCCGATTTAGCCAGAAAAATGCCAGAGGCAGTAGTAGCAAGGGCTAAGCGACCTATTAAATGAAGTGATACGCAAAACCGCGTATCACTGTTACACTTATTATAATTTTAGGAAGACAAAGATAACTTAATGACGGTAAATGATCCGCATCTTGCGCGTGAGCAGGAAAAATACGAGAACCCCATTCCTAGCCGTGAATTTATTTTGCAACATATCGAAAAACGGGATGAGCCAGCTTATTTTGATGAATTAGTTCAAGAGCTAGGTTTAGTTGACGATGATGCAATATTCGCTTTAAAAAAACGACTGCGCGCGATGGAGCGTGATGGTCAGCTAATCTATACCCGCAACCGCCGTTATGGCTTAGTGGATAATATGGATTTAGTCAAAGGCACCGTTTTAGGCCATCGTGATGGCTTTGGCTTTTTAAAGCTAGATCAAGGCGGGCCAGATTGGTTTTTACCGCAGTTTGAAATGCGTCGGTTATTACCTGGCGATAAAGTATTAGCCACAGCCCAAACCATAAAAAGCAAAGATAAAATAGAAGCGCGCATAGTGCGTATCCTTGAAGCGCGTGCAGAGCCTATTGTTGGTCGTTACTTTAAAGACTTTGCCTTAGGGGTGGTTGTGCCTGAAGATCCGCGTATTACCCAAGATATTGTGATCCCAGAGGGTGAACAAGGTGCGGCAAGGCATGGCCAAGTTGTCTTAGTAGAGATGACAAACAGGCCATCAAAACGGGTTAATGCAATAGGTAAGATAACTGAAGTCTTAGGTGAGCATCTAGCGCCAGGCATGGAGATTGAGGTGGCCATCCGTAACCACCAAATTCCTCACCAGTTTTCTAATGCTGTATTAGAGCAGGTCGCGGTGTATGGCGATACCGTTTCTGAGCAGGCTAAACAAGATCGGGTTGACTTAACGCAACTGGGCTTAATTACCATCGATGGTGAAGATGCGCGCGACTTTGATGATGCCGTCTACGCTGAAGCTAACCCTAACGGCGGCTGGCGTTTATATGTCGCTATTGCTGATGTGAGTGCCTATGTTCAACCGAATACCGCTTTAGATGAAAGTGCATTAGAACGCGGTAATTCAGTTTACTTTCCTGATCATGTTGTACCTATGTTGCCTGAGGCATTATCTAATGGTTTATGTTCATTAAACCCGCATGTTGATAGGTTATGCCTTGTTGCCGATATGCAAATAAGTGCTGATGGTGAGCTAGAAAGCTACCAGTTTTATCAAGCCATGATGAATTCAAGCGCTAGGTTAACCTATAACCGAGTGCATAAAATCATTCAGGGTGATGAGGAACTGCGCCAGCAATATGCTGCGAACCTGCCTAATATTGAGGCGTTACAACAGCTATATACTAAACTTGCCCAAGTGCGTACTGAACGTGGTGCGTTAGAATTTGATACTGTTGAAACACGATTTATTTTTAATAGCCATAGAAAAATAGAACAAATAGTGCCTGTGCATCGGGTTGAATCACACAAGCTTATTGAAGAATGTATGATTATGGCCAACGTAGCCGCAGCGCGCTTTATTGAAAAACACCAAGCACATGCTCTATTTAGGGTGCACGAGCGTCCAGATACAGATCGCTTTGCTAATTTCCGCCGTTTCTTAGCCGAGCTAGGTATTGAAGCGAATTTGTCGGCAGAGCCAACACCGCTTGAATTAATGCAAGCATTAGCGAGTTTAGGCGAGCGGCCGGATCGTGAGTTAATTGAAACCACTATGCTGCGGTCAATGAAGCAAGCGGTGTATCAAGGCGAGAATAAAGGCCACTTTGGCTTAGCACTAGAAGCTTATGCTCACTTTACTTCGCCTATTCGTCGCTATCCTGATTTAGTGCTACATCGCAGCATTAAATCGATACTGGCTAAGCAGGGCCAAAAAGTAACAGGGGCCCGTTATTATACTGAAGAAGAAATAGTTCCTTTAGGCGAGCAGTGTTCAATGACTGAGCGGCGTGCCGATGATGCAACACGCGAAGTAGCCGATTGGTTAAAGTGTGAATATATGCAAGATCATATTGGCACTGAGTTTAGCGGCGTTGTATCTACAGTGACTGGGTTTGGTTTATTTGTTCGCTTAACCGAGTTGTATATTGAAGGCCTAGTGCATATTTCTTCTTTAAAGAATGATTACTATCATTTTGATGCAGAGCGTCAGGTGCTTATTGGCAAGCAGGGCAACAGTTATCGGATGGGAGATGTGTTAGCGGTTAAAGTGGCAACCGTTAATTTAGAAGCACGTAAAATTGATTTAGTGTTAGCGGATGATAATCAAAGAGGCTCACGAAAAAAGCCAAGTAAAGTGAATAAAATAACAGCTAAAAAACCGGCTAAAGCCAAAGGGGCTCGTAATATTACTTCGGTTAAAAAAGCCAAGCCTAAAGCTAAATCCAAGGCCAAAAAAGCAAAAAAAGCAAAATAAAATATGATTGAAATAATAACTTTTATGATTAAAAACAGTTTAATAGGTGATAAATGAGTGCAGATGTAGTATTTGGTATTCACGCGGTAACAGCAATATTACAACGTGCACCACAAGACGTGCTAGAGCTTTTTGTAATGAAAGATCGTGATGATAAGCGCACTCAACCTATTATTCAGCAGGCACGACAAAATGGGATCTCGGTACAATTTTGTAACCGTAAAACATTAGATGACCTAGTTAAAGGCCAGCATCAAGGCGTAATTGCCAAAGCGCGGCCACAAAGTACCGGAACCGAAGCAGACTTAGATCAAATTATTGCTAGCCAAGATAAACCCTTTATTCTTATTTTAGATGGGGTGACAGATCCGCATAATTTAGGCGCTATTTTACGCAGTGCCGATGCTGCCGGTGTTCATGCCGTAGTTTCACCAAAAGACCGCTCAGTTAAGTTAACCTCAGTGGTGCGCAAAGTTGCTTGTGGCGCTGCCGAAACGGTCCCTTTTATTACTGTGACTAACTTAGCTCGCACCTTGCGTCAATTACAAGATGCTGGTTTATGGGTGGTGGGCACCGCCGGTGAAACGGAGACATTAGTCTATCAAGCTGACTTAAAAGGGCCGCTAGCCTTAGTGTTAGGTGCTGAAGGTGAGGGCTTACGCCGTTTAACCCGTGAAACCTGCGATAGCCTCGTTAAAATACCTATGTTTGGCAGTGTATCAAGCCTCAATGTGTCGGTAGCTGCAGGGATTTGTTTATTTGAAGCCGTGCGTCAGCGACAATAAATAACCCTAGTAACCGCAACTATCGGCAACAACATCTGTAACAACATCAGTAGATTAAACCGCTATGATCGACAACAGCCTATTTTGCTTAGTGCAAATAGGCTGTTGTGTTAAATGCTGCTTGTTTTTTAACTACTAAGTCCGTATTATATGCGACCTTCGGCCATACACTAACGTTCCTTGCCTCTATGAGAACCAAGGCCGAGTTCTTTGAGGCTTACTAACCGTAAGGAGCTACAATGCGTCATTACGAAATCGTTTTTATGGTTCACCCTGATCAGAGTGAACAAGTACCTGGCATGATTGAGCGTTACACTGGCTCAATCACTGAAGCGGGTGGTTCTATCCACCGTCTTGAAGATTGGGGCCGTCGTCAATTGGCTTACCCAATCCAAAAGTTACATAAAGCACACTATGTGTTAATGAACGTGGAAGCTCCACAAACTGTGATTGATGAGCTGGAAACTAACTTCCGCTATAACGACGCAGTATTACGTAACCTAATTATGCGCACTAATGAAGCCGTAGTTGAGCCATCTCCAATGGCAAAGGTTCGTGAAGAACGTCGTGAGCGCGCTCCTCGTGAAAATGACGAGCCGGTAGCAAACCAAGAGTAATAGTTGTTTATGGATAATTGCAGCGTGCTTGTTGGTAGCTTATGCCGCCAGCCGGAACACAGCGAAAGTCCAGCGGGGATCCCGCATTCAGTACTGGTATTAGAGCATCGCAGTATGCAGCAAGAAGCCGGCTTACAAAGGCAGGTTTATGTTCGGATACAAGTGGTTGCTACTGGCACTGAATTTCAACCGATAACTCGAAAATTAACGTTGGGCGATACGCTAAAAGTGACAGGCTTTTTAAGCCGACACCAAAGCCGCAGTGGCCAAGCAAAATTGGTTCTGCACGCGCAACGCATTGAACAAATAAGTTAGGAGACAGACAAATGTCACGTTTTTTCCGTCGCCGTAAATTCTGCCGTTTTACTGCAGAAGGCACTGTAGAGATTGATTACAAAGATACCGCTGTTCTGAAAAACTATGTTACAGAAAGTGGCAAGATCGTACCTAGTCGTATTACTGGCACCAGCGCTAAGTATCAGCGTCAATTAGCTCGCGCTATCAAACGTGCTCGCTACTTGGCTTTACTGCCTTACAGCGACTCACACAGTTAATACGAAAGGGGTATAAGCAATGCAAATTATTCTGTTAGACAAAGTCGCTAATCTAGGTAGCCTAGGTGATAACGTAGCGGTTAAGTCAGGTTATGCTCGTAACTTCTTATTCCCACAAGGAAAAGCAGTTCCAGCAACTAAAGCCAACACTGAGAAATTCGAACAGCGTCGCGCTGAATTAGAAGCTAAATTAGCTGCTGATTTAGACGCTGCTAACGCACGTGCAACTAAATTAACTGAATTAGCTGAAGTGACTATCGCTTCTAAAGCTGGTGATGAAGGTAAGTTGTTCGGTTCTATCGGTACTCGTGATATTGCTCAAGCAATCACTGATGCTGGTGTAAGCGTTACTAAAGCTGAAGTTAAGTTACCTCACGGTACTTTACGTGAAACTGGCGAGTTCGAAATCGACGTTCAGTTACACGCAGAAGTAACAGCGACTATTAAATTAGTTGTTATTGCTGAAGCGTAAAAGCTTTAAAGCGCACTGCAATTGCAGTGCGCTTCTCTCCTGTTAGATTCTTTACAAAAATATTCCTCTCTTTACTTCTTATTCTGCGCTTAGCAAGGTAGCATTATGCTGTCTAATGCCAACTGATCCAGGTGATATGAGTAGTTCAAAAGATAAACAAGTCGCAGCGGTTAAAATGCCGCCCCATTCTATTGAAGCTGAGCAGTCAGTTCTTGGCGGCTTAATGCTAGACAATGAAGCTTGGGATAGAGTTGCTGAAAAAGTTGTTGAGCAAGATTTTTATCTACGCGCACATCGCTTTATCTTTAGCGCTATGTCGCAGTTAGCCGAAGCTAATCAGCCGATTGATATTATTACGGTGTCAGAATCTTTAGAAGCTAACCAAAAGCTAGAAGATGTCGGTGGTTTTGCCTATTTAGGTGAAATTGCTAAAAACACCCCTAGTGCAGCTAATATTCTAGCCTATGCGGTAATAGTACGTGAGCGGGCAGTGGTCAGAGATATGATCTCTGTTGCGCATGATATTGCTGATGCTGGCTATGATCCGCAAGGTCGCAATAGTGCGGAGTTGCTCGATTTTGCTGAAACCAAAGTGTTTAAAATTGCCGAGCAGCGCGCCGATGCTAATGAAGGCCCAGAGCCAATTAATAGCATTTTAGCCAAAACCATTGATAAAATTGATGAATTATTTCGCAACCCTAGTGAAGGTGGCTTAACTGGGGTCTCTACCGGTTATGTTGATCTAGATAAAATGACCAATGGTTTACAGCCCTCTGATTTAATTATTGTTGCGGCTCGGCCATCAATGGGTAAAACCACCTTTGCGATGAACTTATGCGAACACGCGGCTATTACTAGCGAAAAACCGGTATTGATTTTTAGTTTAGAGATGCCTTCTGAACAAATTATGATGCGTATTTTGGCGTCATTAGGCCGCATAGATCAAACCAAAGTACGCACTGGTCAATTAGAAGATGAAGATTGGGCAAGGCTGTCATCGGCAATTGAGCTCTTAAATAGCAAGGGCAAAATGTATATCGATGATGCCTCGGGCTTAACACCGACTGAGGTGCGTTCACGTGCTCGTCGTGTCGCCCGTGAGCATGGTGGCTTAAGCATGATAATGGTCGATTACTTACAGCTAATGACAGTGCCGGGGTTAAGTGAAAATAGAACCTTAGAAATTGCTGAAATTTCTCGCTCATTAAAAGCCTTAGCTAAAGAATTAAAAGTGCCAGTTGTTGCCTTATCACAGTTAAACCGTTCATTAGAGCAACGTTCTGATAAAAGACCGGTTAACTCTGACTTACGTGAGTCGGGTTCAATAGAGCAAGATGCCGATTTAATTATGTTTATCTATCGCGACGAAGTATATAACGACGATAGCCCCGATAAAGGTACTGCAGAAATTATAATAGGTAAGCAACGGAATGGCCCAATCGGTCGCACGCGTTTAACCTTCCATGGTCGTTTTTCGCGGTTTGATAATTACGCCGGCAGTAGTCGTTTTGAGGATGAATATTAATGAATCGTCGTCCTCAGGCGCTTATTAATTTACAAGCTTTAGAGCATAATTATTTACAGATCAAACAACTTGCTCCTAATAGCAAAGTATTAGCGGTTTTAAAAGCTAATGCTTATGGCCATGGCATGCTGGCAGTTGCTTCAGCGTTAAAACAAGTTGATGCCTTTGGCGTGGCACGTATTGATGAAGCGTTAGCCTTACGTGGCGGCGGCGTGGTTAAGCCTATCGTATTGCTAGAAGGCTTTTTTCATGTTGATGAGCTAGAGCAGGTTGTGGCTTCTAATTTACAAGTAGTTATTCACCACAGTGCCCAAGTAGATGAGCTATTAGCTGCCAAACTTGATGCTCCGGTGCGGGTGTGGTTGAAAATTGATACTGGTATGCATCGCTTAGGTATAATGCCCAATGAGTTTGCTAGCATTTACCAACGCTTAATGGCCAGTGAGAATGTGCAAGGGCCAATGCGCATAATAACGCATTTTTCAAGCTCTGATGATGTATCAAGCGTAGCAACTGTAAATCAGTTCTCGTTATTTCAAACAATTACTGGCGATATTAGTGCCGAGCATTCACTGGCTAATTCTGGTGCAATACTTAATTGGCCAGTTACTCATGCCGATTGGGTTCGACCGGGCTTATTGTTATATGGCGTATCACCTATGCAAGGACGCACAGGGCGCGATCATGGTTTAATACCTGTTATGACCTTAGTAAGTAGTGTTATCGCTGTACGTGACTTGGCACAGGGTGAAGCGGTTGGCTATGGTAGCAGTTGGCAAGCTAAAAGGGCCACGCGTTTAGCTGTGGTGGCTATGGGCTACGGTGATGGCTACCCAAGAGCGGCTAGTAATAAAGGTGAAGTGTTAATTAATGGCCAGCGTTTTGCCATTGTTGGCCGTGTTTCCATGGATATGATAACTGTCGATATCGGTGCTGCTGCAATTTGCGTGGGCGATGAGGTTATTTTTTGGGGTGAAAATTTACCTGTTGAGCTATTAGCCGAAAAGGTGGATACCATTCCTTATGAATTACTTTGCAATATAAGCAGCCGAGTGCAATTTAGTTATAGTAATCAGCCTGATATTTAAGCGCTAATAACACTAAGCACGCTTATTTATCGAAGCTGACTTCAATGTGCACTTTGCCAAAGTCTGAATCGAAAGGCATTAAAATTTTCGCCCCTTCAGATTTATGAGAAATAGTATGATCTTTACCTGAAACCACAACAGGTGTGGCCATAGTAAAGTCATAACCTTTATCGGCTAGAATACGTTTAGCACCGCCGGTAACCATATTGGTAATTTCACCCACCATATCAGTTACATCAGCATCAATACCCTTTGGCCTTTCGCCTAGCATTCTAAACATTAACTCGATGGCTAAGGGGGCTTCAAAAGTAATAGAAAATGAACCTTTAGTTTGTGGGCTAATCATGCCAATTAATCCCGATACATCACCACGTGCGATTTCATCTTTCTTAATCCGTGGTTTACCGGGTGTAATTTTAGTATTAGCCATAGTGCCAAGTACATTAACTAAGGAAGTAAGAAAAGGATTAATAAACTCTACATTCATATCTAAACCTATCGAGAGACTGCTCTAACAACGATTATAAACTTAAAATAGCAATTTGTAGGTACAAGTTAAAGCTTATTTTAATTTGTTTTCTTACTACACTTATTACAAACACCATGGGCTTCAATAGTTTGATGAGAGATAGTAAAGCCAAGGTTTTTAGCTTGTTGATCAAACTCTTGTTGTAATACGTCAGAATGTAGCTCATGAACATTGCCACAAGTATCACAGACTAAAAGTTGCGCAGGATGGTGTTCATCAAAGTGATGACAAAGTAAAAACGCATTACTCGATTCTATTTTATGGATAAAACCTTGCTCGGTAAGAAACTCTAAGGCTCTATAAACGGTGGCAGGCTTAGCGGCTGGCTCTGTTTGTTTAAGCTGCTCAAGCAACTCATAAGCGCCAATACCGCCATCAACTTGGGCTAATAAGCGAAATACTTTTTCTCTAATGGAAGTAAAACGGGCTCCATTATTTTGACAAACCGTGCGGGCACGGGAAACCAAAGATTCTATTGACATATATAGCTCCAAGTCGCAATTATCGGCAGTGTATCATAACAGGATATAACTGCCATACTGGCGCTATGAGACAGCGTTACTTTAAACGGTCAATTTGCTCTTTAAGCTGATAAGATTTATCAGTCACAATACTCTCTAAAGTGGCAACGCGTTGTTTTACGCTATTTAATTCCACTCTTAATTCATCTATGTCTTTGTTACTTGTTCTATGTTTATTTTTGCTGTGCACTTCGTAAGCTGAATAAGCTAAGCCACCAATAATAGCGATAGCAGCGATTTCAAATGGACCCATGTTGTTTTCTCCTTAAACTTAGAAAAGTACTGCTACAGGTTTTGCAGCAGCCTAAAATATTATTATATTAATGTTTACAGATGATGTTGCAAAGCTAATGCCAATTTTTAATTTATTATTAATCAGTAGCTTATGTCTATTGCTGTGCTTGGGTTAGTGCATTTAAACAATAATTTAGCCAGTTTCACTAAAATATAGTGGTAAACTTAATCTCACGTCTAGCCATAAATTGTAAGCCATTATGACCGATGAAGATTGGATGCAACATGCAATAGCCTTAGCCGCTAAAGCAGAAGCGCAAGGTGAAGTGCCTGTGGGTGCTGTATTAGTTAAAGATAACCAGCTTATTGCTGAAGGGTGGAATCAGATGATTAGCAACCAGGATCCGTCTGCCCATGCCGAAATGCAAGCGATACGTGCCGGTGCTCAGGCTATAAATAATTATAGATTAATAGATTGTACACTATATATCACCCTAGAGCCTTGCAGTATGTGTGCAGGTGCTATGGTGCATAGTCGAATTAAACGTCTAGTTTTTGGTGCTCATGATTTAAAAACAGGGGCTGCAGGATCCGTTTTGAATATTGTTCAAAAACCCGAGTTTAATCATCAGCTCGAGGTTGTCTCTGGCGTGTTAGCTGAAACTTGCTCTGAGCAGTTATCAGCGTTTTTTCGTCGCCGTCGAGCGCAAATTAAGGCTGCTCGTCAACAGCAGAAGCTTCTAAAACAGACTGCTGGCGAATAAAGCCATAATAATGGCGACGGCGTTGATGGCTTTTAACCACCGCAAAGTGGCGTTTTACTTTGCGCCTATTGGCCGCTACATGAGATTGGTGGCGGCGATTTACTTTAAGTCGGCTGTTATTTCGTGTTTGCATATACTTCCAATGCGATGTCTATCTGGCTATTGCCATTAATTTTCAATAATCTCAGGTTCTATCTCTGGCAATGTAGCGGAATCGAGTTGCTCACTCAATCGAATTTTTTGCTGCTCTATTCGCAGCTCAGCCTGTTGACGTTCATCAACCCAGAGTAACGTATCATAATAACGACGTATGTTTTCAACATAGGTTACGGCTTCATCGCCACGAGCATATCCATAGCGAGTATGTTGGTAATGGCGACGTTGGCGCAGTAAAGGTAATTGCACTTTCACATCCAGCCATTTATCAGGATCTGCGCCCATGCCTTGAGTTAACTTACGGGCATCTTCAACATGGCCCCAGCCGATATTGTACGAAGCTAAAGCAAACCATAACCTATCTGGCATAGGAATACGCTCAGGTATGCGACTAAATAAACGATGTAAGTAACGGCTACCTCCACGTATGCTTTGTTCAGGATCAAGTCGGCTGGTTACGCCCATTTGTTTTGCTGTTGGTAAGGTTAGCATCATTAAACCGCGAACCCCTGTTGGGCTTTTTGCCACTGGGTTCCAGTGCGATTCTTGATAGCTAAGTGCGGCTAATAGACGCCAATCAAGTTCACCAGCATATTGTTCAAATAAGGGCCTAAAACGTGGCAACACCTGCTCAATCGCATCGATATAGGCTAGGGTATCTACATAGTCAAAATCTTGCACATGACCGAAATATTTATCTTCTAAGGTAATTAAGGCGCCACTTTGATAGACATTACCAAAAAACTCGATTAACACGGCAAAGAATGAATCATCAGTGCTGTTTGATAGCAACCAACTTACGGGTAAATTATCTTTTACCGTCATGGCTATGCTTAACTGAGGATAAAAACGGCGGTTGAGAGCTAATTGGTTTGAGTCAGTAATGGTATAAGCGACTTCACCGTCAATAACTTGCTGTAAAATTTCTTCTGAATCTAAATGATTATCCTCTTGCCATGCTAAATCAGGCTGTTCTTGTTGCAACTGACGTAGGGTTTCAGAGTGGCTACTGTCTTTCACTACTACGATAGGTGCGGTTAAATCATCTAAGGTCCGTGGCCAAGTTTCACCTTGGCGAAAGACTAATACTTCATTTATCCAGCGATAAGCGGGCGTTGCTCTAAACTGGGCTTTACGCTGCTCGGTTAAGGTTAAGCCACCGGCAATATAGTCTACTTTTCCTTCGGCAAGCTTTTGTAATAAATCATCTAATTGATAGCTTGGGTATAATTCTAATTTAACACCGAGTTGATCGGCTAAAGCTTGGCTGAGCTCTAATTCGAAGCCAACCGGGCCATCAATACCAACATAATAGCTGGTAGGACCATGTAGAATGCCGACTTTAATGCTGTCTCGTTGATAAATTTGCTGCAGTTGGCTAGAGTTTTGCTCTGCAGAGCAGCCAACTAACAGGGTTAATAAGAGTAACCAGAAGCTACTTTTTTGCATGAAATCTCACTTATTCGGGCGTTCTGATCGCAGTTATAACAAACTTCTGGTCATCAGTCAGTTTTTACTCATACCACTTCGGAAGAATTTTCTTTATAATGACGCACCTGTTTTAGGTTCCATCGTCGTTCAACCAACGGAAAACAAGCCTATGTTGATCCTGCGTGGTGCACCAGCACTGTCTGATTTCAGAATCCAAAAACTACTTGAGCAAGCTGCTCAAAGTGGTTTAACCATCAGCAATATATATGCTGAATACTATCACTTTGCTACTACTTCGGCGCCGTTAAGTGCTGAAGAGCAACAAACACTTAATAAGTTACTGACTTATGGCCCAAGTATTGCCAGCCATGAACCTCAAGGTCAATTACTTTTAGTTACACCAAGACCAGGGACAATTTCGCCTTGGTCCTCTAAAGCGACCGATATTGCTCATAATTGCGGCTTACAGCAAGTGCAGCGCTTAGAGCGTGGCATAGCCTATTATATCAGTGCAACTGCTCCTTTAGAGCCGGAACAATTACAACTATTAGCTGCTTTATTGCATGACCGAATGATGGAAACTGTATTTAGCCAGTTAGAGCAGGCTGAGGCGTTATTCCAACAAGCCGAGCCAGCAGAACTAAGCTCAGTGAATATTATTGACGGCAGCCGTGATGCCTTAGTTCATGCTAACTCTAGTATGGGGCTAGCTTTAGCTGAAGATGAAATTGATTATTTATATGAAAATTTCACTAAGTTAGGCCGTAACCCTAATGATATTGAATTATATATGTTTGCCCAGGCTAACTCTGAGCACTGCCGACATAAAATTTTCAATGCTGACTGGACTATTGATGGTGTTGAGCAGCCGAAATCGCTGTTTAAAATGATTAAAAATACTTATCAACAAACACCAGACTATGTGTTGTCAGCCTATAGCGATAATGCCGCTGTAATGGAAGGTTCAACAGCTGGTCGCTTCTTTGCTCAGCCTGGAAGTCATGATTATCAGTATCATCATGAGCCAATTCATATTTTAATGAAAGTAGAAACGCATAACCATCCGACAGCTATTTCACCTTATCCTGGGGCTGCAACCGGCTCGGGCGGTGAAATTCGTGATGAAGGCGCAACCGGTATTGGCTCTAAGCCTAAAGCGGGTTTAGTGGGTTTCTCAGTATCTAACTTACGTATTCCAGGGTTCGAGCAACCATGGGAAACCGACTTTGGTAAGCCAGAGCGTATCGTATCTGCTTTAGATATTATGTTAGAGGGACCGCTAGGTGGCGCAGCCTTTAATAACGAGTTTGGTCGACCAAATATTTTAGGTTATTTCCGTACTTATGAAGAGCAAGTTCTTAGCCATAACGGCCAGGAAGTGCGTGGTTATCATAAGCCAATTATGCTAGCGGGTGGTTTAGGTAATATCCGCCAAGACCACGTGCAAAAAGGCGATTTACTGCCAGGTTCTAAGTTAGTGGTTTTAGGTGGCCCTGCGATGAATATCGGCCTAGGTGGCGGTGCGGCTTCTTCTATGGCATCTGGTGAGTCGGCAGAAGATTTAGACTTTGCCTCAGTGCAACGGGAAAATCCAGAGATTGAACGGCGCTGCCAAGAAGTTATCGATCGCTGCTGGCAAATGGGCAAAGACAACCCTATCGTGTTTATTCATGATGTCGGTGCCGGTGGTTTATCTAATGCCTTCCCTGAGTTAGTTAACGATGGCGGTGTTGGCGGTAACTTTGAGTTACGCAATGTACCGAATGATGAGCCTGGCATGTCGCCACTGCAAATTTGGTGTAATGAGTCGCAAGAGCGCTATGTTATGGCGATCCCAGCTGACAAAATGGCTGTCTTTGAAAAAATATGTTTACGTGAGCGCGCGCCTTTTGCTGTTGTAGGTGAAGCGACTTCAGAGCAACATTTAACCCTTACAGATAAACATTTTGGTACTACACCTATTGATTTACCGCTAAATGTTTTATTAGGTAAGGCGCCGAAAATGCATCGTGATGTTGCTAGCGCTCAAACTGTTGGTGAGCCATTAGCTTTAGCCGATGTTAGTGTAAGTGATGCGGCAGAGCGGTTATTACGCTTACCGACGATTGCTGAAAAATCGTTTTTAATTACCATTGGTGATCGCTCAGTAACCGGTTTAGTGGCACGCGATCAAATGGTTGGCCCTTGGCAAGTGCCGGTAGCTAACTGCGGTGTAACAGCAGCAAGTTATGACACTTACCACGGTGAAGCTATGTCGATGGGCGAACGTACGCCTGTTGCGTTATTAGACTTTGCCGCTTCAGCACGTTTAGCCGTAGCCGAAGCGATTACGAATATAGCCGCCACTGATATTGGCACTTTAAAGCGTATTAAACTCTCTGCAAACTGGATGGCCGCAGCAGGTCACCCAGGTGAAGATGCTGGTTTATATGCTGCTGTTAAAGCCATTGGTGAAGAGTTATGCCCAGCCTTGGAAGTTACTATTCCGGTTGGTAAAGACTCCATGTCAATGAAAACACAATGGCAGCAAGAGGGTGAAGATAAAACCGTTACCTCGCCATTATCATTAGTGATTACGGCCTTTGCACGAGTAGAAGATGTTCGCAAAACGGTTACACCACAATTACGTACCGATAAAGGCAAAACGCATCTGTTATTAATAGACTTAGGGGCGGGGCAACATCGTTTAGGCGCATCTTGTTTAGCTCAAGTTTATAAACAGCTCGGTCAAACGCCGGTCGATTTAGACAGCCCTGAGTTATTAATTAACTTTTATCATGCTATCCAGCAATTAACGACAGAGCAGAAGTTGTTGGCGTACCATGATCGGTCAGACGGTGGCTTATTTGTTACCTTGGCTGAAATGGCCTTTGCGGGTAAAGCAGGCTTTAATGTTGATATAGACGCTTTAGGTGCTGACGATTTGGCTGTGTTATTTAGCGAAGAGCTAGGTGCGGTTATTCAAGTTTCAGATGCTGAGCTAGCCTATGTACAACAAGTATTAGCACAGCATAATTTAGCTGAGTTGAGCCATGTTTTAGGTACAGTAAACGACAGTGATGTGCTGAATATTAACCGTCAACAGCAAAATGTCTACAGTGAAAGCCGTACCCGTTTACGTTGCATTTGGGCGGAAACTAGCTATCAAATGCAGGCATTGCGTGATAACCCTGAAACCGCTAAACAAGAATTTGCTGCTAAAGCGGATAAAACGGATCCAGGCTTAAATGTAAAACTAAGCTTTGACTTAAATGAAGATGTTGCTGCACCTTATATCTTAAAAGGCGCGGCACCTAAGATAGCTATCTTGCGTGAGCAAGGTGTTAACTCGCATGTTGAAATGGCTGCGGCCTTTAATCGTGCAGGTTTTAGTGCTATTGATGTTCATATGAGTGATATTCTAGCTGGCAGAGCGAAATTAAGTGACTTTAATGGTTTAGTTGCCTGTGGTGGCTTCTCTTACGGTGACGTACTTGGTGCCGGTGAAGGTTGGGCTAAATCTATTCTGTTTAACTCACAAGCTCGCCAGCAGTTTAGCGATTTCTTCAACCGTGATAGCACCTTCTCGTTAGGGGTATGTAACGGCTGTCAAATGATGTCGAATCTAAAAGATTTGATCCCAGGTGCAGACTTATGGCCGCATTTTGTCCGCAATAAGTCTGAGCGTTTTGAAGCCCGTGTTAGCTTAGTTGAAATTCAGCAAAACCCGTCTTTATTCTTTGCTGGCATGCAAGGTTCACGGATGCCAATTGCTGTATCACATGGTGAAGGCCATGCTGAGTTTGCAGATAAAGCCGCTTTTGCTAAAGCAGATCAAAGTGGCACAGTGGCAATGCGCTTTGTTGATAACTATGGCCAAGTAACGGAGCAATACCCATTGAATCCAAATGGTTCGGCTGCAGGTATTACAGCCTTAACCTCTGCTGATGGTCGTTCAACAATTATGATGCCGCATCCAGAGCGAGTATTCCGTGCAGTGGCAAACTCTTGGCAGCCTGACGGTTGGCAAGAAGATAGCCCATGGATGCGAATGTTCCGCAATGCACGAGTATGGTTAGGCTAATCTTAGTTTAATTAAGCTTATCGTGTTGTAATAAAAAACCGCCTGTTAGTGATAACAGGCGGTTTTTTATAGCGTAACTAAACCTCAGTTATAGCATAGCTATAGCATGGCCTTTAAATGAGCCACTACGCTGCGGCCTAATGCACTAAGGGCATAGCCGCCCTCTAGGGTTGAAACTATGCGGCCATCACAATGTTTAGCCGCAAGGGTTTTAATTTCGGCAGTTAGCCAAGCAAAATCGGCTTCGGTTAATAATAACTGCGAGATTTCGTCTTCAGCATGGCCATCGAAACCGGCCGAAATCAGAATAAGCTCTGGCGCAAAGGCATCTAGCGCAGGGAGTAGTTGTTGGTGCAACTCTTGTTGCCAAGTAGCAGAGCGACAACCGGCGGGTAGGGCAATTTTAATACAAGATTGTGGTAAATCAGAATTTTGTTGTGGTTTTGGATAAGGATAAAGTTGCGCCTGGTAGCTTGAGCAGAGCAACACTCTAGGGTCGTGCTGAAAAATATCTTCAGTGCCATTGCCATGATGCACATCAAAATCAACAATAGCAACGCGTGTTAAGCCATATTTCTCTATGGCATAAGCGGCTGCAACCGCAATATTATTAAATAAACAAAAGCCCATGGCTTGGCTGCGTGTTGCGTGATGTCCCGGTGGCCGAATAGCACAAAATGCTTGTTGGTTGGTGCTAGCCATAACCGTATCTACAGCATTAATAGCTGCACCTGCAGCGTGTAAGGCGGCATTTATACTGTGGCGGTTTATGTGAGTGTCAGGATCAATCTGAACATAGCCAGAGCTTGGCGCTAGGTTAAATAGGCTATCAACCAGCTGTTTATCATGAACTCGATATAAATCCTCTTTGCTAGCAGGGCTGGCATCACGCTGTTGAATAATAAACTCCATACCAGAGCGAATAAGTTGATCGTTTATTTCACTTAGTCGAGCTGGGCGCTCGGGATGGTGATCGCCAGCAGAGTGTAAGCTGCAACTGCTATGGCTAAAAAGGGTAATGGCCATAATTACTCCTGGCTAGTCTGGGTTATAGGCAGGCGCAGCTGCAAATTAATTTCTGCCGGATCATCAGAGGGCAAACGGCTAAAACCGGCTTTTTGAAAAACGGTTAACATGGCTTTATTCTCGGCACGCACAAAAGCAGACATACTGCTTAAGCCACGCTGTTGAGCAATGCTAATCATTTCTCGTAGCAGTAATTTTGCCATGCCTTTACCTTGATGTTTTTCTCGAGTGACAAAGGCAACTTCACAGCCGGTATTGTTATTAAATAAATAGTAACGACCAACGGCTTGAATTTGTACCGCTGATCCTTTTTGTTTAACGATACACAAAGCCAGATCTCTAGATTGATCTACCCCTACTAAGGTACAGGATTTTTCTCGGCTCATTTGGGTAGGAATAGCGCTATAGCGTAGTTGTAGGGTTTCTTTAGTATGAGAGTAAAAAAACTCTTGTAAACGCCGCTCATCAGACGGATTTAATGGTCTTAAGTCAAATTCTTCGCCGTTAATATCGAGTTTTTTAAAGCCAACGCTGCCTAACTCTGGCACTTCCATTGGCGGATGTAATTGATAATGTGGCACCCAATAATGGGCCCGCACTTGCTCTAATAGTTGCTCTCTAAACTTAGGGTGAGCGACGCGGATTAATTCTAAAGAGCGTTCACGTATACTTTTACCGCGCAGCGAAGCTACGCCAAATTCGGTGACAACATAGTGAACATGGCCGCGAGAGGTGACGACACCCGCACCTTCAGAAATAACGGGGACTATGCGCGAAACCGTGCCATTTTTCGCTGTTGAGGGTAGGGCAATAATAGGTTTACCCCCTTGGCTCATTGAGGCGCCACGGCTAAAGTCAACTTGACCACCAATACCGCTATAAAATAAATGGCCTAGTGAGTCAGACACTATTTGGCCGGTAAGATCGACTTCAATGGCGCTATTAATTGAAATCATTTTATCGTTTCTCGCGATATTCGTGGGTGAATTTACATACTCGCTGGGGTAAAAGCCAAAGTGGGGATTAGCATGAATATAATCGTACAGATCTTGAGTGCCTATACAAAAGCTAGTGACTGTTTTGCCTTGATGGAAGGTTTTTTTGCGATTATTAATCACGCCTTTTTTAATAAGCTCAAGAATGCCATCGGTGATAAGCTCACTATGGACACCTAAATCTTTATGATTACTTAAATACCGTAGTACGGCATCACAGACCTTACCGACACCAATTTGGATTGTCGCACCATCTTCAACTAATAAGGATACATATTGGCCAATACGTTCAGTAACGGTATCTAAAGCCGGCTGAGATATTTCAGGTAAGGCTTGCTCGGCATAATAAAAAGCGTCTATTTGATCACGATGAATAAAAGCTTGGCCATAAGTAACAGGCATAGCAGGGTTAACTTGCGCTATCACTTTTTTAGCAGCCTTAGCCGCGGCGGAGACAACATCGACTGAGACACCAAGCGAATGATAGCCGTGTTCATCGGCTGGGCTAACCATAATTAAGGCGGCATCTAAAGGCAGAATGTCATCACTAAATAGTGCTGGGATCCCAGACATAAAGCAAGGGGTATAATCAGCTCGGCCTTGGGCAATGGCTTGACGAACCGTATCGCCATAAATAAAAAAAGCATTTACTTTAAATAACTGCTGATGCTCGGGCTTTGCCCAAGTGTTATCAGCCAAGATGGCAACTTGAACAATTTCAATATCATGTAGCTGTTTAGCATTTTTAATTAGATCATTAACCAGCGCGGTGGGGGCAGCAGCATGTGAACCTAAAAAAATGCGATCACCAGACTTTAATAAATGTTGCCAATTTAGTTTTGTAGAGTCTGTCATGGCGGTGCCCTTGCAGGAGATTAATAATAATATCTGAGCCTAATTTAAACAAAAAGGCAACTGCTGTGCAGTCGCCTTTAGTCTTAATCTTAGCCTTAATATTTGGAGTTAGGCTAGTTAGAGCTGATATTAACGCTAATTGCTAGTCGATACTGCGTTGTCGTGTTGTGACGGTTTGCCGCTGTACAGCCGGTCGAGCTTCACGACTAATGGCTCTAGATATAGTACGTTCAGGCACAGAGCGAGTTTGTGGCGCTGGCCTTGCTATTGCTTGTTGGCGAACGGGAGCGCTTATAGTTGTCTGGGCGCGCTGTTGCCTAACAACGGTCCGCTGACGAGTTTCTTTCGGATGCGGCATTACCGTTTGGCTAGGGCGTTCACGTCTTATGGTAATCGGCTTATCGTCATGTTTTCTTAGCTGTTGCGGTAATCTATCAACCGGCAGGGTTCTATCTACGGGTCTCATTTTTTCGCGTTCAGCTCGTAATTCACGAAACGATGCCGGATCTTGACGACTAATTACCGGCTTAGTGCCTTGTTCGTTACGTTTAGGAATAATGACATCCCCAGCGTTACGACGTTGTCGAACGGGATGTATTTCCCGAGTATTGCTACGTTTTACATTTTGACCATTAGGGTTGTACTTATTAGGTTGGCCTTTATATTCACGAGTTGACTGTTTAGGGCCATAGCCGCCATTATAACGTTTGTTTAAACGGGCACTACTGTAATGGACGCCACGACGATGGTAGTGGTTATGGTACCAGCGCGAGCTATTACTAAAGTGAACACGGCGTCTTGGGTAATAACGTAATGGTGTATAATAGTAACTATGGTTAACTATGATATGGCGGTGATGCCAATCAAAGATACCAAAGTAAAACCAAGGATTTACATTAACACTTGCACCCCAATAAAATGCGCTATTACTATAGTGGTTATCAACATTATGCCAATAAACAGGTGGATGACTAGGCCATCCCCAGTGACCGTAAACCACGCGGGTATCATACACTGGCACATAAATGACTTCTTTTCGTGCAGGTTCAATAATAATAATATCGCGATCACGTTCTATCTGAACATGTTTAGTATCATTTAAATTGCCTTGCTGATCAGCTTGGTGTCTTAAGTACTGAACCCGTGATAATACTTGCGTTTCGTCTTGTAAAAAGGCCTCACCTAGCTTTTCAGTCCAAGTTAAATCATCACTTAAACGGCTGAGTATTTGAGGGAAAGCGATTAACGCTTTAACACTAGGATCCCAATCCTCACCTTCAACAGCATCTATGGCTTGTTGACTGTTAAGTTTTTTATTACGCTTAGCCCAACGATCGGCTTGAACAACCTCTAATGGGTAGGTAGAAGCTATCAGTATATGAGTGAGCACAGTGTCAGGGTAGAGCGCAATAGGCGCTAACATTTGGTCGATCTCAGCTTCTGTAATAGTATTATCTGTTGCTGCGAAGACAGGGCTTAGCATAAATAGTAAGCATACTGTCATTGCATAGCTTAGTTGCATCAGTAAGCGTTTCATATTAGCTTCCTCTTTCATTACCGCGAGCAGAAGTATAAATACTGGTGGCGATATTTTGCTCAATTACCCTATCTTATAGGCTGCAGCAGCTGAATTGAAACTGAACTTTACTAAAGCTTTACATTCGGTATAGAGATTATTAAACCATAAGCGGGGGCGTATGAGCATTGCATTAATTATACCTGACAGAGACCTAACCCAGCTTGAGCAACGCTTACAGGCAAGTTTAACGGATACTAAAGTTGAAATTTGGCCTAATATTAGCCAAAAAGACCAAGTCGAGTTTGCGTTAGTCTGGAAACCGCCTCTGGGCAGTTTATCAAGTTTAACCAATTTAAAGGCAATCCAGTGTTTTGGCGCGGGTGTTGATGCTATTCTTTTAGATCCTGCCTTACCCGATGTGCCTATAGCCAGAATTGTTGATGATAAGCTTAATCAGACCATGGTTAACTATTTACAGGGTGTTGTGGCCCACTACAAGTTGCGGTTAGATCAGTTTTCACAGCAGCAACAACAAGGTATTTGGAAGCCGAAAAGTCCAAGAAAGTTAGCCAGTATCTGTATTTTGGGTTTAGGTGAGCTAGGATCGGCGGCAGCGAAACATTTTGTCGACTTAGGTTATCAAGTCTCTGGCTGGTCTAGAACCGCAAAAAAACTAGCAGATGTGACTTGTTATAGTGGAGAGGCTGAATTAAGCCAAGCGGTTGCTAACGCCGATGTGGTAATTTGCTTATTGCCTTTAACCGATAAAACGGAAAACCTGTTAAATGCGGCCGTGTTTGCCCAATTTAAAACCAATAGTATTTTTATTAATGTTGCTCGTGGCGCTATAGTTGATGATAAGGCATTAATTGATGCACTTGATAGTGGCAAACTGCAAGCGGCCTGTTTAGATGTCTTTCGGCAAGAGCCCTTAGCTAACACAGATCCATTTTGGCAGCATCCCGCAATTTTAATTACGCCGCATATTTCGGCCGTGACTAATCTTAATTCAGCAATTGAGCAAACCCTATTAAATTATCAGCGCTATAAGCAAGGGCTGCCAATGTTAAATGTCATTGATCGTAAGCAAGGTTATTAATATGACAGCAACACAAGTGACAACTTGGTATTTAGACTATCAAGGGCCAGTACCTGAGGCAATTAATTGGCCAGATGGCATCCAATTAATAGAAGCTGAAATAGCTTGCCCAGAATTAAATCAGTTTTTATTTCGCACCGTAGGTGGGCCTTGGCGTTGGTATAGTCGGTTAAGTTGGACCTATCAAGACTGGCTTAGCTATTTACAGCAGCAAAAAGTACGCACTTGGCTGCTATGGAACAAAGGGACTCCCGCTGGTTATGTAGAACTGGTAAAGCACCAAGATGGCAGCGTTGAAATTATGTTTTTTGGCTTATTGCCACAATTTGTCGGCCAAGGTTTAGGTAAAAAACTAGCACAACAGGCTATTTATTTAGCAACCAGTTGGCAAGCAACAAAAATATGGCTGCACACCTGTAGTGCCGATCATCCCGCGGCCTTGCCAAATTACCAAAAAGCAGGCTTTGTCATTGTAAATAGTGAACAGGCTTTAGAGCAGTTACCGAGTAGTCATGATAAACAGCTATTGACCGCCGATTTTGTTTACTCAGCGTTAGCTTATCATAATGAAAATGCTGGTTAAATCCTCAGTTATTGTTAAATTGTTACAATTTCAATAGACTGTTGCACTGTATTGGTTTGTTTAGTCAAATTGTAAGTTAGTAATTGTAAAAGTGTGACTGAGGTTAGGCATGAGTAAAGCGTCCAGTCGTGGTTTTGGCTTTACCGCAATCGCTATTGTTGTTGTATTAATGGCGTTATCGGCATTTTTGACCAGAGCCGAAGCTGCCTTACTTTACTTATAAGTGATGCAAATGCGTATTCAGATAAGTAGTGTAAGCTAGCTTTAGGGATAAAGAGGTCGAACGGATTGACCAAAACAGCCCCCAATTTTATTGGGGGCTGTTTTATTTTCAATTAAGCAACAGCCTTAGCGTTTACTATGACGCTCACGGTTATCTGCTTTTTGTTGCTGGTTTTTTTGCAATAAAATATAGGTGGCTGAATAGCCACCATGATGCCGCTGGGCTGTGTTACAGGCTAAGACTATTGGCATCTCTGGCAGCCATTTAAAAACATAACTACGTAATATGGCCGGATGGGGTTTGCTGTTTCTACCCATACCATGCTGGACTAGTAAGGTGCGAATCCCCCGCTGATGGCAATCGGTGATAAAGCTAAATAATTGACTTCGGGCTTCAACTAGGGTTTTACCTAATAAATTTAGTGTGGCATCAATTTGATATTTGCCCAAGCGTAAGTTGCGATACACCCCGTCTTGAACACCATCTTTTTTGTAACTAAAGGGCTCATCTGGCTTCACTAAGTCAACATATTCCATACTAAGATAATTAGGATCATATTCCATTTCTTGTTCGGCAGCTTTGCGCCTAGCTTGTTGCGCCAGTGTAGGGCTAAATTCGCCACTGATAGGTATTATCTCATCTTGAGATAGCGGGGTAACCCCTAGCATTTCTTGCAAAAATAAATCTGAATCGTTGTTTTGCATATAACCCCCATTTTAACGCTATAAGCAGATTATAGCGTTAAGGTTACAGTGAAAACAGTATTCCGCTGCTTTTACTCTGATAATGCTGCTGCAGGTTGGTTAGAAGGTATTGCTGCTGATTGCATCTGCTCAGATCTTTTGGCTTTAATAAAGCGCAGAATATAGTAGGCATTGATTAACAATACTAATAAATTAGAAATAACGCCCTGTAAAATATCAATATGGCTATAGTAAATAAAAAGCATACTGCAACCTATTAGGGTAGCTAGACGCAAGCGGAAAACATCTTTTATAAAAAATGCCCCAATACAGATAGCTAAACCAATCCAGCTAATAGTATTAAAAAATAGATCTGCCATTTATGTACTGCCATTTTATTGAATAAGAGAGGAAATTGGCGGCATTATGCTGCGGACTCTCTGTTTGCTCAACTGAGTAATTTTGCTTGATTCGGATTAGTTTAATTAATGCAATTTACTAGTTGTGATTTTAAAGGCTTTAATGGCTAATACAGGTATACAATAAAAGCTTTGTATAAAAAGTGCACAATGCTTTAAATGATGGCTATACTGTTAAATAGTCGGTTTAGTGCAGGAGGCACGCTATGGTTCCGTTAAGATTATACGAAGCTTTACCATATGGTTATTTTATTACAGGAGCGAGCATTTTACAGTTTCCAAAACTGACCAGTTCTTGGCTAGGCTTAAGTGCGGCATTTTTATTGATGGCAGGTGGTGCGACAATTTGGGTGTTACGCTCTTATAATCGCCGCTCTGATGGCATAAAAAATAAACGTCTAGGTAGCATACCCTTTTGGTTATATGAGTTATTACCATTCATCTATGCAGCTTGTGGATTAAGTATTTTCGCAATATCAGAAAATAGTTATTTATACCCATCAGCAGCTATATTTTTAATCGTATTTTTGCAGTTGTACTTTATTCGCAGCTTATATCGCAAACATAAGCGACCCGAAGTGAAATTACCACGTAGAATGTCATATTAGCCTTTAAAAAAGACAGCGACTACTGCAGCTGTCTTTTTCAATGAGGCATTTATTTTACTTGCGTAAATCAATGTCGCTATTAGCAACTGCTTTAGTTGTAATTAACCAAGCGGATAAGTTTTGCTCTAAAGCATCAGGATTAACCTTGTCGAAGGTATCGTTAGCGGTATGGTGGTAGTCAAAATAATCTGTACCGTCTTGCAGTAGGGTAACAACAGGGACGCCTAAGGCTTTTAGTACTGAAACATCAGGGCCACCATAAGCATCATTATTACCTAAGCTAATATCTAAATGCGCTAACTTCTTTTGCAGCTCAGCAATAAAGGCTAGTGAATTTTTGCCTACGCCGCTGTCTAAACGCCAAATACGATCAGCACCAAAGTCTGATTCAGAAGCAAAAACATGGTTATGTAAATTATTGGCATGCTTAGCTGCATAAGCCTTGGCACCTAATAAACCGCCTTCTTCATTACCAAATAAAACAACACGAATAGTTCGCTCAGGTTGGCCTTGTTGTTTAATTAAAGCGCCGACAGCCATTACTAAGCCGACACCTGCGGCATCATCTAATGCGCCAGTACCTTGATCCCAAGAGTCTAAATGAGCACTAATTAAGACAATTTCTTCAGGCTTAGTACGGCCAGTAATTTCAGCAATAACATTATGACTAGTAACAGTACCAGGTAACTTATTTTGCATGGTTAAGCGCAGTGTCAAATTAGGCTGAAGCGCTAACATTTTCTCTAATTGAATAGCATCAGGTACAGAAATAGCAGCGGCAGGGATCCTGGCTACTTTATCGCTATAACGCATAATTCCGGTATGAGCAAAACGATTTAGGCTAGTACCTACAGAACGAATAATAATAGCTTTAGCGCCTAGCTTAGCCGCTTCTATTGCGCCTTGAGAGCGAGCGCCAACCACTTCGCTATAAAAATTACCTTCTTTGTCTTTTTGCATGCTTTTATTAATAAAGACTATTTTGCCTTTAACTTGGCTAGGATCTGCTTTTTTTAACTCAGCTAAACTGGCAAACATAATAACGTTAGAATCGATGCCTAAAGCAGGTGTGGCGATAGAGCCGCCTAAGGCGCTAACAACGAAAGACTGCTGAAAAGGGGCACTGACAGTTAATGACGCCGCACCACGCTGCCAAAATGGCATTTTAAATGGTTCTCGCCATACTTTATCGTAACCCAAAGCTGCGAAATTTTTCTCGGCCCAAACTACGGCTCTTTCGTCTGCTGAGCTTCCAGCAATACGGGCACCAACTTCTACTGTGAGAGACTCTGTTAGTTTATAAGCAAGAGAATGATCAAGCTCTAGGTCATTAGCCGTTAGATTCAGACTAACTGCCGCAACTAGCATTGTTAACCAAATTTTCATATTTTATTATTGCCCTTAGTTTAAATATTGCTCGGATTTTAGCATTTTTACTGGCAGTCTACAGTATGAATAAGCTAAATTACTATTTGCTCGATAGGACTTTGAGATGGAGGTGCAGGATGCAGCACAGTGTGAGCAAATTAAGAACATTAATTATTGATGATGTCGCCAATGTACGGCAGCATTTACGCCAGATATTACTGCAGCTAAATATTATTGATGTGATTGAGGCTGAAGATGGTTTAAGCGCGGCTAAACTGTTTGCTGAGTATAAGCCTGAGTTAGTGTTTTTAGATTTACAATTGCCTGATGCTAATGGTCAGCAGCTATTAAAGCAATTTAAACAAGCGCGTGAGCACACTCGAGTTTTTATTATTTCTGCTTATTCCACGGTTGATAATTTACAGCAAGCATTTGAATCTGGTGCTAGTGCCTTTGTCACTAAACCTATTTCTGCTCATCGCATTCACAATCTAATGCAATCTTTATTAGTTTAATGACGGCGCTATTTTGCACTATTGCGAGGTGTCGACAACAATTAATGTTTCAGTCTAATAGTTGAGCTTAGGTTATAAGCTTATAAAGGAGTTTCGGTAAGTGAAGTTAGCCGATATGTTAGAAAATTCAACGCAAGCCGTGAAGTTGCTCAAAGCAGTTGCAAATGAGCAACGGTTGCTTATTTTATGCCATCTGTTACCCGCTGAGCTGTCGGTAAGTGATTTAAATGACAAGTTAGCATTAAGCCAGTCTGCGTTATCACAGCATTTAGCCTTATTGCGCCGACAAAAATTAGTTAAAACACGTAAGGTGGCGCAAACTGTTTATTACAGTATTAATAGCGCGGAAGCGGAGGCGTTAATTGGTTTGCTTTACCAATTATATTGTACCGAGTAAGCTGAAATTTAAGATAAAAAAAACCGGCGTAAGCCGGTATTTTTTAATTTTGCACTATATTAGGCAACGTTTAATGCTTTAACGTGAGCATTTAAACGCGCTTTATGACGTGCTGCTTTGTTTTTGTGGATCAAGCCTTTAGCGGCCATACGATCCAAAACAGGCATCATTTTCTTTAATGCTTCATTTGAAGCAGTTACGTCAGCAGTAAGTACCGCTGCGTAGGTTTTCTTGATGAAAGTACGCATCATAGAGCGTTGACTAGCGTTTTGCTGACGACGTTTCTCTGATTGAATTGCGCGCTTCTTAGCAGACTTAATGTTAGCCAAGGTGACACTCCTAAAAACTAAAAACCGGACCTTTTAAAGGCCGCATAATATGCCTATTTAATGGCCCATTGTCAAATGCTTTTACTATAAATACCTAGATTTTAATCTATCTAGCTACTGGTAATTGTATTCTAAAAGCAGGCAGAATAGCAGTGCTATTTTATAAGGAGCCGTTTTGTGTCAGATAAGTTATTAAAATCAGGCCTAATTGTTAGTGTTATGACCTTGATTTCCCGAGTATTAGGCTTAGTTCGTGATGTGGTTGTGGCTAATTTTATTGGTGCTGGCGCTGCAGCTGATGTGTTTTTCTTTGCTAATCGAATTCCCAATTTTCTGCGGCGTTTATTTGCCGAAGGCGCTTTTTCGCAAGCCTTTGTGCCGGTGTTAGCGGAAGTGAAAACCAAGCATGGCGATGATGCGGTGCGATTATTAATTGCTAAAGTAGCAGGAAGCTTAGGTGTTGTGGTGACGCTAGTTACTGTGCTTGGGGTTATTGCCTCGCCTATAGTGGCCATGTTATTTGGCATGGGCTGGTTTATTGAATGGCTAAATGATGGCCCAGAGCAGCATAAATTTGAATTAGCTAGCCTAATGTTAAAAATTACCTTTCCTTATTTATGGTTTGTTAGCTTAGTGGCGTTATCTGGGGCGATTTTAAATACCTATAATCGCTTTGCTGTGGCTGCGTTTACGCCGGTGTTTTTAAATATTGCCATTATATCTTGTGCAATTTGGTTAGCACCTCAGTTAGAGGTGCCGGCAATTGCACTAGCTTGGGGCGTGTTTATTGGCGGAGCTGTGCAGCTGCTGTTTCAATTGCCATTTTTAGCTAAAGCGGGCTTGTTGGTTTGGCCAAAATGGGGCTGGCGCGATGAAAACGTAGTTAAAATTAGACAATTAATGTTACCGGCATTATTTGGTGTGTCGGTTAGCCAAATTAATTTATTGCTTGATACGGTTATCGCCTCTTTTTTGTTAACAGGCGCAGTAAGTTGGCTTTATTACTCTGATCGCCTAATTGAGTTTCCACTGGGCCTGTTTGGTATTGCCATCGCCACTGTGATTTTACCTAACTTGTCTCGACATCATGCGGGGGCTAATGCGCTAAGATTCAGCCAGACATTAGATTGGTCATTGCGCTTTGTGGCGCTATTTGGCATACCAGCTATGGCTGGCCTAATGGTGTTGGGTAAGCTGATAATTGCTTTATTGTTTATGCGTGGCGAATTTACGCCAAATGATGTGCTTATGGTATCGCACAGCTTAATTGCTTATAGCCTAGGCTTATTTAGCTTTATGTTAATTAAAGTGTTAGCGCCGGGGTTTTATGCCCGCCAAGATATTAAAACACCGGTGCGTATTGGCATTATTGCTATGGTGGCGAATATGGGCTTTAACTTAATGCTAGCGCCATTTTTAAGTTATGTCGGTTTAGCATTAGCGACCTCTATGTCGGCGACGTTAAATGCCTTTTTATTGTATCGTGGTTTAAAACTGGCCGGTGTATACCAATTAACTAAAACAACTTGGGTGTTTTTAGCTAAATTAGTTATTGCTGCAGGGCTTATGGCCAGCATTTTATATTGGCAGATGCCAAGCTTTGCTAACTGGTTATTGTTAAGTTTTAGCCAGCAAGTAATCTATTTGGCAGGCTTATGTTTTGCCGCAGTTTTGGTTTATTTTGCGCTGTTATTTGTGTTTGGTATTAGATTAAGCCACTTTAGAGCGAATTCTATTGCTGAAAGCAAATGAGTTAGCGGTTATAATGCGCGGTTTATAAGCAGCAGGTAGAATCGGCAGGCATGGAGTTAATTCGCGGTATACATAATATTCAAGCTGAACATCATGGCTGTGTATTAACGATCGGTAATTTTGATGGTGTGCATTTAGGGCATCAGGCTGTGCTTAGCAAGCTGCTAGCCATAGCTAAACAGCTGCAATTGCCAGCTTGTGTCATGCTATTTGAACCACAACCATTAGAGTTATTTACGGCTAATGATGCGCCAGCGCGTTTATCTCGCTTTCGTGAAAAATATACTGCACTGGCTGCACTAGGTATTGATAGGTTAATTTGTGTTAATTTTAATACCGCTTTTGCCTCTCAGCAGCCAGAGTTGTTTATTCAAGAGTTATTGTTAAAGCAATTAGGTGTCGCACATTTAATTGTTGGTGATGATTTTTGCTTTGGCAAAAGCAGACGCGGCAATTTTCAAATGCTGCAACATGCAGCACAGCAATACCAGTTTGGTTTAACGAGCACTTCAAGTTTAGTATTAGGCGATAAGCGCATTAGCAGCACCTTAATTCGTGAGGCTTTACAGCAAGATAAATTAGCGTTAGCTGCAGAGATGTTAGGCCGACCTTTTTCATTAACCGGGCGGGTGCGTCATGGCAGAAAGTTAGGCCGTGATCTTGGTTTTCCTACGGCCAATGTATTTTTGTATCGGCAAAAATTGCCAGTTGCCGGTGTCTATGCGATAAAGGCTAAAACAATTTATGGTGACTTTACGGGTGTTGCCAATATTGGTAATAGACCAACAGTACAAGGTAAACGTCAGCAGTTAGAAGCGCATTTATTTGATTTTAAAGCCGACTTATATGGCAGCCAAATTGAAGTGCAACTTATAGCAAAGATTAGAGATGAACAACGTTTTGCAGATTTAACTGCATTACAACAACAGATCGCAGCAGATGTTGTTGCGGCCAAACAAATTTTTAATAGCCAGGCTGATGTTAGCCAATCAGAGGCTAATACTGACATAACGGAACAAAACGGATGAGTGATTACAAGCATACCCTGAATTTGCCACAAACAGCTTTTGCCATGCGAGCTAATTTAGCTCAGCGTGAACCGCAAATGTTAGATAAATGGACCCAAGCAGATTTATACGGCAAAATTCGCGCCGCGAAAAAAGGCAAGAAGAGTTTTGTTTTGCATGATGGCCCTCCTTATGCAAATGGTAATATTCATATTGGTCATGCTGTAAATAAAATTCTTAAAGATATTATTGTTAAAGCAAAAACCTTATCTGATTTTGATGCGCCTTATATACCGGGTTGGGATTGTCATGGCTTGCCAATAGAGCTAGTGGTAGAGAAAAAGTACGGTAAGCCGGGCACTAAGCTTAGTGCTGCTGAATTTAGACAAAAATGTCGCGACTATGCAGCAACGCAAATTGATGCCCAGCGCAATGACTTTATTCGCTTAGGTGTATTAGCCGATTGGGAAAAGCCTTATCGGACGATGGACTTTGACTTTGAAGCTAATATTATCCGTTCATTAGCGAAAATAGTCGCTAACGGCCATTTACAACAAGGCTTTAAGCCGGTGCATTGGTGTACTGATTGTGGTTCAGCTTTAGCGGAAGCGGAAGTGGAATATCAAGATAAAGTCTCACCGGCTATCGATGTGCGCTTTGCCTTAACAGATGAAACTGATGTTGATCGTTTTGATCATCCACAAGGCCACAAAGGGCAAGGGAAAGTATCAGTCATTATTTGGACTACTACGCCTTGGACCATTCCAGCTAACCGTGCGGTTGCGGTTAATGCTCAGTTAGATTATAGCTTAGTTCAAGTTGAGCAAGGTCCTAATGGCCCTGAGCGACTGATTATGGCCACAGACTTAGTAACCGACGTGATGGCCCGCGCGGGTATTGAACATTATCACGCTTTAGGTTTTGCTAAAGGTGAAAGCTTAGAGCTGATGTCTTTACAGCATCCACTTTATGATATGACAGTACCTGTAGTGTTAGGTGAGCATGTCACTACCGACTCTGGTACCGGTTGTGTTCATACCGCACCAGGGCACGGTCAAGAAGACTTTGTGGTGGGTAAGCAATATAACTTAGAAATAGCAAACCCTGTTGGGGCTAATGGCGTGTATTTACCTGATACCCCCTTATTTGCAGGCCAACATGTATTTAAAGCCAATGACAGCGTGGTTGAAGCCTTACGTGAAGCGGGTGCTTTGTTTTTACATAAAGCCTATACCCATAGCTATCCTCATTGCTGGCGCCATAAAACGCCTATTATCTTCCGGGCGACGCCACAGTGGTTTATTAGTATGGAGCAGCAAGGTTTACGTCAGGCTTCATTAGAGCAAATTGAGCAAACACGCTGGATCCCAGAGTGGGGCCAACAGCGGATTGAAAAAATGGTTGCCGGCCGTCCAGATTGGTGTATTTCCCGACAACGTACTTGGGGTGTGCCTATTGCGTTATTTATTGATAAAGACACCGGTGCTTTACACCCTAATACCGCAGAACTGATGGAGCAAGTTGCGCAGTTAGTAGAAAAAGAGGGTATTCAAGCTTGGTTTGATTTAGAGGCTGAAACCTTAATTGGCGATGATGCTAAGCAGTTTGTAAAAGTAAAAGATACCTTAGATGTTTGGTTTGACTCTGGTGTAACTCATGCCTGTGTGGTTGGCGCACGAGCTGAATATAATGGGGCTAGCCAAGCTGATTTATATTTAGAAGGCTCGGATCAACACCGTGGCTGGTTTATGTCATCGCTAATGACAGGCGTTAGCATTAATCAACATGCACCTTATAAACAAGTATTAACTCATGGTTTTACTGTTGATGGTAGCGGCCGCAAAATGTCAAAGTCATTAGGTAATGTGGTTTCGCCACAAGATGTGATGAAAAAGCTCGGTGCTGATATTTTACGCTTATGGGTAGCCACGGCAGATTACACCTCTGAAATGACAGTCTCTGATGAAATACTAAACCGTGCTGCAGATAAATATCGTCGTATTCGTAATACGGCTCGCTTTTTATTAGCTAATTTATCTGGTTTTAATCCGGCTACCGATATGGTTGCTTTTGATGACATGGTGCAATTAGATCTGTGGGTAGTTAACCGCGCCGCCCAGTTGCAGCAAGAAATTGTTGACGCCTATGACAACTATCAGTTCCACCAAGTTAGTGCGAAAATCATGAATTTCTGTACCGTAGAGCTGGGCAGTTTTTATTTAGATGTTATTAAAGACAGACAATATACCGCACATGCTGATGGTATTGCGCGTCGCTCATGTCAAACTGCGCTATACCATATAGCTCAGGCTATGGTGCGTTGGATGGCGCCTATTATGAGCTTTACAGCGCAAGAAATTTGGCAAGAGCTACCAGGTGAGCATGATGAGTTTGTGTTTACAGGTGTTTGGTATCAAGGCTTAGCGGGTGTTAGTGGTGGTAAGTTTTCTGACAGCTACTGGCAGCAGTTATTACAAGTGCGCGATGCGGTAAATAAAGTGCTTGAAGCTGCGCGTCGTGAAGAGCGAATTGGTGCTTCTTTGCAAGCTGAAGTTACTTTATACGCTAATGAACAGTTAGCTGCTGATTTAGCGTTATTAGCTAATGAGTTACGCTTTGTGTTAATAACGTCAACAGCGACCGTCAGTACTGATGCAGCACCTGCGGATGCGGTTGCAACTGAAATTGCTGGCTTAAGTGTTTTAGTTACGGCATCTACTGCGGCTAAATGTGAGCGTTGTTGGCATCACCGCCATGATGTTGGCGCAAACCCAGCACATGAAGCATTATGCTTGCGCTGTGTTAGCAACGTTGAAGGCGATGGTGAACAGCGAGAGTTTGCTTAATGACGCTTTTTAGCCAAACAGGTTGGCGATTTTGGTGGCTTATATTGCTGCTATTAATCGCCGATCAAGTAACAAAGCAAGTGGTTATCCACAATATGCAGTTATTTGATTCTATTTCGGTAGTGCCATTTTTTAATATTACTTATGTCCGTAATTATGGCGCCGCCTTTTCTTTTTTAAGTGATGCCGGTGGCTGGCAACGCTGGTTTTTTACGTTAATTGCGGTTGGAGTCAGTATGGTTATTGCGGTTTGGTTAGGTAGATTACCGCGGCAACAAGTTAAATTAAGCTTAGCATTAAGTTTAGTGTTAGCCGGTGCTATAGGTAACTTAGTTGATCGCAGCATCTATGGCTATGTTATTGACTTTTTACATGTATTTTACCAAGACTGGCATTATCCAGCTTTCAATATCGCAGACTCTGCAATTTGTATTGGTGCAGCGTTATTAATCTGGGATAGTTTTACTAATAAAGCAGAGGCAAAACATGACTGATGCAACTCCTATTACTAATTCAAATACTGCTAGTGCAGCGGCAATAGGCGCGAATAGTACTATTATATTTCATTTTGATATTAAGCTAGCTGATGGTAGCGCTGCAGACAGTACGCGAGTGCATAATAAGCCAGCTAAGTTGCAAATGGGTGATGCGAGTATTTCTGCTGCATTTGAAGCTGAATTAACAGGCTTAAAAGCGGGTGATAAGAAAACCTTCACCTTAGCACCAGAAGATGCGTACGGTATGCCTAATCCTGATAATATTTATTATGTTGATCGCGCTCGCTTCTCGGCTGAAACCACGCCTAAAGTCGGAGCTATAATAGGGTTTGCTATGCCTGATGGCTCTGAATTACCAGGACTAATTCGTGAAGTAGCCGGTGAGTCAGTGACGGTTGATTTTAATCATCCTTTAGCAGGCCAAACTTTAACTTTTAGCGTAGAAATAGTGCAGGTACTTTAAA
Organism: Rheinheimera sp. WS51; assembly: GCF_050936095.1. Taxonomy (NCBI): domain Bacteria; kingdom Pseudomonadati; phylum Pseudomonadota; class Gammaproteobacteria; order Chromatiales; family Chromatiaceae; genus Rheinheimera; species Rheinheimera sp. WS51. The sequence continues at coordinate 129,849 of NZ_JBOTRC010000003.1, forward strand.
TCTATGGATATTTTATTAGCAAACCCGCGTGGCTTTTGTGCTGGGGTAGACCGAGCAATAAGTATAGTTGAACGTGCTTTAGAGCTATTTGAACCGCCAATCTATGTACGCCATGAGGTGGTACATAATAAATTCGTGGTAGATGGTTTACGCCGTCGCGGCGCTGTGTTTGTTGATGAACTAGATGAAGTACCAGACGATAATATTGTTATTTTTAGCGCTCATGGTGTTTCCCAAGCGGTACGTACAAACGCAAAGCAACGTGGCTTAAAAGTATTTGATGCCACTTGTCCACTTGTAACAAAAGTACATATGGAAGTGACACGCGCTAGTCGCAAAGGCGTAGAGTGCATTTTAATTGGTCATGCTGGGCATCCTGAAGTTGAAGGCACTATGGGCCAATATAGCAATGAAGCCGGTGGGATCTACTTAGTTGAGTCTGTCGAAGATGTTGCTCAGTTAACGGTGAAAAATCCTGCTGCGTTGTGCTATAGCAGTCAAACCACTTTGTCAGTTGATGATACCGCTGATGTAATTGAGGCTTTACGTGAGCGTTTCCCTGAAATTGAAGGGCCACGTAAAGATGATATTTGTTATGCCACGCAAAATCGTCAGGATGCGGTGCGCGACCTAGCTAATAAAGCCGATTTATTATTAGTTGTTGGCGCTAAAAATAGTAGTAATTCTAACCGGTTACGAGAGCTTGCGGCAAAAATGGGCTGTGTTGCTTATTTAATTGATACCGCAGAGGATATTCAACAAAGCTGGTTAGACAATGTAAAAGCCGTAGGGGTAACTGCAGGGGCTTCTGCTCCTGAAGTTTTAGTGCAGCAAGTCGTTAAACAATTACAGCAATGGGGTGGGGTTACCGTTACTGAAAATCCTGGCCGTGAAGAAAACGTGGTATTTGCTATTCCTGCGGAGCTGCGTTATTAATTAGCGTAATAAAAGTAGCTTAATCACTATTTAATTAGGGTTTTATTATACAAAGGAGCCGATAATGATGCGCAGCGGATTACCGGCACTCCAATTGCCTTATTTATGCCATGGCCGTTTTATTTTTCGAGCTATTGTTTTATCGCAAGCTGTGGCCGTTGTGCTTGCTTTCGCACCGGGTATTATTACCGATCCTTGGTATCGACTTGGTATAATTAGCTTGTTTATGCATTGGGTGGTGCTACTTAGCACCGCTTGTTTATGTTGGTTGAGGCCAAGATTAAATAAGCTAGCCCCTATGACCATTCTTAGTAGCTGCACCGTTATTTTTCTGCTTATTACAATTGCTATAAGTAGCTTGGCTTACTATTGGCTAAATGCTCAAACAATAATGATAAATCAAAGTCTGCCGGCCTTTTTAATGGCTAATAGCATGATTGCCTTTATTATTAGCATTATCGCTATTCAGTTTTTTATTATGCACTCTGAGCACAGTGAGCAGCTCGACGCCCAAAACCGTTCTAAGCTAAGTGCTTTACAAGCGAGAATTCAGCCGCATTTTTTATTTAATAGCTTAAACACTGTGGCTGAATTAACCCAAATAGATGCAGATTCGGCAGAAAAAGCTTTATTAGATTTAGCTGCATTATTTAGAGCCGCATTGCATGTTGGTGAAGTTGTTCCTTTAGCCCAAGAGTTACAGCTAGCAAAGCAGTATTTATCACTAGAGCAATGGCGGCTAGGCAACCGAATGCAGGTTGAATGGCAGCTGCCACAGACATTGCCTAATATTAAAATTCCAGCCTTAACCATTCAGCCTTTATTAGAAAATGCAGTGCGCCATGGCATAGAAGGCTGTCATGATAAGGCATTATTAAAAATTCAATTACTTGAATCGCGCTCTGCAGTCAGCTTTGTGATCACTAATCCTTTTCAACAGCTAAGTGTTAATCGACCGAAAAATGGTATAGCGATTGAAAATATTCGCCAACGTTTAAAATTACACTATGGGCCTAACGCCAGTTTAACTTATAGTGTTATTGATAATTTATTTAGAATAAAGTTAGTGTTACCGAATTAATATACTGTGCAATAACAGGGAAGAAGTATGAATACGCATACGCTAATAAAGGTTATCATTGTTGATGATGAGCCCTTAGCAAGGGCGAGAATAAAGCGATTATTACAGCAACAGCCAGGCTTTATTTGTGTTGCTGAGGCGCAGAATGCTCAGCAAGGTTTAGCATTAACCAAGCAGCATCAGCCCGACTTAATGTTAATTGATATTGAAATGCCAGTAACCGACGGCATCAGTCTAGCATGTCAGTTACAAAGCCTAGAGCCAACACCAGAAGTGATATTTGTTACTGCGCATGCAGAACATGCGCTTGAGGCATATCGAGCTGGGCCGGTAGATTATATTTTAAAACCAATATCTGCGGATCGCTTATTCGAGGCGTTAGCCCGTGCCAGAAGTAGGGTAACAGCACAGGCTAAACCGGCTACAACTACAATAGACAAGCTTAGCTATACTATTGCAGGTGTTACTAAACAGCTACTGATTACGGATATTCTATATTGCATTGCTGAAGATAAATATGTTCGGGTTGTAACTCACAATGCCGAAGCATTAATAGATCAAAGCTTAACTCAACTACAAACACTCACGCCAAAACTGATTCGTAGTCATCGTAAAATATTAATTAATGTAGATCATTTCTCTAGTTTAACTACCCAAAGTGACGGTCGCACCTATATCCAATTACAAGGTTGCGATGAAAAACTTGATGTATCAAGAAGAGCGCTTGCAACCGTAAAGCAAGCCTTAGCGCTTAAATACTAACAATTATTAGCTTAATGTTTTACCGCTTATCATTAAATCAAACCGCTCATCAAGCATAAGCTTGCTTCTAATATAGATATAGATTATTTGTAATAATAACTAAACCAAATTTTTTGCTAAATGGACGGTTTCCTAGGTGCTTAATAAAAAACATAAAAAACAGCAAGGGTTTACGCTTATAGAAATGATGGTGACAGTAGCAGTTATTGCCATCACTTTAGCAATAGCGGTACCCAGTTTTACTAGCTTGATTAATGGTAATCGATTAACTGGGCAAGCGAATGAGATCCTCGCTGCGTTAATTTTAGCTAGAACGGAAGCGATTAAGCAAAATCAAGTAATGGTATTGTGTCATAGCAGCGATGCAACAAACTGCTCAGCGGCTCCAAGCACCGGCTGGAAAGGCTGGTTAGTTATGCGTGAAGGCGGTGGGATAGTGATTGCGAATGGACAAATTAATGCTAATCGTATAACAACCTTGGCAAGTTTATCACTAAGCTCGGCTTCAGACTCTATACGGTTTACACCACAGGGCTTGGCTAGAACTGCCACTAACGGGGCATTAAACGGAACAATACGAGTGTGTATGTCGTCAGTTGATAATAATGTGCGTGATATTGTATTACGCTCAGGTGGTCGGGCTCATGTTAACTCTAGTTCTGCTGCAAGTTGTGGCGCCCCAGCTAATCCAAGTTAAGCAGGAATTGATAGATGAGAAATAATTTTGATATGCAGCAGGGTGTTACATTAATTGAAGTATTAGTATCTGTACTTGTTTTAGGTGTAGGTTTGCTTGGTGTTGCAGGGCTTCAAACAACTAGCATTCGTAATGTTAACAGCTCTTATGAGCGAAGTATGTCAATGATATTAACCGATAACTTAATCGAGCTAATGCGTTCTAATCCTAATGTAGCAAGGAATGGCGGTTATGCTTTATCTGATTGTACAGGAAGTTCAGCTTTATTGACGGATCGCTGGGTGCAAAATGTTAAAGCGGTTACTACCGCAGAGACTTGTCCGGTAATTTCGTGGGATGGTGGTGCGAATCTTTATACTGTAACAATTAGTTGGACAGACGACCGTTTAGTGACGGGAAATTCAGTTGTAATGCAGGTTTTACCATGAAAAAACAAAAAGTAATTTCAACATTTAAAATGGTAGGTTTTTCATTAACTGAATTAATGATTGCTATGGTACTTGGCTTATTAGTTTTAGGGGGGGCATTAGGTATATTTATGTCTAACCAGACGACTAGTCGTGTCAATAACTCTTTATCCGAAGTTCAGAATACCGCCCGTATAGCATTTCAGTTAATGTCTAAAGATATCCGTAGCGCTGGGTTTAGTGGTTGCGGTAATCCTGTGCGCGTAGTTAATATCTTAAATTCTGCTCAGCCTTGGGCCACCTGGAATGATGGCATTAGAGGTTTGGCTGCACCTGTAGCTGCGATAAATGGCATAACCCCGACACTAGGTACAGAAGCTATTCGTGTAATGTATGCTTCAGGTGTCAGTAGCAGTATTAATAGTCATGATACGGCTAATGCAGAATTTACATTAACAGCACCATCTGATCTCAACCCGCTAGATATTGCCATTGTATGTGATGATACTTTAACAACGTTATTTCAGGTATCTGCCGTGAATGCAGCAGCCAATACGCTGGAATATAAAACGGGTGCTGCACCGTTAAATTGTACTCAGAACTTAGGTTTTTTAATGCCATTTAATTGCGCAACAACGCCAGTAAGAAGTTTCCCAAGTAATGCAATGGTGATGCGCTTTGAGTCTGTAGCTTGGTTTGTTGCACCTAGCCGTGATGATAGCAGTGTCAATTCTTTATATCGAGCTGCTGTAGTGGGCGCTCAGCAAATTAATGAAGAAGTATTATTTGGTGTTTCAAACATTCAATTTAGTTATATGGATGCAACGACCCGGCAGTTTCGTACAGCAAATGCAGTGCTTAATTGGGGCGATATTATTTCAGTTAGTGTAACACTAACTATAGATGACAAAGTTTTAAAACAACTGGACCTATTAGAGTCAGCAAAAAATATTAACTTTATTATCACACTTAGAAATAGAGTAGGTTAGATATGCAGAATGCTAAAAAGCAACAAGGTGTTGCCTTAATTGTTAGCTTATTAATATTAGTTGCTATTACATTACTAGCATTAAGTAGTATTAAGAGCACAACTTTACAAGAAAAAATGACCTCTAACTTATACGATAAGCAGTTAACTCAACAGCAGGTTGAGGCTGCATTATTAGAGGCAGAGCGACGTTTAAATGTCTTAGATCCAGTTGCATTACCTTTTGTTTTTCCTATTCCTGCTGCGAATCAAGTTGATCGTTGGACTTTAGCTGACCCAGGTGCACCGAATTGGCAAAATGCAGCAGCAATGAATGATGGCATGGCAAACCCTGCTAGTTATATTGTTGAATACATGGGGGACTGGCCAGATCCTGATTTCCCTGATTGTAATAGTGCAACAACACCTCCTCGGGGGTGCTTGTCACCTACATTTAGAATTACAGCACGCACGCAAGATGATGACGGGCGCGCTGCAGTAATTATGCAAACCATTTGGCGGAGATAATAGCGATGAAACTTTCTAGATATATTAGCTTTATTGCTAGCATGCTTTTTGCTGCAAGTAGTGCCCATGCAGCAGTTGAATTGGCCTCCTCGCCTTTGCAAACAGGTGGCGAAGTTGCACCTAATATTATGTTTATTATCGATGATTCTGGTTCTATGAATAGAGAGTATATGCCAGATAATATCAGCGGCTATTATAAAAGTGGTACTAAAGAATTTTGTAACCGCAGGGATGGGGGACGGTGTACAAGAACTGGTACGTATTATGATGCAGAACAAGTTTATTATCCTTGGTATTACAGTTCTAAAGTCAATGGCGTTTACTTTGATCCTAACGGTAAATATGAAATACCGCTAAAAAGCGATGGTGTGACAAGTTGGGGAGAGCCGTCTTTCAATAATGCTTGGGATAATGGCTTTACCCAAACCAGCCGTTCTGATCTAAGAGATGACTTTAGTCATAGGGGCCGACGCTATTATAACGGTGCCTTTTATTATCAATATGATGCAGATTTAGACGATTGTGATGATGATGATCAGTATGATAATGATTGCTATAAGTATGTTCATCACTCTGATATGTCGGAAGACATAAAGAAAAAATTTGCTATATGGTATTCCTATTACCGTGACAGATTACAGGCTTCAAAATCTTCTATCAGTACAGCTTTTCATCAGCAAAGCGGTAAGCTGCGCGTAGGTTATGGTGCGATTAATAAAACCTCAAGTTATCAAGGCGTCGCGCCATTCAACGGTAGTGCACGGACTGGATTTTTTAATTGGCTGTTTGATGTTGAGGCAAGTGGCAATACTCCACTACGGTATGCGCTTGATAAAGCGGGTCAATATTATAAAACAGAACACCCATGGCGCACAGAGCCCGAAGAACGCAGCAGTGATATGCTGAGCTGTCGGCAAAGTTTTAGTATAATAATGACAGATGGTTACTGGAACTCAAGTGAAGCTGCAACTTCAGGCGCACGTAAAAATAATGATAATACTGATGGTCTATTACTTACTAATGAATCAGGAGCGAGTGGTAAATATACAAAAGCAGATCCTTTTAAAGATGGCTATGACAACACTTTAGCTGATGTTGCAATGTATTATTGGAAAAATGATTTGATGCCAAGCTTAGACAATAATGTTCCAACCAGCGAAGGGGTATCACCAGCTTTCTGGCAGCATATGCGGGTATTTGGTATTAGTTTAGGCTTATCAGGTGATGTCTCACCTGATGATGCTATGAATGCAATTACAACAGGCGATAGTATTGACTGGGGGAATCCATTTAGTGATGGTCCTGCTAAGATTGATGACTTACTTCATGCTGCGGTAAATTCAAGAGGAGGCTTTTTTACAGCTAAGGATCCAACGGAGTTTGCAGAAAAATTATCAGCAACATTAAAAGGGATTGATCAAGGTGTTGCTTCAGCCTCTAACTTAGCCGGTACGACTACCTCTACTCAAGCTGATAACTATGTTTATCAAGGCAGTTACAATGGTAATGATTGGAGTGGTACTTTATCAAGTTATGATATTACTAATCCTTCTGCGAAAATATGGTCAGCAAATTTTCCTGAATGGAATACGCGTAATTTACTTTTCACAGGTGAATCTGGTGTAAAAAGTTTTAACTGGTCAAATTTAAGTGAGTCTGAAAAGAACGCTCTAAAAAGTAAGGATTTAGTTAACTATTTGCGAGGGGAGACGATAAACGAAGCGCCAGCAAGTGTAAACTTCCGCAAACGCAGTGGTTTATTAGGTGATATTGCTAATTCATCACCACATTTTGTAGCTGCGCCAATAAATAGAAACTTTGGTCGTTATAATTGGCTGGGTGCAAATAGCTACAATGCGTTTATTGCAAACAATAAAACACGTGAAGGCCGTTTGTATGTTGGTGCAAATGATGGTTTTTTACATGCTTTCGATGCTGCTAATGGTACTGAAACCTTTGCTTATATGCCCAAAGCCATGCTTAAAGAAAGTACTAACTTAGCTTCTTATGCAGACCCTTTTTATGAGCATAAATATTTTGTTGATGGTTCGCCTGTAGCTGCTGATGTCTACGTAGGGGGTTGGAAAACAATTTTGGTCGGCTCATTAGGACGAGGTGGCAATAGTTTATTTGCACTTGATATTACTAACCCCAATAGTATGACTACATCTAATGTGTTGTGGGATAAGTCGTACAGTGATTTAGGCGTAATTACTACGAAACCGTCGATCACTCGTTTAAATAATGGTAGTTGGGCAGTTGTAGTCGGTTATGGTTATAACAATGCAACTAAAGGTTCAGGTTTATTAGTGATTGATATCGCTAATGGCGATGTTTTAGCTAATATAGCTGCTCCTGATACTGTAGATGAAAATGCTCATGGCCTTGGCCAGGTTGAAGGTTGGGATGCTGACCGGGATGGCACAACAGATTGGTTCTTTGCTGGTGATTTATTAGGTAATGTGTGGAAGTTTGATTTATCAAGTAATATTCCATCAGAATGGAAAGTTGCTTATGCAGGTTTTCCTTTATTTAGAGCTAAAAATGATTTAAATCAAGCCCAACCTATCACAGGAGGGCTAACTTTGAGTTCAGAGCCAAAAACTGGCCAGCTATGGTTGTTTTTTGGAACAGGTAAAATGCTGGCAGCTGCAGATTTAAATAATGCAGAGGTACAGAGCTGGTATGGTATCCAGGACGTTGCGGGCATTATAGACCGCTCTAAGCTGAAAAAACGCGAAATGCAAAATGTAGTTTACACTGATGCGACGGGAAGCAGAGAAAGCAGAACTGTAACTGAAGCAACTGAAAATGATATGGCAGGCAAGCTGGGTTGGTATATGGATTTGATTGACGGCAAGGAGCGTATTGTTACAAGGCCTGTTCAAGCGGGTAATAATTTAGTAGTGAGTACAGCGATTCCAAGTGGTGATGACTGTAAGCCTGCTGGTGATGGTTACGTAATGTCAATAGATCCTTTCAAAGGCGCTCGCTTAAAATATCATTTCTTTGATTTATCAAAAGATGGTAAATTTGATGGTGCTGATGGTATTAACTCAGGTGATAGCAAAATTCCTGCAAGTGGTATTAAGTTTGATGGTACCCCAAGTGAGCCTGTATTATTTGAGGATAAAATGGCAATTGGATTAGCGACTGCTACCATTGCCGTAGAGGGATACAATGGTGGTATCAGGCGTGGACGTGTTTCATGGCGGGAGCTAACAAACTAATGATCAATAAAAAGCAGTTAGGTGTAACATTAATAGAACTAATGATAGCAGTAGCGATAGTTGGTATTTTAGCCGCTATCGCTATCCCTTCTTATCAAGAGCATATTATTCGCTCTAATCGTACTGCGGCTACTGCTTGCTTATCGGAATATGCACAGTTTATGGAGCGTAATTACACTTCTAATATGCGATATAATCCAACTGGATTTGCTTTACCTGAATTGCAATGCAGAAATGATATTTCTAAAAGATATACTATAAGTCTAAATAATTTAACGGCGCGTAGTTATCAGTTAAGTGCTGCCCCTACGGCTTTACAAAAAGATAGTGAATGCGCAACTTTAACTTTGAACCAAGCAGGTAGAAAAGGAGCTAAAGGCGGCTTTGTTGCTAGCGTTGTAGAAAAATGTTGGTAATTTTTTAAGTATAAAATTTGATCTTTTGAAATAATGTTGTAACTTTAAAGTTAATTGTAATTAACTGGGCATAAGGATATGCGGTTACAACAGGGTTATAGTTTAGTTGAAGTTCTCGTTGCACTGGTTATTGTTAAAATAGGTTTGCTTGGCATTCTTGCGGGGCAAACCTTAGCTTTACGTAATGTGATTGATGCCACCCAGCGCACTCTAGCTGTGGCTTTGACTAACGAACTCATTAATACCATCTATAGTAATCAACAACTTATACCGCTTATGTCTGGCAGGCTAACGACAGGTATTGAGTTGTCTACGCCAAGTCCTTGTTCTTCTGTTATCTCTTGTGATCCCTCTGAGTTGGCGCAGTTTCAGCGTTTTACTTGGTATCAGCAATGGGCGACGCCGTCTAAATCTTCACTTATTGATCCTGAGTTTTGTCTCTCGTCTACAAGCACTGGGATAACTATGTTTGTTAGTTGGCAACAGCGATTGGCAAATCATGAGCCGATGGCAGAGGCTTGTGCTCTAGCGTCTGGCAGAAGTGGCTTTACTGTCGGTGGTGCAGAATGAGAGCCAATACGGGGTTTACTATAACAGAGCTGTTAATTGCTATGATGCTAGGGCTATTTTTACTAATGATGATATTAACAGCCTTTAGCACCTTAAGTCGGTCTGCAAAACAAACTCAGCAGTTAGCGCAATTACAACAAAATGGCCAGTTTATGCTGGGTTTACTACAAAATGAATTACAAAATGTTGGCTTTTGGGGCGGTAAGGCTGATGTGTTGTTAGCGTCAACAGTTAGTAAGCCGGATGCGCCAAGTCCAGATTGTCATAATGAAATACTCGATAGCGGCAGTTTCCCAAGTCTTGATAACGGTTTTGTCACTCTGTATGCCAAAGCAGTTTCTTCTGGCGCCCAGTTAGGTTGCATACCACGCGCATTGCAAGACAGCGAGCTACTACAAATTAAGCGATTGATTGGCCAAGCGCATTCAATTGATAGGTTACAGTCAAACCGATTCTATTTAGAAACCAATTGGCAGCATAGTCGTTTTGTTTCTGCCGATAGCAGCGGATTAAATTCAGCTATGGATTATTACCCTTATCAGCATTTAGTTTTCTATGTGCAACGCCAGTCACATGAAGGTGAAATAGTGCCTGTATTAATGCGCAAACGCTTAATTCGTAATGCCGAAGGTGAGGCACGTATGACGACTGATTCAATTATAGATGGTGTAGAACGGTTACATTTTGAATTTGGCATAGATGCTAATTTAGATGGCCATATTGATTATCAGCAAACAACAGCACAGATGACAGCATCGCAGTGGCAGCAATTAACTAACCGTATTGTCAGTATTAAGTTCTATGTCTTATTAAGAGCAATTCAGCCTGATCCACACTATAGCAATGATCAGGTTTACCAAATGGGGCAGCAAAGGTTTGATGCGGGCGGTGATCATTATCGCCGGTTATTACTAAGTAGTACGGTTTATTTTCATAATACTCAGTTATAGGAGAAGTGATGAAAAATACACGCGGTATGGTTTTAGTGATTTCGTTAGTGGTGCTATTAAGTTTAAGCTTAATTATGGTTTCCAGTTTGTATGTTAGTCAGTTAACTCAAAAATCTGCTAATGCAGGCCAGCAGCAGTTACAAATAACCCATCAGGCTTATACAGAACATTTAAGTTCGTTAACTATAACCGAGGATCTAGCCGCGGAAGATTTTGTCGTTTGTCCAGCTGAGTATGCTGCATGGTCTGAGGCTGTATTAAGGTGTAAAGCGGTTTTAGTTTCAACAGAAACCTATGATCCTAGCCATCATTTTTACAGTGGCTATAGCAGTGTGTTATTGCAGCAAACATTAATTGCAGGAGAGCGTGTTGATGATCTGGACTAGAGTATGTTTTAACGTAATTCTATTATTAATGTCTTGGTTATGTTTAGGGCAGTGTAATTTAAATGATAGCGATGCCTTACCGTTACAGCTTGCTATGGATGGTACAGAAGCGAGTCGGTCTGTATTGCTAAGCCACAACCGGATATTAGACAGTATGCCAGATCACGCCCAGCTAGAGTTGCACGATGCATCTAGTGCGGTGTTACTGGCTAGATTAAGTCATTGGCATGATGCTAGCCATGATATTGAGGCAGCCAGAATTATGGCTGAACCAGCACGTGTAGATTTGAATATGGATGGCCTAGCAGATGCCGTGTATGTGGTCGATTTACAAGGCAGAGTTTGGTTTATTCAGCTAGAAGGGTTAGGTTTTGCTAGTCCGAAACTAATTGCAGACTTTAGCGCATCTGAAGCTGTTTTTAGCCAGCCGGTGCAGTTAGTGCAAACAACCTACAAACAAGCACTTGCTGGCGTCGGTGTTATCGATCGGATTAAAGTTAGTTTAGTTCTTCTTGCTAGACAGCATGAAGCTGGAGACACTGTAGTTGTTTTTAATCATTATCTAAATAATAGCAGACTCACTTCTTATAGTGATTTAATAGATAGAACGCATTTAAGCATAGAAGCAAGTGAACTTGGTTTAACTGAGACTGCATGGCGTGAACTGCAGCAAAGCGCCGGTTGGCTAATGAAGTTAGATGACACTGTGATAGTGAAACCGCAAATTTATGCTGGCGTAGTCTACTTTATGACAGCCACTAAAGACGCTGAGCGCTTAGGCTGTGAGGTTAATACTGATGATGAAACTCAACTTTTTGCTCTACATTTACATCATGCCGGTAAAGTTTATAGTCAACGCAGTTGGCTTAGTGAAGCAGTGACTAATGGCTCATTACAGCTCGCTACGGTTGATGATAAGTTACAACTTAAAATTGTAAATGAGTCAGAACAGGCCAGGTTAATTCCTGATATGCTGGCAATTACTGAACAATGTGCAACTTGTACCCAAGCTTTAGTTACGTCTGATTTCCCAAAAGTGCTACGTTTAGCAACTTATATGGTTGAGCAAGGAGCTTGGTAGTATGGCTAAGCTTGATAATGGATTTAGCTTAATAGAAATCATGATTGCTGTGGTGATAGTCGCTATTTTGGCTAGTATTAGCTACCCAGCTTACCAGCAATATGTGCTGCGGACTTATAGAGCCGAAGCCATTGAAACGCTATTAACAATAGCGAATGCTCAAGAGCAGTATTTTGCCGATCATGGCGTTTATCAAGGGGATATCAGTCAATTAAATGGTTTGCTGAACTTAGTTACAGCCAGTAGCACTAAATCAGGACGCTATACTATTAATTTAAGCCTAACAGAGATGGCTGCAGGCTTTAGTGTTTTAGCTACAGCGACAGGTAGCCAAACTGCAGATAGTGGCTGTTTAAGCTTTCAGCTTAATCATTTTGGTCAACGCAACCTTCATAATGGTGTAGCAATAAGTTGTTGGCAGTAACCCGCTTTTCTATGCGCGCAGTGTTTATTGTGGGTCTAACTAGGGCAACGGGTGTTAATGAGTGCTAATTTACTTCGCCCTGCTTGGTTTAACGTCATCTTATAATGCCAATCATATCTAGCGCTAGGGCAATAATAAAAACTACCATTCTCGAAGCCGTCTAAACTACCATCACGGCGAAAGCTGACTCGTTCTCGGTCATAAACTAATTTGTGTGGTTCTTTTATGGCGGGTATTTCTCTTAATAACCGTAGTGATGAATCAGGATCTAGTATGCTGATTCTAACTGGCGAGTGATGCCAGTCAAAAGAGCAGCCATCTGAAGTGGTAGGACATAATTGAACGGGTAAGCTACTGCTTACTGCCATTATTCGAGCATAGGCAAGGTGCTGGCTAAAATGACGCATATAAGATGATGCTTGTTGGCGTTCTGAAAGTTCGGCCATAGCCGGAATACCAATAAAAATTAGAATAGAGAAAATAGCAATTGCAATGAGCAATTCTAATAAGGTTAAACCGAAATGATTCCAGCGCACTTTTTATGTCTCCTCACAATTTAAGGTTAATAAAAAGTATAGCTGGAATTAAATTGGTGTAAAATTTGAGCGTTATTTAATTGTAAATAGTCGGGATTGGCTGGCGTTTGTGCTGTGTTTTAGTATAAATACTAATTAGCTTTTCACTCACTTCTGCAGCTACGACTTTGCCTTCTAAGAAGTCATCTATCTGTTGGTAGCTTAAGCCTAAAGCGGCTTCATCGGCTTTAAGTGGCGCTAAGCTTTCTAAATCTGCGGTAGGTGTTTTATCAACTAGTGCTGCAGCTGCGCCTAAGCTTTTACCTAAAAGCCTAACCTGACGTTTACTTAAACCAAATAATGGCGCTAAATCGCAGGCACCATCACCCCATTTAGTATAAAAACCGGTAATATTTTCGGCTGAGTGATCGGTACCAATGACTAAGCCTTTTACTAAAGCAGCAACATGATACTGCACTATCATACGGCTGCGCGCCTTGACATTTCCTTTAGCAAAATCAACTTCATGATCTTTATTATTCGCAAGTGAAGCACCCGCAACTGCACTGAAAGTTGCTTGATGCAGGGCATCGGCACCGGGCTGTATATTAATGGTTAAAGTTTGGCTGGGTTGAATAAAATCGATTGCACGTTGCGCATCTGCTTCGTCTTTTTGCTCAGCGTAGGGTAAACGAACAGCGATAAACTGATATTGGTTTGGTTGGTTTTGATTAAGCTCATCAACAGCTAACTGAGCTAAACGACCACAGACAGTAGAGTCAACGCCGCCGCTAATCCCTAAAACAAGGTTTTTCATGCCAGAATGAGTTAATTGTTTCTTAATGAATTCAATTCGACGCCGAATTTCAAATTCTGGCTCGATCTGCGGTAGAACCTGCATTTGTTGAATAATTTCGGCAGCAGTCATGGGTAAACCTCGTTTGTTAAGATAATAAATAGGCGCTGGGCGCAAAAGCCTATAATCAATAGTTAGGTTATAGTACTGATTGCGCTAAGCAATGTATTATACTGCTTATAATCTTTGTGGCTATTCTATGGATGTTTAAATGAAAAAAATTGAAGCGATAATTAAACCATTTAAATTAGACGATGTTCGTGAGGCGTTAGCGGATATTAATATTACGGGTATGACAGTCACAGAGGTTAAGGGGTTTGGCCGGCAAAAAGGCCATACCGAGTTATATCGCGGTGCAGAATACATGGTCGACTTTCTACCTAAAGTGAAGTTAGAAATTGTAGTGAGTGATGATCAAGTTGAGCGCTGTATTGAATCTATTGTGCAAACTGCCCAAACGGGGCGCATAGGTGATGGCAAAATATTTGTATTTGAAGTAGAACGCGTTATTCGGATCCGTACCGGTGAAGAAGACGAAGATGCTATTTAAATACCTGACTGCATTAAGGCAGCATGGATTATTAGTTGTTTTGCTTTTTTGCTGCAACTTTGCGGCTTTCTATGCAGTTAGTGCCGCCAGTGATAATAATGGTAATGCGAAGCCTAGTGTATTAGCAGATGTTCAACGGCTTAGTGATAAAACGATGCAGGGTCGGCAAACTAATACTGAAGGCAGTGCGGTTGCGCAAGCCTATATTGCCGCCCGCTATGCTGATATAGGGCTAGCTAAGTTTACTAATAGCTACTATGCGCCATTCACTTATCAACGTGGCTGGTCAGATAAAACCGGCACTAATATGCAAGCCTGGATCTCAGGCTGCAAATATCCAGATCAATATATTGTTATTAGTGCGCACTATGACCACTTAGGGCGCTCTGGCTCTAAAATATATTATGGTGCTGATGACAATGCTTCTGGCGTTGCCGCTATGTTAGCCTTAGCTCAGCGATTTAAAATAAGCTGTCCGGCTTACTCTTATATTTTTCTTGCCACAGATGCAGAAGAAACCGGCTTATATGGCAGCAAAGCCTTTTTGCAGCAAGCACCGGTGCCGGTATCAAATATTATTTTCAATCTTAACTTAGATATGGTTAGTCGAGCTGATCGGCAAGGCCGGTTATATGTTACCGGTGCCAGACAGTTTCCAGAGCTTAAACAGTACCTTAAAGATGTAGAGCAAGGCGCTAGTATCCGTTTTTTACACAATAGAGGCCCTGAAAAGTTTACTAACCTAACTAGAAATAATAATTGGCTAATGGCGAGTGATCATGGTGCTTTTCATCGCCAAGGCATAAGTTATATTTTTATCGGTGGCCAAGAACATGATCAATACCATACGGTCGATGATAAGTGGCAGAATATAGAGCCGCATTTTTTACAAAAAGTGATGCAAACTATTTACGCTACGGCTTATTGGCTAGATCAACAAAGGCCTGAACAGTTAAAGCATTAGACCAGCATTATGTGCTTAGCGTTAATCGCTTGCTTTTAATATAGCTGTCCTTTTTTTACCAGAGCATACATAAGTTTAGGATGGGTAATAATGAATATAGCGGATAAAAAACAAGGTTTTTCTTGGTTTATATTCAGCTTAATGGCTAGCGTTACCTTTATGGCAATCCTGTCTGAATTAGCACCTTCAGGGATCTTGCCGCAAATGAGTGCAGCCTTACAAGTTAGCACTGCCGATATAGGATTTTTAGTCGGAATTTATGCCTTGGCCTCGGCTGTATTTACCATTCCGCTTATCAGCTTAACCCTGAGGTTTAATAGAAAGAGCCTATTACTGGTACTATTACTGGGGTTCGCTGTATCTAATATTATTGTTGGTTTATCTTCTAATTATTACGTTATTGTTGGCTTTCGAATTATGGGGGGGATTTGTGCGGGTGTACTTTGGCCTATGATAGCCGCCTATGGCACTCGGCTAGTGCCTAGCCATATGCAGGGTAGAGCTATAGCTGTCATTATGGCTGGCGCAACACTTGGCATTAGCCTAGGTTTACCCCTTGTAACTTATGTTGGCACTATGATTGGCTGGCGACTAGAGTTTATTAGCCTAGGCGGCCTAATAGCCATTATTGCTTTACTAAGCTATATATTTTTACCTTCGGTTGCAGGTGAAGAACGCAGCAAAAGCAACTCGCCGTTAGCACTACTAAAAATGCCAGCAGTGCTTATTATTTTAGGTTTAACCTTTTTGGTGGTGATAGCACATTACGCTGTGTATACCTATATTACCTTATTAATGACTAGTCTTAACTTTATTGGTGGTGTTGAACTGGCATTGCTTATTTTTGGCATAGGCTCTGTTATTTCAGTTATTGTTTCAGCACGTTATATTGATACCTTCTTACGCGGCTTAATCATTAGTATGATCATTGCCGCAGCGGTTGCTATGGCGTTGTTTATTTTCTTTAGCCAGTACCAAGGGGTAAGCTATATTGCTTTTTTACTCTGGGGGCTAGCTTTTGGACCTGTAGTAACCTTATTTCAAGCCGCTATCAGCAAACAAGTTGACAGGGCAAAAGATGTGGCGACCTCTTTGCAATCTAGTATTTTTAACTTTTCAATTATGATAGCTAGCTACGCTGGTGGCATATTACTAACACTGACTTCCGGCATTGGCTTAGCTTATTTAGCCTTATTACTATTTATTCCAGCTATATTTATTGCCTTTTTAGCCAAGCGTACTTTAGCCTAAAGCGCGGATTTAAACGGTTTCTAGCTAGAAAATAGTAAATAGACTGTGTTATGTTAACGAAGTTATCGTTTATTTAGGTAGTCCATTATGACCTTGAGAACTTCACTTGCCGCCGCTGTGCTTGGTTTAGCTTGCACATTTTCTATTGTTGCAGCAGAGCCTTTTGGCGCTCATGAGCATGGCAAGGGAGTGTTAACCTTAGTGGTTGAAGGCAATGAAATGCTAGTCGCCTTTGAGTCTGCGGCTATGAATATTGTTGGTTTTGAAAATAAGCCTAATAGTGCTGAACAGCGTGCTGAAGTGACAGCGGCTATTGATATTTTTAACCGAGCCGACTGGTTTCAATTTAATGCTGATGCTAACTGTGAACTAACTACGGCAGAAGCAAATACCGATTTACTAGACACTAAGTTTCATCATGGTCATGCCGACTTTTATGCAAATTATCAGCTGCTATGCCAGCAACCTGCACGTTTAAAGCAATTACAGCTGACGCTATTTAATTTGTTGCCTAGCCTAGAGCAACTGCAGGTGCAGTGGAGCATTAATGGTCAGCAAGGCGCCACTGATGCAAGCTTACGCCAATCTATTATCCGCTTTTAATTTATTACAACTGGCTTGCAGCTAAACCACTATAGGTGAAGGTTAAGCTGCACAGTAGAAACCATTTTTTACTAAATTAATAACTATACTCTTCAATGTTATCAGCTTTAAGACTGTAAGCACTTTGCCCTAAGTCGTTGCTCATTGTTTCAGTGGTTAACGTACCTGTAATCCAAAAGGGTGAATAAATCATATCGGCTTTTAAATTGCTGGCACCACTAACATAAATTAACTGATTCGGCGGCGGTGGCGGTACATGAATACAAGCACCAAAGTATGGAACTAAGAAAAAGTGGGTTACATTTTGTTGATCGTCAAATTCTAAAGGCACAATAAAACCAGGGATCTTTATTTTTGTATTATTTAGCTCATCCCGCACTTTGGCTGATTTTAATATTTCTTGCCACTGTAAAGCGGCAGGATCATCGCCGTTATAGTCTTGATCGAAAATCGACTGGTTAGAATCATGTTGCACTTCAGGTAAATTGGCCATTAAAGCTTGATCAGACTCTGGAATTAAGTCTGTCCACTCTATGGTTTTTACGTCATTAGCTAAAGTAGTAAAACTGATAGATGCGACCAACATCAGCTTAAATAGAACAAATAACATCCGTAGCATTGGAGCTGCTCCTGCAAAGTGGGCATAATAGGGTGCAATATGTATCATAACATGACGCAGAGATCACTCGTGACCGAACAGCTGAAAATTCCCGCCATTAATCTAAAAAATCTTCAATTCTCCTATCATAAACAAGGCTGGCAGTTACAGATCCCTAAGCTAACTCTAGCTGCAGGCCAACATTTATTTGTTTATGGTAGTTCTGGCTCCGGCAAAACAACCTTACTTAACTTATTGTCTGGTGTAACTCAAGCCGACAAAGGTGAGCTGTGGTTAAATGGCCAAGCTATGCATAAGCTAAGTGCTAAGCAGCGTGATCTATTACGTGCTAAGCAGATTGGCGTGGTATTTCAACAATTAAATTTAATATCGTATTTATCCGTATTAGATAACTGCCTCTTAAGCAGTTACTTTGCTGGCAAGAATAAGGCCGAGGCTTTACAGCGGGCTGAAGCGTTATTAATGCAACTTGCTATCCCACAAACACTTTGGCATAAACCCGCACGCTTATTAAGCGTTGGTCAACAACAACGCGTAGCCATAGTGCGAGCGCTAGTGCCAAAACCGACCATTTTAATCGCAGATGAACCCACTTCTGCCTTAGACAGCGATAATAGAGATAGTTTTATGCAGCTTATGTTAGCAGAAGCCAGCGCTAACCAATGTACCGTTATTTTTGTTAGTCATGATTTAAGCTTACAACACTACTTTAGTGCATATTTAGATATGCGCCATTTAGCTAAAGGAGTGCAGGCATGTTAATGAAATTGGCCCGTTTAAGCTTATACAACCGACGCAGTACAGTGCTAATGACTTGGTTATCACTAACAATTAGTCTAACCCTGCTATTGGGCATTGATCATATACGACATGAAGCCAAAGCAAGTTTTACCAATACTATCTCTGGCACAGACCTAATTGTTGGTGCCCGCTCAGGTCAGATTAATTTATTATTATATTCCGTGTTTAGAATAGGTAATGCAACGGCAAATATTAGCTGGGAAACTTATCAGAAAATTACCCGTCATCCGCAAGTGAAGTGGAGTATTCCAATTTCGTTGGGCGACTCGCATCAAGGCTATAGAGTGATGGGAACCAATATAGAATATTTTAAGCACTTTAGTTATGGCAGTAAGCAATTACTTACTTTTTCTCAAGGAAAGGCTTTTTCCGGTGTGTTCGAAGCGGTTATTGGTGCCGAAGTCGCTAACAAGTTAGGCTATAACTTAAATGACAAAATTGAACTATCGCACGGCGTAGGTGCAGTAAGCTTTAGCCAGCATAAAGATAAGCCTTTTACTATAGTGGGAATTTTACAGCCAACAGGTACGCCAGTTGACCAAACAGTGCATGTTAATTTACAAGCAATAGAAGCAATTCATCAAGGTTGGCAGCAAGGCGGGCCAGCATTAACCGCTAAACCTAAACCGCTGTCAGAGCAAAACCTCCAGCCTAGCTCTATTACTGCTTTTATGCTAGGGCTTAACTCGCGCATGGCAACCTTTACTTTACAACGAGAAATTAATACGTATCGCACCGAACCGCTCACAGCTATTTTACCCGGTGTCGCTTTAGCCGAATTATGGAATATGCTGGGTATGGTAGAAAAACTGCTACTCGTTATTAGTATGATGGTGTTGCTGGCAGCCTTAGTGGGAATGGTGACAACGCTATTAGCCTCTATGCAACAAAGGCAACGTGAACTCGCTATTCTGCGCGCAGCAGGGGCGAATGCTTGGTATGTGTTTGCCTTAATTCAAATTGAGGTATTACTATTAATGTTGGCCTCGCTAGTGTCTGCGGTTGGCTTATTAACGTTAACCTTAATGTTGATAGCACCAAGCTTAGCGGCTAATTACAGCTTAAGCGTCAGTGGCCAGATTATTCATGATAATACGTTATATTGGGCTTTAGGTATTATTGTTTTTGCAGCCGTATTAGCATTAATACCCAGCATACAGGCCTATAGAAACACGCTAAATGATGGCCTAAGTGTTAAGTTGTAATTTAGGGTTAAGCGGGCAGGTAATTTGCACGCTAAACTCAGAGCTATTACTTTTTAGCTCAAGTTGCCCCTGTAATATTTGCGTGACTAGGTTAAACACTAACGTTAAGCCTAAGCCTTTAGAGCCGCCACTGCGATTAGTGGTATAGAATGGTTCAAAGGCTCGGCTTAGTTGGTGTTCAGGCATGCCTTTGCCATTATCTGTAAGCGTTAAACACCATGTACTTTCTTGTAGGGTGATGTTTAAGTTAAGCCTGCGCTGTTGTTGATCAGTAAAGGCATGCAGGCAAGTGTTCTCAATTAATTGCCTTATCACTGTTGCTAATGCAGAGGCATAGGTTTTTATCTCAGTTTGTTGTGGGATCTCTACTTTAACCGTTAATTGGCAAGCCGATATTTCTTCTGCCAAACTAGAGATAACTTGCGGAATAAACTGGTCAAGCTGTATATAAGCAGGCAAAGAGGACGCGGGCTCTAAAGCAGTTTGTTTAATGCTTTCTACTAAGTCGACGCTGCGTTTTAAGTTATTACCTGCTAACACTATACTATTTTTAATGGTTTCTCCCTGCTTAGCAAAAATGCTGCTGGTAAGTTGACCGTTTAAAAATAACTCTTCTAATTCAAGTAAGGTAGATTCGGCATGACTATTAGCAGTAACAGCTATGCCTAAAGGCGTGTTAATCTCATGAGAAAGCCCAGCAACCATCCGGCCTAAGCTAGCCATTTTCTCTGATTCAATTACCTTATGTTGAGCGCTTTTTAGCTGCGACAGCGATTGGGTTAACTTCTTCGTTCTTTGTAATATTTTTTGCTCTAATTTACTGTTTAGCTGCTTTAGCTGGCGCTGATAAGTCATTCTTTCTGAAGCATTAATAGCACGACTTAAAATATCAGAAAATACGCTGATAATCATTACGTTATCATCGGTCCATACCCTAGTTTTATTATTTTCAACGCTAAGAACGCCAACAATTTTACCATGATATCTAATAGGAGCTTCCAGTATTGAAGTAATGCCAAGCGGCTTAAAATAGGCTGAATATAGCTCTGAATTTTGTAAGTCTGATGGCGCATTAAAGGTCAGTATTTCTTTAGAATGCTCTAGCGTAGCGAAATATTCTGGGAATTGGCTGCGCACTAATTTAGGTAAGCCGACAGAAACAAAATTATTTTGTTCTAACAGGCAGATACAGTCTATACAAGAATTATCGCTATTATGCAGCCAGACACTTAATCTATCGACCTGTAATTGACTGTGCAGTGTGGTTAAGACAAGCTGGCAGGCTTCAACCAAGTTACCCTGGTCTATCCTAGGATCTAAGCTAATATCTAACAGTAATTTCTGCAGTGTCTTATTCATTTGTGCCTTTAGCTTTTAACTGAGTTAACAGAGGGGCCAAAAACAAACTAATATAGCTATCAAATTATTTTGGTCTTATGGCTAATCATAGCAGAAGAAATGACTTGGGTTTAACTATAAGTAGGTGATTTTTCAGACAGTGTTATATCTGTTAGCGGTGTACTTCGATATGAAGGTGAAGCAACAATAGAAGTAGGATAAACAGCGGATAATTGAGTTCCAAGTTGTTTAGCTAATAAATAATGCAGGGTTAAATAGTCAGGTTTTAAAGTAGTAGTTACAGTACGCATATCTAAATAATAAGGTGCTCGCTTACCGTTAAAATTTATGCAATCACCAATTTTTTCAAAGTGAATGCCTACGCGGCGTAAAATGCGAGCTAAGGCAGGCTCTATCATCACATAAGCATGATGCTTCCCAGCTTTAACACTAATAAGAGTGGCAATTAAATATAGTGCAACCGCAATACTTGAATAGCAGTCTGTTTCAAGCTTTTCCAATAGTGTATTTAGCGGTGTGCTATTAGTGTTTTTAGCTATTATGCGTCGGCGCAGATTAGCCGGTACAGCTAAACGAGATATTTCGCAGATCTCGCGGTGGTCGAAGTATTTAGGTGATAAGTTACCTGCGGTATTATTACAGTAAAGCTCAATAGGCAAATTATCATCTGCATTCTTTGCTGTAATTAAACGCACAGTACCAGCCACGCTATTAGATGACAGTTGCTTTATAAAGCAATGAATCGATCGCTTATCAAATTCATCTTGCTCTAAACCACTGTCACTAATAGGCTCAAACTGTAACTCTTCACAATACACAGCATGACGCAGCCGAAAAGTATCTTGTTTTTCTGCTGCTGTAGTGGCTAATTGCGCTGCAAAAAAATAAGGGAAATAATCTAAAGTTGGCTGTGTCGTGACTGCTTGTGTAACTGTAGAGCTTGCAAGCATAGCCTGATTTTTAGCATCGGCTTTAACTTGCTGTTGTGGCGAGTTCAACATGGCGGTCATTTAAGTTGCCTTTCTTATTATGGTATTTATTCAGTTATAAAACTGAATTCTTAATTTTTAAATTAAGCCTGAACATACCAATCCTTGGAAAAACAGCAGCAAAAAAGTAACACCGCAAAGCCACAGGCAGCATTCACTATGCTACTGAAATGGCTAAGCGTCAAATTGTAATTATATGTAAATTGTAAATTAGCCTGTTATATGTTGCTAAGCGTATGATTTTGTGAGTTTAAAAAAATTAGAGCTAAAGTGACTTAAATTACAGTAAAAATGGAAAAATTAATTTATTAGCGGCACAGGCTAAAACTAGGTTAAGTACATCAATTGATATTTATAAGCAGAAATGAAAAGCGGCGCTAATTGCGCCGCTCTCAATTTTGGTGGAGCTGGCGGGAGTTGAACCCGCGTCCGAAAAACCTACATCTTCAGTACTACATGCTTAGCGCATTCTTTTAGTTAACCCTATGAGCGCCGAATGGCAGGCTATCGTCGGGCGAGCCTGATTGGTTTTAACGTTTTGTCTCCAGGCAAAGACGCCACGCGATCCTGTTGGGGGTGATCTTCCAGAGTCTCAGCTTACAGGCATGCGTGAGGGGAAGAGCTATCTACTGCCTATTAAGCAGCGATTGCGTAAGTTTCGTCGTTTGCGACTATTTGTTTGCGGTTTTTTATACGAGGCCTACCGCACCTCGGCATGCACTTAGGAGTTCGTGAATCTCGTCGAATCCAGAATCAGCCCCGAATTCTGTAGTGAAGCACTTACACTCATCAGTGTTTTTGTATTGTACGTTGCAGTTGCTATTTATACAAGCCGCATTACAACTTACTTTACTGTCCATCAATTACTTAGATGGGGGTATTGCTAAAAAGTTCAAGTTTAGTAAGTGAAATTAACGGTGTGAGTGCTTCATCATCCGTTCTTTTTCTCTAGACCAATCACGATCTTTAATATCATCACGTTTATCAAAACTCTTTTTACCCTTAGCTAAATAAAATTCTAGCTTTACCCAACATGCTTTCCAATACATAGCTGTCGCAATTAGGGTATAAGTGTCGCGCTCAGTTAAGCCGATAAGCTTATTAAGTTCACGTTTATGTAACAGTAGCTTTCTGCTACGTTCAGCATCGCAGACTACATGTGTTGAAGCATTATTTAAGGGTTGAATTTTTGCATTTAATAAAAATGCTTCACCATTTTTGATGAAGACATAAGAGTCAGATATATTAATCTTACCTTCACGAATACTTTTTACTTCCCAGCCCTGTAAGCTAACACCTGCTTCAAAGCGTTCTTCTAAGAAGTATTCATGACGCGCCTTTCTATTTTGCGCTATGGTACCATTGGTGTTTTTACTTTTATTTTTTTTACTCATAATTTATCAGTATCTACGGCCCTGTATTAATGAATTGCTTTGGCGCTAGCCTTGTTGCAGCCCGTTATTCTGTTACAATCTGCCGCGACAATAAAGGGGATAGAGTATGCCACAAATTGAGCGCAGTGCCTTGGTTTTTTATAGCACTCAGCAGATGTTCGACTTAGTTAATGAAGTGCCGGATTACCCGCAGTTCTTACCTGGTTGTACTGCAGCACAAATTGTAAGTCAGTCTAACCAAGAGATGGTGGCATCATTGCAAGTTTCCAAGGCCGGTATTGGACATACTTTTACTACGCGTAATACTTTGTATCCTTATCAACGTATTGATATGCAGTTAGTGGATGGCCCATTTAAAAAATTACATGGTGGTTGGCAGTTTGTGCCATTAAACGACCATGCTTGCAAAGTGATACTTAAACTAGACTTTGAGTTTTCTAATAAACTTATTCAATTTGCCTTTGGTAAAATTTTTAGTGAATTAGCAACTTCTATGGTTAACGCCTTTACTGTTCGTGCAAAACAAGTATACGGAGAAGCGAATGGCTGAGCAACTTATGGTTGAGGTGGCATATGCTTTACCTAACCAACAAAGCATACTGACATTATCTGTTGCTCAAGATGCAACAGTGGAACAAATTATTAATAGTTCTGGCATTTTGCAGCAATACCCTGATATTGACCTGTCGCAACAAAAAGTGGGAGTTTGGAGCCGAACAGTTAAATTAACCGATACGGTTAAAAATGGTGACCGAATTGAGATTTATCGACCTTTAATTGCCGATCCTAAAGACTTGCGTCGTCGTCGCGCTGAAAAAGCAAAAGAAGAGGGGCGAGCGGATAAGGTAACGGGCGGCCGTGTAGCAGGCACAAAAAACGCTTAACAAAGTTAAGCGTTTTATAATTAATTTAGTATTAATCGTTATATATCTAGTGGCTGATTAAAGTCTTCTGACTTCTCATAATCGCCGCTAATATCTAACAGCTTATTGTCACTGAAGGTAACGATAAGTTGTTTTTTAAAGTCTTGTCTATCAGTACCGCTTTTTAAAGCGTAGTAGTAATGCCAAGTATCGTTATCAAATGGATTACTTGCTACTGGGCTGCCTAGAACATAAAGCACTTGCTCTTTTGTCATCTGAACCCGAAGCTTATTAATATCTTTTTGCTCTAAAAAGTTACCTTGTGGGATATCAATACGATATACCCAACTACTGCATGCACTTAGGCTGCTAAGCCCTATAATAAAAAATACTGTGGTTAAAACTGCTTTCATATATTCTGTCTACTCTAGCTGAATGCGCCCATCATACCCTAACAGGCGTACTGATAAAATCCCTGATTCAGACTGCAGGCGCACATAAAAGTTCTCTGGCGTTGGCTAATGCGCTGGCGCTAATGTTTTCGCCAGCTAATAAACGGGCAATTTCACTGATCCGTTGCTCATCATTAAGAGCAAACATGCGGGTTTCTGTGTCTACACCATCTGTATATTTTTCGACAAATAGTTGCTGATGGCCCTGGCTGGCGACCTGAGGTAAATGGGTAACACAAATAATTTGAGTTTTATCGCCTAGTTGGCGTAACAATTTACCAACGCCTGCGGCCACTGGGCCACTAATACCAACATCGACTTCGTCAAATATCAAAGTTGGGGTAGTGACTTTATCAGCCAAAATGACTTGTATGGCTAAGCTAATACGTGACAATTCACCGCCTGATGCCACTTTCTGCATGGCTTGCAGGGGTTGACCAGGGTTGGTTGATACCTGAAACTCAACAGCATCAATACCATTTATGCTAGCCTGCTCTAATGATTGTTCAATTAAGGCTATATGAAAATTAGCATTGCTCATACTTAACTCGTGCATGCTGGCTGTGATTTTTTTGCTTAATTGCTCTGCTGCAATTTTGCGTTGCTGACTTAACCTAGTTGCTTGCTCAGCATAGTGTTGTTTCGCTTGCTCAATTTCATCGGCTAGGCTGGCTAAACGTGCATCGTTACAGGTTAGCTCGGCTAATTGGCTGCTTAACTGCTGGTGCAGATTTGCTAGTTCTTCATTGCTGGTGTGATGTTTTCTGGCTAAGTTTAACCACTGGCTTAGCCTTTGATCAACATAGTCTAGCCGCTCTGGATCAAGTTCCATTTTATCGCTATAACGGCGCAACTCGCGGCTGGCCTCTTCGGTTTGTACTAAGGCATCATTTAGCATTTGGCTAATCGAGGTTAAAGCAGGATCTAAAGTAGAAAGTTGTTCTAATTGGGCATGAGCTGCTGATAAGGCTTGATAAATGTTTTGCTGTTCATCGTCATACAGCATTTGCACCACTTGCTGACTTTCGCTTAATAATGTCTGACCATGGCTTAATAAATTATGCTCTGCTTCTAAGCTGCAGTATTCATCTGCATTAGGTGCAAAGGCGTCAAGCTCGGCTACTTGATATTCTAACAGTTGCCTTTGAGCATCACGTTGCTGTTTAGATTGCTCAAGCTCGGTATATTCATGCTGTAGTTGTTGCCACTGCTTCCATGCGGCTTTAGTGTTGTTGATGGCTGCTTGATGGCCAGCGAAACTATCAATTAACTGGCGCTGGTAATCACCTTTCATTAATTGTTGATGAGCATGTTGGCCATGAATGCTAAGCAAGTGTTGGCCAAGCACTTTTAATTGTTGAGCCGGAACTTGTACCCCATTGATATAGCCTCTAGAGCGGCCTTCGCTATTAATTACGCGGCGCACTATACATTCATTTGCCATGGCTAAATCTTGTTCTGTTAACCATTTTTGGGCACTTACTAAGTTACTAACGTCAAACGTAGCAACAATATCGGCTTTATCTGCGCCTGGGCGGACAACAGTGGCATCGGTTCGTTCACCTAAGCATAGCGATAGGGCATCAATGGCGATAGACTTACCCGCACCGGTTTCACCGGTTATAGTAGACATACCGTCTGCCCAGTCTATTTCTAAAGCGCGTACTATGGCGAAATTGCTAATGTGCAGATGACACAGCATATAAGGCTCCCGTTCAATCCATGTTACCGTTTAGCCGGTAATGAAATATAAAGTGGCTGATTAAACAACTGTTCAAAATATCAGTGTTTATTTATACAGTAACTTTATACCTGAAATTACCCCTTAGCAAGTGTCTTTTTAATAAAGTTTACTCCCCCAGCCGAGCTTATTTCTAAGGACATGAAAATAGCTATAACCTGGTGGGTGTACTAAGCGCAATGGGGTTGGGTGTTTGCGGATATAGATATCATCACCGGGCATTACGGCTAAAATAACATGGCTATCGCAACTAATTTGTAGATGGGCATCATTAGTGCTAGCTACTTTTAAGCGAATTTCACTACTGCCAGATACCACTAAAGGCCGGCTACTTAAGGTATGGGGAAACATAGGTACTAAGCTTACGGCGTCTAAATCTGGTGTTAAAATAGGCCCACCACCTGACAAAGAATAAGCGGTTGATCCCGTTGGTGTGCTAACAATTAGACCATCAGAACGCTGAGAAAATACAAACTCATCATTTATATAGGCTTCAAATTCAATCATATGCGCTACTTTATCTGCATGTAATACAGCTTCATTAACAGCGCTATTGCTACTTTTGAGTACGCCGTGACGGTGCACGGTAATTTCTAATAAATTACGCTTTTCAATGACAAAATTGCCCGCAAGAACATCATTTAGTGGTTGTTCAAAATTTTCTGGAGCTAAATCGGTTAAAAAGCCTAAATTGCCACGGTTAACGCCTAGCACAGCAATATCGAATCTGGCTAATACTCTGGCTGCACCTAACATATTGCCATCACCACCGACGACAATAGCAAGATCACATTTTTCACCTAGATCGACTAAATCTAAAATTTGTGCATGGGGTAAGTCTAACGATTCGGCGACACGTTGTTCTATATAAACAGTTAACCCTTTAGCTTGTAAAAAGTGATATAGGCTTAGCAGGGTTTGGTTTGCCCCAGCATGATGTGGCTTACCAATTAGACCTATTGTTGTAAAAGCATTAGACATAGAAAATTCCTTACACAGCATAGTAGCAGTATAGCCTTAGCCTTAATCAGACACTAGTCGCAATTTTACCTTGATTCAGTAATAACAGCCCCCATATAACCTTTACATTTGTACTAGGAAGTAGGCATGACATTAACGCTAAATCGTTCTGAGCTAATACTTAAGTTGATAGTTGAGCAGTATTTATTAGATGGCCAACCGGTTTCTTCTAAGTTATTGGCCCAGCATGCTGAATTAGCGGTAAGCTCGGCAACAGTACGCAACTCTATGATGCAGCTCGAGCAACAAGGTCTTATACGTTCGCCTCATACGTCTGCCGGGCGGATCCCAACCAGTAAAGGTATTCGCTTTTTTATCGATAACATGATGCAGTTAGAACCCTTGTCTGCCATGTGGAGTTCAGAGATCCAACGCAAGTTATCTGCTCAATTACCCGTTTCTTTATTATGCCAACAAGCGGGCCAGTTAATCACTAACTTAACTGGCTTTGTCGCAATTATTAGTGCGCCTAAAGAACAAGGACGGATGGTAAGACAAATAGATCTAGTTCGCTTAGCCAGTGATAGATTATTATTAGTAGTCATAGATGAAGATGGTGATATCTTACATAGAGTATTACATTGCGAACAGGCGATTGATCCAACCACATTAAGCAAGGCATTATGTTTATTAAACGCGGCCTTAAGTGGCGGCCAGTGGCAAGACGGAATAGAGCGGCTAGGTAATGTTGTACGCACAGAAACGGGGTTGTGTGAACATTTATTACGTAAGGTGTTAGGCCAGCTAAGCCTTGATGAGTTGCAGCAACACCAGCCTATTATTTTTGGTCAGCATCAGTTGCTACTAACACCAGATTATCAACAAAGCCCAGCCTTACAGCAAGTAATGCAGTTACTAGAATACCCTGATGGTTTAATGTCGTTATTACAAACGATTACTAAAGACGACGCGCCAAAATTGCTGCTGGGTAAAGAATCTGGTTTTGCTGAATTGGCAAATGTCAGTATTATAGCGCAACGATATCAGGCTGAGCCGCAGCGCTTTGTCGCATTATTAGGACACAGACGAATGGATTATGGCCGTTTGATACCGCTTGTTAGCGCTTGTGCTAGACAATTAAGTTTGCACTTGAATCGGCGATAAGTATCCCCATAATACACCTACATAATTTGGGAGTAGTAAGATATGACAGAGCAACAACAGCCAAACGACGTAAAAACTGAGCAAACTGAGCAAACTGAGCAAACGAACGAGCAAGCTGAAAACGTAGAGCTTTCAGCAGAGCAAGATATTATTACTAAATTAGAAACCGAGTTAAGCCAAGCACTGGCTCAGCTAGCCGAGCAAAAAGATTTAATGCTTCGCATTAAAGCCGATGCTGATAATACACGCCGCCGTGCAACTTTAGATGTAGAAAAAGCGCATAAATTTGCCTTAGAAAAATTTGCTTCTGATTTATTATCTGTCGCTGATAATTTAGAGCGTGCTCTAGAGTTTGTTGACCGTGAAAATGAACAGCTAAAAGGTTTTGTAGAAGGTGTTGATTTAACCTTAAAGGGCTTTTTAGATGTGGTGGCTAAATATGGTGTTAATCAAATTAACCCACAAGGTGAGCCATTCAACCCAGAGCTGCATGAAGCAATGACCACGATGCCAACAACAGAGTTTGCGCCAAACACTGTTACTTTTGTTATGCAAAAGGGCTATGAATTAAATGGTCGTTTATTACGCCCCGCAATGGTAGGTGTTGCTAAAGCGCCAGAATAAATCTGCGGTTATTAGCAATAAGTTAAGCAGTACCTTGTAGTAAAAAATGACATTAATAACGACAACCTGACTTGCGGCTAAAGCTGACAAGTCAGGTTGTCGTTTTTTTGCTAACCTTAGTTAGCTTGTCATCCTTTCTTTATTTTTTTATCCTGTTGAGTCTGTTTCGCCTTCTAAGTTAATTCTGCCTTATTGCTTTACAATCAAAATTTATACAAGCAAAGTTAGCCTGCTTACTATTATTGATCATAATGGCTTACTGGTCACCGAGGTAGAAATGTTATCCCCGCAGTTTATAAAATCAGTTAAAGGGGTAATCCCAAGCGAGCGCTATTTTGATGATGCTATAGCTAGGCTCGCTTATGGTACTGATGCTAGCTTTTATCGCTTAGTTCCTAAATTGGTGCTGCGGGTAGAGACTGAACTTGAAGTAATCAGTCTTATTAAATTAGCCTATCAGCACCGAGTGGCTATTACATTTCGTGCTGCTGGCACCAGTTTGTCAGGGCAGGCTGTTACTGATTCAATATTAATCGTATTAGGCGAAAACTGGCAGCAGCGAGAAGTTCGAGGCTTAGGTGAGCAAATTCGCTTGCAGCCTGGGGTAATTGGCACTGATGCCAATACCGTACTGCGCAAGTTTCAGCGTAAAATTGGCCCCGATCCCGCCTCGATTAATAGCTGCAAAATTGGCGGCATTATTGCTAATAATGCCAGTGGTATGTGTTGTGGTACGGCGCAAAATAGCTTTCAAACTTTAGCCGGTATGCGGCTAGTGCTGTTCGATGGCACTGTGCTAGACAGCGAAGATGCTGCTAGCGTTACGGCATTTAGGCAAAGCCATGCCAGTTTATTAGCCGCATTAAGCCATTTAGCCGAGCAAACCAAGGCTAATACCGCATTAACGGCTAAAATTCGCCATAAGTATCGTTTAAAAAATACCACCGGCTTTTCGCTGAATGCGCTAACTGAATTTACCGATCCTATCGATATATTGCTGCATTTAATGGTGGGCTCAGAAGGCTGCTTAGGTTTTATTAGCTCAGTAACCTTAAATACAGTGCCAGATTATCCTAATCGTGCTACTGCCTTGTTAGTGTTTCCGAATATAGAGCAATGCTGCGAAGCGGTTAGGCTGTTAAAGCAACAACCGGTTGCAGCCGTTGAATTGCTCGATAGGCGCAGCTTAAGCTCTATTGAGCAAAAAGCCGGCATGCCTGCGTGGATAAAGCAATTGTCTTATTCAGCCAGCGCCTTACTTATTGAAACCACAGCCGCCTCAGCGACAGGGCTACAACAGCAAATACAACAAATAAACACAGCACTTCAAGGCTATGCGCTTGAACAAAAAGTTGAGTTTAGTACTGATCCTAAGATCTACAATCAGCTATGGGCTATTCGTAAAGGCACCTTCCCCGCGGTGGGCGCTGTGCGTGAAACCGGCACTACCGTTATTATTGAAGATGTTACCTTTCCAGTTGAAAAACTAGCGCAAGGGGTATCTAGGTTACAGCAGCTGTTTGCGCAGTATCAGTATAATGAGGCAATTATTTTTGGCCATGCCCTTGAGGGCAACTTGCATTTTGTTTTTAGCCAAAGCTTTGAGCAACCGCAAGAGGTAAAAAGATATGCTGCCTTTATGCAGGCCGTAACTCAATTAGTGGCGGTAGAGTTTAACGGCTCATTAAAAGCCGAACATGGCACTGGCCGTAATATGGCACCTTTTGTTGAATTAGAATGGGGCAGCGACGCTTATCAGCTTATGTGGCAAATTAAGCAGCTGCTCGATCCGCAATCACTGCTTAATCCCGATGTGGTGTTAAGTCATAACAAGCAAATTCATTTACAAAACTTAAAGCCTTTACCGGCAACAAATTCTTTAGTCGATAAATGCATTGAATGTGGTTTCTGTGAGTCGGTTTGTCCGTCACGTAAGCTAACTTTAACACCAAGGCAGCGCATTGTAATTCAGCGTGAAATTACCAGCCTTAACCGAACGGGGGCTAATAAACAGCGCGTCAAGCAGCTAACCAAAGCTTATGAATATCAAGGCAATGATAGCTGCGCCGCTTGCGGAATGTGTCAAACCGCTTGCCCGGTAGGGATAAACACCGGTGATTTAACTCGCCAGTTAAGGGCAACTAATAACCGGCGCTGGCAAGGGCTGACTAAGCTAATGGCTAGCCAATTTCGCCTTATGGCTCAAGCCGCACGCTATGGCTTAAGCCTTGGTAATACTTTACCTAAAATACTGCCTTTTTGGCATCAGGCTATGCCTAGTGCTTATTATATGCAGGCAAATCAGCACAACAATACCACTCAGTTAACAGATGAGCTTACGCCTATTATTTATCTGGCTAGCTGTACGGGCCGAGTTATGGGGCCGATGGCGACTAGCCAAGATAAGCGAAGTTTAATTGAGGTAATGCAATCGTTGTTAGCCAAAGCGGGTTATCAGCTTATTCTCGCAGAAGGTATTGATAGTCAATGTTGCGGCATGCCGTTTCATTCTAAGGGCCAATTTGCCGCAGCCGAGCAAAAACAGCAACAGCTTGAGCAATGGTTACTTAAGGTTAGCGACAAGGGAAGTTTACCTATTCTTTCTGATAGCAGCCCCTGTAGCTTAACCTTAAAGGCTAAGCTAGATGCGCGGTTAAAACTGTATGACAGCGTCGATTTTTTAGCAGATTTTGTGCTACCTAAATTACAACTCACTAAGTTATTAACTCCAGTCGCCTTGCATTTAACCTGTAGTGCCAGTCAACTTAACCAAGCCGATAAGCTAAAACTGTTAGTGGCAGCCTGTACTGAACAGCGAGTGATCCCTGAAGGCATTAGTTGCTGCGGCTTTGCTGGTGATAAAGGCTTTGTGCTACCAGAGCTTAATGCTTCTGCCTTAGATAATTTAAAACCACAAGTTGCAGCTTGTATTCAAGGCGTGTCTAGTAGCAGAAGCTGCGAGATAGGGCTGTCTAGACACAGTGGCATTGACTATCAACATATCGCCTATTTGTTAGATAGCTGCGCAAAATAATGTTGAGTGTTGAGTGTTGAGTTTGAGTTAAAGCAGAAAGGTGGCTGTTCGCTTTGCGAACTTGTTACAGTCTACTCAGCAACGGCCTATTGTCATTGCTGAGTAACGGCTTGGCTTATAGGGTTTTTAAAATGGTTTCTGGCAGAGCTAATTCATCGTTTTGGTTAATACCAACACCACGATTAATAATATTCTCTGCAATTTGTTTTGCTTCATCTAATGAATGCATTTGCGCCGTACCGCACTGATAAATATTCAGCTCTGGAATATCGCTTTGTTTAGATACATTTAATACATCACGCATAGCTGCTTGCCATGCGGTTGCAACAGCGGCTTCGTCTGGGGTGCCAATTAAGCTCATATAAAAGCCAGTACGACAGCCCATAGGAGAGATATCAATAATTTCGATATCATCACTATTTAAATGATCACGCATAAAGCCGGCGAATAAGTGCTCTAGAGTATGAATGCCTTT
Organism: Rheinheimera sp. WS51; assembly: GCF_050936095.1. NCBI lineage: Bacteria > Pseudomonadati > Pseudomonadota > Gammaproteobacteria > Chromatiales > Chromatiaceae > Rheinheimera > Rheinheimera sp. WS51. The sequence continues at coordinate 162,703 of NZ_JBOTRC010000003.1, forward strand.
TTCAGATAAAATCTCTTCATTAGGTACACAGAAGCGTAAATCAAAAACGGTAATTGCATCGCCTTTGGGGGTGTTCATTTTTTTAGCGACACGCACAGCTGGCGCTTTCATAATGGTATGGTCAACAGTAAAACTATCTAGTAATGGCATAAAATAAAACCTATTTTCAGCTTAGCAATGAAGGGCATTATAGTCAGGTCTGCTAACAGAAGTTAACCGTTTTTGCTGTTTAAGCCTTAAAAAACACAGCAACTAGGTCTTTTTAAACAAATTTCAGTAAAAAATAAAAAAAATTAGTTGAATAACCTTGAATGAAACAAGGGCTATCCCCATTAACTGTTCAACGCAATTTTTAATTGTTCAGAATATAAGTGGAGAGCAGTTATGGGTAGAATTATTGGTATAGATTTAGGTACAACAAACTCTTGTGTAGCAGTACTTGACGGCGATAAGCCACGCGTACTAGAAAATGCCGAGGGTACACGTACTACACCTTCAATTATCGCTTATGCCGACGACGGTGAAGTTTTAGTAGGTCAGCCAGCAAAACGTCAGGCTGTAACTAACCCTAAAAACACCTTATTCGCAATTAAGCGTTTAATTGGTCGTCGTTTTGAAGACGAAGAAGTACAACGCGATATTAAAATTATGCCTTTTGCTATTGTCAAAGCAGATAATGGTGACGCTTGGGTTGAAGTTAAAGGTAAAAAATTAGCCGCACCGCAAATTTCAGCTGAAGTCTTGAAGAAGATGAAAAAAACAGCTGAAGATTATTTAGGTGAAGAAGTAACAGGTGCCGTTATTACCGTTCCTGCTTACTTTAATGATGCACAACGTCAAGCGACAAAAGATGCTGGCCGTATTGCTGGTTTAGATGTTAAACGTATCATCAACGAGCCAACAGCAGCAGCATTAGCTTACGGTATGGATAAAAAGAAAGGCGACACTAAAGTAGCAGTTTACGACTTAGGTGGTGGTACTTTCGATATCTCAATTATTGAAATTGATGATTTAGACGGCGAGCAAACCTTCGAAGTATTAGCAACTAATGGTGATACTCACCTAGGTGGTGAAGACTTTGATAACCGTTTAATCAACTACTTAGTTGAAGAATTCAAAAAAGAGCAAGGCATTGACTTGCATAACGATCCGCTTGCTATGCAACGTTTAAAAGAGTCTGCAGAAAAAGCGAAAATTGAATTGTCTTCAGCATCGCAAACGGAAGTCAACCTGCCATACATCACCGCTGATGCATCAGGTCCAAAACACTTAAATATTAAAGTAACGCGCGCTAAATTGGAGTCTTTAGTTGATGATTTAATTCAACGTACTATGGAGCCATTAAAGCAAGCATTAAAAGACGCAGACTTAAGCGTAAGCGAAATCAACGATATTATTTTAGTTGGTGGTCAAACGCGTATGCCTAAAGTACAAGAAGCAGTAACTGCTTTCTTTGGCAAAGAGCCGCGTAAAGATGTTAACCCAGATGAAGCTGTAGCAGTAGGTGCGGCAGTTCAAGGTGCGGTATTATCAGGTGATGTGACTGACGTATTATTATTAGACGTTACGCCATTATCTTTAGGTATCGAAACTATGGGTAGCGTAATGACAGCACTAATTGAGAAAAACACGACTATCCCAACGAAGAAGTCGCAAGTGTTCTCAACAGCAGAAGATAATCAGTCAGCGGTAACTATCCATGTGTTACAAGGTGAGCGTAAGCGTTCTTCTGATAATAAGTCTTTAGGTCAGTTTAACTTAGAAGGTATTCGCCCAGGTCGTCGTGGCGAGCCGCAAATCGAAGTAACATTCGACTTAGATGCTGACGGTATCTTACATGTATCGGCAAAAGATAAAGATACAGGTAAAGAGCAGAAAATCACTATTAAAGCTAACTCAGGCTTAAGTGATGAAGAAATCGAAGCAATGGTACGTGACGCTGAAGCGCATGCTGAAGAAGACAAAAAGTTTGAAGAGCTAGTGCAAACGCGTAACCAAGCCGATGCTATGGTGCATGCGACTCGTAAGCAATTAGAAGAAGCGGGCGATAGCTTAGCAGCAGAAGATAAAACGGCTATTGAAACTGCAATTGCTGAGTTAGAAGAGGCCTTAAAAGGTAGCGATAAAGCCGCTATTGATGAGAAGTCTCAAGCCTTAATGCAAGCGTCGCAAAAGCTGATGGAAGCTGCACAAGCTAAAGCCCAAGCTGAGCAAGGCGCAGATGCAGGTCAGCAAGCTGATTCAAACGACGACGTCGTTGACGCCGAGTTTGAAGAAGTTAAAGACGACAAGAAGTAAGATAAGTTTAACTGGGCTGAGGTTACTCAGCCCCTCAACATAAGAAGTTAGCACTAAGCTATGTCGAAGCGTGACTATTATGAAGTATTAGGTGTCGCTAAAGACGCCGACGAAAAAGCTATCAAAAAGGCTTATAAACGCCTCGCTATGAAATTTCACCCTGACAGAACCAAGGGTGATAAGGCCATGGAAGAGAAGTTTAAAGAAGTCCAAGAAGCCTATGAGATCTTGTCGGATGAGCAAAAGCGGGCAGCCTATGATCGCTTTGGTCATGACGGCGTTGATCCTAATCGTGGCGCTAGCGGTTTTGGCGGCGGAAATGCTGATTTTGGCGATATTTTTGGTGATGTGTTTGGCGATATCTTCGGTGGCGGTGGTCGTCGTGGACAATCAAGAGCCCAACGCGGATCTGATTTACGCTATAACCTAGAATTAAGTTTAGAAGAAGCTGTACGGGGTAAATCGGTCGATATTAAGATACCGACCATGGCAAGTTGCGATATATGTGATGGCTCAGGCGCTAAAAAAGGCACCTCGGCTAAATCATGTTCAACTTGTAATGGCGCTGGCCAAGTTACTATGCGTCAAGGTTTCTTCGCTGTGCAACAAACCTGTCCAACCTGTAATGGTCGCGGTAAGGTTATTCCTGACCCATGTAAAAAATGTCATGGTGAAGGCAGAGTTGAGAAAACCAAAACATTATCAGTTAAGATCCCAGCTGGCGTAGATACAGGTGATCGCATACGTTTAACCGGCGAAGGTGAAGCCGGTATGCATGGCGCACCAGCAGGTGATTTATATGTACAAGTACATGTAAAAGAGCATGCTATTTTTGTACGCGAAGGTAGCAATTTATACTGTGATGTACCTCTTAGCTTTACCACGGCAGCCTTAGGTGGCGAAATTGATGTCCCTACTTTAGACGGCCGAGTTAAATTAAAAGTGCCAGCTGAAACCCAAACAGAAAAAATGTTCCGTTTGCGGGGTAAAGGTGTGCAATCAGTCCGTGGTGGCGGTGTTGGTGACTTAGTTTGTAAAGTGGTTATTGAAACGCCAGTAAACCTAAGCGATAAACAAAAAGATTTATTGCGCCAATTAGGTGATAGCATGGCAGGTGATGCCGAAGCTAAACATAGACCTAAATCAAAAGGCTTTTTTGATGGTGTTAAAAAGTTTTTTGATGACTTAACCAGCTAGGTTAAAAGAGAAAAAACCACCTTCGGGTGGTTTTTTTTTCTTTACCAGATAAAATTATCTATACTGACATTTGGAATAGCTACTTATTAGCAAACATAAGGAATAAAAATGTTAAAAACAACGGCGCTGGTTACTGCAACAGTTTTATTATTAGCATCATGTGCTGAATCACCAACCGGCCGTCGGCAAGTTATGTTATTTAATGATGCCGAACTTAGTAAAATGGGCGCACAATCGTTTGAGCAAATAAAAGCTGAAACGCCAACTTCTAAAGATCGTAACACGATCCAATATGTCCAATGCATCACAGGCGCATTAATCAATGTCACTCCGGCTGAGTATGCGCGGCAAAATTGGGAAGTGGTTGTATTTGATAGTGAACAAGTTAATGCCTTTGCCTTACCTGGTGGTAAAATTGGTATCTATACTGGTTTATTAAAGGTAGCTGAAAATCAATCTCAGTTGGCAGCTGTAGTTGGTCATGAAATTGCTCACGTAATGGCAGGGCACAGTAACGAACGCTTATCAACGAACCAGTTTGTACAAACGGCCATGACACTTAGTAGCACAGCGATGAAGGCTTACCAAGTGCAATATCAAAACGAGTTAATGACAGCCTTTGGTATAGGTGCACAACTAGGTGTGACCTTACCTTTTAGTCGAGCTCATGAAACCGAAGCTGATATTATAGGGTTAGATTTAATGGCTAAAGCTGGCTTTGAACCAAGACAAGCTGTTAATTTATGGCAAAACATGGCGGCAGCCGGGGGCGGAGGTTCAATAGAAATTTTATCAACGCATCCGTTACCAGAAAATAGAATAACTGCAATCCGAAAAGAATTACCCGTGGCAATGAAGAGCTATAACGAGCGTAAGGCTAGGGCTGCATTACCTCAGTGTCGTTTATAATAGCTGTCAGCTTGTTTTACACTTTTAACGCTAAGTGTTAATGAGTTTTATAGACCATCAATATAATCAGTTGCTTAGCTTGATGGTCTAATTCTTGCTTAAATATTAATATGACAATGTTGTAAGCTTTAGGATGAGATTATGGAACCTATTGATAATAAGGAAGTTAAATCGACTCAAGCTAGCCGTCGTAAATTTTTATTACATGTAGGCATTGGTAGCTTGCCTGTACTGCTTACATTAAAAAGCAAAGCGGCTTGGGGCACCAGTACACTTAATTGCTCTCTCAGTGAAAATGCATCACAAATGCAATCTGTTCAGCCTGAAAAGTATGAGGCATGTAAACAGGGTTTAGATTCTCACGGCAGTGCAAAACGCTACTTTGATAATGTTTCTACCTTAGTGGCAGGTGGCAAAGGCGGTTACTTTTATAAACCAAAGCATATAACTATTGCTGCTTGGTCTAAACAGTGGAATGGCATCAAAATATATCAAGATACCAAATTTAGTGATGTTTTTGATGGTAGCTTCACTGGTACATTGGATGAGGCGGTGAATTTAAAAAAATCTAATTCACTTTTACGTAATATAACAGCTGCTTTTTTACATTCGTTATATTATCAAGAAACGGGGCAAAGTAGTAATTTCCCTGAACCATATGAAATTGTTAATGCGTATTTAAATTCAGTTACTACAGCACAAAAACAGCAGTTAGATGCATTGCTGGTGTATTATATAGACGGTAAAACTTAAAATAATGGATGAGTACCTTGGCTACGCTGCTTGGTTAATCCAGCAAAATACAGATCAAAGCACTCAACAATTATCTGCCACAGGTATAACTTTTGCAGATAAAAGCAGGGTGCTTTTTTCATTACTAGATCATACTACCTGTATAGATACAGCCGTTGATCTTGATCCTGTGGAGTCGAGTCTTGACTGAGTTTGCTATTCACACAGCCCCATTTTCAGTACTCGTATCTAATCAAAGTCGTCAGTTATTTACTGCTTTAACAGAACTCTATCCTTTAGACTTTATCGCTAAACCTAAGCCGAATTGTATTTATGATTTTTGCCTTAATGTTCAACGCAAATGGGCAGGTTGGGGCAGACCTTATCATATCTCTGCTGGCCAACAACACTTTCGTATGACGGACCCAGGACAATTAGTCCCGGTATTCGAATGGGGGCTTAATTGGTGTATTGCCTCATATCAGCATCAGTACTTAGCAATCCATGCTGCTGTATTAGAAAAACAAGGTAAAGCGTTAATTATGCCCGCTCCACCTGGGGCAGGAAAAAGTACTTTATGTGCTGCTCTGATGTTAGAAGGTTGGCGTTTATTATCTGACGAGATGTGTTTAGTTGACTTAGAAAATGGCTTAATAGTGCCTTTTGTTAGGCCGGTAAGTTTAAAGAATCAATCTCTAGACTTAGTACAGTCTTGGTATCCAGAAGCCAATATTAAACAAATTACCACAGGTACCACTAAGGGCACTGTGGGGTATTTATTACCTAGTCAAGCTAGTTGGTGTAGTTACCAAAAAACAGCGCACGCAACTTGGGTGGTTTTTCCTCAATATAATGCCGAGCAAACAGACCTACAATTGAGCAAAATGTCTCAGGCTGACGCATTTATGCATTTAGCAAACAATTCATTTAATTACGCGGTGTTAGCAGAGCAAGGTTTTAATGCGTTAGGACAGTTATGTCAGCAAATTAGCGCATTCAGATTAGAATATGCGGATATTAAACAGGCCCTGAATGAGTTAGAACAATTATGCTAAATCAGCCTGTATTATGTTTTTTCACAAATCCGACTGACTTTATTCAACATGCGACTGCGCGAGACTGGACTTTATTTTTACAACAAGCCAGAGAGCATGGTTTAACAGCAAGATTTTATTATCTATTACAACAAAAGGCACTTCTTGAGCAGGTGCCGGATCAAGTACGCTTACATGGCAAATCAGCCGCGATTTATGCAAAAAAGCAGCAGCATTCGTTATATTTCGAGCTGCAGCAATTAGAGTCACTGTTTTCTGATGCAAAGTGTCCCTGCATCTTGCTTAAAGGGGCAGCCTACCGAGCTTTAGCCTTGCCTGTTAGTATGGGAAGGCTTTTTGCAGATATCGATATTCTGGTGCCTGTAGAGCGAGTTAAGCAGATCAGAGATAAATTGTTTTTTAGTGGTTTTTCCGAAGGAACTATTACTGATTATGATCGTGATTATTATCTTAATTGGTCACATCAAAACCCGCCATTACAGCATTATCAACGCGGTACTGTGATAGATTTACATCACCATATTTATCCAACTGCATCGGCAAAAAAAATTGATATCGCGCCTATTTTTACGCATGCGAACACTATAGATGGTTCTGTATTTAAAGTGCCTATGTCTGCACATTTATTTATTCATGCTGCGGTACATTTATTTTACCAAGAAGAAAGCCATAAACTGCTAAAAGATGTGATTGATTTAAATGATTTGCTACTAGATGTTGCAGAGCAACAGCAACTTAAGCTGTTAATCGAGCAAGCTAGGCTGATGGCAGTACAGCCTGCTGTGATCAATGCCTGTTGGGTGCTAGCTAAGTTATTTAATAATAAAGCTGCACAAAGTGTACTGATTACAGCCCCAGTCAAAGCACAATCTTTTGTCTGTAAACTGGTGCTGTTAATGTTACAGGGCTCGTCATTTGAAGCATGGCTAGCTAGGCAGATTTGGTTTGTTCGAGGGCATAATTTAAAGATGCGCTGGCAAATTTTGCTTTATCACACTCTAGCTAAACCTATTGCGTTAAGCAGAAACTGGTTAACCCGTGTATTTGGTCATTAACACTAAGCGTAACTAACAGATGACTTGCTTTGGGCTGAAGAGCGTAACAGTATAACGGCAATAGCCACGACTAATAAAATCACACAATAATAGCTTTGGCTAATAACGTGCCAAGGTGATAAGCCAAAACTGGCCCCGAGCAATAGCGCTTGTGCGCCATAAGGCACTAAGCCCTGACTAATACAGGCAAAGATATCTAATAAACTGGCACTACGTTTGGGGCTTATTTGGTGTTTTTCGGCCAGGTTTTTACTAAGATCGCCAGTTAAAACAATGGCAACAGTGTTATTAGCAATACAGAGGTTACTACTAAAGGCTAAAGCGGCAATGGCCAGTTGTTGTGCTTTATTACCTGCTAGCTTCAGCTTAGAAGCCAAAAACTGAATGCCAGAGGCTATCCACTGTAAACCGCCTTGCTGCTTAATAAACTCACTTAACGCACTGACTAACATTGCTAAAATGAAAATCTCTTGCACATTAGCAAAGCCGCTAGCAATGTCTTTACCTAGTTTGCCGATATTGTAATCGGCAAATAAAGCGCCTTGTGCTGCAGCTAAAAGCACACCTAGCACTAACACGACAAATACATTAAGGCCCATAACCGCTAACATTAAAATAGCGGCATAGGGCAGTATACCGGTCCAATTAATGGCTTGTTGGCTAATAACAGCGCCATCTGACGATAAGAAGATATACAGAACAAAGGTGATAATAGCGGCCGGTAAAGCTATTTTTATATTTTCTTTAAATTTATCCGACATCTTAGCGCCTTGGGTACGAGTTGAGGCAATAGTGGTGTCTGAAATAATAGATAAATTATCGCCAAACATGGCACCGCTTAATAATACCCCAGCGACAAGTGCGGGTTCTAAACTGGCTTGATTCGCTAAAGTCACGGCGATAGGCGCTAATGCAGCAATGGTTCCCATAGACGTACCCATAGCCGTAGCTATAACAGCGGCAATAATAAATAACCCCGGTAGTAGCCAGTCGGCTGAAACGAGGCTTAAACCGGCATTGACTGCGGCATCGACGCCTCCAGTGGCAGTAGCGACGCTAGCAAAAGCACCGGCAAGCAAATAAATAATACACATGGTAATAATATTCTGATTGCTCGCGCCTTTGATCATGACATCAATTGATTCGGTTAACGGCGCTCTATGAAAGTAAACCGCTAACATTAACGCCGGAATAATCGCTACATGGCCAGGCAGTTGATAAAAGGCATAAGCTACATCTTGGCTTTGTAAATATAAGCCGGTACCTAGAAATAAAATAATAAAAACCAGCAGTGGCACTAAAGAGCGCTTAGCGCCAACAGGATGGGTATAAGATGTGGTCATAGCGAGCCCTTTAATAAGTCAAATTTAGCGCAGCGATATAGAGTAACTAACGCAATATATAGACGGCTAGATGTCCTGTCAACTGCAATGCTATCGATCTAATAGCTGGCGCTGTGCTAAGGATTTTATTATGCTGCACAGCGGTAACTAGTTAAGCACATTGTTAATGGAGTTGGGATGTCAGGGCAGAAAATTATGGTGTCAAAACGGTTTTTACCGTTTTTTTTAACGCAAGCACTAGGCGCTTTTAATGATAATGTGTTTAAAAATGCCTTAATGTTAATGCTAGCCTTTACCGCTGCTAACGCCTTGCCTTGGCCGACTGATGTTACAATGAATTTAGCAGCAGGCTTGTTTATATTACCTTTTTTACTGTTTTCAGCTACCGCTGGAGCCTTGGCTGATGCCAGTTGTAAAACGCGGTTAATCCGCCGCTTAAAGCTGATAGAAATTGCTTTAATGTTAGCGGCCGCGGCAGCGTTTTATTTTCAGCAATATTTACTTTTACTCGGATTATTATTCTTAATGGGCAGCCAGTCGGCATTTTTTGGCCCAGTGAAATACGCTATTTTGCCACAGTTGCTGTCTGATAAAGAATTGCTAGCGGGTAATGCATGGGTAGAAATGGGCACTTTTGTTGCTATTTTACTTGGCACCGTAGTGGGCGGCTTGATCGTTGGCTTTACACAAGCACCGCTATGGGTGGCGGCTGTGATTATTTTATTTTCGGTTTTAGGTTATTTGGCAAGTCGGCATATTCCCGATGTAGGCAAAGTAACGGCAGCGCAACCATTTCAGTTTTCGCCTTGGCAGCAAACTAAAACAGCCATCAGCATTAGCTATAGCAATCGCAACTTATATCTATCAATTATGGCTATTAGCTGGTTTTGGTTTTTAGGCGCCAGTTATCTAACTCAATTTCCTAACTACACTAAAACAGTATTAGGCGGCGACAATACCGTCGTCACGGCATTACTTGTCGCGTTTTCCATGGGAGTGGGTATTGGCTCTATGCTTTGCGAGCGCTTATCTGGCGACAAAGTTGAGCTTGGGATAGTTCCTATTGGCTCTGCTGGGTTAACTCTGTTTGGTATCGCTTTATATATAAGTAGCCCATCACAGGCCCCGACCAGTTTAGTAAACTTAAGTCAGTTTTTTGCTACCGCTCATGGCTGGTGGTTACTTATTGATTTAAGCCTAATAGGTGTTTTTGGTGGTTTATTTATTGTGCCCTTGTATGCGTTATTGCAGCAACGTGCTCAGTCGAATCAACGTGCCCGTGTTATTGCGGCGAATAATATTTTTAATGCATTATTTATGGTTGCCAGCGCTGTAGCCGGTATTTTCTTTTTATCTGTACTGCAAATTTCCATTAGCGAATATTTTCTTATTCTGGCGATAATGAATTTTGTAGTGGCCTTTTATGTTTATTATCAAATGCCAGAATTTGTCTGGCGTTTTATTATTTATTTACTTAGCCATAGTATGTACAGAGTAAATAAAAAAGGTCTAGAGCATATTCCTGATGATGGCGCTGCGGTTTTAGTGGCAAACCATGTGAGTTATGTTGATGCCTTATTAATAGCCGGGGCAGTAAGACGGCCAGTACGGTTTGTAATGGAAAAAGCCATTTACGACTTACCGGTTGCGAACAAAGTGTTTAAAGCGGCCAAAACCATTCCTATTTGCAGTAAGCAGCGTAATGAACAGGTGCATGAAGCTGCTTTTGCTACGATTAAACAAGAGCTGGCCATGGGGAATTTGGTCTGTATATTCCCAGAAGGGCGTTTAACCAAAGATGGTGCCATTGACAGCTTTCGTCCTGGTGTAGAGCGCATATTAAAAGAAAGCCCAGTGCCTGTTGTGCCTATGGCCTTAAAAGGTTTATGGGGATCGTTTTTTAGTCATCAAGGAAACGGCGCCTTTAAATTTAAAGGTCGTTTTTGGTCAACAATAGAATTAGAAGCAATTCAAGCCATACCCGGCGCAGCTGTAACGGCGGAAAAACTAGAGCAAACAGTGAAACAAATCTATGCTGATAATGGCTAATTAACTGATGACAATTGCCGTTGAGCGCAGTTAGCATTACTTAGTCTTGAATTGCTTTATCTTAATTAATATACAGTAGTCAATGTTATTAATAACAGCTGCAATTTAAGAGATAATGTTATGTTTAATTTTAGCTTTCAAAACCCAACCAAAATTATTTTTGGCCAAGATCAAATAGCCGCACTAAATGACAATATTCCGCCCGACAGCAAGGTGTTATTGTTATACGGTGCAGGCTCTATTAAACGTAATGGCGTTTATCAGCAAGTGACAGCAGCATTAGCCAATTTTGATTGGCAGGAATTTTCAGGCATTGAGCCAAACCCAAGTTTTGAAACCTTAATGCAAGCGGCTGATTTAGTACGTCGTGAAAAAATTGATTTTCTGTTAGCTGTAGGCGGTGGCAGCGTGATAGATGGCGCTAAATTTATTGCCGCAGCGGCTGTTTTTGCAGGCGATGCGTGGCAGATTTTAGCCGAGGGGGCCGAAGTTACTTCTGCGATTGCACTAGGTTGTGTCTTAACTTTACCAGCAACCGGAAGTGAAAGTAACGGCAACTCTGTTGTAACCCGTTATGAAACAAAACAAAAACTAGGTTTTTCTAGCCCCTTAGTCTATCCCCAGTTTGCTATTTTAGATCCAAGCGTCACCTTTAGCTTACCAACTAAACAAGTGGCTAATGGTGTGGTAGATGCTTTTATCCATGTCATAGAACAATATTTAACCTATCCGGTTAATGCGTGTGTTCAAGATCGTTTTGCAGAAGGCCTGTTACAAACACTTATAGAGCAAGGGCCATTGGCGTTAACTGAACCTGAGAATTACAATGTGCGCGCCAATATTATGTGGGCGGCAACAATGGCACTAAATGGCTTAATAGGTAAAGGGGTACCCCAAGATTGGGCAACCCATATGATTGGCCATGAACTTACCGCCTGTTATGGTTTAGATCATGCGCAAACTTTAGCGGTTGTATTACCTGCTTTATTACAACATAAAAGGCAACAAAAACGGCAAAAGCTGCTGCAATATGGCCGTAGAGTATGGCAGTTAACCTCAGCGGATGAAGAAGAGGTTATTGATCAAGCCATTGCCTTAACCCAAGCATTTTTCCAGAAAATGGGCGTGCCTACTCAGTTAGCCGATTATGGCCTGAATAGTGAAGCCATTGATACTGTGGTTGCCAAGTTAACCGAGCATAATATGGTTAAGCTAGGTGAGCATGCTGATATCACCCCTGAGGTGAGTCGGCAAATATTACAATATGCCCTTTAATATTCTGCTTTATACTGGTAACGGCATTTGCTCTAATGCCGTTAATTATTAATAACATTCAAGGTAATACTATGCCCGCTCTTGGAGTTTTTGGCGCTAATGGTCGTATGGGCCGAGCATTAATTAATGTTGCACAGCAACAACAATTAAATTTAACTGCGGCCACAGTGCGCAAAGGCTCAGCCTTGTTAGGCCTTGATGCCGGTGAGATAGCCGGTTGTGCTAAGTTAGCCCTACCAGTTACCGAAGTAAATGCCGCTAGCATTCAACAAGCGGATATATGGCTTGATTTCACGTTACCCGAGCCAATGCTAAACCATTTGCAACTTGCTGTTGCGCATAAAAAAGCAATGGTCATAGGCGTTACAGGCCTAACTGATGCTCAGTATGCTCAGCTACAACAGGCAAGTCAGTTTATCCCTATAGTCTGGGCACCGAATATGAGTGTCGGCGTTAATTTATTACTGCATCTGGCTAAAAAAGCGGCCAGTGTAATGGGTAATACAGCCGATATTGAAATTATAGAAGCCCATCATCGCTTTAAAAAAGATGCCCCTTCAGGTACCGCACTTGCAATAGGCAACACCATAGCGGATAGTTTAGGGCGAAATTTAAGCGATGTTGCTGTGTATGGCCGAGAAGGTGAAACGACAGAGCGTGAACAACAAAGCATCGGTTTTTCCACCATTCGTGGTGGCGACATTATTGGTGATCACACCGTATTATTTGCAGATCTGGGTGAAAGACTGGAAATAACTCACAAAGCATCAAGCCGACAGACCTTTGCCCAAGGTGCCATGCGCGCTGCTGCCTGGTTGAAAAATAAACAGCCCGGACTTTATTCTATGCAACAAGTGCTGGGTTTAACTGATTTATAATGAGTTTATGCAGACTTCAGTGAATAAATATTAGCAAAGCCTGCATTTTCAATAAAAGCAAAAAAAGCATAGAAAAAAAACTGAAAATCGGCTAAAGTAGACAGGTTTGCCTAAGGCAAATTCGGGTATCATATTTTGGGTCAAAACGGGTGCTAAACCTTAATCGTGTTTAAGCCCGTTTTTTGCTGTTTGGAGGTTATTTTGTCTAAGTCCGCCCTGCTCGTACTGGAAGACGGCACCGTATTTCGCGGTACAGCCATTGGCGCTAAAGGAGTTTCTGTTGGAGAGGTAGTGTTTAATACTTCAATGACGGGGTATCAAGAAATACTAACTGATCCCTCGTATGCAGAACAAATCGTCACACTTACTTATCCACATATCGGCAATACCGGCACCAACTCTGAAGATGAAGAATCTAGTCAGGTTTGGGTTAAAGGTTTAATTATTAGAGACTTACCTCTACTTTGTAGTAACTTCCGTAATCAACAATCGTTAACTGATTATCTTAGTGCGCACAATATTCTTGGTATCGCTGATATTGATACCCGTAAACTAACCCGAATCTTGCGAGAAAAGGGTGCGCAAAACGGTTGTATTATGGCGGGTGATGATCTTGATGAAGCCAAAGCATTGCAATTAGCAAAAGACTTCGGCGGCTTAAATGGCATGGACTTAGCTAAAGTTGTTAGTACTAAAGAAACTTATACATGGACAGAAGGCGTTTGGACACTTGGCGCAGGTTTTAATTTAGAAAATAGCGGTGAGTTCCATGTTGTCGCTTATGACTTTGGTGTAAAACGTAATATTTTACGTTCATTGGCCCAGCGCGGTTGTAAGGTTACCGTAGTACCTGCGCAAACACCGGCCGCCGATGTTTTAGCTATGAATCCGGATGGTATCTTTTTATCTAATGGTCCTGGCGATCCAGCACCTTGTGATTATGCTATAGAAGCCATTAAAACCTTCTTGACCACCGATATTCCCATTTTTGGTATTTGCTTGGGCCATCAGCTATTAGCATTAGCCAGCGGTGCTAGCACACTAAAAATGAAGTTTGGCCATCATGGTGCTAACCATCCAGTACAAACCTTAGCAACTAAAAAGGTTATGATTACTGCGCAAAACCACGGTTTTGCTGTTGATGAAACTACGTTGCCAGATACATTACGTATGACACATAAATCGTTATTTGATGGCACTTTGCAAGGCTTAGAGCGCACAGATAAACCGGCATTTAGTTTCCAGGGCCACCCTGAAGCTAGCCCTGGGCCCTACGAAGCCGCTGAGCTGTTCGACCACTTTATTGCGCTGATGCGTAAATCAGCCTAAGCCAACACGAATTACGGAGACTCAGACGCAATGCCAAAACGTACCGATTTAAAAAGTATTCTAATCTTAGGCGCTGGCCCTATCGTAATAGGTCAAGCTTGTGAGTTTGACTATTCAGGCGCTCAAGCCTGTAAAGCCTTAAGAGAAGAAGGCTATAGAGTTATTCTAGTTAACTCTAACCCAGCGACAATTATGACCGATCCAGAAATGGCCGATGCAACTTACATTGAGCCAATTCACTGGAAAGTGGTAGAAAAAATTATTGAAAAAGAACGCCCTTGTGCTGTTTTACCTACTATGGGCGGACAAACTGCACTTAATTGTGCCTTAGACTTAGAGCGTCATGGCGTTTTAGCTAAGTACAATGTTGAAATGATTGGCGCCACTGCCGACGCCATTGATAAAGCGGAAGATCGCAGCCGCTTTGATAAAGCAATGCGCTCTATCGGTTTATCATGCCCACGCGCTGGCTTAGCCCATTCAATGGAAGAAGCCTTTGAAGTGCTAGAAGAAATTGGCTTCCCTTGTATTATTCGCCCTTCATTTACAATGGGTGGCTCTGGCGGTGGTATAGCTTACAACCGTGAAGAGTTTGAAGATATTTGTGAAAACGGTTTAGCCCTATCACCCACCAAAGAATTATTGATAGATGAATCATTAATTGGTTGGAAAGAATATGAAATGGAAGTGGTTCGAGACAAAAACGATAACTGTATTATTGTTTGTTCTATTGAAAACTTCGATCCTATGGGCGTGCATACGGGTGACTCTATCACCGTGGCGCCGGCACAAACCTTAACTGATAAAGAATATCAAATTATGCGTAATGCTTCGTTAGCAGTATTACGTGAAATTGGTGTTGAAACAGGTGGCTCTAACGTTCAGTTTGGTATTAATCCAGAAGATGGCCGTATGGTGATCATTGAGATGAACCCACGGGTATCTCGTTCATCGGCGTTAGCCTCTAAAGCAACGGGTTTCCCTATTGCTAAAGTTGCTGCAAAATTAGCGGTAGGCTTCACTTTAGACGAATTAGCCAATGATATTACCGGCGGCATAACTCCTGCGTCATTCGAGCCAAGTATCGATTATGTTGTAACGAAAATTCCACGCTTTAACTTTGAAAAATTCGCTGGCGCTAATGATCGTTTAACCACACAGATGAAATCGGTGGGTGAAGTGATGTCAATTGGCCGTAATCAACAAGAGTCACTGCAAAAAGCGCTACGCAGCTTAGAAACTGGCATGTCAGGTTTAGATCCTATTGTTGATTTAACTGCAGCAAATGTTAAAGACACTATTGTTCGTGAATTAAAAGAGCCCGGTGCCGAGCGCATTTGGTATATCGGTGATGCATTCCGCTTTGGCATGTCAATTGACGATATCTTCGCATTAACTAAGATAGACCCTTGGTTCTTAGTGCAAATTGAAGACTTAATTAAAGAAGAACAAGCTTTATGCGCAGCCGGTTTTGCTGGCCTAGATAAAGACGCTATTGCTCGCTTAAAACGCAAAGGTTTTTCTGATAAACGCATAGCCGATGTATTAGGCGTAAGCGAAAATGAAGTGCGCAAAAAGCGTCATAGCTTTGATATTCACCCTGTTTATAAACGGGTTGATACCTGTGCGGCAGAGTTTGCTTCTAATACTGCTTATATGTATTCCACTTATGATGAAGAGTGTGAAGCAGCCCCAACGGATCGCGATAAAATTATGATTATCGGCGGTGGCCCAAACCGTATTGGTCAAGGCATCGAGTTTGACTATTGCTGTGTACATGCAGCTTTAGCTTTACGCGAAGATGGTTATGAAACCATTATGATCAACTGTAACCCAGAAACGGTTTCAACAGATTATGATACTTCTGATCGTTTATACTTTGAGCCAATCACTTTAGAAGATGTATTAGAAATCGTTGCTAAAGAGAAGCCAAAAGGCGTTATCGTTCAATATGGTGGGCAAACACCATTAAAATTAGCGCGTGCTTTAGAAGCTAATGGTGTGCCAATTGTAGGTACTTCTCCTGATGCGATAGACCGCGCTGAAGATCGCGAACGTTTCCAGCAAGCTGTAGTACGTTTAGGCTTAAAACAGCCAAAAAATGCAACAGTAACCAGCATTGAAGAAGCAATTAATACCGCTGCTGACATCGGTTTCCCAATGGTTGTACGCCCATCTTATGTACTAGGTGGTCGAGCGATGGAAATTGTTTATGACGAACAAGACTTACGTCGTTATATGACCGATGCTGTAAGCGTATCTAACGATTCACCGGTGCTATTAGATAACTTCTTAGACGACGCTATTGAAGTAGATATCGACGCCATCTGTGATGGTACCGAGGTTGTAATTGGCGGCATTATGGAGCATATCGAGCAAGCGGGTGTTCACTCAGGTGACTCAGCCTGTTCATTACCTCCTCATACCTTGTCGGCTGAAATTCAAGATGTTATGCGTGACCAAGTACGCAAATTAGCACTTGAGCTTGGCGTTGTTGGCTTAATGAATACCCAGTTTGCGGTAAAGAATAACGAAGTTTATTTAATTGAAGTAAACCCTCGTGCTGCCCGGACTATACCTTTTGTTTCTAAAGCAACAGGCGTAGCAATCGCTAAAGTAGGTGCGCGCTGTATGGTTGGTCAATCATTAGCATCGCAAGGCATCACTAAAGAAATTATCCCGCCTTACTTCTCAGTAAAAGAAGTGGTGATCCCGTTTAATAAATTCCCAGGTGTTGACCCTATTTTAGGCCCTGAGATGCGTTCTACCGGTGAAGTAATGGGTGTGGGCGAAACCTTTAGTATGGCTTACTCTAAAGGACAGTTAGGTTCAAGCTGTAATATCCCAACGGGTGGTAGAGCCTTGCTTTCGGTACGCGACAGCGATAAAGTGCGAATGATAGATTTAGCTAAGCTAATGGTTGCTAAAGGCTTCACGCTAGATGCAACTGGTGGTACAGCTAAAGCATTACAAGCAGCAGGTATCGAATGTCGTACGGTAAATAAAGTTTCTGAAGGCCGTCCACATATTCTTGATAGAATTAAAAACGGCGAATACAGCTATGTTGTAAACACAACAGAAGGCCGTAAAGCGATAGAAGACTCAAAAGCAATTCGCCGTGGTACCTTGCAATATAAAGCTAACTACACCACAACACTTAATGCCGCCTTTGCCACTGTAGAATCCAGTGCAGCCAGCGCGTTTGAAAGTGTTGTGTCGGTACAAGAACTACATAAGAGAGTGAACGCATGAGTCAGATCCCAATGACGGTGCAGGGCGCAGAAAATTTGCGTAATGAATTGCATGAATTAAAGTCAGTAAAAAGACCGGCTATTATTCAAGCAATAGCAACTGCGCGTGAGCATGGCGATTTAAAAGAAAACGCGGAATACCATGCAGCTCGTGAGCAGCAAGGTTTTTGCGAAGGTAGAATTCAAGATATTGAAGCTAAGTTATCTAATGCGCAAGTAATTGACATTAGTAAAATGAAAAATACTGGCAAAGTTATCTTTGGTGCTACAGTAACTATTGTTAATTTAGAAACAGATCAAGAAGTTACTTATCGCATTGTCGGTGATGATGAAGCCAGTATTAAAAATAACCTAATATCGGTGAATTCACCTATAGCCCGTGGTTTAATTGGTAAATCAGTTGATGATGTTGCCAATATCACCACACCTAATGGCGTAGTAGAATATGAGATAAGCGCGGTAGAGTATATTTAATAACTATGCAACACCAAGCTGGATGAAAAATAGCGCCTAATGGCGCTATTTTTTTATGTATACCTGACTTATATAACATGGTCTTTTAAGTTCAATGCAAATAGTTCATGACAAATAAATAGTTGAAAAAGAAGCTGTATACTTAAAAGAGTGTGTTTATTTATACAGTATTGCTAAAAGTAGTGTTTTGTTTACATTAGTAGCCCTAATAGGGAATATTGTTAGGACTAACCTATGGATAACTTGGCTCCTTCAGATTTAAAAACAATTTTGCATTCCAAGCGCGCTAATTTGTTTTATCTTGAATATTGTAGGGTAATGCAAAAAGATGGCCGTGTTTTATACCTTACCGAGGCAAAAAACGAAAACCAGTACTTTAATATCCCCATCGCTAACACCACAGTTTTATTACTAGGTAATGGCACCTCTATTACTCAAGCCGCTATGCGAATGTTGGCCCAAGCAGGTGTGTTGGTTGGTTTTTGTGGCGGTGGTGGCACACCTTTATATATGGCTTGCGAAGTTGAGTGGTTTACACCACAAAGTGAATATAGGCCAACAGAATACTTACATGGTTGGTTACAATTTTGGTTTGATGACAACAAGCGCTTGCAAGCTGCTAAGTTATTCCAACAAGCTAGAATTCACTATATTGAGAAAACATGGCAAAAAGATCGAGATCTTAAAACAGAAGGTTTTAACTTTACTGATACTGCTATTCAAGCTGCATTAGAGACATTTCACAGCAGAACCACCAACGCAACTAAGCCGTCAGACTTATTGTTAACAGAAGCACAACTTACTAAAGTGCTATACAAATACGCCGCCAATAATACTCAGTTAAAAGACTTTACCCGCCAACATCAAAGTAGCGACAAAGCGAATGACTTTTTAAACCATGGTAATTACTTAGCCTATGGTTTGGCAGCTAGTTGCCTATGGGTATTAGGCATACCGCATGGTTTTGCGGTAATGCACGGTAAAAGCCGCCGAGGCGCTTTAGTATTTGATGCTGCCGACTTAATAAAAGACGCCATAGTTTTACCTTGGGCCTTTATCTGCGCTAAAGAAAACGCCACCGAACAAGAATTTCGCCAGCAAGTATTACAAGCCTTTACTGATCACAAAGCATTAGATTTTATGTTTAACACGGTAAAAAATATTGCCCTACAAGATTACAGTGCCGAGCAAATAGAGGCACAAAATCTATGATGGTAACCTTTGTATCACAGTGTGAAAAAAACGCCTTAAAAAAGACCCGTCGCGTGCTAGATGCTTTTGCCAACCGCATTGGCGATAACACCTGGCAAACCTTAATAACCGAAGACGGCTTATTAACCGTAAAAAAAATGCTTAGGCAAACCGCCAGTCGCAGCACAGCTGTCAGCTGCCACTGGATCCGTTCTAGATCACGCAGCCAGCTACTTTGGGTAGTGGGTAGAAGAAGTGCCTTTAATCATGAAGGAATAGTGCCTGTAAACTCAACAAAAAAAAATTTGTTACATAACGAATGGGAAAGTAATTGGATATATGCACCCAGTATACAAATAATGGCAACACTAGCAGCTTTAATGCATGACTTAGGAAAGTCTACTCTTGGATTTCAGAGCAAGCTATTTGAAAGTGCTAAACAGGCTGATCCATATCGACATGAGTGGCTATCATTAAAACTTTTTATTTGGCTAGTGAAAGATTGTCAGACAGATAGAGAATGTTTAGAGCGATTTATTAATATAAAACAATATCTACTGCAAAATACTTTTCAAAGTACTGTACTACAAGGTACTGAGAAAGATAACGCTGATTTAGAGAACTTACCTCCATTAATGCAATGGCTAGCTTGGTTAATTGTTAGCCATCATCGTTTACCGCCTTTAGATAAAGCATTCTATGATGTAAAAGCCAAAGAGCAGATCAAAACCGGCGATAAAAAATTAAAGCGTTCACAGGGATCATTTTATAAGAAGTTGAAAGCTAGTGATTACTGGGTGAGAAATCAAGAAGCAGCAGAAAAATGCGAAAGAACACGTAATAACAGCTTTTGGAAAATGGACAACCCTGTTATTAAAAGTCCAGATTGGCAATCAGGAATTAAGCGTTGGGCTACAAAAGCATTAGCTAATACTGCATTAATGCAATTAAGTGATATGCAACAAGTAATAGCTAATCCTTTATTATTACACCTATCAAGATTAAGTTTAATGCTGGGTGATCATAACTATTCGAGTTTAGAAAAGGATGATAGAAGAAGAATTAAAATAACTAATAAATTTACAGGCTTAGCAGCTAATACAGATAGAAAAACCGGAGAAGTCAAGCAGCCGCTTGATGAACATTTATTAGGAGTTGCTAAATTCACTGCTGTATTTGCTAGGCAGATACCTGTAATTGCTGAAGTTCTACCACGAATACAGCAACAGCAGACGCTACAAAAACATACCAATATTGAACGGTTTAAATGGCAGAATAAGGGCTATGATTTAGCGTTAACACAACAAAAAGCAAGCGATGAAAACGGTTTTTTTGGCGTTAACATGGCCTCAACCGGTTGCGGCAAAACCATTGGTAATGCACGTATTATGTATGCTTTATCAGATCCTGCTAAAGGTGCTCGATTTACCATAGCTTTAGGTCTTCGTATATTAACCTTGCAAACAGGGCAGAGCTTTCGTCAGGATTTAGGTTTAGATAATGATCAGTTAGCGGTATTAGTTGGTGGCGCTCATAAAGCATTATTTGAATTACAAAGTGAGCAAAAGGAATATGATGAGTCTGAAAAGTTTGGCAGTGAGTCAGTAGAAGAACTTTTATATGAATGGGTTGATGGGGATATCAATTTAGAAGTTTTAAATGAGCTAGGTTTAGGTACTGTAATTGAAAACCCAAGTGCCAAAGCATTATTAGCTGCGCCTATTGTGAGTTGTACTGTCGATCATATTATTCAAGCCAGTGAGTGTAAGCGGGGAGGTAAATACATTGCGCCTATGCTGCGCTTGTTATCAAGTGATTTAGTATTAGATGAGCCAGATGATTTTAACCATGAAGATTTACCCGCCTTAGCGAGACTGGTCCATCTAGCAGGGTTATTTGGTGCAAAAGTTTTATTGTCATCAGCAACTTTACCGCCCGATTTAATAGCTGGTTTATTTAAAGCTTATAAAGCAGGTCGTGAGCTATATAATCAAAGCCAAAACAAAGCCGCACCACAAATTGTTTGTGCATGGTTTGATGAAAACCGTTGCCAAGCTACACAAACATCAGCCCCGCCATTATTTAATGAGCAACATTTGGCATTCACTAAAAAACGTGCTGAATACTTAAATAAACAACCAACGCAACGTAAAGCAAAAATACTGCCTATTACATTAAGTTTTAGCCAAGAAAAAAAGCCAAAGTTTTATCAAGAGTTATCAGACTGCTTACTTAAACAAGCCTTTGAGTTTCATCAGCAATATCATTTAGCAAAGGACAATAAAAAGGTAAGTATAGGCTTAATTAGAATTGCCAACATCGATAATATTATTGGCTTAGCTAAGGCAATGTATACCAAACAAGATTTTGAAAGTAATACGCATATCCACCTTTGCTGTTATCACGCTAAACAGCTTTTACTACTGCGGAACAACTTAGAACAAAAACTAGACAGAGTGTTAAAACGAAAAGAAGAACAACCAGAGTTGCTTCTATCGCATCCTGAAGTAAAAGCAGCAATTAAAGCCAGCAGTGCTCAAAATCATATTTTTATAGTTATGGCGACACCAGTTGCGGAAGTGGGTCGTGATCATGATTATGATTGGGCAATAGTTGAGCCTTCGTCCATGCGCTCTATTATTCAACTAGCAGGTAGAGTTTGGCGACATAGGCCAAATAAAGTGGCTGAGCAACCTAATATCGCCATCATGCAATACAACATAAGAAGTATGAAGTTAAACCATAAAATAGACCAGCCTGTTTTTATCCGGCCCGGCTTTGAAAGTAAACAACACTTATTGCAAAGCCATGACATGCAGCAGTTGTTGCCTTCAGAATTATTAGAAAAAATCAATGCTAACCCTAGAGCTTTAAAGCCCCTTAAGCTAGAGCCTGAAAAGCGATTGGTAGATTTAGAGCAACACGTTATGCAAACCATTATGAATAACGACTCGCTCAATTACGTTAATGCCTATTGGTATAACGAAAACACATCGCAACGTTCACATACATTTTTACAAACCATTAGCCCTTTTAGGGCAGGTCAAATGCAAGACGCTTGGCTAATTCTGCCCAATGATGATGGTGGCTTTGATTTCTATAACAGTGAGCAAGTAAAAAAACAGACACTTTTTACTGCTAAAACTAATAATGAAAACTTTATTGTTACTGAGCTAGAAAATACTAGCACTAATATTAGCCCTTGGTTAAGCAACGACTTATCAGAAGCATTAATTGAATTACAAAACTTACAACCTGAAAAAAGCCTAACTTCATTAGCAATAAAATTTGCTACGGTTAACTTGGAAAATAATGTTCAAGGCTGGTGCTTCAATGAAACATTAGGTTTTTGGCGTAAGTAATAACAAGGAGAAAAAATGGAAAGCATTACTCAAGAGCAGGTCCAGAAAGCTATTAATGCTTTTTTAACCAGCCAATATGACAAGAAAACGGAGGCGGAACAAAAGCAATTATTAAAAGCGCAGCAAGAACAAGACTTAAACAAAATAGCTGAATTGAATGAGCTACTGCATAGCGCAAAACAAAAGTATCAATTAGAAAATTGGATGGAAGATGCAGCAACTAGAATGGCAAAACAATTGAATTTTGGTACTCATATTTCGAAAGGTATACACCCAGATGCTAAGGGGGATAATGTAACTTTTTTAAAGCAAGTTACGCATAAGTATTTTGGTACACATAGCATTCAATCTGATTTGATAGATGCTAATGGTAACGCCGCCGCTTTACCACTAGCTGCTTTTTTTAGTCAGATTGTAGATGAGCAAAAGGAGCTAAAGATAAGTGATCTGATTATTGCAAAGCATCCATCTTTAAATAATGTTTTTTCTGAAGATAAAGAATTATCGGTACAGTACCAACAAGCTTTTTTTAGTGCACTCAATAATTATATTAATACACCAACTACGCATGAACGTAATAAACAGATGTTATGGCCAATAACTCCTGAATCGAACCAATACATCACTGTTATACCATTATATCCATCTGTATTAGCTTATAATTTTTATCTGAAATTAAATAATCTTCGGTTTTCAGATGAAAACAAACAAGCAAGAGATGATCGATATAAAAAAACAGCAGAGCATAAACCTTATATAAGCTTTAATGATATTGCAGTAACTCAACTTGGTGGAACCAAACCTCAAAATATAAGTTCTTTAATGAGCAAGCAAGGAGGAAGAAACTATTTATTACCTTCTTTGCCGCCTAAGTTTAAGCAAATTAAAAGTTTTAACATTCCAGCTTATAGCGACACTATATTTAATAAAAACCTTGAATACCGTTGTCGAGAAACATTTAAAGCACTCACGCGCTTAATTAAAACAGATTATAACAATGTTAATATTCGTAGTGCTCGACAAGCCATTTTAGATGATCTTCTTTACCAAATACTAGCTATCGCCAGCACCATTCAACAGACAGAAAGAGCAGGTTGGACCCTTGATTACGCTTTAGATTACAGCGAGAAGCTATGGTTAGACCCAATGCGCGCTGAATTTGAAGGCCAAGAGCAGTTTTTAAAAGACCGAGAAACAACAGAATGGCGTAAAGACATTAGCAAGCGTTTTGCTAATTGGCTAAATGGTCGATTAAAAGAAGAAATTAAGCACGCCAAACATGAGTTTGCTGATGCAGAAAATAAAGAATGGCAAAAAGAAATGGCTGACATGATTGCCCAAAGTCAGCGTCAGGGGCAGGGGGTATTTTTATAATGAACAATGTAAATAAAGTAGTTGTGGGTTACTTAGTTCTTAAACAAATAAGGGTTGAGCATGCTAATACTATTTCAAGTCCCATAACCTATGGCTTTCCAGCAGTTACCGGATTTTTAGGCGCGGTACATGCAATGAGCAGAAAGCTACAGCAAACAAACCTATCAGAACTGAGTTTAGGTGGCGTTTTAATTGCCTGTCATGATTGTCAGCCCCAAATTTATCAAACTACACCTTATGCAGACTTCACCTTCAACCAAACGCGAAACCCAATTAAAAAAGACGGTAAAACGGCCTCAATTATTGAAGAAGGTAAATGTCATATAACGGTTAGTCTAGTTGTTGAAGTGCTAGTAACAGAAGACGAGGACGATGACGAAAGCTTAACCGAACAACAAATACAGCAATTATTAACGCTAGCAGGGCAATGGATACAACAGCAGCGTATAGCTGGTGGTAGTGTTCAAGGTTTAGCCAAATTTAAACCTCTTACTTATTTACAACCAGAAGATATTGACCAGATAAAACCATTAATTATGCCAGCATTTGTATTAATGGATGCCCATAAAGACTTATTGGAGTTAACTGAGTTGCAACAAAGAATAGACCCTAACACCACCACTTTAGATGCACTTATCGATGTATCAGCTTTACATCATGTGCCAGAGCAAGACGATAAAGGTATTACTCAGTGGCAAGTTAGGTCAGCTAAAACGGGTCGTGGTTGGCTAGTACCTATACCTGTTGGCTATCAAGCTATATCAGATTTATATGAACCAGGGGTAATGCAAAATGCCAGAAACCCTGAATACCCTAGCCAGTATGTAGAAGCCATATACAGCTTAGGTAAGTGGGTATTCCCACATAGAATAGACAACCTCAAAACTGCTTTTTGGCACTATCAACATGATACTACCAACAACTTATATTTAACGATCCAAAACCATTCTTAAAAAGGAATTAATTATGACTAAATTAACTACAGCGTCAGTTTTAGCGTTTGAACGTAACCTAGACATTTCCGATGCGTTTTTTTGGCAAACTGATAGTAAACAAAAAAATGGTCCAGTCAGTGAAGTTAAAATAGTAGAAAAGTCAGTGAGAGGCACTATTAGTAACCGACTAAAAAGTGCAATCGCTAATGACGTTGCAAAATTAGATGCAGAAACAGAAAAGGCAAACCTACAAAAAGTTGATGCAGCCGCATTGGATACCGAAAACGACACTTTAATAGCTAAATGGAGCTGTAAAGTTCTACCTTTTACCGGCCAGCCCAATGTATGTAATGATCAAGATTATCAACAAGCTTTAGTTAAAGTAGTAGCCGAGTATTTAGAGGAGCATGGCGTAGCTGAACTTGCTAAGCGTTATGCAATTAATATTGCCAATGCACGTTGGCTATGGCGTAACCGGGTAGGTTCAGAGTCAATTCAAGTTAGTGTTAAATGCGGTGAACAGACACTACTGTTCAAAGATGCTAAACAATACAACCTTAATAGTTTTGACCACAATGATGAAAACATAAAAGCCTTAACCGCATTAATAGAGAAAGGTTTACTAGGTACAGAGTTTATTATTCTATATGTAGAAGCTAAAGCCATAGTGGGTTATGGGCAAGAAGTATTCCCGTCCCAAGAGCTGATCCTAGATACGGGTAAAACTAAAAGTAAAATTTTATATCAAGTGAATGACAGAGCAGGTATGCACTCGCAAAAAGTAGGTAACGCTATCCGTACTATCGACAATTGGTATGACGATGCCGAATTTCCCATCGCAGCTGAGCCTTATGGTGCAGTGACCACCATGGGCAAAGCTTTTCGCCAGCCAAAACAAAAGAAAGACTTTTATTCACTATTTGATAACTGGATTTTAAAGTCAGAAAAGCCTGAAATAGAACAACAGCACTATGTTATGGCAACTTTAATACGTGGCGGAGTATTTGGTGCCAGTGGTAAGGAGTAATGTATGAAGGTGTACCAAGAAATAACCATCATAAAAACGCCTGATATCTCGCCGTATTTTATTTGGAGCAAACTGTACACACAATTGCATTTAGCATTAGTGGAGCAGCAAAAACCAGATAAAACGGTAGATATTGGCGTTAGTTTTCCTGAATATCATTGCTTTGAAAAAGACGGTAAAACTATTGCCGCTTTAGGCACTAAGCTGCGTGTTTTTGCATACAGCCAAGCTGCATTAGAGCAGCTTAACCTGCCAAATTGGCTAAGCCGATTAGCTGATTACGTACACATTACTAGTATTAAACCAGTACCAAGCCAAGTTCGTGAGTATTTACAGGTAACACGCTACCGGCCAAATATGAACATGGAAAAATTGACGCGGCGTTTTATGCAGCGTGAAAGCAAAAGGCTTAACAAAGAAATTAGCTTTACAGAAGCACAAGAGATGCAGAATCAACGTTTTGCTAAAGAGGCTCAAGTATCTTTAGATAAAGCTAAAGCACACTATGAAAATCCAATAGTAAAAGACTTACCATATATTAAAATAAAAAGCTTAAGTGGAGATCGTGAGTTCTCATTAATTATAAACCAACAATTAACAGAGTTACCTCAGCAAGGCAGTTTTAGCACTTACGGGTTAAGCACCGCAGCGACAGTCCCGCATTGGTAATCTGTTATAAAAAAATAAAAGGGTATTTATACCCTTTTATTTTGCTCTTTTAAAATTTGCATATTAATCAATTAATTACAAGTCTATGGAAATGTATGGGTAAAGCGAACTAATTAAAGCTAATTAGCTGTTATTCTTCGCTTTGTTCATTTAAAATCATGGTTAGCCGCAGCACACGCGGCTTAGAAATTTTTTATACCCGAATGGCGCTACTGTTGATTGTTAGCCGCAGCACACGCGGCTTAGAAAAGTAACAGGGCTAAAATCAGGGCTTTTTGCATGTTAGCCGCAGCACACGCGGCTTAGAAATTCCAAATTGTTTACCTAATGCTACTCGTACAGTTAGCCGCAGCACACGCGGCTTAGAAAACAGGCTCACCATTAACTGATTCGACATCACAGTTAGCCGCAGCACACGCGGCTTAGAAATATGTTCCATCGCCTTTAGATTGTGAACTTGGGTTAGCCGCAGCACACGCGGCTTAGAAATTGTAAAAACTCAAAGCGGCCTTTGGTAAATGGTTAGCCGCAGCACACGCGGCTTAGAAAACTTGCGTAGTGCAGCTGCTAACACGTTAGAAGTTAGCCGCAGCACACGCGGCTTAGAAAGTTGCTCTGTGTGACGGGCTTTCTTAAGCAGTGTTAGCCGCAGCACACGCGGCTTAGAAAAGTGGCTAGGCTGGTTAATGATGCCTGTGAGCGTTAGCCGCAGCACACGCGGCTTAGAAACAACAGGTTGGAAGCTAGAAGATTTACTGGTTGTTAGCCGCAGCACACGCGGCTTAGAAATTACTAGGGTTGTGCTTATGCGCACTTTATATGTTAGCCGCAGCACACGCGGCTTAGAAATGCAACAGGCACTGGTACAGTAATGCCAGATTGTTAGCCGCAGCACACGCGGCTTAGAAATGCAGATAATAAGCTATGTGATGGTGCAGAATGTTAGCCGCAGCACACGCGGCTTAGAAACGTACAGAACAACAGCCAGAAGCCGACTCATTGTTAGCCGCAGCACACGCGGCTTAGAAAGTATTGTTATTCCTGCCGAGTTAACTAAAACCGTTAGCCGCAGCACACGCGGCTTAGAAATTAAAGGAACCGTTGTTCCGTCTTTGGCTGGAGTTAGCCGCAGCACACGCGGCTTAGAAAGGTTAGCTATTCAAAATAAATTACAAGCTATGGTTAGCCGCAGCACACGCGGCTTAGAAATTAACTCAGTATCACGAGTGGTTAAATACTTCGTTAGCCGCAGCACACGCGGCTTAGAAAAATTAAAGAACGGCGCGGATCAGTAAACAAAAGTTAGCCGCAGCACACGCGGCTTAGAAATAATACCTTGCCATAGGCACTACTGGACAGCTGTTAGCCGCAGCACACGCGGCTTAGAAACGCAGCTGGTACAGAATTAACAGATGCACCTTGTTAGCCGCAGCACACGCGGCTTAGAAATTTGAAGTTGTTGAAATAGACACTGAAATGACGTTAGCCGCAGCACACGCGGCTTAGAAAATAATCTAGGGTCCAGCCGGTGCCGCTTAGCTGTTAGCCGCAGCACACGCGGCTTAGAAAGTTATGATGCGCTTCTGTCATAGTTTGCAGTTGTTAGCCGCAGCACACGCGGCTTAGAAATACCCTGATGGCATGGTCGGCATTTGGGAAGAGTTAGCCGCAGCACACGCGGCTTAGAAATGTGATTTTGAGTAGCGAATACAGTACCCCGTGTTAGCCGCAGCACACGCGGCTTAGAAAAGATAGAAGAAAGCCAATCTGGTATCGCCTTCGTTAGCCGCAGCACACGCGGCTTAGAAAAGATGCAGCTAGGCAAGGCTGTGGGTGTAAGTGTTAGCCGCAGCACACGCGGCTTAGAAAATACTCCCTGATGCACAAGTGGTAATAGACAAGTTAGCCGCAGCACACGCGGCTTAGAAAACCCAAAGAATTCTATTTAATGCATCGCTACCGTTAGCCGCAGCACACGCGGCTTAGAAAAAATTTACAGGCCCGAACAAAAAGCCGCTATAGTTAGCCGCAGCACACGCGGCTTAGAAAATTTATGTAGTGCTATTGCACAACACCCCAATGTTAGCCGCAGCACACGCGGCTTAGAAACATGTAGATCGGGCAAGTTTACGTAAATCATGGTTAGCCGCAGCACACGCGGCTTAGAAAACTTAATTCAACTAAGTAATCGCTTTGGGCCCGTTAGCCGCAGCACACGCGGCTTAGAAACAAAATGTAGGTGCGGCAAAACATGCTGCATCGTTAGCCGCAGCACACGCGGCTTAGAAATAGATCCAAAAACTGGTGAAGGTATGGCATCAGTTAGCCGCAGCACACGCGGCTTAGAAATTATATTCATCTTTTAAAATCATAAACTCAGTGTTAGCCGCAGCACACGCGGCTTAGAAATGATATGTCTAGC
This sequence comes from Rheinheimera sp. WS51, assembly GCF_050936095.1. Lineage (NCBI taxonomy): Bacteria > Pseudomonadati > Pseudomonadota > Gammaproteobacteria > Chromatiales > Chromatiaceae > Rheinheimera > Rheinheimera sp. WS51. The sequence goes on from NZ_JBOTRC010000003.1 coordinate 191,528, forward strand.
TGACACAGTTGGTCTTGTAGTTAGCCGCAGCACACGCGGCTTAGAAAATATCGATAAGCACTTAGCGCCCAAGCTTGGCGTTAGCCGCAGCACACGCGGCTTAGAAATTTACCTTGTTTACACTTCCATTGGTCATTATGTTAGCCGCAGCACACGCGGCTTAGAAATCAAACCAACAATCTTTATTTATTAACTGCATGTTAGCCGCAGCACACGCGGCTTAGAAATAAAAACAATAATTTTTATGTTCATAAAAAACGTTAGCCGCAGCACACGCGGCTTAGAAATGAGCAGCGTAGCCGTTTATAGTGCCGTTAATGTTAGCCGCAGCACACGCGGCTTAGAAAATGATACTGGCAAACGATCACAGTCAGCTTGAGTTAGCCGCAGCACACGCGGCTTAGAAAATAAACGGCCGGAATTTTCGCCATTTGCTTTTGTTAGCCGCAGCACACGCGGCTTAGAAAAGGTACCGGAACAACACCCGCAGCCGATACAGGTTAGCCGCAGCACACGCGGCTTAGAAAGTTTGAGAAAATGCAGCGCATTGACCGCCAGAGTTAGCCGCAGCACACGCGGCTTAGAAATAAAAGGTAACAAGCGTGTTGTTACTAATCTTGTTAGCCGCAGCACACGCGGCTTAGAAACATAACCGAGGACTTGCAGAGGCGCTGCGAGAAGTTAGCCGCAGCACACGCGGCTTAGAAAGTCTAAGCGAGTTTCAACACCTATTAAAACGTGTTAGCCGCAGCACACGCGGCTTAGAAATAGCCCATACAATAGGTTCGCCAGAGTCGCGGGTTAGCCGCAGCACACGCGGCTTAGAAATGATGATTACCCTTTCGGTTTGCATAATGAACGTTAGCCGCAGCACACGCGGCTTAGAAATTCTATCTTTACATGCAGCACAAGTAATACTAGTTAGCCGCAGCACACGCGGCTTAGAAATAGCTGGACGATAGAATCAGGAACATTGAAAAGTTAGCCGCAGCACACGCGGCTTAGAAAACATCCAACTGCTAAGAAAAACCCACATTTAAGTTAGCCGCAGCACACGCGGCTTAGAAATGCTGATTTAAAAGATGCTATTCAAGATGCATGTTAGCCGCAGCACACGCGGCTTAGAAATTTTTCGTACAGGTCGCGAATAGTCATTGAATGTTAGCCGCAGCACACGCGGCTTAGAAATTTACCTTGTTTACACTTCCATTGGTCATTATGTTAGCCGCAGCACACGCGGCTTAGAAAACATGTTGCCGAAGTAATAGCGGCGCAAGAAAGTTAGCCGCAGCACACGCGGCTTAGAAAATTTGTATTTGTGCAAGCGCTATCGGGCACATGTTAGCCGCAGCACACGCGGCTTAGAAAACACGGAAGCAGTAAAGCTCCTAACCTGATCTGGTTAGCCGCAGCACACGCGGCTTAGAAAAAAATGAACGCACACGATAAAACCGAGGTATTGTTAGCCGCAGCACACGCGGCTTAGAAATGCTAAAGCTGAATCGGATCCTTTTTGTCCTAGTTAGCCGCAGCACACGCGGCTTAGAAAAGCGAGGGGGCAGAAATGGCGAATGAAAACATGTTAGCCGCAGCACACGCGGCTTAGAAAAGTCACGCCTGTTCGATACACATCACAGATTAGTTAGCCGCAGCACACGCGGCTTAGAAATCGTTGGGTTTTTGTCCAATGCTGGACACGGCAGTTAGCCGCAGCACACGCGGCTTAGAAATTGTTCACATACTCTAAAGATGTAAGTGAGGAGTTAGCCGCAGCACACGCGGCTTAGAAATTTGCTACTGAAGCGGGTTTAATCCGCAGCGAGTTAGCCGCAGCACACGCGGCTTAGAAATGCATGGTCAGATCAGGTTAGGAGCTTTACTGGTTAGCCGCAGCACACGCGGCTTAGAAATTATTTTGCGAAACTACATGCAAAATGGGTTCGTTAGCCGCAGCACACGCGGCTTAGAAAGTTAGCTCAACTAAGTAAGTGTTAGTTACCCTGTTAGCCGCAGCACACGCGGCTTAGAAAATTAGACTATTGCCCCTTTAATATTTGCTGCGGTTAGCCGCAGCACACGCGGCTTAGAAACAGATGAATTACCATTTTTAGGTAAAACAGGTGTTAGCCGCAGCACACGCGGCTTAGAAACGCCACCAGAAAAAGAAGAATGTTTTACTTTGCGTTAGCCGCAGCACACGCGGCTTAGAAAAGCATAAAAATTAAGCCACTTTTTTGCTAAAAGTTAGCCGCAGCACACGCGGCTTAGAAAGACTCTATGACTAAAGCAGAAATGTTTGAAGAGTTAGCCGCAGCACACGCGGCTTAGAAATGCTGTGGTATCGCACATTGTGCGAATAGCTTGTTAGCCGCAGCACACGCGGCTTAGAAACGTTGCTGCTTGTTTGATTTCGTCTGTAGTTAGTTAGCCGCAGCACACGCGGCTTAGAAAGACTGAAAACGGGGGCGGTACGGGTACGTATAGTTAGCCGCAGCACACGCGGCTTAGAAACGCGAGCCCATTTCCAAACAACAGCACCGAAGGTTAGCCGCAGCACACGCGGCTTAGAAAGTTGAATGAAAATGCATATAACGCATTAGCTGGTTAGCCGCAGCACACGCGGCTTAGAAAGTCTGGCGGCTCTGTTGATGCTTTGGCAGGTTGTTAGCCGCAGCACACGCGGCTTAGAAAGCACGCCAGCTTGCATCATTGGTCAGCTAATGGTTAGCCGCAGCACACGCGGCTTAGAAAGCACGAATAGCTGCTGCAGTCATATTGCTGTCGTTAGCCGCAGCACACGCGGCTTAGAAAGTATCAACAGCAAGACATTAGAGCTAGTCGCTGTTAGCCGCAGCACACGCGGCTTAGAAAGCAGCCTGAACACTGTTTTAATCAATGCCGCTGTTAGCCGCAGCACACGCGGCTTAGAAAAATAGATGTACGAATGCCTTTCTCGTACAAGTGTTAGCCGCAGCACACGCGGCTTAGAAATAATGCAGTGGAAGCTTTTAAACGCTTCTCAGGTTAGCCGCAGCACACGCGGCTTAGAAAATAAGGCACTACAGTTATATCCCCTGCCGTTTGTTAGCCGCAGCACACGCGGCTTAGAAAGCTATAAATTGTTGCTTGTCATTTGTCATAACGTTAGCCGCAGCACACGCGGCTTAGAAATATACGCATGATGGCAACGTTAAGGCGTGCAGGTTAGCCGCAGCACACGCGGCTTAGAAAAAACAGTTTGTGCTTTGTCGCCATAGCCTGATGTTAGCCGCAGCACACGCGGCTTAGAAATAATCAGCCGGTAGAAGCGGTTTAATAAAAGGGTTAGCCGCAGCACACGCGGCTTAGAAAAAACACGCTAAAATCATTCGTCTACCCCCTCAGTTAGCCGCAGCACACGCGGCTTAGAAAACAGAGTGCTTGCCCTCAGCGCTAGCAGCTGAGTTAGCCGCAGCACACGCGGCTTAGAAACATCATAACTGTTAAAATGATGCCCGTAGCCAGTTAGCCGCAGCACACGCGGCTTAGAAATTCGATATGATGAATGGTATTGCAATTGCTGCTGTAATCGCTTGGCGAGTTCTTCTACTGCTGGGCCGGCGTGGCTTTGCGCGGTTTTTATAAGATACAGCGGTATGCGTTGTTGCATGTCGTTGGCTAAGTCTAATAGGACTAATTGGCCTGTTTTTAATTCATGTTTAATGCTGTCGACGGGAAATTTGGCAAAGCCTAAGCCTTGGACTACAGCTTTGATGCTGCTAGATAAATGGGAAAAGCTCCAGCGCTGCTCTGAGCCTAGCCAGCCGGCATCACGTTGGCGCTGTAGGCCAGAGTCTTTAATAACCATTTGCCGATATTGCTTTAAGTCATCTTCGTGAATGGACCTGCCTAACTTAACTAAGGGATGGTTTGGGCTGGCAACATATTGCATTAAACTTTCGCCAAGAGCCATGCCCATAAAACCGGTGATCAAGGTGGGGGTTAATACGATATCGGCTTTGCGAAATAATACCGCTTCATCTGTGCCTGATAAGGTGGTTTCTATTAGATTAATTCTAGGCTGAGGGTAGTCAGCCGAAAAACCTTGTAAGGCTGAAAATACTTTATCCATAGCCACTACGGTATCTACGGCTAAGGTAATTTCGGTTTCCCAACCTTGGGCAATATAGTTGGCAATGCTTTCAATCTGGCTAGCCTGAGTTAATAGGTTGCTAGCATAGCGGTATAGCACCTTGCCCGCTTCTGTAAGAACAGCTTTCCTTCCCTCTGGCATTAAGGCGGGAGCGGGTAGTTGTGCTTCTAACTTAGAAATTATATAGCTAACACTAGACTGGCTTTTATTTAAATGCTCAGCCGCTTTTGCAAAAGAGCCTTCATCGACAACGGCTTTAAAGGTTGCCCATTGTTCTATGGTGATTTTAGGGAGTCTGCTAGGCTTAATTGATGATCTGTTTTGTGAGTTAGGCATAGTATTCATCAAGAATCTTGATTGATTTTAGCTAATATATCGTACATTTGATTAAATTGTAACGTATATACTAGCTAGCAATTCAGTTAACCAATTTAAAAATTAGTCAAAAGAGGACACTCATATGAACAAGCAAAACATCTTATACGTACAGTCTAGCATTTTCGGTGATAACGGCGTATCAACAGGGATAGCTAAAAAATTAGTTGCCACCTTAGCAGAAAAGAAAGACTCGACAATTGTTGAGCGTAATGTGTCAGCTGGTGATATTCCGCATTTTAGCATGGAAACTATTGAAGCCATTGGCGCGGGTAATGCCAAGTTAGCCGATACATTAATTGCCGAAGTACAACAAGCTGATGTCATAGTTATTGCCGCACCTATGTATAACTTTGCTATTCCAAGTCAGCTTAAATCTTGGTTTGATCATATTGCCAGAGCTGGTGTTACCTTTAAATACACTGAGGCAGGCGTACAAGGTTTGTTAGCCAATAAAAAAGTGTATATCGCGACAGCACGAGGTGGTTTGCATCAAGATAAAGGCACTGATTTAGATACGGTGTATTTAAAAACTATGCTGGGCTTTTTAGGTATAACCGATGTTGAGTTTATTTATGCTGAAGGGGTTAACCTAGGCGAAGAAGTGCGTGTTAAAAGCATTGCAGCAGCAGAGCAACAGGTGCAAGCAGTAGCGTAAGCTTATTCATTCTGTAAGCCACTTATTTATATAACTGAAGCGAGGTGTAACATGTCTCAGAAACACAATGCTGTGAAAATTCAGCAGCAAGTTGTAGCCCGTGCAGCATCTGATGGTGATGGCGTAAAATTATTGCGCGTATTTGGTGGCAATAATTTACAGCGCTTTGATCCCTTTTTGATGTTAGACGAATTTGGCTCAGAGCAAGCTTCAGATTATATTGGTGGCTTTCCATCGCACCCGCACCGTGGCTTTGAAACGGTAACCTATATGCTGCAAGGTAAAATGGAGCATAGAGATCATATTGGCAACGTTGGCCTGTTAGAAGATGGCGGTGTGCAGTGGATGACAGCGGGTAAAGGTATTATTCACTCTGAAATGCCCAAACAAACCCAAGGCAAAATGCATGGCTTTCAGCTTTGGGTTAATTTGCCCGCTAAAAGAAAACTTGTACCAGCAGCGTATCAGGATACGCCTGCTGATAAGCTGCCTTGGCAAGAGTTTGCCGGTTTTAGCGTTAAAGCGATAGCCGGTGAAACTAGCATTAATGATAATAAGATTAATGGCTATTTTACTATTGCTGATACAGAGGTTGTTTATCTCGATATTCATTTAGCGCCGCAGCAAACAATTAGCATGCCTAAAAGCGAGCAGCTGAATGCCATGCTTTATAGCTACCAAGGTGCTATTCATGTTGGTGAGGCAGGCTCGATAAATAAAGAAAAGACCTTAAGCTTATTATCAGGCGCAGGTAATTTGACTATAAGTAATAACAGCGATGACACGGTTAAGTTTTTATTTATAGCTGGTAAGCCATTACAAGAGCCAATAGCGCAATACGGACCTTTTGTAATGAATACGGCACAGGAAGTAGAGCAAGCTATTCTGGATTTTAGAAATGATGTGCTTACCGACTAGCATGAACCGTGTTAACTATTCGCTTCTTATTTAGCTTATTTAAAACGAATTAGGCTATAATAAGCCAACAAGTACAAAAAAGCGCCAAAAGGCGCTTTTTTGTTATCAGACTAAAGAGGTAATTAACCGCGAGGTAATTGAATCTTTTTATCTTTACTTGGTCTGAAGATAACTTGTATTTTACCAATAGCTTGTACTTGTTCAGCTTTAGTTTCACGAACAATGGCATCCATAATTAATGCTTTATGCTCGCGATCTGCCGTTGGCACTTTAATTTTAATTAATTCATGAAAATTAAGTGCAGTTTCAATTTCGGCCATAACGCCTTCGGTAAGACCGTTATTGCCAAGTAAGATAACAGGCTTAAGATCGTGTGCTTTAGCCTTTAAAAATTGTATTTGTTTGTTTGATAAGCTCATAAAATGATTATTTCCACTGCCGACGCTTGAATTTTGGCTATTGTAACGCCATCTAAGGCATAACACTAACTAAGAGTGATAGCATGACGAAGAAAAAACGTTCAGCAAGTTCTAACCGATGGTTACAAGAGCATTTTGCTGATCACTTTGTGCAAAAAGCACAGAAGCTGGGTTTGCGTTCACGCGCTGCATTTAAATTAGAACAAATTCAGCAACAAGATAAATTATTAAAGCCAGGTATGACAGTAGTCGATTTAGGATCTGCCCCTGGCAGCTGGTCACAATACAGCGTAGGTGTTGTTGGTGAAAAAGGCACTGTGATAGCCTGTGATATATTACCGATGGATCCAATTAATGGTGTTCACTTTTTACAAGGTGACTTTCGTGAAGAGGCAGTATTAAATGCCTTGCTAGATCGCATTAATGGTAAAAATGTTGATGTGGTGTTATCGGATATGGCACCGAATATGAGTGGTAATGATACGACTGATCAGGCACGATCTATGTACTTGATCGAATTAGCGCTTGATATGTGTAATAACGTATTGAAGCAAAATGGCAGTTTCGTCGTAAAAGTGTTTCAAGGTGATGGCTTCGAGCAATTTTTAAAAGATGTGCGTGCAGCCTTTACAACAGTTAAAATACGTAAGCCAGATTCTTCACGTGCACGCTCACGTGAGACATATATCGTGGCGACCGGCTTCAAAGTTTAGTAAAGTAGTCGGGAATTTATAAATTATGGTAATAAAGAGGTTATAACCTTGAGTGACATGGCAAAGAATCTAATTGTCTGGTTGGTGATCGCTGTCGTATTGATGTCAGTGTTCAACAGCTTTGGCCCTAATAATAACAGTGAGCGACAAACCAACTACACTCAGTTTATCAAAGAGGTAAACCAAGGGCTGATCCGTGAAGTTAAAGTAGAGCGCTCTGGTGTTATTACTGGCGTGCGTCGCAGCGGAGACCGTTTTGAAACCGTTATTCCAACAGGTTATGACGATAAACTGTTAGATGACTTAATTAAAAATGATGTCAGCACTCTTGGCACTAAACCGGAAGAAAGTAGCTGGCTTGCCACTATTTTTATTTCGTGGTTCCCAATGTTGTTGCTTATTGGCGTTTGGATTTTCTTTATGCGTCAAATGCAAGGCGGTGGCGGTAAAGGGGCCATGTCGTTTGGTAAAAGCAAGGCTCGTTTAATGGGTGAAGACCAAATTAAAACCACCTTCCAAGACGTTGCCGGTTGTGATGAAGCTAAAGAAGAAGTGTCTGAATTAGTAGACTATTTAAAAGATCCATCACGCTTTCAAAAACTAGGTGGCCGTATCCCTAAAGGTATTTTATTAGTGGGCCCACCAGGTACAGGTAAAACCTTATTAGCTAAAGCCATTGCCGGTGAAGCTAAAGTACCTTTCTTTACTATTTCAGGTTCAGACTTCGTAGAAATGTTTGTTGGTGTTGGTGCATCGCGGGTTCGTGATATGTTCGAGCAAGCGAAAAAAGCGGCACCTTGCATTATCTTTATTGACGAAATTGATGCCGTAGGCCGCCAACGTGGCGCCGGTTTAGGGGGTGGTCATGATGAGCGTGAGCAAACACTAAACCAAATGCTAGTTGAAATGGATGGTTTTGATGGCAATGAAGGTATTATTATTATTGCGGCAACTAACCGCCCAGACGTATTAGACCCTGCTTTATTACGTCCTGGCCGCTTTGACCGTCAAGTCGTTGTAGGCTTGCCAGATGTGAAAGGCCGTGAGCAAATTTTAAAAGTGCATATGCGCAAAGTGCCATTAGGCGAAGGGGTAGAGCCATCGGTTATTGCCCGTGGTACGCCTGGCTTCTCTGGTGCTGACTTAGCTAACTTAGTTAACGAAGCGGCTTTATTTGCAGCTAGAACAAACCGCCGTGTTGTTTCGATGGACGAGTTTGAAAAAGCGAAAGATAAAATCATGATGGGTGCAGAACGTCGCTCTATGGTGATGACCGAGAAAGAAAAAGAAATGACGGCTTATCACGAAGCAGGTCATGCCATTGTTGGTCGTTTAGTGCCAGAGCATGATCCTGTTTATAAGGTCAGCATTATTCCTCGTGGTCGTGCCTTAGGTGTTACTATGTACTTACCTGAGCGAGATCGGGTATCGCACAGTAAGCGTCACTTAGAAAGTATGATTAGTTCATTGTTTGGTGGTCGTATCGCTGAAGAAGTTATTTATGGCTTTGAGTCGGTTACAACAGGTGCGTCAAACGATATTGAACGCGCAACCGATTTAGCGCGTAAAATGGTTACTCAATGGGGTTTCTCAGAGAAGCTAGGGCCATTACTTTATGCTGAAGAAGAAGGTGAAGTCTTCTTAGGCCGCTCTGTTTCTAAAAACAAGCATATGTCTGAAGAGACAGTTCAAGCTATAGATGCTGAGATCCGCGAGTTTATAGACCGCAACTATGACCGTGCTAAGAAATTAATTGAAGAAAACATGGATGTGTTGCACGCCATGAAAGACGCATTAATGTTATATGAAACCATTGATGCTAAACAAATTGATGATCTTATGGAGCGTCGTGAAGTGCGTCAGCCTGAAAATTGGGAGCCTAGAGCAAAACCAAAGGATGACGATAGTGATGATAGCAGTGACACTAGTACAGAAAGTGTTTCTGCTAACGACAAGCCTTCAGAAGGTAATTTACACTAAGTTGGTGTAAATAGAATAAATTAAGCCCCGCACTTCGGGGCTTTTTTGCTGTTATTTCAGCCCGAAATACTTTGGAGCCCAAATGCTGTTACAGCTGCCAAGACAACGTACCTTAAGTTTAGACAAACCGGTTGTAATGGGGATTTTAAACCTAACCCCAGATTCTTTTTCTGATGGTGGTAAATTTACTCATATTGATGCAGCTTTGCGTCAAACTGAGCAAATGCTAAATGACGGCGCCTCAATAATTGATATAGGTGGTGAATCAACAAGGCCGGGTGCAGCTGATGTTAGTTTAACAAATGAGCTGTCTAGAGTGATCCCTATTATTAAGGCTATACGGCAGCGTTTTGATTGTGTTATCTCTATTGATACCAGTAAAGCGGTTGTGATGTCAGAAGCGATTCAGGTTGGTGCAGATATTATTAATGACGTTCGTGCCTTACAAGAAGAAGGCGCATTAGAGGTTGCTGTAGCAAGCCAAGTGCCAGTGTGTTTAATGCATATGCAAGGCGCACCACGCACTATGCAACATAAGCCGGTTTATCAAGATGTCGTGCAAGAAGTGCAACAATTTTTACAGCAAAGAGCTGATCATTGCATAGCTGCAGGCGTTCAAGCTAGTAATATTATTCTTGATCCTGGTTTTGGTTTTGGCAAAAGTCTAAATCACAATTATCAGCTGTTACAGCAGCTAAAGCAGTTTGTTGCTATGGGTATGCCGGTATTAGCCGGTATGTCACGTAAATCGATGATAGGTGACTTATTAAACTTACCTGCAGGGCAACGAATGATAGGGAGTGTGGCCTGTGCTGTTATTGCAGTGCAAGCTGGCGCGCAAATAATTAGAGTACATGATGTTAAAGAAACAGTACAGGCAGTTAAAGTTGCAACTGCGGTACAGTATGGAGCTGAATAAATGACAAGAAAATATTTTGGTACAGACGGCGTGCGCGGTAAAGTTGGTGAGTTTCCAATAACACCCGAATTCGCTATGAAGCTAGGCTGGGCCGCGGGCCGAGTGTTATCAAAGCGTGGTACTCGTAAAGTATTAATTGGTAAAGACACGCGTATCTCTGGCTATTTATTAGAAACCGCTATGGTAGCAGGGCTTATTGCTGCGGGTATTAATGTTCGTTTATTAGGGCCTATGCCAACGCCAGCAGTAGCTTATTTAACCCGTACCTTTCGCGCTGAAGCCGGTATTGTGATTAGTGCCTCACATAACCCTTATTATGATAACGGTATTAAGTTTTTCTCAGCAGACGGCACTAAGCTAGAAGATGACGTAGAGCTCGCCATAGAGCGAGAGCTAGAGCAGCCAATGATTTGTGAGCCGTCAGAAAAGCTGGGTAAAGCCAAACGCATTGAAGATGCAGCAGGGCGTTATATCGAGTTTTGTAAAAGCCATTTGCCTAACCACTTATCTTTAGGCGGTATGAAAATTGTTATCGACTGCGCCCATGGTGCTACCTATCATATCGCGCCTGCGGTATTTAAAGAGTTAGGTGCAGATGTCGTTATTATTGGTGCTGCGCCTGATGGTATTAATATTAACCACGAGTGTGGCGCTACCCATACTGACTTATTAAAGCAAACAGTGTTAGAGTCAAAAGCAGACTTAGGTATTGCTTATGATGGCGATGGTGATCGCGTTATGATGGTAGACCATACAGGTAAAGTGCTCGATGGCGATGAAATTGTCTATATTATCGCCAGAGCGGCACAAAGTCAGGGTAAATTGCAAGGTGGTGTTGTTGGCACCCTGATGAGCAATTTAGGGTTAGAATTGGCACTTAAAGAGTTAAATATTCCCTTTGTCCGCAGTAATGTTGGCGACCGCTATGTTATGGAGCTGCTGCGCGAGCATGATTGGCGCATAGGTGGTGAAAATTCAGGTCACGTATTAAACCTAGACTATACCTGTACCGGTGATGGCATTATTGCTTCATTACAAGTATTAAACGCGATGATTGAAGCTAAGTTGTCTTTAGCTGAATTTAGCCGTGGCATGCAAAAAATGCCACAGGTGTTAGTGAATGTTAAATTTGAAAAAGGTACTACACCTTTAGAAAACCATCATGTAAAAGAAGTTATTGCAGATGTAGAAACTAAATTAAATGGTGCTGGCCGAGTGCTTATTCGTAAAAGTGGTACTGAACCATTAATTCGGGTAATGGTAGAAGGCGAAGACGAAGCGGTTGTTCGTAGTTATGCTGAGCAAATTGCTGATGCAGTAAAACTGGCGAGCTAAACAATAAATGTCGTTTTAATGCGACTTTAACTCTTGTTTGAACAAGGCGCCTTGGTTACCATCGCGCCTGAATATTTTAAGGTTAGGATGCAAAATGAAACATCAGCAGCTATTGGTAGCTAATTGGAAAATGAATGGTTCAGCTGAGTTAGTTGACTCTATCAGCGCAACATTAGCAGGCATAACATTTACTGGTCTTGATGTGGTGATTTGCCCACCTTTTACTTTACTACATCGCTTTGCTGAGCAACGTAACTTTGCTCTTGGTGCGCAAAACGTCAGTCAGCATAGTGCAGGGGCTTATACCGGTGAGATAAGTGCAGCGCAACTACTAGAAGCTAACGCAACTTATGTTATTATTGGCCACTCAGAGCGTAGAACGCTAAATGCGGAAACAGATGAGTTAATTGCGGCGAAATTAAAAGCGGCGACCGAGGCTGGCTTAACACCTATTTTATGTGTTGGCGAAACCTTAGAGCAAAGACAGCAAGAAAAAACCGAGCAGGTTATTGCACGTCAACTTGATGCAGTGTATGCTTCGCAGCCCGAATTACTAGCAAAATCAGTAATTGCCTATGAGCCAATTTGGGCTATAGGAACAGGTGAGTCGGCGTCTCCGGAGCAAGCGCAAGCTATACACGCTTTTATCCGTGACCATTTAGCTCAATTAGATTCAGCAGTAGCATCGAAAATTAAATTATTATACGGTGGCAGCGTAAATGGCGAAAATTGTTCAGCCTTGTTTGCTCAGCCAGATATAAACGGCGCATTAGTTGGTGGTGCTAGCCTTAAAGCAGCAGAGTTTGCGCAAATTTGTAGCAGTGCACAGGAATAAGCATGTACGAAATTTTAATTGTAGTGTATTTATTAGTTGCCATGAGTTTAATCGGCTTAGTATTAATTCAGCATGGTAAAGGCGCCGATATGGGGGCCGCTTTTGGTGCCGGCGCATCAGCAACCGTATTTGGTTCATCTGGTACCGGTAACTTTTTAACTAAAACAACCACTTTATTGGCAACGGTGTTCTTTGTTGTCAGTATTATTTTGGGTAACTACAGTACGGGTCAAACTAAACAAGCAGATGAATGGCAAGATTTATCTGTACCTGTGGCTGAGCAAGTAACACCTGAAGAAACAAAACCAGTTGATGAGATCCCTGTAGGAAACTAAGAAAAGTATTTTGCCGAGGTGGTGGAATTGGTAGACACGCTATCTTGAGGGGGTAGTGTCTTCGGACGTGCGGGTTCAAGTCCCGCTCTCGGCACCATTAATACGCACTATTAAATACAGAGTTAACGCAGTCAGCACTTGCGATACCACAGATATCGCTATATAATGGCTGCTTATACGGACGCGGGATGGAGCAGTCTGGTAGCTCGTCGGGCTCATAACCCGAAGGTCGTCGGTTCAAATCCGGCTCCCGCAACCAACTTAGTTTGTATAAGTTATATCGAAAGTCTTAGGGTTTTGCTTTATAACCACGTGGCTAAAGTCGGTAACTTTGGCTAGCGCAAACAAGTTTGTAAGTATTAAAGAATTTCAGTGAACATTGGCGATATGTTTATTGATTGGATGCTTATTCGCCCCGCTAGTTCGGGGCGTTTTCGTATCTGAAGACTGCGTTTTAGAAAGTAATGGGCTTCAGGCCCTTTTTTATTTGTATGAACAGTGCTGGTGAATGGCGGCCAGTTGACGTTCTACAAATTGTGTTTTGGAGGTCTTTTTGACTAGGCAAGAACAGAAATTGACTGAACTGCTACGACCGACAGTAGAGGCAAATAACTTTGAGTTATTAGGCTTAGAAATCGTTCAAGCCGGTCGTCACTCTACCTTACGTTTATATATAGATCATACTGATGGCGTTAACGTAGAAGATTGTGCGTTAGTCAGCCGTGAAGTCAGTGCAGTTTTAGATGTTGAAGATCCAATTCAAGCTGAATATTTATTGGAAGTATCTTCACCAGGTTTAGATCGTCCTTTATTTACTCCTGCTCATTATGCAGCAGTAGTAGGGCAAAAAGTTGAAGTTAAATTAGCGATCCCACAAGATGGCCGACGCAAATTTAAAGGTATGCTAACAGCTATTGAAGACGATATGTTGATAGTGGAAGTAGATGGCAAACCCTATCGTTTGCTGATGGATAATATAGATAAAGCAAACGTGGTAGCTGTTTTTTAACTACCGGGGCAAATCGAGGCAACGAACAATGGCAAAAGAAATATTATTAGTTGTTGATGCAGTTTCAAACGAAAAATCAGTGCCAAGAGAGAAAATCTTTCAAGCATTAGAGTTTGCATTAGCAGCGGCAACAAAAAAGAAAAATGGCGGCGAGATAGAAGTTCGAGTCACTATTGATCGTAAGACGGGATCTTATGAAACCTTCAGACGCTGGTTAATTGTGGCTGATGATGAAGTCCAAGAAAACCCGTACCGTGAGATCACTTTATCTGCGGCTCAATACGAAGATGAAAGCTTAAATATTGGTGATTATGTTGAAGAGCAAATTGAATCAATTCAATTTGACCGTATTACAACCCAGATGGCCAAGCAAGTTATTGTACAAAAGGTACGTGAAGCTGAACGTTCACAAGTGGTTGAAGCTTATATCGACCAAGTCGGCGAGTTAGTAACAGGTGTTGTTAAAAAGGTTAACCGCGACAGCATTATTGTTGATTTAGGTAATAACGCTGAAGCCATGCTTGGCCGTGACGAAATGTTACCACGCGAAACTTATCGCCCAGGCGATCGCTTACGTGCTTTATTATTTGAAGTTAAACCAGAAGCGCGTGGTGCTCAGTTATTTTTAAGCCGCTCACGTCCGGAAATGCTTTTAGAATTATTCCGCATCGAAGTGCCAGAAATTGGCGAAGAAATGATTGAATTGCGTGGTGCAGCGCGTGACCCAGGTGCAAGAGCTAAAATTGCTGTAAAAAGTAATGACCGCCGTATTGACCCTGTTGGTGCTTGTGTTGGTATGCGTGGTTCACGTGTGCAAGCGGTATCAAACGAGTTAGCCGGTGAGCGTGTCGATATCGTGTTATACGATGATAACGATGCCCAGTTTGTTATCAATGCAATGGCACCTGCTGAAGTTGCCTCTATCATTGTTGATGAAGATGCTCACTCAATGGATATCGCCGTTGAAGATGCTAATTTAGCGATGGCAATTGGTCGTAATGGTCAGAATATTCGTTTAGCCAGCCAGTTAACTGGTTGGGAGCTTAATGTGATGTCGGTTAGCGACATGAACAAGAAGCACCAAGAAGAAACAAGTAAAACGCGTCAACTCTTTATGGATGCATTAGAAATTGATGAAGATTTTGCCGATGTATTAGTTGATGAAGGATTCTCTTCTTTAGAAGAGGTTGCTTATGTACCCGTTTCAGAATTACTGAGCATCGATGGTTTTGATGAAGAAATCGTTGAAGAGTTACGTAAGCGTGCTAAAGCGGTATTAACAACCCGCGCGTTAGCAAGTGAAGAGTCACTTGAAGGTGCTAAACCAACAGAAGCGTTATTAGCACTGGAAGGTTTAGATACTCATACTGCCTATACCCTGGCAAGTAAAAAAATAATTACGTTAGACGACCTAGCTGAGCTAGGTGTAGATGAATTACAGGAAATAGTGCCAATGTCGGAACAAGAAGCCGCCGACCTAATTATGGCAGCCCGTAATATCGTCTGGTTTAGCGAAGAACAATAGTAGTCAACGGAGGTAACAACACAAATGGCAGAAGTCACTATAGAAAAACTAGCCAGTGATGTCGGTACTACTGTTGATCGGTTAGTACTACAATTCGCTGAAGCGGGCATTAAAAAAGCCGCCGGTCAAATGGTAACTGAAGATGAAAAGAAATCTTTATTAGACCATTTAAGCGCGCAACATGGTGGACGTAGCGCAGAGCCGTCTCGTCTAACCTTGCAACGTAAAGAAAAGTCGACCCTAAGTGTTGCAAGTGGTGGTGGCCGTAATCGTGAAATTACGGTTGAAGTACGTAAACAGCGTACTTTTGTTAAAAAGCCGCAGCTTGATGAAGCAGAATTAAAGGCCCAAGAAGAAGCACGTATTGCCGAGCAACAAGCTCAAGCAGATGCTGAGAAAGCGAAGTTAGAAGCTGAAAAAGCAAAAGCTGAAGCAGCAGCTGCAAAAGCAAAAGAAGAAGCCGAGCGTAAAGCTGCAGAAGCTAAGCGTCGTGAAGAAGCTAAACAGACTCAGCAAGTGAAAGACGATCCTGAAGAAGCAGCACGTCGCGCGGCTAAAGAAGAAGCGCGTAAAGAAGCTGAGCGTATTCGTCAGCAACAAGAAGCTGAAGCGCTACGCAAGCTTGAAGAAGATGCGAAAAAGCAAATAGAAGCTGCTCGTAAATTAGCAGAAGAAAATAGCGAACGTTGGGCTGCAGAAGCAAAGAAACCTGTGGAAAGTGATGATTATCACTTAACCAGCAACGAATTTGCTAAACAAGCAGAAGATGAAGTAGACGCTAAAGAAGAGCGCGCGGGTCGTCGTGGTGCTGGTAAAAAAGCACCTGCTAAAAATAAAAAGAAAGATGATGCTAACGATAAAGAAGCCTTTAATCGCGCTAATCGTCATTCTAAGAAAAAGAAAACGCCTACCAGTATGCAGCATGGTTTTAATAAGCCAGCCCAGCCTGTAGAGCGTGAAGTTCGCATTGGCGAAACAATCACTGTAGCTGAGTTAGCCGCAAAGATGGCTGTTAAAGCCTCTGAAGTTATTAAAGTGATGATGAAAATGGGCGCTATGGCGACCATTAACCAAGTAATCGATCAAGAAACTGCTGCTATTGTTTGTGAAGAAATGGGTCACAAATGTACTCTAACCAAAGAAAACGAGTTAGAAGAAGCGGTAATGTCAGATCGTGAAGGCGAAGGTAAACTTGAAGCTAGAGCGCCAGTTGTTACTGTTATGGGTCACGTTGACCATGGTAAAACATCGTTACTTGACTACATTCGTAAAGCGAAAGTAGCCTCAGGCGAAGCCGGTGGTATTACTCAGCATATAGGTGCTTACCATGTAGAAACTGAACGTGGTGTTGTAACGTTCCTAGATACTCCTGGTCACGCAGCCTTTACTTCAATGCGTTCTCGTGGTGCTAAATCAACGGATATCGTTATCCTAGTTGTTGCGGCAGACGATGGTGTGATGCCACAGACTAAAGAAGCCATTCAGCATGCGAAAGCAGCGGGTGTGCCAATTGTTGTTGCCGTTAACAAGATTGATAAACCAGAAGCGGATCCAGATCGTGTACGTAACGAACTGTCGCAATATGATGTTATATCAGAAGAGTGGGGCGGTGATACCCAGTTTGTTCAAGTATCAGCTAAAGCAGGTACAGGTATTGATGACTTACTTGAAGCCGTACTTAACCAATCTGAATTGCTTGAGCTAACCGCTGTTCGCGATGGTATGGCGCGTGGTGTTGTTATTGAATCACGCCTAGATAAAGGTCGTGGTCCAGTTGCTTCAATCTTGGTTCAACACGGTACCTTAAAGCAAGGTGAAATCGTACTTTGTGGTTTTGAATATGGCCGTGTTCGTGCAATGCGCGATGAAAATGGTAAAGAAATTAAATCAGCAGGTCCTTCTATTCCGGTAGAAATCTTAGGTTTATCTGGCGTACCTCAAGCAGGCGATGAAGTGACTGTTGTTAAAGATGAGCGTAAAGCGCGTGAAGTTGCTTTATATCGTCAGGGTAAATTCCGCGATATTAAACTGGCTCGTCAGCAAAAAGCGAAACTTGAAAATATGTTTGCTAACATGGCTGAAGGCGATGTTTCTGAGCTTAATATCGTGCTTAAAGCCGATGTTCAAGGTTCAGTTGAAGCTATCATAGAGTCATTGATGAAGCTGTCTACTGATGAAGTTAAAGTTAAAATTATCGGTAGTGGTGTAGGTGGTATTACCGAAACTGACGTGACTTTAGCTGCGGCTTCATCGGCTATTATCATTGGCTTTAACGTTCGTGCTGACGGTACCGCGCGTAAACTGATTGATGAAGAAGGTTTAGATTTACGTTACTACGGTATTATCTATGAACTGCTAGATGAAATTAAGCAAGCGATGACAGGTATGTTAGCGCCAGAGTTTAAACAAGAGATTATTGGTTTAGCTCAGGTTCGTGATGTATTCCGTTCGCCTAAATTTGGTGCTGTTGCGGGTTGTATGGTAACAGAGGGTGTTATTAAGCGCTCTGCACCTATCCGCGTATTACGTGATAACGTGGTAATATATGAAGGTGAGCTAGAATCATTACGTCGCTTTAAAGATGATGTTAGTGAAGTTCGTAATGGTTACGAGTGTGGTATCGGTGTTAAGAACTACAACGATGTGCGCGCTGGCGACCAGATAGAAGTCTTTGAAGTGGTACAAGTAGAACGTACCCTGTAACTAACAAAGCTGTTAGTTACAAAAAACAGGGGCCAATTGGCCCCTGTTTTGTCTCAGTACTCGTTTAGGATAAATTATTATGGGTAAAGAATTTTCTCGCGTTGATCGTCTATCACAACAGATGAAAAAAGAGATGGCGGTAATTTTACAACGTGAAATTAAAGATCCGCGTTTACATACTATGATCACAGTGTCAGATGTTGAAGTGTCACGAGACTTATCTCACGCTAAAATCTTTGTTACTTTTTTAGGTCTAGAAGATGAAAAAGTGGCCGACAACTTAAAGATACTCAATGACGCTTCAGGTTTTGTGCGTAAGCTTATTGGCAAGCGAATTCAGTCACGGATTGTGCCTAATATTCGTTTTAGCCACGATGCCTCACTGAATGAAGGGATCCGTATGGCAACTCTAGTTGCTAACGCCCGTCGTGACGATGATAAGCGCCGTTTAGACTCAGGCCAAACGCTAGATGAAGCTGAAGCTGAGTTAAATACGGATCAAGACACGGATACTGATATGCACTCTGATAGTGATGAGTCGAAAAACTAATGGCTCGTCGTAATGCGCGTTCCGTTAACGGCATCTTATTATTAGACAAACCGTTAGATATCAGCAGTAATGGTATTTTGCAGCGTGTACGCTGGTTGTATCAAGCGAAAAAAGCTGGCCATACCGGGGCTTTAGATCCGATGGCATCGGGTTTATTGCCATTATGTTTTGGCGAGGCGACTAAATTTAGCCAGTTTTTGTTAGATACAGATAAAACCTATCAGGTAGAAGCTAAATTTGGTATTCGTACCACGACCAGTGATGCCGAAGGTGAGGTGATTAGCACTAAGCCAGTGCAACATAACCAAGCTATGTTAGAACAGGCTATGCAAGCATTTCGTGGTGATATTCAGCAAGTGCCAACTATGTTCTCAGCGCTAAAATATCAAGGCCAGCCTTTGTATCGCTATGCGCGTCAGGGCATTACGGTGCCAAGAGAAGCGCGGCCAATTAGTATCTACCGTTTTGAATTAGTGAGCTTTACCCCTGAGGTCGCCCGCTTTGTGGTTCATTGCAGTAAAGGTACCTATATTAGAACCTTAATTGACGATTTAGGCGAAGCCTTAGGCTGTGGTGCGCATGTATCGGCGCTACATCGTACTCAAGTGGGCCCGTTTGATATTGAGCAAGCCTATACAGTCGCCGCCATTGAGAAAGTCACCTTGCCTTGTCATAACAGTAAAGACTTTAGTTCTGTAGATGGCTTATTACTGCCTGTCGATGCAGGTTTAGTCGGTTTATCTGAATTAGTGGTATCAGCCGCTGAGCAAAAAAAAGTGCAACATGGCCAAAATTTTACTACTGATCTAGCAGATTGTGCTGCGATTAAATTATATAGTGAAAGTCGGCAGTTTCTGGGTATAGGTCAAGTTATTGATGGCGTATTAAGTTCGCGCCGTTTATTGAATACGGCAACTTGATAAAAACGTATTGTAAAAAGCGCTGCAACTGTTAAAATGCCGCGGTTAATTATTGTCAGCTGAATGAGTGATCGGCGACAAGCTATTTCAATTCACTCACATTTGGAGTTTACTATGTCATTAAATGCTGCAGAAAAAGCAAAAATTGTTGCTGAATACGCAATTAAAGAAGGCGATACAGGTTCACCAGAAGTACAAGTTGCCTTATTAACTGCAACAATTACTCACTTGCAAGGTCACTTCTCTGAACATAAACATGACCACCACTCACGTCGTGGTTTGTTACGTATGGTAAGTCAGCGTCGTAAATTATTGGATTACTTAAAAGGTAAAGACCAAGACCGTTACGCAACATTAATTAAACGCTTAGGCTTACGCCGTTAATAAGCTGTTTGATTGATAAAAAAGGGGCTTTTAGCCCCTTTTTTATGCCTGAAATATAATTATGTACATCATTTAATGAAAAGTTTAGTTTTAATGGAACTATCTTTTAATATTGGTTACAGAGTATACTAGTGCTGAAATAAATAAAAAATAAGACATCGCAATTAGGCGATTAAGTAAAGGAAACAAACACGTGACTCCAATCGTAAAATCATTCCCCTTCGGTCAACATACTTTCACCCTTGAAACTGGCGTAATAGCACGTCAAGCAGACGCTGCAGTACTTGCAAGCTTAGGTGATACTTCAGTATTAGTGACGGTTGTTGGTAAAAAAGAACCTAAGCCAGGTCAAAATTTCTTCCCGCTAACGGTGAATTATCAAGAAAAAATGTATGCCGCTGGTCGTATTCCCGGTGGTTTCTTTAAGCGTGAAGGCCGTCCATCAGAAGGTGAAACCTTAACTGCACGTTTAATTGACCGTCCATTGCGTCCATTATTCCCAGAAGGTTTTATTAACGAAGTACAGATTGTTGCTACTGTGGTTTCAGTACAACCAGAAATTCAACCAGATATCGTTGCCTTAATTGGTGCTTCTGCAGCTTTAGCCATTTCAGGCCTTCCTTTTGCCGGTCCGGTTGGTGCAGCACGTGTTGGTTATATTAATGATCAGTATGTAATTAACCCATCTGAAGATGAATTAAAGACAAGTAAATTAGACCTAGTTGTTGCTGGTACTGCGGGTGCAGTATTAATGGTTGAATCAGAAGCTAACGTATTATCTGAAGATGTGATGTTAGGTGCTGTTGTTTATGGTCATGAGCAAATGCAAGTGGCAATCAATAGCATTAAAGAATTAGCTGCTGATGCAGCAAAACCCGCTTGGGATTGGCAGGCACCGGCTAAAAATGAGCCGTTAATTGCTAAAATTGCTGAGCTAGCAAGTGCCGATATCGGTGATGCTTATCGCATTACTGAAAAAGCAAAACGCTATGAGCGTATTGGTGAAATTAAAACTGCATTAATTGAAAAATTAACGGCAGAGTTAACAGAAGAAGAAAGCTTAGATAGCCAAGAAGTCTCTGATATCTTCCATAATTTAGAAAGCCAAGTTGTGCGAAGCCGCATTACTAAAGGCGAGCCACGTATCGATGGCCGTGATCCGGAAATGGTTCGTGGTTTAAGCGTAATGACAGGTGTTTTACCGCGTACTCATGGTTCTTCATTATTTACCCGTGGTGAAACGCAAGCCTTAGTTACTGCAACTTTAGGTACTGCACGTGATGCACAAACAGTCGATGATTTATTAAGCGCTAAAACAGATACCTTTATGCTGCATTACAACTTCCCTCCGTACAGCGTAGGTGAAACCGGTATGATTGGTTCGCCTAAGCGTCGTGAAATTGGTCACGGTCGTTTAGCAAAACGCGGTATGCAAGCGGTAATGCCTGATTTTAATGATTTCCCATACACTATCCGTATAGTGTCAGAAATTACTGAATCAAATGGTTCAAGTTCTATGGCATCAGTGTGTGGTTCGTCATTAGCACTTATGGATGCTGGCGTACCAATTAAAGCATCCGTAGCGGGTATCGCTATGGGCTTAGTGAAAGAAGGCGATGATTTTGTTGTCTTGTCTGATATTTTAGGTGATGAAGATCACTTAGGTGATATGGACTTTAAAGTAGCGGGCACCACTGAAGGTATTACTGCCTTACAAATGGATATCAAAATTGACGGTATTACCCAGGAAATTATGCAAATTGCTTTAAAACAAGCAAAAGCTGCACGTTTGCATATTCTTAACGTAATGGACCAAGCTATCAGTGGTCACCGTGAAGAAATGTCAGAGTTTGCGCCGCGTATCTACACTATGAAGATTAACCCTGAGAAAATTCGTGAGGTTATCGGTAAAGGTGGTGCTGTTATTCGTCAAATCACTGAAGAATCAGGCTGTACAATTGAACTTGAAGATGATGGCAGCATAAAGATTGCTGCTACTACTGCTAAAGCTGCGCAAATTGCTATTGATAAAATCAATGCTATTACAGCAGAAATTGAAGTGGGTACTATCTACGAAGGTGAAGTTGTCCGTATTGTTGACTTTGGTGCCTTTGTTAACGTACTGCCAGGTAAAGATGGCTTAGTGCATATCTCACAAATTTCTGAAGAGCGCGTTAATAACGTCTCTGAGCATTTAACAGTTGGCCAGAAGGTTGCGGTTAAAGTGTTAGAAGTAGATAAGCAAGGCCGTGTTCGCTTAAGTATTAAAGAAGCTAACGCTAAACCAGCTGCAGAATCGGCAAATGCTGAAGATAAAGCTTAATAGCTATATAAGCCAGCTTGCGCCTTTGGCGCTGCTGGCTACCTTGCTAACAGGCTGCGCGAATAGCCATAGCCAAGATGGTGCTAACAGCCAAGGCTGGTTAGAGCCTGAACCGCTTATGGTCTCTAGTCGTGCAGAACTTGCAATAGCTAGGCTAACTGAAATTTTACACCGTGCTGAATTAACAGAGGAGCAAGTTGCTCAGCTGTATTATGATCGCGGTGTTATGTATGACAGTGTTGGATTACGATCTTTAGCACGCTTAGATTTTATGAGAGCGTTGCGTTTAAAACCTGATTTTTCCGATATTTATAACTTTATAGGTATCCACCATACGGTTGCCGGTGAGTTTAACCAAGCCTATGAAGCCTTTGACTCTGTTTTAGAGTTAGATCCTGATCATCAATATGCCTATTTGAATCGGGGAATAGCCTTATATTATGATGGTTTGAATGAACTAGCCGTCACTGACTTTTCAACATTTTTAAAGTTAAAGCCTAATGATGCTTACCGCATGTTGTGGTTATTTATAGCAGAATCTGAAATCTCTACAGAGCAAGCCCTTATTCACTTAAAGCAAAATGCATTAGCGGTTAATAAAGCTGAATGGTCGGCGAATTTAGTGGCGTTTTTCAGTGGTGCAATAACTGAGCAAGTGTTGCTTAATTCGGTCATTGTCAATTTGAATTCTGAGAAAGAGCTAGCAGAGCGCCTATGCGAAGTCTATTTTTACTTAGCTAAATGGCACCACAGCCAGCAGCGTGATGACCAAGCTCTTATTTATTATAAAAAAGTGCTTGCAACCAATGTGTTTGAATTTGTTGAGCACCGTTATGCACGTTTAGAAATAGCGAGAATTCGTGATGCAGATCTGTTAAACCAATCAGATGCGAGCTTATAACTTCATACGTTGTAATTTATTGAAAAAAAGCCAGCTCGCTGGCTTTTTTTTCTTATTATTCTTATCTAGCTGTCAGCCGGCAGCCACACCTGAGCCTGATGATAATAGCTTAATGCAACAAGCTAAAACTGATCAGAGGGCAGCAAATACGCTGGCAGCAAAACGTTTATCGACTAATGAAATTACCGCGGCTATCCATTGGTTTAAACAGGCGGCAAGCCTAGGTGATCACACGGCATTACTGCATGCCTTACAGTTACAGCAACGATTAGAAGGTAAACTAGCAACTGCTCAGTGGTTAGCAGAATTTATAGCCAGCAATGAAATAAAGCTGCATGCTATAAGTGAGCAGCAACGCCATGACTTAGGCTTTTGGTTAGAAGATGATAACTTACCTAGTGTATCGCCTTATATTAGCGCTAAGGGCTGCTCGGTAACGATACAGCCTATTGCTAGTCAGTTAGCGGGAGTGAAACGCTGGCAGCAACTTAGTCAGCAGTGGCAGCAAGATACTATGCTAGCTAATTTGCCGGTCTGCTTTTCTGCACTACAACTTGTTGATAGCACAGTATTACAATGCTCTGAGCAAGCAGAGCAGCGTATCAGCTGTCATTATCAGGCTTTGCAACCTTGGGTTAATACCACTACAGTAAGTCAAGTCGCGGTGATTGCAGGGCGCGGTAAAGCTAGTTTTAACAATGGCATTATTCAGTTACCCGAAAATGCGACTTTGGCCTTGTTACGCCATGAATTTTTCCATTTATTGGGTTTTATTGACGAATATAAGCTTGCCTTGCCAAGTGCTGAACAGGTTTGCCTAACAGATCAGTTATATCCAAATATAGTATTAAATAAGGAACTAACAGCGTATCTGGATTATTGGCAGCTAGCTGCTGCTGAGATAAGCCTGACTAAGGTGGATACTTGTGCGGCTATCGGAGTGCAAGCTTACCGTATTGTTGATTCCATCAGCCCTATGCATTTTTATGAAAGTGATATGCCTGCTGTTTATTGGCTATTGGCTGAAAAAGTGTTGCAACAGCCAGAGAAAATAATGCCGGTGCAATATTATTTTGCTTATTTAGCTAGGCAGAAAAAACAGTGGATTTTATGGCGTACTTATATGCGACAAGCCGCAGAATTAGGTTATGCTGATGCTCAGCAAGCAATAAACTTATAAAGACGGTTGGTAATCAGTCACTAATTGGCTTAATTCCAAATCCAACATATCAGCATCACCTAAATTTAGTTGTAATAAGCGTCTAAAATGGCTCGCGCTTTCAATATCTATAGTCTGACAATGTAAGCCAAGAACCTGTTCGGTTTGATGGGCAACATTAACCTGCATATTAAGCTGAATCGGATAGTCGTTAAGTACTAAGCGTAATTGCATTTTATTGGGAAACGCGACAGGCCAGTTAAGCGGTCTTTTAACTAAAGCGCCTTTTAATGATAAATTAAGCACTTCGGTCTGACAGCTGTAACTGGCCATATCAAGATACGCTATGCCATTAAAGTTGATCCTACTAAACTGACGTTTTTTCATAGTACCACCTAGCTTGCTATTAGATAGCATAGCGCATTATCTTGAAAAGCCCTGTTCGTTTTTTATCTTTGTTAAGTCTAGACTTCAATTAGCTCGGTATGCTGTAGCTTACAACTTCTTCACCGGCTGCTTGACGATCAGCATGATAGCTTGAGCGAACAAAAGGACCACTGGCCACATGTTTAAAGCCTAATTGGTATGCAATCCGTTTTATTTCATCAAATTCTGCTGGCGGCATATAGCGTTTTACCGGCAAATGGTGCTTACTAGGTTGTAAATATTGGCCAACGGTAAGCATATCAACATCATGAGCCCGCAAGTCTTTTAAAACTTCGATTAGCTCTTCTGTTGTTTCGCCTAAACCGACCATTAAACCTGATTTTGTCGCAATAGAAGGGTGAGCCGCTTTAAATCGTTTTAATAAGGTTAATGACCATTTATAGTCAGCACCTGGTCGGGCAAGTTTATATAAACGCGGTGCTGTTTCTAAATTATGGTTAAACACATCTGGTGGGGTATCAACTAAAATATCTAGCGCAGCGTCCATACGGCCCCGAAAGTCAGGAACTAACACTTCAATTTTTATTTCTGGGTTGTATTTACGAATAGCGGCAATACAGTCAGCAAAGTGTTTAGCGCCACCGTCACGTAGGTCATCGCGGTCGACCGACGTAATAACAACATATTTAAGCGCCATATCGCGAATAGTTAGGGCTAATTTTTCTGGCTCTTCTGCGCTTGGTGGTAATGGACGACCGTGGGCAACATCACAGAAAGGACAACGTCGGGTACAAATTGCCCCTAGAATCATAAAGGTTGCTGTACCGTGGTTAAAGCATTCAGTTAAGTTAGGGCAGGCAGCCTCTTCACAAACTGAATGTAAACCATGCTTACGCATAGCGCCTTTAATTTGATCGATACGCTCTGAGCTTTTAGGTAGCTTTATTTTTAGCCATGCTGGTTTGCGCAGCATTTCTTCTGGCTCAGTAGGCAGTACCTTGACCGGGATCAAGGCCATTTTTTCGGCGTCGCGTAATTTAACGCCTGGTTCCATGCGTGCTGTTTTAGTCATTTTGCCAATTCAACCCTGTTGTGTGGTGCAGCTTAGTTACCTGCAGTTGTTGCTGAAAACACTGCACGATTCGTTGTTTAGCTTCTGCAACGGTTTGTGGGCCGTTTAAATCTTTACATTGCACCATTTGCATCCCGGCATAACCACAGGGATTAATGCGGGCAAATGGCGTTAAATCCATATTAACATTCAGCGCTAAACCATGAAAGGTGCAACCTTTGCGGACTCTTAGCCCTAAGGACGCTATTTTTGCTTCGTCGACATAAACACCGGGAGCGTCTGCTTTTGCATAAGCATTGATTTGATAACTTTGTAGCAGTTGAACCAATACTTGTTCGATAAGTGTGACTAATTGTCTTACGCCAAGGTTACGCCGCTTTAAATCTAGCAGAACATAGACTACTAGTTGGCCGGGGCCGTGATAAGTAACTTGGCCACCTCGATCAACTTTAACAACAGGGATATCCCCTGGAAAGAGTAGATGCTCGGCTTTACCTGCTTGGCCTTGCGTAAAGACCGGATGGTGTTCTAATAGCCACAGCTGATCCCGTGTTTGGGCATCGCGTTGATCAGTAAAGTTTTGCATAGCATGCCATACATCGGTATAGCATGCTAAGCCCAATTCTCTAATGACTAATTCGTTACAGATGCTGTCGCTGGACACAAGCCTAACCCATTCGGTGGAAATTGCCGGCATTATACCGTGTTATAGCCCGAATACGAACAGTGCTAACCAAAGTGTTGGTTATAAAACGTAACGAACCAAGTCAATTTTGCCAAGTTCAGTATACAGTAGCTCGATATGATCTTTACTGGTTACCGTCACTTTAACCGAAACTGAGTGGTAATTACCTTTACTGCTTGGCTTAACCTGAGGGCTGTAATCACCTGCATCGGTGTGTTGACGAATAACATCCATCACTAAATCGACTAATTGGTCATCGGCTACACCGAGTACTTTAAAGTTAAAGTGGCAGGGAAAGTCTAAATATTCATCAAACTTAGTATCTTTAACAATTTTACTCATGTTTATTTCTCTGCGCCTAAAAGTGGTTAACTAAATACCACTTTTAATGTTAGTTATAATAAAGATCCCGGCAAAAGCCGGGATCCAGAAAGATAACGTTATCAGGTTATTGTTTTACTGATAATTTCTGTTGTTTATTCAAACTGCATTTTAATGTAATCAATCATTCGGCTAAAGAAGCCACCTTTAGCAACATCTTCTAGTGCCACTAAAGGATAAGTTGCAACATCTTCATTGTTCAGTTTTAAATAAATAGTACCTACTTGCTGGCCTTTAGTTATGGGGGCTAGCAATTGCTGATTCAAGGTGAAATCGGCTTTGAGGTTTTTACGTTGGCCGCGCGGTAATGTTAATTGAACTGGATTTAAAATACCTAATTGAATATTTTCTTTATCGCCTTGCCAAATTCGCGGCTGAGCAAAAACTTCACCGGCTTGATAAGCTGTGATGGTTTCAAAAAAGCGAAAACCATAGGTTAGCAGCTTTTTATTTTCAGTTTGGCGAGCTCTTTCATTTGCCGTACCCATTACCACTGACACCAAACGCATACCATCACGGGTTGCCGAAGTTATTAAACTATAGCCCGCTTCATTAGTATGGCCAGTTTTAATGCCATCAACATCTAAGCTGCGATCCCATAATAAAGAGTTACGGTTATATTGTTTAATATTGTTATAGGTGAATTCTTTTTCGGCATAAATAGCGTACTCTTCAGGTACATCGCGGATTAAAGCTGCAGCTAGAATAGCCATATCGCGTGGTGTAGTGTAATGCTCAGCGGTTGGCAAGCCGTGGCTATTACCAAAGTGGCTATTATGCATACCTAAACGTTGGGCATGCGCATTCATTAAGTCGACAAAGGCCTCTTCGCTACCGGCAATATGCTCTGCCATTGCAACACAAGCATCATTACCCGACTGAATAATAATTCCACGGTTTAAGTCTGCAACGGAAACTTGGGTGCCTACTTCGATAAACATTAACGATGAGCCTGGGAAGTTTTTAGCCCAAGCTTTTTCGCTAACAGTCACCATATCATCGTTAGCAATGTTACCTTTTTTTAATTCGGTACCAATAACATAGCTGGTCATCATTTTGGTTAAACTTGCTGGCGCTAGAGAAGCATCAGCATTTGATTCTGATAAAACTTTTTGCGTATCAAAATCAATTAAAATATGTCCTTTAGCTGCCACTTCTGGCGCTTGTGGGATCATGGTTTGCGCTAACACTGGCAAGCTGATGCTTGCACTTGCTATAGAAATAGCGGCGACAGTAAAAAGGTGACTATAACTATTCATAATACCTGTTCTTTTAATAAATAATGAAAGGGGTGGCGAAGTTAACTACATAAGTGGCTATCAAAAAAATAGGCACTAGGGTAGTCACTACGACGCAATTGCTGCAGCCACTGTTGAGCCTGCTGCTTATCTGCAGTAGGCCCAACTAATAAGCGATAAACTCCTGCGGCAGGCCGAATTTCACTGGGTAGCTGCTGCTGTTTAAGCTGATGCTGTAATTGATTTAATTTATTGCTGTCAGCACTTGCAAATATTTGGATATAACAATGTTCAGGCGCTTGCGTTGCAGCATGCATGGCTGGCGATTGTAATAATTCTAACTGAACTCTTGCTGTACCTTGTTTTAGCATGTCTAGTTTATGTGCAGCTGAGTATGATAAGTCTATAATTCTGTCTCGGTGAAAAGGACCACGATCATTGACTCGTACTATCGCTGTTTTCATATTGTCTAAATTAGTCACTTTAACATAAGAAGGCAAGGGCAGGGTTTTATGTGCTGCTGTCATTGCAAACATATTATATACCTCACCATTAGAGGTTAAGTGGCCATGAAACTTATTACCATACCAAGATGCTATACCATTCTCTTTATGCTCAAGGGCTTGCACTAAAGGTGTGTAATGTTGGCCAAATAATTGGTAAGGCTTATTGCCACCTCGGCTCAGTTGTTCTGTCTGTGGTGTAGGATCGGTCATTTCTAATAACGTAGGCAGACGATCAGGTATGCTATCAGTTGCTTGCTGATAGCGGCCGGCATTAGGGGCATCCTGCTTCGAACCATGCTTAGGCTGGCTAGAGCATGCTGTTAATACAGATAAAATGACTAAAATATAAAACAGTTGCATTGTTCTCACTATAAAGCCGCCAACATTCTTTTATGGGTGCCTACTGACATAATGACACCAAACGCTGCCATTAAGGTAACCATTGAGGTGCCACCATAACTGACTAAGGGTAAAGGGACACCCACAACCGGCAATAATCCGGATACCATGCCTATGTTAACAAAAACATAGACAAAAAACGTTAATGTGAAGCTACCGGCAACTAATTTGCCATAACTTTCTTGTGCTCGACTGGCAATAATTAAACAGCGACCAATAATAAACAAATAAATACTAATTAATATAAGTACACCGATTAAGCCAAACTCTTCGCTGAGTACTGAAAAAATAAAGTCAGTATGTCGCTCGGGTAAAAACTCTAGTTGAGATTGAGTTCCTTGTAGCCAGCCTTTTCCTTCAAGCCCTCCGGAGCCAATAGCAATTTTAGATTGAATAATATGATAGCCAGAGCCAAGCGGGTCACTTTCTGGGTTTAAAAAAGTCAGCACCCTTTGTCGCTGATAATCGCGCATTAAAAATATCCATAATATGGGAACGAACGCGGCTATAGCAGCAGAGACAGCAGCAATAAGTCGCCAACTTACTCCGGCTAAAAACAACACACAAACCCCCGCTGTTGCTATTAAAATAGAGGTGCCTAAGTCGGGTTGTTTGGCAATTAATAAGGTGGGGATTAAGCACATTAAGAATCCGCCTGCTAGGTGACGTAATGTTGGTGGCAAGCTATGTGACGAAATAAACCAAGCTACCGCCATAGGAACGGCTAACTTCATGATCTCTGAGGGTTGAAACTTCATAAAACCTAAATCTAACCAGCGCTGTGCGCCTTTACCAACGTGACCAAATAGTAAAACTGCGACTAATAAGCAAAGGCCAAATAGAAATACCGGAAATGACCAGCGCATTAAAGTTTGCGGTTTTATTTGCGCAAAGATAATCATTGTTATTAAAGCGACGGTTAGACGAATAAGCTGCGCTTTTATCATGCTGAATTCCTGACCAGAAGCGCTATAAAGTACAACTAGGCCATACCCCATCAATACAAATAAACCTAATAACAGCGGTAGGTCGATATGAAACCGTGAGGCTAAGGTAGGTTTAGCTGCATGCCTAAAATGCTCAGTCATTTTTATTTACCTCGGCCGAGAAATAATAATCGAGAATTTGCCGTGCCATAGGTGCCGCCATGCTTCCGCCGCCACCGGCATTTTCTAACGCCACGACAATAACAATACTGGGGTTATCATAAGGGGCGTAACCAACGTACATGGCATTATCACGTAGCCGTTCATCTATTGCTTCGGCATCATATTTTTCATCTTGACCAATATTAACCACCTGAGCGGTCCCTGTTTTACCTGCCGCTTGGTAGTCTGCGCCAATAAAGGCGCGATGAGCGGTGCCGCCAATATCACTGACGGTTTTATGCATAGTGTCCATTACCGTATCCCAGTTAGCGCTATTGATAACCTCTATGCTGGGAATTAATGGCGGCGAGTTAGCTATAGAAGTTTCATCAGTTGTAAAAGCCGTAACAAGATGTGGCGTAGCCAATTGGCCTTTGTTTAATAAAACGGATGTTGCCAGAGTTAATTGCAACGGGGTGCTGGTCCAATAGCTTTGGCCAATACTCAGAGGGACAGTGTCACCCGGGTACCAAGGCTGATTATAACGAGCGCGTTTCCAGCCTCTTGATGGCATATTAGCGCTACTTTCTTCTAGTATATCGATACCTGTTTTTTCCCCGAAGCCCATTTTGCGCATATATTCTGAGATGCGATCTATGCCCAGTTTTACGCCTAGATCATAAAAGTAGGTATCACAACTTTTCATCATTGCGGTGTATAAATCTACCCAACCATGGCCCCAGCGTAAGTGATCGCGAAACCTATGGTCACTATTGGGTAAGGTATAAAAACCCGGATCCCAGATTTTAGTACTTTTAGTTATGGTATTACTTTCTAGCCCGAGTAAGGCTAAATGCGGTTTAACTGTTGATGCAGGCGGATAAACCCCCTGAGTCACTCGGTTTATTAACGGGCGATCACGCGAGTTTAGTAATTGATTATAATTTTTGCTGCTAATACCACGTACAAATAAGTTGGGGTCATAACTTGGGTTGCTATAGAAGGCTAGTACAGCGCCATCGCGAGGGTCTAAGGCGACTATAGCACCACGGTAATCTTTTAAAACTTGCTGTGCCGTTAATTGTAAGCCGACATCTAAGCCTAGTTGGATATTTTGTCCTGATACCGCAGGCACAGAGCGGAGCACCCGTATGGTGCGGCCTCGGTTATTCACCTCAACTTCTTGATAGCCCATAGTGCCGTGCAGTTGTTGCTGATAATAACGCTCAAGGCCTATTTTGCCAATTTCACGACTTGCTGCATAATTCGCTAGTTCACCGGCATCTTCAAGCTGTTGTAATTCTTTTCGATTTATTTTACCGATATAACCTATGGCATGGGTAAATAAATCGGCAAAGGGATAATAACGGCTTAAACGCGCTTCAACTGAGACACCACGAAAGCGATGTTGGTTGGCAGCAAGTATGGCTACTTCATGGTCGTCAAGTAATTCTTTAAGGGCTATGCTATTAAAGCGCCGTTGTTGCTTAACTTGCTGTAAAAAGCTTTGTTGTTGCTCTTCGCTAATGTCTATTAAGGCCGCGAGCTTTTCCAAGGTGGCGGGCATATCTTTGATTTGCTCTGGTACTAACTCTAATGAATAAACGGGGCGGTTTTCTGCTAATAAAATTCCGCTGCGATCATAAATAAGGCCGCGGTTAGGTGCCATAGGCACAACTTTAATTCGATTGCCTTCAGAGCGAGTTTGGTAATCTTGATAAGAAACTATTTGTAGCTGGTATTGGTTATAAATAACAATAAGAAATAATAAACAGACTAAAACAATGGCAACGATAGCTCGTTGATTAAACAAACGAGCTTCAGCAGCAAGATCTTTTATCGCAACGCGCTTTTTTAACATCTTTACTCGCGATGATAGGGGTGGTTAGTACTAATGCTCCAAGCACGGTATAAGCTTTCAGCTAACACAACCCTAACCATAGGGTGGGGCAAAGTGAGCGCCGATAATGACCATTTTTCTTCACTTGCCGCTATACACTTAGCTGATAAACCTTCGGGCCCACCGACTAATAAACAAATATCTCGGCCATCATGCTGCCACTCCACCAGTTTACTGGCAAGTTGTGGGCTACTCCAATTATGACCTGTGACTTCAAGTGTGACAATTTTGCTGCCTTTACCTACTGCGGCCAGCATTTTGTCACCTTCTTGCTCTAAGATCCGTTTAATATCCGCATTTTTACCCCGTTTTCCCGCTGGTATTTCTATTAACTCCAGTGGCATATCTCGAGTAAAGCGCCGCGCATATTCTTCGTAGCCTTGCTGAACCCAAGACGGCATTTTACTGCCAACGGCAATAATAGTTAACTTCATGCTAAATTAAGCGTCCCACAGTTTTTCGAGTTGATAATGATCACGCATTTCTTCAATCATGACATGTACAACAACACTGCCCATATCTAATAACACCCAATCACCTGAGGTTTGACCTTCAATGCCTAGGGCTTGGATATCCAATTTTTTCATTTCATTGGCAATATGGTTAGCAATAGACTTTGTATGACGAGTAGAAGTTCCCGAACATACCACCATATAATCAGTCACTGTCGATTTATCTCTTACATCTAAGGTAACAATATCTTTGCCTTTCATATCATCGGCTTTGTCGATAATAAAACTTAATAACTCGCTGGTTTCCACCCTAATTCCTCATTTTATATTTAAGCAGGCATTTTAACATAAAAAGCCTAAGTGGATCTGTTATAGGATAGTAATCCTAATTAGTTTACTTGTTGATACAAGTTATGTTGTTGAATATAGGCTAGTACATCAGGCGTAATCCACTGCTGAACAATTTGTTTTTGTTGTAATGCTAAGCGTAACTCTGTGGCTGAAATAGGCACCATTGCATTGCGGCTAAGCCAAATTTGGCCATAACGCTGCTGCTGTAATTTTTCTAATGAATCACAGGTATACTGGCTGATAAGCTTAGGGGCATCGCCTTGTTCTACACTATAACCTGGGCGCCTACAGACAATAAGATTGGCTTGCTCAAGAATAGTTTGCCATTGATGCCAACTGCAAAAACGGCTTAGTGAGTCCATACCAATAATTAAGTTGATATGGGCGCTAGGGTATTGTTGATGGAGTAGCCTTACGGTTTCTGCTGTATATGATAGTGAGCTACGGTGTAACTCCATACTTTGCACCCCTAGCTCTGGATAGGGGGCCGTTGCTAGCTTAACCATATTTAATCGGTGTTCAGCACTAACACCTGGGCTTTGCCTATGTGGTGGCAGATGACAGGGCATTAAGTCGACTTGCTGTAACTGACATTCTTTTGCTACGGCTCTGGCGATACTAATATGGCCCAAGTGTATTGGATCAAAGGTACCGCCGAGCAGGTTAATCTGCTTAGTCATATTGTGCCTGTTGTAAGCTATAGTGCTTAGCTACCGGTGTGATAAATAATAACACTAGATGGGTTAGTGCTATGTTGGTGTTATTAAGCTGGCCACTTTTATATAAACGATCAAAAGCGGCTAACTCTAATAATAAAAAATCTAGCCATTTAGGTGAAAGCCGTGCCAAGGCTTTTTGATATTGCGGCTGACGCTTAGGCCAAATAGCTAACTGTTTAAATGTTTGGTTAAGCGGTTGCTTGCTTTGCTGTAATAGTTGTAATTGCTGCACTTCTTTTTGTAACTGCCAAGCAATAATAATTGGCTCTATATCTTGTTGTTGTAAACGCTGCAACCGGTGTAGGGCTTCTTCAGCTTGGCCCGCTAATACGGCATCGACTAATTGAAATACGGTAAAATGAGAATGATCAGCTAAAAATTGCTCTAAGGTTGTAGCGTCAATGGTTTGTTTGATATCGCTTAAGGCGAGCTTTTCAAGCTCTTGCCTTGCTGCTAGCAAGTTACTGGCGCAGTGGTGTTGTAACAGGGCGATAGCATCGGGTGTTAGCTGTAACTGTAACTGACGGGCACGTTGATTCAGCCATTGTAGGCTTTGTTTATCATCTAACTGATAAATGCCGACTTGAACGGCTTGTGCTTGTAACTGCTTAAACCAGACTAATTTACTGACATCGTTAAGCCCACGCTCGCCGTGAATTAATAAGACGATATCGGGGTTTAATAAATTAGGCAGTCGCTTTAAACAGTCATTGGCTGTTGTGCTTAATTTTTGCTGGACTAAGTCTAGTTCAATTAAGCGCCGCTCAGCAAAGAGTGACATCGCATTGAGCTCTGACTCTAGTTCTTGCCAATCAAATTGGTTGTCTGCGGTTAAGCTTATCCGCTCAGAAAAGCCTTGCTGTTTAGCGGCCAAGCGTACAGCGTCTATAGCCTCTAATTTTTGTAAAGGCTCTTCTCCAAAAATTAAATAGCAACCCGCTAGGGGTTGCTGTAAATGTGCGGGTAATTGATTAGCGTATAGCTTTAGCATTAATGTAGCCGCGATAGTTGACGAATAATACGATTAGCCGCTTGCTCACGCAGTTCGCCTAACATCAGATCTAACTCTTTGGCTTTTGCTAAAGCTTGGTTTGGGTCATCTTGGTAGTCACGGTATAATTCGAATTGATAAAACTGTGGCTCAGCCTTAGGCATGGTTAAGGCATAGCTTACTTTGTAAATAAGTTCATACTCGGCTACTTGGCCATTAGGAAATAAAGACAAAGTACGTCGTTCCAGTGAGTCACTCACCAGCTGTAACATAGGTGCATCTTGCTGTAAATTATCCAGTAATTGCACTTTGTTATGCTGTAACTTAGCACTGACTAACTGCGCTAGCTCGGAGTGACGTTCACTTTGAATATACATAGCGGGAAAATGGCTTAGCGGCAAATTGCCGCGTAAGTGGAAGCCGCAACTCGTTAGCAGTACACTGCTAACGAGAATGAACAAGCCTAAACTGCGTGCCATGTTAGCCGACCACCAAGTTAAGTAATTTACCTGGTACATAGATCACTTTACGCAAAGTCGCTCCCTCTAAATAACGACTCACGTTATCTTCGGCTTTAGCTGTGTTTAAGACGGTGTCTTGATCAGCATCGGCTGCAACGGTTACTTTACCTCGTACTTTACCGTTAACTTGCACCACAACTAATTTTTCATCTTCAACTAAAGCTTTAGGATCAGCGACTGGCCATTGGCTTTGCTCTATAAGTTGTGTTTGACCTAGTTTTTTCCATAAATATTGAGCCACATGCGGGATCATTGGGTTTAGCATTTGCAAGGTTGCTAATAAAGCTTCTTGCATAACAGCACGGTCTTGTTCTGTCGCTAAACTGGCTTTATGTAGCTTGTTCGATAACTCCATTACAGCAGCAATGGCAGTATTAAAAGTATAGCGACGGCCAATGTCGTCAGAGACTTTAGCAATGGTTTTATGTAGCTCACGACGTAATACTTTTTGCTCTTGGGTCAGAGCCGTTAGATCAAGTTGGCCAACAGAACCTGACTCAATAAAGTGTGTAACTAAAGCATAGATACGCTTGATAAAACGATGTGAGCCTTCTACAGCTGAATCAGACCATTCTAGTGTTTGCTCTGGTGGTGCGGTAAACATCATAAATAAACGCACAGTATCGGCACCGTATTGGTCGATAACCTTTTGCGGATCAATACCGTTATTTTTCGATTTTGACATCTTACTCATGCCAGCAGAAATAACCGGCTTGCCATCACGAGTATGTATTGCTGATGTGATACGGCCTTTTTCATCACGCTCTATTGTAATATCTTGCGGTGAGAACCACTCTTTACCGCCATTTTCCGTTTCACGGTAGAAGGTTTCTGCTAGCACCATGCCTTGACATAACAACTGCTTAAATGGCTCATCAGAGTTAACTAAGCCGACATCACGCAATAGTTTGTGGAAGAAGCGGGCGTATAATAAATGCAAAATGGCATGCTCAATGCCACCGATATATTGGTCAACTGGTAACCAGTAATTGGCTTTGCTTGGATCCAGCATAACATCATCACTATTTGGGCTACAGTAGCGAGCGTAGTACCAGCTAGACTCCATAAAGGTGTCGAAGGTATCTGTTTCATGGAAGGCTTCCATACCGTTATAGCTGGTTTTAGCCCACTCAGGATCAGATTTAATAGGCGAGGTTACGCCATCCATCACGACATCTTCAGGTAAACGAACCGGTAGTTGGTCTTCAGGCACAGGCACTTGAGTGCCATCTGCTAAATTAAGCATGGGAATAGGTGTGCCCCAATAACGCTGGCGCGACACGCCCCAATCACGTAAGCGGTAGTTAACTTTTACTTCGCCACGATTATCCGCTTTTAGCTTAGCGGCAATAGCGCTAAAGGCTTGCTCGAAATCTAAACCATTAAATTCAGCTGAGTTAATTAAAATACCGTGCTCAGTATAGGCTTCATTGCTGATATCTGTTGCGCTGTTATCTGCGGCGGTAATAACTTGCTTAATAGGTAAGCCATATTTACTTGCAAACTCATAGTCACGTTGGTCATGGGCGGGCACAGACATAACTGCGCCAGAGCCGTAGTCCATTAATACAAAGTTAGCAACCCAAACAGGCACTTGTTCACCGGTTAAAGGATGAATAGCAAAGATACCCGTTGCACAGCCTTTTTTATCTAAAGTAGCCAGTTCAGCTTCGGCTAACTTGCCACCTTTACAGTCGGCAATAAAGGCCGCTAATTCAGGGTTATTTTCTGCCGCAGCTAATGCCAGCGGATGCTGGGCGGCAACGGCAACATAAGTGACACCATATAACGTATCTGGACGGGTGGTATAAACAGATAACTGCTGATCACTGTTGGCAATATCAAAATGAATTTCAACGCCTTCAGAGCGGCCAATCCAGTTTTTCTGCATGGTTTTTACTTGCTCTGGCCAGCCGTCTAGCTGATCGAGATCAGTTAAAAGCTCTTCGGCATAAGCGGTAATTTTTATAAACCATTGCGCTAATTCGCGTTGTTCTACTAAGGCACCCGAGCGCCAACCCCGGCCATCTATTACTTGCTCGTTTGCTAAAACGCATTGATCAACCGGATCCCAGTTTACTGTGGCCATTTTTTTATAAACTAAGCCTTTTTCGTATAGCTTAGTGAAGAACCATTGTTCCCACTTGTAATACTCTGGCTGACAAGTGGCAAACTCACGATCCCAATCATAACCAAAACCTAAGCGTTTTAG
Source organism: Rheinheimera sp. WS51 (assembly GCF_050936095.1). Taxonomy (NCBI): domain Bacteria; kingdom Pseudomonadati; phylum Pseudomonadota; class Gammaproteobacteria; order Chromatiales; family Chromatiaceae; genus Rheinheimera; species Rheinheimera sp. WS51. The sequence goes on from NZ_JBOTRC010000003.1 coordinate 228,523, forward strand.
CTGATTGCGCATATAGTCTATATTTTCGTAAGTCCACTTAGCTGGCGCGGTTTTATTGTTAATGGCTGCGTTTTCTGCTGGTAAACCAAAGGCATCCCAACCCATAGGCTGCATAACATTTTTACCTTGCATGCGCTGGAAGCGGCTAACAACATCACCAATAGTGTAGTTACGCACATGGCCCATATGCAGGCGTCCGCTTGGGTAAGGAAACATAGACAAGCAGTAAAATTTTTCTTTAGTTTGGTCTTCTACCACTTTAAACGCTTGGGTTTGTTCCCACTCTTGCTGCAGGCTGGTTTCAATTTGCTGCGGGTTGTATTGTTCTTGCATTAAGGTCATCCAGAAAATGGGGTTAATACTGCTGTAGTTATAACAGCGAAAAAGTGGCTATAGCATACCGCAGCTGGCTATTTACAACAAGAACGGCATACTGGCTGGAAATGAAATCTATTTTGCTGCTAAGAGGTCTAACGGAGGTCTTTATTGTTAGCTGTGCTATATATCTATAGTAGAAGAGCTTTATTCGTCATAGGAGTTAGGGATGGCTAATCTTAAACAGCGCTATCAGCAGTGGCTGGCTGATTTCACTGATACCTTACAACAAGCCGAGCAGCAGCAACTTAACAATATGGTTCACTTTGTGGAGCAATTAAAAGCTTATATTGAAGCAGGGCGAGATTTAACCGCTTATGAAACTCAGCTGTTTGTTGAAACGCTAAAAAGACAGTGGCAAGAACAACAATCAAGCGATGACAAAGAGTTAGCTAGCAGCGACGTGCCGGCTCTTTGGCCTGAGGCGTTATGGCAAGAGCTAAGTTATATTACTGATAAAAGTCAAATTGAATGGCAGGAGCTGCAGCAAGACTTTGCGCATAATGGGATTTATCAACAAGGAGAAGACGTTGCAATGGCACGTTATCGTTGCATTAATTGTTTAACCCATGTTGATTATACTCACCCCGCACAGCTATTGCCGTGCCAACAATGTGGTGGTAAAGCATTTTATAGAGAAGGTTTACCAGTCTAGTTGGTAGCTTGCAGCAGGCTAATTTGCTAGAATCCGCGCACATTTTGCCAGCTTAAGTACAAATGATGCTCAATTATTTACAACAACATTGGTTCTCAAACCTGCGCGGTGACGTTCTTGCTGCTTTAGTTGTCGCTTTAGCGCTAATTCCAGAAGCGATTGCCTTTTCAATTATTGCCGGCGTAGATCCTAAAGTGGGCTTGTATGCGTCATTTTGTATTGCGGTTATTACTGCTTTTGCGGGTGGCCGCCCAGCGATGATCTCGGCAGCAACTGGCGCTATGGCGTTAGTGATGGTTACCTTAGTGCGTGAACATGGCTTGCAATATTTATTAGCAGCGACATTGTTAACCGGTGTTATTCAAGTGGTGTTCGGGATTTTTAAGCTTGGCGATCTTATGCGTTTTGTTTCTCGTTCTGTCGTAACAGGCTTTGTTAATGCTTTAGCTATTTTGATTTTTATGGCGCAAATGCCAGAGTTAGTGGGCCAGCATGGTAGTACTATGGTTTATGGTATGACGGCATTAGGCTTACTGATTATTTATTTATTTCCCTATATCACTAAAAAAATACCTTCGCCGTTAATCTGCATCATAGTGCTAACGTCAATAGCGCTGTATTTTGGTATGGATATTCGTACTGTAGCCGATATGGGTGAGCTGCCAGATACGTTACCGGTATTTTTATGGCCTGAGGTGCCGTTAAATTTAGAGACGCTAAAAATTATTCTGCCTTATGCCTTAGCTTTAGCGGTAGTGGGTATTTTAGAGTCGTTAATGACAGCAACTATTGTTGATGACTTAACCGATACCAACAGTAATAAAAACCGTGAATGTGTCGGCCAAGGTGTGGCTAATATAGGCTCTGGTTTAATTGGTGGTATGGCAGGCTGTGCCATGATTGGTCAGTCGGTGATTAACGTAAAATCAGGTGGTAGAACACGTTTATCTACCTTATTGGCCGGTTTGTTTTTATTAATTATGGTGGTGTTTTTAGATAGCTGGGTGGGCATGATCCCAATGGCGGCTTTGGTGGCTATTATGATTATGGTGTCTATTGGTACTTTTAGCTGGTCATCGGTAAAAGATATCAAAACCAATCCAGCTAGCTCCAGCATTGTTATGATAGCGACTGTTTTAGTAACGGTGTTTACGCATAATTTAGCTTATGGGGTTTTTGTTGGGGTGTTATTAAGCGCGTTATTCTTTGCTAGTAAAGTGGGCCAAATTTTATCGATTAGTTCTGAGCTTTCAGCCGATAAACAACAGCGCAAGTACCAAGTGTTTGGCCAAGTTTTTTTCACCTCTGCTGAACAGTTTGTAGCGGGCTTTGATTTTAAAGAAGCCATTGAGAAAGTCACCATAGACTTAAGCCAGGCGCACTTTTGGGACATTACCGCGATAAGTTCTTTAGATAAGGTGGTGCTTAAATTCCGTCGCGAAGGGACAGAAGTCGAGTTGATTGGCTTAAATGAAGCCAGTGCAACCTTAGTAGATAAATTTGCAGTGCATAATCAACCGGATGATATAACTAAATTAATTGAGCATTAATACGTTTGCAGGAGCAAAACAATGACAAAAAGAATTATGGCCTGTATTGACGCTTCTCCTTATGCTGAAGCAACCTGTGACTACGCTGTTTGGGCGGCGAAAAAGCTGCAAGCGGCTATGTCGGTGATCCATGTGTTAGACAAAGCCTTGCATACGCAGACGCCAGATCTCAGCGGCAGCATAGGTTTGGGCTCGCAAGAGCTTTTATTGCAACAATTAGCCGAGCTAGATGAAAAGCATGGCAAGTTAGCCATGGAGCGCGGTCGGCATATTTTAGATGCCGCTAAAGAGCGTGCATTACAAGCCGGTGTAACCGATGTAGAGCAGCTGTTACGTCATGGCCAGCTAGTTGAAACCTTAGCTTGTATGGCCGATAGAAGTAAGCTAGTTGTTATGGGCAAGCGCGGCTTTAGTAGTGCTGAAGAGCATGGCCATATTGGTTTACATGTTGAGCGGGTTATTCGCAGCATTAGTACCCCTATTTTACTTACTCAACAGCGTTTTATTGAACCTAAAAAAGTCATGCTGGCTTTTGATGGCAGCGCCACAGCTGAAAAATGCTTAAGTACCTTAGCGAATAGTGCATTTGCAGCTGGCCTACCGGTGCATATTGTTATGGCGGGTGAAGAAAGTGAAGCTAATCGCCATCTTATCGCAGCTGCAACCTTGCAGTTAGAGCAAGCCGGCTTTACAACCCAAAGCGCTATTGTTGATGGTGATCCGGAAGAAGTATTAAACGAATACCAGCAACAGCATCATATTGACATGATGGTGATGGGCGCTTATGGCCACTCGCGTATTAGACAATTTATTGTTGGTAGCACAACAACAGGCATGATTTGTAATGCAAAGTGTTCATTACTTATTCTAAGATAATTTTTGGTCTAATTTATTTTGGTATTTTAGGCGCTTAATTTAGGCCACAAGGTATAGTTTTAGTTATGAACACCCACAAAATTTTTTTTGCGTTACTCGTTTTTATGTGTTGTTTTTCACCAGCGGCTAATGCTGCTGTTGGTTCGATGGATTTAACGGCAAGCTTAACTGGCATTGTTGCCTTAGTTATTTTTGTTGTTGCTTATGCTTTAGTTATGGCAGAAGAGAAAATTCATCTGCGTAAATCTAAGCCCGTTTTAGTGGCGGCAGGCTTAATTTGGGCCATGATTGGCTGGCAGTATGTACAAGCCGGTTTTCCAGAGCAGTCTGAGGCAGCGTTTAGGCATACTTTATTAGAGTTTGCTGAGCTAATGTTGTTTTTGCTGGTGGCAATGACCTATATCAATGCCTTAGAAGAACGACGTTTATTTGATGTATTACGTAGCTGGATGGTACGTAAAGGCTTTAGCTACAGGCAGTTATTTTGGTTAACGGGTATCCTGTCTTTCTTTATTTCTCCTATTGCAGATAACTTAACAACGGCTCTATTAATGTGCGCTGTGGTTATGAAAGTGGCCGAGGATGATAAAAAGTTTATTAATCTATGTTGTATTAATATCGTTATAGCGGCCAATGCCGGTGGTGCCTTTAGCCCCTTTGGTGATATCACAACCTTAATGGTATGGCAGGCTGGCATGTTAAATTTTGCTGAGTTCTTAGCCTTATTTGTCCCTTCTGCTGTTAACTACTTAGTACCAGCACTTATTATGAGCTACTTTATTGAGAACCGTAAGCCAACGGGTGTTGTTGATAATATTGAATTAAAACGAGGCGCTTTGCGCATAGTAACATTATTTTTATTCACTATAGCGACGGCGGTTGCTTTTCATACCGTACTGCACTTACCACCGGTTCTGGGCATGATGACAGGTTTAGGCTATTTACAGTTCTTTGGTTATTTCTTGCGTGTTAGCTTACCGGGTTCCTTAGCCCGTAAAAGAGCGATGGCTGAGCGGGTTGGCGATGAAGAACGATTACGTTCATTAGGTCAAGTCGTGCCATTTGATGTCTTTAACCGTGTAGCTCGTGCCGAATGGGACACCTTATTGTTTTTCTACGGTGTGGTTATGTGTGTGGGTGGTTTAGGCTTTATGGGCTATTTAGCCATGATGTCTGATCTACTATATACCCAGTGGGATCCCACCTTAGCTAACGTGGCTTTAGGGGTAATTTCTGCTGTTGTGGATAATATTCCAGTGATGTTTGCGGTGTTAACAATGCAACCTGAAATGTCGCATGGCCATTGGCTATTAATTACGTTAACCGCAGGTGTGGGCGGTAGTTTACTATCTATAGGCTCAGCAGCAGGCGTTGCGTTAATGGGCCAAGCTCGTGGCGCTTATACCTTTATAGGCCATTTAAAATGGGCACCGGTAATCGCATTGGGTTATATCGCGAGTATATTTACCCACCTTTGGTTAAATAGTCATTATTTTAGTTAAAAAGTATTAACTAATCTGAGTATTCTGATTCAGATGTTTTATAATAGCGCCCGCCTAGTCGGGCGCTTTTTTTAGTTAACTCTGAGGATACTCATGTGAAACAATCTTGGCTGTACCTAATGCTGTGTTTGGTTTTTTCACCTGCAGCATTTGCTGCGACGGGAAGTTTAAATCTCACTAGTTCTGCCATTGGTATTATTTCTTTAGCCTTATTCTTCTTAGCCTATATGTTGGTGATGGCAGAAGAAAAGATTCATCTACGAAAATCAAAACCGGTGCTAGTTGCTGCAGGTATTATCTGGGTATTAATAGCTTGGCAATATATGCAAGCCGGTTTGCCAGGTGTGGCAGCAGAGGCGTTTCGCCATACCTTGTTAGAGTTCTCTGAGTTAATGCTGTTTTTATTAGTTGCGATGACATATATCAATGCGTTAGAAGAGCGCCGTTTATTTGATGCCTTGCGGGCATGGATGATTCGTAAAGGCTTTAGCTATCGCAGCCTGTTTTGGATAAGTGGTGTTTTAGCGTTTATCATTTCTTCGTTTGCCAATAATATGACAACCGCTATGTTGATGTGTGCGGTAGTAATGAAAGTTGCAGAAGGCGATAAGCGGTTTATTAACCTAACTTGTGTCAATATTGTTATCGCAGCTAATGCCGGTGGTGCTTTTATTCCTTTTGGTGATATTACCACCCTAATGGTATGGCAAGCCGGTATTGTTAGCTTTAATGAGTTCTTTAGCTTATTTATTCCATCGGTTGTTAACTATTTAGTGCCGGCACTTATTATGAGCCTGTTTGTTGAAAACCGTTTTCCGGCAGCAGTACAAGAAGATGTTGAGTTAAAACGTGGTGCCTTACGTATTTTAACCTTGTTTTTATTTACTATTGCCTCCGCTGTTGTTTGTCATTCATGGCTAGATTTACCGCCGGTATTAGGCATGATGACCGGCTTAGGCTATTTGCAATTTTTTGGTTATTTCTTGCGGGTGAGTTTGCCAGGTTCTTTGGCCCGTAAAAAGGCGATGGCTGAAAGAGTAGGTGATGAAGAGCGGTTACGTTCATTAGGCCAAGTGGTGCCATTTGATGTGTTCAGTCGAGTTGCTCGTGCCGAGTGGGATACGCTGTTATTTTTCTATGGCGTAGTTATGTGTGTTGGAGGCTTAGGTTACATTGGTTATTTAGAGCTTTTATCCACTAGCTTATACGGCAGTGGTAATGCGACTTTAGCTAACGTAGTTCTGGGGCTAATGTCTTCTGTGGTGGATAATATTCCAGTGATGTTTGCAGTATTAACCATGGAGCCGGCTATGTCGCATGGCCAATGGTTATTAATAACCTTAACGGCCGGTGTTGGCGGTAGTTTATTATCTATAGGCTCTGCAGCAGGTGTTGCGTTAATGGGCCAAGCACGAGGCTACTATACCTTTATGGGCCATTTAAAATGGGCACCTGTTATTTTATTAGGTTATGCCGCTAGTGTGGCGACACACTTGTGGCTAAATGCTAAGTATTTTGTATCTTAGTGAAACTATAGCCGCACTGAATAAGATTAATTAAACCGTCTAGGGCGATAGGCGGTTTTAATTGGAGAGCAAGATGTCGAAGAAAATATATTGTATAGCGCAGTTTTTGCCAAAATCGGGCCAAGAAGCGGCTTTATTTAAAGTGCTACAAAGTTTAGAGCCTAATACGCTACGTGAGGATGGCTGTTTACAGTACCGTGTGACACGTCAGATCAAAAGTGACTTTGCACCGGGAAGCAGTTTCCCTATCGCTTTTAATGAGATTTGGGCTGATATGGCTAGCTTTGAAGCGCATTGCCAGCGTGAGGAAATTAAACAGTTTTTTGCTAAATACTGCGCTGCAGATGATGGCTTAGCGGCTGATTGGAATGTTTGTGTCTATAGCGATGAACCTGCTGATTACGATGCACCTAGCGTATAGAAATAACAGCAAACTTACGCATTAGTGCGTAAATTTGCTAATAACTTCCCGGGTAACACCTTGAGATCTTCTGCTTGCTGACTAACAATCACTAAGTTTGCCGCTTGCATTGTTAAGGCTAAGCCTTGATAGTCTAGATCAGAAAAGTGGCTGGTGAACTTTAGCTTAGCTTCTTTTGGCATAATAAACACAGTGGCATAGCCAGAAGCAGTTTTAACGGCTAAATGCAGTGAGCGTATGCCTTTAAAGTTACAATATTGAGCGTAGAGAATTTGTTCGGGCCAATCTTCTAAGCTCATATTAAAGCTCGCTAATTTTGCATTAACCTCAGCTAAAGGCTGATTAACTAAATGGCGGTCTAGCCGCTCTTGTTCAAAATGGACATGAGCTAGGATATGGTTTGCTAAATCTTGCTGGCTAAATTGGTTATAAAGGATTGTGCTGCTTAATGCTAAAAAGGCAATAGAGGCCGCTATGGCTAAGTTAGATAGCCAACCGTGAGTTGTTTTGGTCTGTTGTGGCAATTTTAGCAATTGGGCTTGTAACTCAGCCGGTGGGCTAATGCGTAGGGCTTGTTCAAGTTGTTGCTGTTGTAGGCGTTGTTTTAATACAAACTGCTTAAACTTGGCATCACTGTGCATTTTCGCAATGATTTCAGCGGTTTCAGCCTGCGGGTTTTCTAGTACCAACTGATATAGCTCGGTATTATTCATAACCGTTCTCCTGTGACAGGGTAGAACAAAGTAGGCTGCGTAATTTATTGCGAGCTCGAAATAAACGGGTGTTTACGGTATTAACATTTAATGCCAGTAGCTGAGCAATCTCATCGCTACTAAAGCCGGCTAGCACTTGTAGCAATAAAGGCTCACGAAATTCCATAGGCAGTAGTGCCATTTTTTCTCTTAGTTTATCGTTATCATAACTTTGTGCTGCGCTAAGCTGTGTTGTATCGATTAAGTTGTCTTGCTCTGCTTCGTCATCATAATTAAATTGTTTGCGTTCAAAGCGACGGGCATTTTCACGCCTTAAAATGGTGAATAGCCAGGCTTTAGCCGCATTAGGATCTACTAGACTGTCTAAGTTTTTCCATGCCCGAAGATAGGTTTCTTGCACTATATCTTTCGCGATATCAGGATCTTTACATAACCAGTAGGCATAGCGATATAAGTCGGCATGATGCTGCTGCACCAGTTGCTCGTAACGGCGTTGTTTCGTTTTTTTTATACCTAAAACAGCAGCTAGCTTCGCTGTTTTTGCACTAACATAGTTTGATGCTGGCATGCTCACTTGCAAAGGGCGGTGGTTAATTGGATCTAGCCTAACGTTATTTAGAGCTAAAGAACATGTTTTGCTGTTATTCATTATTAATTTAACAATAAAAACGTAGGTTTAAACGATAAAAGAGACGGAAAATAGCGCTGTTTAATAGGCTAGCTATGGCTACAGTGTTTTTGGAATGAGTAGAGCAAAACATGATGATCCTAAATTATAGTATGGCTTTAGGATCATAGAACGGCAGTAGCAAGAAAATATTTCAGCAGCTAGCTAAATTAATGCACTCGGTATTGTCGGCAAAAAAAATCAATAACTGCATCGGCATCTAGATGACTGAAACGGATCTGCTTGCTGCGAATAATGGCTTGGCCTAAGGCGCATAGGCTAGGCTCAAGTGGCATACCTGAAGGCCGCTCTAATTTATGCACAGCAAATAGAAAGTTTAATGCTGTGGCAGCATAAGATTTATTGGGCGCTATGGCGACTAAGTCTAACTCTTGCAAGCGTACGCCAAGGTTGCGTATTTTTTGTAAACGGTTAGTTTCGCTCATAACAATGCTCATTTATTCGCTAGGATATAATTTATATCGGCTTAAATGGTCGATTCTTTAATTATTTGCTGAAATAGCACAGCACAGTACTGAGGCTTTTTGTTAGTATAGCTATTAGAAACCCTTGTTAACTTTAAGGTAATACATGACCAACACCGTACACCCACTGTCGCCGTCACAGCTGGCGCCACAATTTGAGCAAGCCTTAATTTCGCAAGCCTTAACTAATACCCAGTCAACGGCTGGCTTTATAGGCCAAGAACGCGCTAAAACTGCATTAAGTTTTGCTATTGGTATGGATATGCCAGGCTATAACTTATATGTGATGGGTGAGCCTGCTTTGGGCCGATTTACTTTAGTTGACGATAGCTTAAAGCAAGCAGCAGCTAAAAAGCCAACCCCCGATGAATGGTGTTATTTAAATAACTTTGAAGATGAAAGAGTGCCTAACATTTTGCGTATGCCACCAGGTGAAGGCAAAAAGTTAGTGAAGAAATTAGAAACCTTGATTGATGACTTATTAGGTACTTTTCCTGCGGCCTTTGATAACCCAGGGTTTCAGAGAAAGAAAAAAGCCATTGCGAGAGATTTTGACCAAAAATATGATAAAGCCATCGCCTTAGTGGAGAAAGAAGCCCTAACTAAACAGGTATTACTAATTGAAGATAATGGCGCGGTAGGCTTCTCACCCATTATTGATGGTAAGCCGGTCAATGATCAAGAATCGGCTAACTTATCTGAGCAGCAACGCCAGCATTTTTATGACATGGTGACAGAGCTTGAAACTATTTTACATGAGCAGTTGCTTGAGCTACCAAAGTGGAAGCGAGAGCTATCTGAACAACAACGAGAGTTACGCAAAGAAACCATAGAGCAAGCCATTAAACCAATGCTAAAACAGTTAGAGCATGACTATGCCACTCAGCTTGGCGTGCAGCGTTATATAAGAGAAATGCGCAGTCATTTAATAAAGGCCGTGCTTGAGTTCTTACCTGATGAGTCAGATGGTGACAAACAGGAAGAAAGCGATAACCGCGAGTTTTTTATTGAAGAGTTTGTGCCTAATGTTTTAGTACATTATGAGCAAATGTCGGGTGCGCCGATTATTTTTGAACCCAACCCGAGTTATGGTAATTTATTTGGTCGAGTTGAATATAGCTCTGCGGGGAACTCACTTTATACCAATTCTCGGATGATCCGTCCAGGGGCCTTACATCGTGCTAATGGCGGTTATCTTATTCTTGATGCAGACCGACTTTTAACTCAACCTGCTGTATGGGATGCTTTAAAGCAAGCTTTAAAATCTGGCGAATTACTTATTGATACCTTAAGTGATCAGGCGGTAACAAATTCAACCATTATTACGCCCAAAGCGATCCCATTAAACGTTAAAGTGGTGCTGCTAGGCTCACGAGATTTATATTATTTAATTCAAGATGTTGACGAGGAGTTTAATGAGCTGTTTCGGGTATTAGCAGACTTTGAATATTATTTACCCTTTACAGAGCAAACGGTTAGTAATATGACGTTGCAAATTAAGCAGCAAATGGAGCAATTACAAATTACTGAGTTAAGTCGTTGTGGCTTGACCCAGCTACTTAACTTTAGTTTTCGCCAAGCCGAGCATCAACATAAGTTATCAGCCCGTTTCGCTGATGTACTCGAATTAGTAAGAGAAGCCTGTTTTTACGCTAATCAGCAACAGCATAAAACCCTTACTGCAGAACATGTGCACCAAGCCTTGCAGGGCAAGCAATATCGTACAGGGCGGATCAGCGAAAGTTTCTTAGAAGATATTCAAGAGGGCCAAATTTTAATTGATACTAGCGGGGTTGCCGTAGGTAAGGTAAATGGCTTAACCGTTTTAGAAATAGGCGATACCGCTTTTGGCACGCCAGCGCGTATTAGTGCTACGGTGTTTGCTGGCTCTAGTGGTGTTGTCGATATTGAGCGAGAAGTTGAATTAGGCAAAGCAATTCATTCAAAAGGCGTGCTATTACTTACTGGCTATTTAGGTGCTAAGTATGCACGTAATTTTGCCCTGACCTTATCCGCCAATATAGCCATGGAGCAATCTTATGGCCATATTGATGGCGATAGTGCCGCTTTAGCTGAAATTTGTGTCTTGCTTTCGGCAATTACTGATATTCCTTTAAAGCAAAGCTTGGCGGTGACAGGTTCAATTAATCAGCATGGACAAGTGCAAGCAATTGGTGGTGTGAATGAAAAAATTGAGGGCTATTTTCGTTTATGTCAAACACGTGGCTTAACCGGTGAACAAGGCGTAATTATACCCGCAAGCAACCACATTAATTTAGTATTGAATGAAGATGTGATTAATGCGGTGCAGCAACAGCAATTCCATATTTATGTTGTGCAAACGGTAGATGAAGCGCTGGCGCTGTTAACGGGCTTAGACGTTGGTGTAGCGAATAAACGAGGTGTTTATCCAAAACGATCGGTAAACGGCAAAGTATTAGCACGCTTAGAGCAAATAGCCGAAATCGTCAATGGCAGTTTAGACGACTAAGCCTTTAACCTTTAAATATTATCCAGCATAGGTAAAGCTTAAGTAACAAGCTTAGGCTTTATACTTGTTCAAATGCAGGTAGATACTGTACTGTGCCACTGGCTTGCTTCATTATGTCTGGTGTTAACTCTAATAACATAAACACTTCATCAGGCACTTGCCAGGGGCTGCTAATATTAAAGCGACTGGCTGGCGTAAAGCCAAACTTAGGGTAATAACTGGCATGGCCTAACACAACCACCGCATCAATACTTTTTTGATAACAGGCTTCTAATCCAGCTCGAACCAGTGCTGAGCCAATACCATGTTTTTGTAATCCTGCAGAGACTACCATAGGTGCTAAAGTCATCATCTTTATATCTGGCCGACTTGCTAGGTGCACAGGTGAAAACATAATATGGCCGACGATATTGCCATGTTGTTCGGCAACTAATGACACATAGTCTTGAGTTTGTTGGCGTAATTTGTCGTTGAGTTTAGCTTCTTCTTGGGTGTTAAAAACGGTTTTTGTTAAGGCGGCTACATTAGCCCAGTCGGCAGCGGTTTCTTTACGAACATGGATCTCATAACCCATAGAATGCCAAGTAGTATTACGGCGGCGTTGTAGGGTTCTACTCATTTTTTGTAAAAGCGTCATCAGAAGCTCCGAGACGTTGTAGATACCTTTAGTCTACCTTAGTGCCTGGTGTTAACAAGTTAGTTTGGCGCCAACGATGAAATAAAATGAAAATAAAAATAAAACCACAACTAATACGCAGTGGCCAGTCTCGCCATTGTAGGTAAGGTGTCGTACCTTTTGTTAGGTTAATGCTATCTTTTATAACCGTCGCTTCAAATTGAGCGGCACGCTGTTGGATCTGGCCACTTGCATTAATGATTGCGGTAACGCCGGTATTTGTTGCGCGTAATAAGGGCCTACCAAATTCTAAAGCGCGCATTTGGGCTATTTGTAAATGTTGTTGCGGGCCAATACTGTCACCAAACCAAGCATCATTACTGACGGTTAATAAAATATCTGTTTCTTTTGTGAAGTTAGCGGCTATTTGCTGCGGAAAAGCAATTTCAAAGCAAATAGCCGGAAGCAGATGGTGATCTTTCGCAACAAGGTTAGGTTGGATATAACGGCCACGACTAAATGAGCTCATGGGCAGGTCAAAAATGGGGGCTAGAGTACGCAACCAGTTTTCAAAAGGAACAAATTCACCAATGGGTAATAAGTGATGTTTACTATAGCGATTAGCATGACCATACTGATAATCGCCAGCTGTAGATTCAGTATTGCGTTTACCCAGCACAATTAAATTATTCCAGGCTTCAGTCGTTTTAAAGTTGTAATCAAGTATGCCACTGATAACGGCACTATTTTGATAAAAAGCTGAGCGATTTAAGTTATCTAAATAGGCTTCTGCTAAGGGTTCGAGTGCCGGGATAGCCGCTTCAGGCCAGATCACAATATCAGCATCAAAGTGCGGTCGGGTTAGATCTAAATACTTAAGCATAGTCGGCCACTCTTGCTCAGGTTGCCAGCGCAGAGCTTGCTGAATATTACCCTGAACTAATAGTACTGAGACCGTTTTATCGCTTTGTTGCCAGCCCTTAAAAGCCCCTAAAAAAGGGGTTATAACAAATAACAGACCTGCGATAATAATATAGCCATACCGGGATAAAGTTGTTGCAGTACCCTGTTTAGATAAAGTAAAAACCTGGGCCAAGGCGGCGGCTGAAAAGGCTAATAAAAAACTAATGCCTGTTTCGCCAATAAGAGGAGCAAATGGCTGTAAGCCAGCACTTGTTTGGCTATAACCTAAAGATAACCATGGAAAGCCTGTAAGTAGCCAACTACGTATCCACTCAGCTAGTGTCCAGCTAGCCGCCACCAGTAAAGGCGTGTAATTAGCGACGTTGAATCGGGCTATAAGCCAAGCGGCAAAGGCCGGAAACAAAGCTAAGTAGCTCACTAACATGAGCATTAAGCTAAGGCTACCAATAAGAGGTAATCCTCCGAAGTCAGCTATGCTGACATGCACCCAGCTGATGCCTACGCCAAACCAGCCTAAACCATAGCTAAAACCATAGTAGCTAGCTTGGCGATAGTTGCTAGCATGCTGCACACACCAGACCAATACTGCTAAGCTGAAGATGGGTAACCACCACAAGGTATAAGGAGCAAATGCGAAAGTGTTAACACCGCCACTGATTATAAGTAACAAGCATCGAATAAGAGGTGTGTTAACTTTTAGCAATATTATGACTCTTCTTCACTATTGGTTTCTCGAGCACAAGTGACTTGTAGCTGAACTAAGCGGCGGCTATTAGATTTACTTACTTTAAAGGTTAAACCTTGCAGTTCTATGCTTTCGCCTTTTTCTGGCATATGGCCAAAAGCGTGTAACACTATACCGCCTATGGTATCGGCATCCTCTTCATCAAAACTGGTTTCGAAGGTGTCATTAAATTCATCAACTGGCGTTAAAGCACTCACTTTAAAAACATGAGAAGCCATACGCTTAATATCATGCTCTTCTTCTAAGTCGTGTTCGTCTTCTATTTCGCCGACAATCTGCTCTAAAATATCTTCAATGGTCACTAAACCGGATACACCGCCATACTCATCAACCACAATAGCCATATGGTAGCGCTTTTGCCTGAACTCTTTTAATAGTGCATCTACCCGTTTGCTTTCTGGAATAATAACAGCAGGGCGTAATAGGTCACGTAAGTTCCAATCTGATTTATTCGGATCTAACGTATATTGCAGTATATCTTTAACCAACAAGATTCCTTCAATATGATCTTTGTCCTCATTAACTATTGGATACCGGCTGTGATTATTCTCGTTTAAGATAGGTAGTAATTGCTCTATGCTATGGTCGATATCGACAGTCGCCATTTGTGAACGCGGGATCATAATATCGCGCGCTCGCATATTAGATACATCTAATACACCATCCAGCATGCCTTTGGTATCGTTATCTATTAAATTACGGACTTCTGCTTCTGCAATGATGTCTTGTAAGTCTGAAATATCTTGGGGCTCTGCGGTAAAAATACTAGCAATACGCTCTAGCCATGATTTACCGGCAGAACCGCGACTAGAGTGGGGGTTATCGTCACTCATCAGTGAACTGGTGCTCCAAACAAGTTAAAGAAACTATTCATTATCCAACAAATAGGGGTTGGTAAAGCCAAGCTGTTGCAGGAGTTGGATTTCTTCTGATTCCATCTCTTGTGCATCAGCATCATTTATATGGTCAAAACCAAGTAAATGCAAGCTTCCGTGTATGATCATATGTGCCCAATGTGCCGTTAGGCTTTTTCCTTGCTCCTTAGCTTCGGCTGCAACAACAGGTGCACTTATTACTAAATCACCTAACAGGGGTAATTCTAATCCAGGCGGACATTGAAAAGGAAAACTAAGCACATTAGTTGGCTTATCTTTACCACGATATTGTTTATTAAGCTGTTGGCTTTCAGCGTTATCGACAATACGCACTGTCACTTCAGCTTCTGCTTGAAACGGTAAAATAGCCGTTTCAAGCCAAAGCTGGAACTGAGCTGCTGTGGGCAAATTTTCTAGGCTTGAAGCTAATTGCAAGTCTAAGGTAATGCTCATTTAGTTTGCTTGCTCTCTTTGCTTGCTGTTTCGGCTAACTTTGCTGCTTCATGCGCTTCATAAGCCATAACAATACTTTGAACAACAGGATGACGTACAACATCTTTAGCATTAAAGTAATTTAAGCTAATCCCCTCAACATGGGCTAATACGTCTATTGCATGTTTTAAACCCGAGTACTGACCTCGTGGCAAATCCACTTGAGTAATATCTCCGGTAATCACCGCTTTAGAGCTAAAACCAATCCGGGTTAGGAACATTTTCATTTGTTCCATAGTGGTGTTTTGGCTTTCATCTAAAATAATAAATGCATCATTTAGAGTACGGCCACGCATATAGGCTAAAGGGGCAATTTCAATAATGCCACGCTCTAATAGCTTTTCTACCTTTTCAAACCCTAACATCTCAAACAGCGCATCGTATAGAGGACGTAAATAGGGGTCGACTTTTTGCGCTAAATCACCGGGTAAAAAGCCTAACTTTTCTCCGGCTTCGACAGCAGGTCGAGTTAAAATAATACGTTTAACATGATCGCGCTCTAGTGCATCTACTGCACAGGCTACGGCTAAATAGGTTTTACCTGTACCTGCAGGACCGATACCAAAGCAAACATCATGACTTAGCACATTGCTGACATAGCTCGCTTGGTTAGGATTACGGGGTTTTATTAAGCCTTTTTTAGTTTTTAAACTAAAATGCTGCGGTTCAGGGGTATCTTGCTGATAACTAATATCATAATTTTCATTGATGGTTAAATGCACTTGTTCAGGCGTTAAGGCTGTTTGCTCTAATAACGCGGTCTGGGCATATAACTGACGTAAAATATCAATAGCAGCAGAGGTGTTTTCTTCAGGACCTGTGACTTTGATAAGGTTATCGCGATAACTAATTTGCACTAATAAACGGCGTTCAATATGTTTTAAGTTATCGTCAAAGGGGCCACATAAAGAGGTTAGTCGCTGGTTATCTGCGGGGGTTAAGGTTAATTCTTCGCTGTGAGTAGTTAGAGTCAAAGTTAGCTCTCAAAAAGAAACGGAACAGCAAATGCTGTTCCTGATTAAGTTAAGGAACAAAGGTTGCAACACCAAGTTCATTGGTGGCATCGGTCATCGCTTTTTGTTTCGCCAATATTTGTTGAGGAGTTGTATCACGACGTAAGCCCATATCGGCTTCAGTGCGCACTAACTCACCACGCAGCGAGTTGCTAAAAACGTCGGTAATTTTAACGTCAACTAGCTGACCAATCATATTGGGAGAACCTTCAAAATTAACCACGCGGTTATTTTCTGTGCGGCCGGTTAGCTCCATAATATTCTTCTTCGAAGGCCCTTCTACAAGTACGCGTTGCTCGGTGCCTAGCATGTTTCTAGCAATTTTAAGTGCTTGTTGGTTAATTCTGTCTTGTAAAATGTAAAGCCGCTGCTTTTTAGCTGCCTCTGGTACATCGTCAGGTAAGTCTGCTGCAGGTGTGCCAGGTCTAGCGCTATAAATAAAGCTAAAGCTCATATCAAAATCAATGGCTTTAATTAAGTCCATAGTGGCTTCAAAATCGGCATCATCTTCACCTGGGAAGCCGATAATAAAGTCTGAAGACATACTTAAGTTAGGCCGTATTTTCTTTAATTTACGTATTTGCGACTTATATTCAATTGCCGTATGGCCACGTTTCATTAAGTTTAAAATACGATCAGAGCCAGACTGTACGGGTAAATGCAAATGATCAACCAATTCAGGTACATCACGATAAACTTCAATGATATCGTCGGTAAATTCAACCGGATGTGACGTGGTATAACGAATACGGTCAATGCCATCAATAGCGGCGACTAAACGTAATAGCTCTGAAAAGTGACAAATTTGGCCATCATGCGTTTCGCCACGGTAGCCATTGACGTTTTGGCCTAATAAATTAACTTCACGTACACCTTGCTCGGCAAGTTGGGCGACTTCAAATAATACGTCATCTAAAGGGCGGCTAACTTCTTCACCGCGAGTATAAGGGACAACACAGAAAGTACAGTATTTTGAGCAGCCTTCCATAATTGAAACAAAGGCGGTTACGCCATTAGCTTTAGGCTCAGGTAAGCGATCGAACTTTTCAATTTCAGGGAAAGAGACATCAACAACAGGTGACTTGGAACCCTGCACAGCATTAATCATTTCTGGTAAACGGTGTAAGGTTTGCGGACCAAAAACGATGTCAACATAAGGTGCACGCTCACGAATAGCGGCACCTTCTTGAGAGGCAACACAGCCACCGACACCTATTACTAGATTAGGGTTCTTTTCTTTAAGTGGCCGCCAACGTCCTAATTGGTGGAAAACCTTCTCCTGTGCTTTCTCACGAATAGAGCAGGTATTCAGCAAAATAATATCTGCATCTTCAGCTTCTTCTGTTAGAACAAAGCCATGTGTTGAGTCTAAGAGATCGGCCATTTTAGATGAATCGTATTCGTTCATCTGACAGCCCCAAGTTTTAATGTGCAGTTTTTTGCCCATCGTGCGTTGTTACCTGTATTGTTACATAAAATAAATGGCTGGTATTTTATCCTGTTCAGCTCAGGGTTACCAGCGATTGCGCAGACTGTATTTAAAGTAATCGTTGACGAGTACTAATATAACCCGCGTAAAAAATAATAATAACGCCTAATAGCCAGCTCATAGTGACGGGCTCTTGCCAAAAAATATAGCCAAAAAAGCCTGCAAAAATAACGCTACTATAAGTCCAGATACCAATATCACTTGCAGGCGCTATGGCATAGGCGCGGGTCATGGCTAATTGACCAATAGCGGCAAGCAGTCCCATGCCAGCAAAGGCATACCATACCGTGGCGGTTAGTGGCTGCCAGTAAAATGGCAGGGGGAGCACAGATATAATGGCCGTTAATAGTGAAAAATAAAAAACAATGCGCACCGCGGGCTCGGTATCAGACATATAGCGAATCGTGGTTTTCGTGACAGCAACTAAAAACGCCGAGGCTAGGGCAACTAACACAATAGCTGTAACATCATGCTCAACTACCGGCAAGGCAAGTACGACACCGACAAAGCCTAAGCCAATACTAAACAGGGTTAACCGGCTAGGGCGCTCTTTCAACCAGAAGTAAGCTATTAGCGGCACGATAAAAGGTGAAATTAATAAAACTAACATCCCTTGGGCCAGAGGCATTCTAGCTAAAACATAAAAAAAGCAATACATAGAGATAATGCCGGTAATAGAGCGTGCTAAGTGAAGATACCAACGTTGGGTTTTCAATAGGCTAAAACCATGCCGATATAAAAACGGCAGCATAAGCAAGAGCGCGAAAAAATTACGGAAAAAAACCACTTGGGCTTCGGAGGCGGTTCCGGTAGTAAACTTAACAAGAGCACCAATACCGGCAAAACAGGCCTCGGCTAATAATAATAGTAAGGCACCGCTGACTAAGGGGGGCAAGGTGTTACTCCAAGATAGTATGAAAAGGCAGCGTAGTATAACAGAGCTAAAGTGGTTTATTGCAGCAGTTAGGGGCTGCAATAAACCGCTTAGCTATTTATGCAATGGTATCAAGTTGTAAAAACTGTAATAAATCGTCTGATGCCATAGGTTTAGAAAATAAAAAACCTTGGATCAAAGAGCAGTTTCGTTGGCTGAAAAAGGCCAGTTGTGGCTCTGTTTCTACGCCTTCAGCAATGCAGTACATGCCCAAGCTTGAAGCCATGCTTAAAATGGCTTCAATGATAGTTTCGTCGTTAACATCAATGCCAATGTCTTTGACAAAGCTACGATCAATTTTAATGCCGTCAATAGGTAATTCTTTTAAGTATTTTAAAGATGAATAGCCTGTGCCAAAATCATCTAAAGCGAGCTTAATGCCTAAGTCGCTTAAAGCTTGCATGGTTTTAATTGCGCTTTCATGATCGCGCATTAAGGCGCTTTCTGTTACCTCATAGCAAAGATATTTGGCTGATATATTATATTTCTCTAATAATAAACGGGTATGCTCAGCTAAAGCCGGCTGCTCTAAATGCTGGGTCGATAAATTAACGGATAAGTAAATTTTATGACCTTGGTTGTGCCAATGTTTTAAATCAGCTAAAGCTCGCTCTAATAGGCGTTGAGTCATATTGATAATTAATCTCAACTCTTCTGCAAGTGGAATAAACTCAGCAGGTGACTTCATTCCTTCAGCTGTTCGCCAGCGCAATAACACTTCTGCCCCTACAACCTGCCTGTTATTGTTATCAATAATAGGTTGATACACATTAAAAAACTCATCCTGCTGTATACCTTGGCGAAGCTGAGTTTCTCGCGCTAACTGCATATGCGCTTTTTCATTCATTTCAGGAGTAAAGAATTGAAAATTGTTTCTGCCAGCCGCTTTAGCATGATACATAGCAACATCAGCATGCTTTAGAAGCTCATTAGCGGTTAAGGCATCTTGCGGGTAAAGCGCAATACCAATACTTGGTGAAACACCAACAGTATGGCTTCCTAGCAACATAGGTTCGCTAATGACAGATAATATTTTACGAGCAACATGGCTAATGTTGTCTTCGTTTTTATAGTCTTCTAATAAAACGACAAACTCATCACCACCTAATCTAGACACACTATCACTTTCGCGTAGGCTTAAGGTTAAACGACGAGAAACCTCTTTTAATAATAAATCACCAATATCATGGCCTAAAGAATCATTAATTTGTTTAAATCGATCTAAATCAATAAAACATAAAGTGATAGACTTTTTATTACGTTTAGCATGATCAATGCCGTGATAAATACGATCCATTAATAAAGCGCGGTTAGGTAAACCGGTTAATGCGTCGTAATTAGCTAAGTAGCGCAGTTCCGCTTCAGCCAGCTTTTGCTCTGTTATATCGGTAAAAACTAAAACATAAAACGGTTTATCTGGCTGATCGCCCACGACACTGACATTTATTAGAGTAGGTCTTTCACGCCCATCTGGCGTAATAACCATTTCTTCGCCTTGCCAATGCTCACCAACACTTAGTTTTTTCAACAAATTAGTATAATAACGGCGGCGGCTTAAGCTAATACCTAAATGATGTGGTTTAGGAGTGGTTAAATGTTGTTCTTTATTACCAAAGGCGTTACCAAAGGACTGATTAGCGGCTACTAGTCGCTGTTGGTGGTCCATAATAACAACCCAGTCACGGGTTTGCTGAAATGCTTCACCAAATAAACGGGCCTTTTCTGAGGTGGCGCGCGTTTCTGTAATATTAGAAAAGGTGCCTAACACTTGTTCTATATGATTATTGTGTTCAAATCTAACGGCTTTGCCCATAACCCTAAACCAGAACCAGCGTCCGTCATTATGTTGAAGTCTATAGCTGTGATCAAATCCCATATCAGGTTGCTGTAAAAAACGCTTCCAAGCTAAAATGAAGCCATCTAGATCATCAGGATGAATTAATTGTTTATGTTGAGCGATAGTTAATGTGGTTTTATGTTCTGGATAGCCTAATATCGATAGAACTTTAGATGCATATATTTGCTCATTACTGGCTCGCCATTCCCAAACACCACTATCTACTGTTGCTAAAGCTTGTTGTAAGCGTTGCTCACTCTCTGCAATTCTGGCGTGCGCTTGCTTGACAAACCTGTGTTGCTTTAAACGAGTATGGATAATGATATAAGCAATAGCGAGTAGAATTATTGTGTAACAGGCCAATGCCCAGTTTGATAGCCAAGGCGCTGGTTTTATTGTTAAAAATAGTTGTGCCGCTTTACTCTCTCTACCGTTAGTTGGTGAGACAGCGGCTACATTAAAAATATAGTCGCCAGGACTAAGTTGCGGAAAATTAACTTTATTTTGGTTTTGAATCGGAAAACTTAAAGACTGCTTACCCTCTAACCAAAAATGATACTGCATTTTATGCGCATCACGAAAGTTCATACTGCTAAACTGCAATTCTATGCCTAAATCCTGGTGTGATAATTTAAATTTCCGCTGATTTAAGTTGCCTTCGATATCAATGCTTTCACCCGTTTGAGTGGATAAAGAGGTAATAATAATTTTAGGCTGCTGTTCTTCAACATCTAAGGCTTGTGGATTAACAATAGTGATGCCGTGCATGCTGCCGTATACTAAGCGGCCATCGGCCAGTGATGTGGCAGCACCGCTATTATATTCATGCGACAGTAAACCATCGGCTTTAGTAAAATGCTCTGTATAGAGTTGTTTTGGATTTAAACGCGACAAGCCTTGATGAGATGAAAACCAAATATGGCCACTGCTATCGAGCTGTAAGTCATAAGCAATATTTTGTGATTTAGTGCTATCTACGTTGTGGGTTAAGTCTAAGTTAGTGGCATCAAAGCCTAAAACTCCTAGCCCTACGAAACCAACCCAAATAGTATTGTTTTCAATTATCATCGATTCAGCACTACGGCCTAAATGTGGCCTATAGGGTTGATGTTGATAAACCAATTCTATGGTTTTGCTTCGAGTGTCATATAACCAAAGTTGGTCGGCATCAGATACCAGTAGTTGTTCATTATTATTTATAGAGCCTAGAAAAGCACCATAATTAGCCGGATCGATTACTTTAGATATACTCGGTAGTGCCACTAATTCAGCAGTCGCTAAGTTATAACGGTAAAATTGTTGGCTATCAGAGAAATATAACAGATCTTTATGCTTATAAAAGTAATATCTTGCTTGTGCTAAAACTTGAGCATCATGATTAGATAAACTAGGCGCAGGAGAAAGCTGATAGCTTGAAGTATCAAAATAACCAAGTCCATCACTGGTCACTAACCAGAGATTTTTATTATCGTTTGCAGGAAATATTTTATGAAAATAACTACCATGCTGTATGGCTTTAAGATCAGTATTTAATAGGTACTGACTAACTTTTTTGTTGGTTAAATCAATATGATTTAACCCATTACTAGTGCCAACCCATAAATCCTTGTTAGATACTGCGGCAATCGAATATACTTTTTCATTACTTAAACTATATGCTGTATTAGCTGCTCTAGAAATGTTGGTAAAGGCTTGTCCTCGGCTGTGCCAGTAATAAGCGCCATCATCACGACTAGCTAACCAAAAACCACCATAATCATCGGCTACAATATCTACTATATTATCATCGTATAAGCTATGGTTACTTTGAGTTAACTGTAAGGCATGACGAGTTTCACCTGTGGCTAAAGTGTATTCAACTATGCCTTCATTTGTTGCCATAAGGGCTTTATCTTGCTGCCAGATGATTTGCCAAATATTATAATTTTCAAGATTAAGCTTTGGTGTATAAGGTGTTTTATACTGCAGATAGTGCTGTATATCATCAATATCTATGCTGTATAAACCATCAACAGTGCCAACCCATAATCGTTTGTGTTGCACATTTAAATACTTTACGTGACGTTGTTCGTTGTGTCTGCTAGCGTCCTTGTTTAACAAAGCTGTAGTTAAGTGAGGTATGAGGGTAACTTCATCGGTTGCCATATCAAGATAATAAACACCACGAAAGCTTGCAATGAAGATATTGCTTTTATAGACATAGCTATTGCGTAACCAACCATTTTTAATACCTTGATCGGTTAAACTGAATAGTTTTTTAATTCTAGCATCTTCAGGGTTAACATGATCAGTAGAAACAAGATATAAGCTATCATCCACTAACGCTAAAATATGTTTGTCATCGTACTCAACTAGAGAAATAGTTCGTGAAATATCAGGAGTGTCGGTTAGCTGCTGTTGTCGAACCGCTAATTCAAACTCTGCTAGTTCGGAATCAAAACGATAGATACCATTTTGATCTGTAGCCGCCCATATTTGTTGTTGTGAATCTTGAATGACGGTAGAAAAGGCCATCTCGTTAAGCGAATAATTAACTGCTTTAGGCTGTAAAACTTTATTACTATCATAGCGGTTAATGCCGGCATTAGTGGCAAGCCAAAGAAAACCTTGATCATCAATTAATAGGTCGCGAATAGAGCCTTGTGACAAGCCTTGATCTGGTGTCAATGCTCTTAATAGTGGTGTAGCTGCAGAGGAGTAAACAACAAAAAGTGCTGCATAAGACACTGCAAAGACTATAAAACGCAAATATTTCACTAATACCCCTATCATGCATAGCCTAGTCTGAATTGTCGTAGCGCTAATCTGATTTTAAATTCAACATATACTGGTTAAGATTAACTTTGTCCAGTTATCGACAGCTCTTCTTAGCACAATCTACTAGAGTGATGAATGTTAATATAACCACAGATAATTGAGTAAGCCAACAGCACAAACAAGTAGAAAAAAATAAAAATGTAAAAAATGTAGCTGACGCATTGCTTTTGCTATATCGGCAGCAATTGGCGGATGTTTAGCATTAAATCGCATTCTTGCTAATTTTATATTGCCATAATAGGCTGGGCCACCTAAATCACATTGTAATGCTTCGCTGGCGCAAGATAGTAAGTAGAAGCTGCCTCGATTAAAAAATTGACGGTGCTGTTGACATTTTTTATAGCTGTTAACTAAGCCATATTGCAAAGCGAGAAGGCAAGCGGAAAATAGAGATGCCGGTGCAGAAGTGAGATTGGCTATAGCTGATGCTGGCTGACCAAAATTAATATAATGCTGACATTTTGGATTCCATTGCCGTTGTAGCTCTTGCAGTAACCGATAAGCTAGTACAGCAAGCCCACCACCAAGCATAAAGTAGCCTAAACAGGCTAAAAAAAGTTTACTACTGTGTAGCACTAAACTTTCAATTACTGCCTTACTTACACCCATCTCGTTAAGCGGTTTTGTGTCACGCAAAAGAATGGTTGCGGCCTGTTGTTTCGCTAAAGAAAGCTGTTGTCCTTGTAACAGAGAGCCTACTTTAGTTGCAGCTTTAGTTTGCCGGCGCCAATCTAAGCAACCATAAAGAATAAGTGCATCTAATAGCCAAGGTAATTCTGAAAACTGGTATAAGGCATAAAACAGCAGCCAAATAGGCAATATAGCAACAAAAACGGCTAGACTACCGGAAATAAGTTGTTGTTGGGTGCTGCGACTTAGATCCGGATTAACTTTCTTAGCCAACTGCTTAGCAAAAAAACGAAATAAGTTAAGAGGATGGTAGGCCTCAGGTAGCGGAAATAGCCAAGAAGCGACTATAACCGCTAGGATTAGCAAAGGATCTATAGGTAATGTTGCCAGCCATTCCATATTAGAGACTAAGAGTCGCTAAACGGCTTAATAATTGTTGTACCATGGCAGAGCTGTTTTTAGAGGCTACTTCTAAATAGGCTTCAAAAGACTGTGGTGACTCTTTACCGGCAATATCACTTAAACTACGGATAACTACAAAAGGAGTATTAAGCATATGACAAGTTTGAGCAATTGCAGCGCCTTCCATCTCAACGGCTAACATAGTTGGAAATTGCTGGCGCATTAGCGCTATGCGCTTAGGGTCACAGATAAAGCTATCACCTGTGGTAATAAGGCCTTTTTTAGTTTGACAAAAACCTAAACTGTTAATGCTTTGTTCTGCAGCACTGACTAAACCTAAGTGTGCCTTATAAGCTGCCGGCATTTGCGGTACTTGACCTATTTCGTAGCCAAAAGCAGTCACATCGACATCGTGATGACGAACCTCATTGCTGATTACTATATCGCCGACATTAAGCTCGGGATCAAAGCCACCGGCAGAGCCCGTGTTTATAATAGCAGCTGGTTTAAAGTGTTGGATCATTAACGTGGTGGCGACGGTGCTAGCGACTTTCCCTATACCCGATTGCACTAGCACAACATTGCAGCCATTTAAGCCACCTGTGTAAAAAGTGTAGTTACCAAGAGTTGTAGTATCTAAACCTGATAATTGCTGGCGAAGTAAAGTTACCTCTTGCTCCATCGCGCCAATAATACCGATCAATTGCATGCTGTGCTCTCTTTATTAAAAATGGCTAGTATAAAGTGCTAGCGCTATAAAATCTCGATTTTTCCATGTTTAAAGTTCAGTTGCCGTTAATCTGCGCTGGCTATAGTGCAGATATTAAATTGACTTTAGGCTTAATTTTGCCAACAGCGAAATCTAATTAAGCCTTAACCCAAGGAGTTTTAATGATGAAAAAATCAATATTATTTTCTGCTTTATTCGCTAGCGCATTTACCGCCTCAGCCATGGCTGATATTCGTTGGGACTACGTAGGTACAGGTTATACTGATGCAAATGTTGACGGCCCCTATATTGAGGGTTCTATGCGTTTAGATAATAACTGGGTTATTGATGGTCGTTTCTCTGCACTGTCAAAAAATAGTTATGACGTTAATATTTTACAAGCTGGTGTAAAATATTTAACCAGTTTTCGCTTAGATTTTTCACCAAGAAGCCAAACCTATGTGTTAGCTGGTTTAGAAACAGAATTTAAAGATGGTGACGAAACCGGAGCTTATGGTGGTGTAGGTGTACGTCATCCATTAACACCCCAAGTTGAGTTATACACAGAAGCTAGTTATCACTCAATTTATGATAATCATGCTAGTTTAAGTGGTGGTATTGCTTATTTTTTCAGCCCAGATTGGGCAGTTCGCAGTAATATTGCTTTAAACAGTAATGACGTGAAAAATGAATTTCGCTTTGGTGTTTCTTACCAGTTTTAATAAAACGCTAAAGCCGTGGTTATAACAGAACAGCACCTTTTTGGTGCTGTTCGTGTTTAAGCAACCAGGCTTTTCTTTCTAAGCCACCGGCGTAACCTGTAAGCTTGCCATTAGCACCAATAACACGATGACAAGGAACAATAATAGCTATTGGGTTGCGACCGTTTGCCGCCCCCACAGCACGTACAGCTTTAGGTTGTTTAATTAACTGTGCAATAGCGGTATAACTGCATGTTGTGGCATAGGGAATACGTCTTAGTTGTTGCCAAACACCTTGTTGAAAAACTGTGCCAACAGGGGCTAGGGGCAAGGTGAACTGTTTTAGCTCTCTTGCGAAGTAAGCATTGAGTTGTTTTGCTGCCAGTTCGGTCAAAGGTGAAGGCTGGACTATATTAACTTCTTGTTCTGAAGTCTCAATAAAGCTAACTGACGTGACAGCGTGTGCAGACGCAGAAATACCTATTACCCCTATAGGGGTGTCGATATATTGAAAAGCCATAAAATACTCCTTACTACGTTGCTAATATCAGTGTCGCCAGCATAACTTGCTTAAGCATTATAGCTAGAGAAAAGACTATGCCATGTTTGACGATAAAGAAAATTAATTTACAGCTTAAGGCAGCAACAAGCTACCTTAGTGCTGTTTTGTACTGCCAGCAAACTGTCGCATAAGCGTCGCAAAACAGGGCAAAATGATGGGGTCTGCTTTGTGCTAACTTGAAGCTGTGCTATTTTGACGAAATTAATATAATAACGTGTCAACTTGAACAAGGTCTCTTATGCAAGAAAGTGCTGTTTTAATTACTAATGATGCCGTTGTCTTAGGGATATTAGCAACTATTTTAGGCGTCGTTTTCTATACTAGCCATAGTGAAAACCGTTACTGTAAAGCCTTTTACAAATATATTCCGGCATTGCTGTTATGTTATTTTATTCCCTCCTTGTTTAACAGTTTTGGCATTATTGATGGCGAAGGGTCTGCTTTATATAAAGTTGCTTCGCGTTATTTATTACCGGCTAGCTTAGTGCTTTTAACCTTAAGCGTTGATTTTAAAGCAATACTTGGGCTTGGTCCTAAGGCATTAATTATGTTCTTAACCGGAACATTAGGTATTATTATTGGTGGTCCTATCGCATTAACACTTATGGGAACCATTTTTCCACAAGAGTTAGGTGGCGATGTTTGGCGTGGCATGACAACAATTGCCGGCAGCTGGATAGGTGGTGGCGCAAACCAAGCAGCAATGAAAGAAGTGTTTGAAGTTCAAGGTGATATTTTCTCTGTCATGATTACTGTCGATGTTATTGTGGCTAATATTTGGATGGCGGTTTTGCTTTGGATTGCCAGTAGAGCAGATTTCTTTGATAAAGCTAATGGTGCTGATACTAGCGGCATTAAATTTTTACGTGAAAAAATAGAAAAGTACCAAGCTGAAAACTCGCGGATCCCAAGCCTAACAGACATTATGCTTATAGTTGCAGTAGCTTTTGGTGTGGTAGGTTTATCACATGCAATGGCTGATATTATTGCACCTTGGATAGAACAGGTCGCTCCTCAGCTAGCAATGTATAGCTTAACAAGTAGTTTTTTCTGGCTAGTGGTTATTGCTACTACTGTGGGTTTAATCTTGTCTTTAACTAAGGCTCGTAACTTAGAGGCTGCCGGTGCGTCGAAAATAGGCTCTGCGTTTTTATATATTCTAGTTGCTACTATTGGCATGCATATGGATATTACTGCGATACTTGATTACCCGCATATGTTTTTAGTTGGACTGGTCTGGATGGCTATTCATGCCGGTTTACTGTTAGTGGTAGCAAAGTTAATTAAGGCTCCTATGTTTTATATGGCTGTTGGTAGCCAAGCTAATGTCGGTGGTGCGGCTTCTGCCCCTGTTGTTGCGGCGGCTTTTCATCCTTCGTTAGCACCGGTTGGTGTGTTACTTGCTGTGCTAGGTTATGGTTTAGGCACTTATGGTGCCTATATTTGTGGCTTGCTGTTGCAGCAAGTGGCACCTTAGTCGCATTTTGCGGACAGTTGTTTACTACTTTTATTATTGAAAAAGGATTGAGCCGTAATGACAGGATTTAAAGCAGAGCCTAGGCATTGGTTATTAATTATTGCTTTGTTACTGGCACTCTACGCTAGCTATCTGCTGATAGCACCTTATGTTGGTGCCATTGTATTGGCTTTTGTACTGTCATTACTTTGCATCTCATTACATAAACGCTTAGAAGCAAAGTTGCCAGGTAAGCCTAATTTAGCTGCGGCGCTGTCTTGCACAACTTTGGTGTTGGTTATTGTAATACCTGCCGGTTTAGTATTTTTTGCCATTGTTCAGCAAGCGGCTCAGTTTACTAAACAGAGTTATCAATGGCTAAGCAAGGGGGGGGCTGAAAAGCTGCTACAAAACCCCTATATTATTAACACTAAACAAAAAATAGAACCTTACTTACCGGATAGCATTAATACTCAGGATCTAGTGCAGCGTTTAACTGAATTTGCATCGAGTTTTGGCAAAGTACTATTAGATATGGGAACTAAATTAGTCGGTGATATTACCGGTGTTCTATTTGGCTTATTTTTGATGTTATTTATTTTATTTTTTCTATTACGCGATCATGACAAAGTGGTAGATGCTCTTCATTGGTTAGTGCCTTTATCGCGTAGTCAGGAAAATGCGTTATTAGTAGAAGCTAAGTCAGTTGCTCGCTCAGCGGTTATGGGATCATTTCTAACTGGGATTGCGCAAGGCGTTGCGGGTGGTATAGCGATGTCAATTGTGGGCTTGCCCGGTTTGTTCTGGGGCACGATGATGGCTTTTGCGTCTTTTATTCCTTTGGTTGGAACAGCGCTTATTTGGATACCTGCTGCTTTGTATTTAGGCTTAACGGGTGAATGGGGTTGGGCGGCATTTTTAGTGGGCTGGGGTATTATCGTTGTCGGATCAATAGACAACTTTTTACGGCCTATTTTAATGCAAGGTAGCTCAAATATGAATACACTAATGATTTTCTTATCATTAATTGGTGGTATTCAGTTATTTGGCTTAATTGGCGTTATCTATGGACCTATTATTTTTGCTTTAACGGTTGTGTTATTGAAGTTATACGCAATCGAATTTAAAGGCTTTTTAGAGCAACAAGATAAAAGCTAACTTAATTGGGAAATATAAAAAAGCCAGCATTATGCTGGCTTTTTAGTTTCTGACAGATTAAACACTAATATTAATGTTTTGACCTAAATTGCCTACAGGTGCAGAAGATTGCACTTGTTCAACACTTTGCATGGCACTTTGAACTAGCATAGTTGCCATTTTAGCTTCTTGATTTTGTTGCTTTTTAGCCATTACGGCACCAAGAACTTCAAAAGCTTGTGCTGATGCAGTAGATCCTACAGATTGACTCATAGTTACCTCCTATGACAATACTCTGTTCCAGTCTAACGGCAATGCACAGAAAAACTTAAGCTTTTTTTAAAATTAAATTTAATTATTTTTTCTAGGCATAAAAAATGCCGCCCGTTGCAGCGGGCGGCATTCCAACTTAGCGCGGAGTGACTCATTTCTCCAAAGCGTTAAGAAGCCTGTATTAGCGCGGTTTGCTGCGCCTTAATTTGTGAGTGCGATAACGCCGGTACCGGCATAGTATTGCCGCTAGTTGTTGGCCTTAACGATCGTACTGGTCTTGTTGGGCCTTTTTTCACTAAACCTTTTAAAGTGGCTTCAGGTTTAGTGACAACCTTACCTAGCTTATTGGCAATCACAGCTTGAATTTCGTTTACAGTATAGCCTGTTTTAATTTTCATTCTTAAATAGGGCATAGCTGCAGCATCTAAGGCGCCATTAACAAACCAGTCAGGAATGGCTTTATGGCCATCTTTATTAGTATTGTTAACTAAGTCAATAACAGCAACCACGCTCATATCACTAGGATTGCACAATACAAAGTCTAAATATTTTGCATTTAGCTTACGCAAGGTACTGCTACGTGTTTTATCACTAACACCTGATTTAATTTCTATAATATCAGCTAGCTTAACTCTATTTAATACTTTGTACTCATTATTAACAGCTTGCTCTAGCAATTGCATAAACGCCCGTTCAACTGGGCTAAAAATGCTGGTGCGTTTTTGCACTGGAAAGGGATTGTCATTAGATGCAAATCGATTAGCAACCAAAGCAACCACTATCACTAACAGTAGAATCAATAATAGAACAAATTCCATAACTACCTCTGACATTAATTTGACACAATGTGCAGCGTCAATTTACTCATAAAGGATTAAGCACAATGTGTGCCAACTTTTATAGAGTTAATTAAATCTAATCATATTTAATGTGAATGATAGGGATTATTGGTATTAATATGCTTTATGGTTGATAGGTATTATAGTTAAAAACTATTTAGTGCAAGCTAGAGGCTTATAAATTAAAAGCTAAGCCAGTAATTAGGACGACTACTATGACAACCACTACCCAAGCTGAATTATGTATTAATGCACCACTTACTGTTGAATATCAGCAAATTTTAACCCCGGATGCTTGCAAGCTGCTTGTTGAATTAACTAGGAAGTTTCGGCCTGGTTTAAAACAGTTGCTTGCTAAACGGCAACAGGTGCAAAAAAGATATGATGGCGGGCAGCTGCCTGATTTTTTAGCCGAGACGGCAGAAATTAGACAGTCAAAGTGGCAAGTTGCCCCTATTCCTGCTGATTTGCAAGATAGGCGAGTTGAAATTACTGGGCCGGTGGATCGTAAAATGATTATCAATGCCCTAAACGCTGATGTAAAAGTATTTATGGCTGACTTTGAAGACTCGCAAGCGCCAAGTTGGCAAGGTTTAATGGCGGGGCAGATTAATTTACGTGATGCGAACTTAGGGACTATTAACTATACCGATGAAAAGTCGGGTAAGTATTATCAGTTAGATCCAGATCCCGCGTTGTTAATTGCTAGAGTGCGTGGCTTACATTTATGGGAAAAGCATCTCATTGCTGATGGTGAGCCAGTGCCCGGTGCTATAGTCGATTTTGCCTTGTATTTTTTGCATAACTATCAAACGCGTATAGCGAAAGGCACCGGTGTTTATTACTACCTACCTAAACTGCAAACCCACCAAGAAGCTAAATGGTGGGCTGATGTTTTTCGTTATACCGAGCAGAAATTTAGCCAAAAGGTTGGCTGTATACGAGCGACTGTTTTAATAGAAACCTTGCCTGCCGTGTTCGAGATGGATGAGATTTTATATATGTTAAAAGATCATATAGTGGCACTGAACTGTGGCCGCTGGGATTATATATTTAGCTATATTAAAACGTTAAAGAATCATGCTGATAGAATTTTGCCAGATAGGCAAGTAGTGACAATGCAGCAACCATTTTTAAATGCTTATTCCCGTTTATTAGTTAAAACCTGTCATAAACGTGGCGCTTTGGCTATGGGCGGAATGGCTGCACTTATTCCTACTAAAGATGAAGCTGAGAACAAAGCTATTTTAACTAAGGTACAAGCAGATAAAGAATTAGAAGCGAAAAATGGTCATGATGGCACTTGGATTGCTCACCCTGGATTAGCCGCAACAGTAAATGGGGTACTTGATAACTACCTTAGTGACACAAGAGTTAACCAATTAGATGTGTTGCGTGAGCATGATGCGCCGATAACAGCGGCAGATTTATTACAGCCTTGTGCGGGGGAAAGAACCGAGCAAGGTATGCGAACAAATATTCGGGTGGCATTACAATATATTGCAGCTTGGATAAGTGGTAAAGGCTGTGTGCCTATTTATGGCTTAATGGAAGATGCAGCGACAGCTGAAATTTCAAGAACATCTATTTGGCAATGGATCCAACATAAAAAGACATTAAGTAATGGCCAGTTAATTACTAAACAGCTATTTAGTACTATGTTAGAGCAAGAGGCTGCAGTAGTGCGGGATGAAGTAGGGGAAGCCGTGTGGGCCTGCAATAGCTTTAGCCAAGCTAAAAAACTATTGCTAGACATTACTACCTCTGATCAATTAGTCGATTTTTTGACGTTGCCCGCTTATGAATTATTACACTAATTATTATTAGCCGAGTGAATAACACTAGCAGGCGACTAAGCCGCCACGCCTGCTGGTTTTATCGCTGATGGTAAAGTTTAATTTAGCTCCTCAGCAACCTCAGTAATCAAACGTCTAAACCAAATATGACTGGCATCTTGATGCAATAATGGGCTCCATATCATTTTTAGCTCGATTGCAGGGATAACAAAGGGAGGATCCATAATGGCCATTGATGGATCATTTTCATACAAGCGTGCAGCCCGTGTTGGTAAAGTGGCAATCAAATCCATTCCTACTGATAAATGCATGGCGACAT
The DNA here is from genome assembly GCF_050936095.1 of Rheinheimera sp. WS51. Lineage (NCBI taxonomy): Bacteria > Pseudomonadati > Pseudomonadota > Gammaproteobacteria > Chromatiales > Chromatiaceae > Rheinheimera > Rheinheimera sp. WS51. Next base: position 260,350 of record NZ_JBOTRC010000003.1, read on the forward strand.
GATAGTTACGAGTAAAAACAGAGATATTACGTTGTTTACCTAAATGGGCTAACGCTTCATCTACCCAGCCAAGTTTTTGTACATCTTTGGGATCCATACCAACCCCAACGCCAAAACCGGTTTTACTAACCCAAATGTGCTGTGCTTTTAAATAACTATCTAAGTTAAAACGCGCTAATACAGGATTTTTAGCATTAATCAAGCATGAAAAGGTGTCACGCCAAACGGTTTTTTGATGAAAAGATTGTGGTAGTTGATCAAAGCGATTTATTGCCATATCGACTTTACCGTTTTCAACATCATGAAAGTTAACATCAGATGGCGTCATAATATCTAGGCTGGTATTAGGAGCTAATACGCGCATTTTTTTTAATAACACCGGGATTAAGGTTGATGCAGCGTAATCACTGGCCATAATTCTAAACACCCGTTGGCTTTGTTCTGGTTCAAAGTCTTTATTGGGCTGTAAGGTTTCTTCTAATGTTAGTAGTACGCCACGCACTATAGGGGCAAGCTCACGAGCTCTTTCTGTTGGAACCATACCTTCAGAAGTACGAACTAAAATAGGATCATTTAATAAATTTCGCAGCCGCTTTAAACCATTGCTCATCGCTGGTTGCGTGATATTTAACTGGCCTGCTGCTTTAGTAACATTTTTTTCTCTAAGTAAAACATCTAAATAAACTAATAAATTTAGATCCATCTTTTTGATATTCATTTTATCTATGACTCAGGGTTATAAAATAAGAATACTGAATTATAGGCAGCAAGCTGTGTTCAGCGTCAAGTAAACTTTAATTTTAATTGGCTATAAATTTTATGAATGATAAGAATCATTGGAATTAGCTATATGAATCTTCTGTTTCGCATCTATAGTATTAATCAACTAGGCAAGACTGACCTATAGCCCGTTAGCTTTAAGACGCTATATACAAAAATTATAAGAGGATGCAACTATGTCAGCGTACCAAGATGCAATACAGAAAATAAGCCAACTACGCCAAAAAAATGGTGCTGCTTGGGCTGCGATTAACCCAGAATCGGCTGCTAGAATGCAAGTGCAAAACCGCTTTCTTACCGGACTAGATATTGCTCGCTATACCGCAGACATCATGCGGGCAGATATGGCTGCTTATGATGCAGATCCTAGTGCTTATACGCAATCACTGGGTTGTTGGCATGGCTTTATAGGTCAACAAAAACTTATTTCAATTAAAAAGCACTTTGGCAGCACTAAAAGGAAATACTTATATTTATCTGGTTGGATGATAGCGGCATTACGTTCAGACTTTGGCCCTTTGCCAGATCAGTCTATGCATGAAAAAACCTCAGTGCCTGCATTAATAGAGGAATTATATACATTTTTAAAGCAAGCCGATGCGCGTGAATTAGGAGGCTTATTTCGTGAGCTAGATGCGGCTAAGGCTACAAAAAGTGCGAGCCAAGTAGCAGCAGTGCAGCAAAAAATAGATAGCTTTGAAACCCATGTTGTACCAATTATAGCCGATATTGATGCTGGGTTTGGTAATGAAGAAGCGACTTATCTTCTTGCTAAAAAAATGATAGCTGCCGGTGCTTGTGCTATTCAAATTGAAAATCAGGTGTCTGATGAAAAACAATGCGGCCATCAAGACGGTAAAGTGACTGTACCTCATGCTGACTTCTTAGCTAAAATTAACGCTATTCGCTATGCATTCTTAGAGCTAGGCGTAGATAATGGCATCATAGTCGCCCGAACCGACTCATTAGGTGCAGGCTTAACTAAGCAAATTGCAGTAACGAAACAAGCTGGCGATTTAGGTGATTTATACAATAGTTTCCTAGATGGTGATGTTATTAATGGCGCTGCGGATATTGCTAATGGTGATGTAGTTGTTAAAGCTAATGGTAAGTTATTAAAGCCCAAGCGTTTAGCGAGTGGTTTATTCCAGTTTAAAGCAAATACGGGTGTTGATCGTGTAGTGCTTGATTGTATTACCTCATTACAGCATGGCGCTGACTTACTGTGGATAGAAACAGAAAAGCCGCATGTGGGGCAAATAGCCCAAATGGTGAATCGTATTCGTGAAGTCGTGCCTAATGCAAAATTGGTTTATAACAATAGTCCATCATTTAACTGGACCCTAAATTTTCGTCAGCAAGTGTTTGATGCTTGGCAAGAAGCGGGTGAAGACGTTTCGAATTATGAGCGAGCTAAGCTGATGGATGTTAAGTATGATGTTACGGCTTTAGCTAAAGAGGCTGATGCGCGTATTCAGTCATTTCAAGCCGATGCCGCAAGAGAAGCAGGGATCTTCCATCATTTAATTACCTTGCCTACTTACCATACTGCAGCGTTATCCACTGATAACTTAGCAAAAGAGTATTTTGGTGATGCGGGTATGTTGGGTTATGTTGCTGGTGTACAACGCAAAGAAATCCGACAAAATATTGCCTGTGTTAAACACCAAAATATGTCAGGCTCAGATATTGGGGATGATCATAAAGAATACTTCTCTGGTGATGCAGCATTAAAGGCTGGTGGTAAAGATAATACTATGAATCAGTTTTGATGTACTTTTAAAGGTCTCTAGGTTCTAAAAATAATAAAGGCAGCTATAGCTGCCTTTATTTTTGATCAACATATCAGTTTTTAGTAACGCTGCTCAACGTAACTTACGACTTCTTGATAATGTTGATTTATCATACGAATCAACTCATTAATAACAGACCAATCGCTTTGCTCTGCTGCCTTTTCTAACTTTAAGGCTTGCTCGCTCAGCGTTAAAGCACCTACGCTTTTTGCTGTGGACTTTAATTGATGTGCAATAGAGCGGACTAAACTTCTATCTTGGTTCTGAGTGTGTTGTTCAAGTTGCTTTAGCAAATCAGAACTATTTTTAATAAAATTATTTAGATGCTGCTCATGTTTGTCTGGATCATTGCCTAAATAGTTTGCCATTGTTGTGAAGCAAATCGGTGCAGGATGTGTATCCTTAAGATTTATTTCCGCTAGAATACGCTTAGCCGCAGCATCTTGCGGCAACCAATGCTCCATCATGGTTTCTAATGTAGCAAGTTCAATTGGTTTAGTAATATAGCCATCCATACCCAGGCTTAAACATTTTTGCTCTTCACCTTTAAGCGCATTTGCTGTCACGGCGATAATACGAGTAAATTCTGCACCTTCACTTAAGTGTAAGCTTTCTTTTCTAATGGCCGTGACCAAATCATAACCACTCATATTTGGCATATGTAGATCAGTTAAAATCAAGGGGTAGTGATAGCGACGCCACATATCAAGCGCAATAGCACCGTCATCAGCGACTTCAACGGCATAACCTAAGGCATTAAGTTGATCAACAATAACACGTTGATTCATAATGTTATCTTCAGCTAGCAGTACTAAGCGTCGTTGCTTTTTAGCATCGTTAATTGAAGGAGCTTGTTTAATTTCAGTTGAATTTGTTGCGTGATAAGCCGGTTTCGGCTTGCGATTAGCCGCAATTAAAATGGCATCATATAAATGACTGCGGCAAATTGGTGCGCTATGTAAGAAATAGACTTTATCATTACTTTTCTCTGATAATTCAACTTGGTTAGTTATTACAACAAACTTAACCTGACTCATGCTCTCGTGCTGTTGTAATTGTTCTATTTCAGTTAATGATATTTGTTCATAAGTTGCATCTAACACCCAGACAGCAGCTTCTTTCGGTGGCAGTATTTGCTGTTTAGTCACGCGTTGATTTAAGGCTTTAATACTGCTGACATAATCTAGCTCTGCACCAGCATAGCTTAAATATTTTTGCAGATGCTCACGGTTAAATTCATCGGTTGTAAAGAAGCAAATATGGATGTTATTTAATAACTCTTTTGCAATGTACTCCAACTCGTTAGAACGACGCATTGGTATGCGAACCGAGAACTCTGTACCTTTGTCTATTTCACTTTGGGCATTTATTTCGCCATACATTAAGGTGACTAAGCGCTGACAAATAGATAGGCCTAGGCCGGTACCGCCAAACTTACGAGTAATAGAGCCTTCGGCTTGATTAAAGGGCTGAAACACATAATTTAACTGACGCTGTGTCATGCCTTTACCATTATCAATCACACTAAATTGAATTTGGCTAAAGTCTAGATTCTCTTCTAGTAACTCGGCTTTAATCATTACTAAGCCGACTTTGTCACTGGTTGTATTAGTAAATTTAATCGCATTACCAGCAAGGTTATATAAAATTTGTCGTAATCGTACTGGGTCGCCAATCAATCCTTCAGGAATTTTTGGATCAATAAATAGCTTTAAATCAATTTGTCGCTGATGGGCGACAGAAACTAAGATCCGGCCAACAGCTTCTATGGTTTCAGTTATAGAAAGCGGTATTGTCTCTAGCTCTAATTTGCCCGCTTCTATTTTAGAGAAATCGAGAATGTCATCTAAGATACGCAGTAATGAAAATGAAGATTCTCTTATGGTATCTGACATGCGAAATTGTGATGTCGATAGCGAAGTTTTACGTAGTAGATCAACAGTGCCAATGATGCCATTCATCGGAGTGCGAATTTCATGACTCATGGTTGCTAAAAATGTTGATTTCGCTTCATTTGCTTTTTCTGCGGCTAATTTTGCTGTTTGTAACGCTTCAGTACGTTGTTTAATCTGCTGTTCAACTTCTTGCTTCAAATTAGCAATATTGGCTTCTGATTCAGCGAAATCTTCATGAGACTGCTCGATACGGCGGAACAACTGATTAATATAGCCGGCTAAAACACCGTAATCATCCTGAGCGTGGCTGTCTAAACTGCCATAATATTGCTCTTTATCTAACGCCTGACGAGTGCCGCTGACTAAAGGGGATAAACGACGACTAAAAAAGGTTGCTATATGTCTAGAAAATAAAAAGCTTAAAATAATACCTAACAACAAAGACAGGATAAATACTATAAAGAAAGGTACAGGCGTCGCTGGGATTGTTTTTTGAATATAGACCAACAAAGCCTGAGCTTTACCGTTGATTTCAATAATTTGCTGACTAATTAGATAATTATCTTGTTGTTGGCTAAGGTTCTGCCATTTAGGCTCTGGTGCATAGCCTTGCACATTACTGGTGTTAGCGATTAACTCAACATTGTTACTCTTGCTTTTATTTTGATATAAATAAAGAGCACGTAGTGAGTCACCGTTACGACTCTGCAGTAACATTTGTTCAGCTTGGGCATGATCGTCTTGCTGTAAGTAGGGCACTAATACGCGGCTGAGCATTTTAGTTTCAGTTTCAAGTCGCTCGATAGCGTTTTCATTTTTTGCTGGATCCGGCAAGGTAATTAAGAAAAGTAAACCGGCTTGAAGGCACAAGGTAATCAGCGTTAGTAAAGCTAACCTTTTTAAAATTGGTTGGCTAAATGACGAGTTTTTCATTTTTAATCCATTTTTGTAGCTTAACTTAAGCAGATTTATCGACTGAAGACTATTTTAACAACTTTTGCAAAATAGCATAGTTGATTGCTAAAACTACAGCTTAATTAATCGTATTTGGTTAACTTATAAGCTAACAGTCAGGTTAGTAAAAATATCTGTTGACTTAATAGCGCAAAATCCGTTTAATACGTCCCGCGTTGCCCAGATAGCTCAGTCGGTAGAGCAGAGGATTGAAAATCCTCGTGTCCCTGGTTCGATTCCGGGTCTGGGCACCATTGAATAAATTGGTGCCTGTAATATTTTGACAGATAAACGTTAAACGTTTAACCTGTGTTACAAAAAACAGCATTAAAAAAATTACGATTAAATCGTAGCCGCTTTAGCTCAGTTGGTAGAGCAACTGACTTGTAATCAGTAGGTCATCCGTTCGACTCGGATAAGCGGCACCATTTTTGCCCAGATAGCTCAGTCGGTAGAGCAGAGGATTGAAAATCCTCGTGTCCCTGGTTCGATTCCGGGTCTGGGCACCATAAATAAACAAAAAAACCAGCTTAGGCTGGTTTTTTTGTTTTTGAGAACTCAAATCTCGTTCGGGTTTATTGTTCTTATTACGCAATGCTATTTTTACATTATTGCTAATAGGCAAGCTTAGGCTTCTTTGTTAAGCTGCTCTGAGATATTACAACAATAAATTGGAGCTTTCAGCGATGAAGTACGCCCTTAGTATTCTAACTCTTTCTTTATTAACTGCCTGTGGCAGTGCAGATAACAATAAAGTTTCAACTAGCGAAACGACAGTGACTATGCCGCAAACAATTTCAGCTGTAACTTATCCTACGACTCATAAAGGTGATGTAGTTGACCAGTATTTTGAACAAAAGGTGGCCGATCCGTACCGTTGGTTAGAAGATGATCGCAGTGTAGAAACTGAAGCTTGGGTTAAAGCGCAAAATAAAGTGACCTTTAATTATTTGCAACAGATCCCATACCGAGAGCAAATTAAACAAAAATTAACCGCTTCATGGAATTATGAAAAAGTAGGTGCTCCTTTTAAAGAAGGTAAGCACACCTATTTTTATAAAAATGATGGCTTACAAAATCAATATGTTTTATATCGCCAATTAGAAGATGGCAGCAGTGAGGTATTTCTTGATCCAAATACGTTCAGTGAAGACGGCACAACCTCATTGGCTGGAGTCACGTTCTCTAAAGATGGCTCTTTAGCTGCTTATGCTATTTCTGAAGGCGGTAGTGATTGGCGTAAGGTTTTTATTATTGATGTAGAAACGAAGCAGCAGCTAGAGCCTGAATTAGTTGATGTTAAATTTAGTGGCATCAGCTGGGTTGGGAATGAAGGGTTTTACTACTCAAGCTATGACAAGCCAGATGGTAGCGAGTTGTCAGCTAAAACAGATCAACATAAGCTTTATTACCATAAGTTAGGTACTTCACAGCAGCAAGATAAAGTTGTTTTTGGTGCTACTGATGCTCAGAAGCACCGTTATGTTGGTGGCTCTGTAACAGATGATGGCCGTTACTTATTAATTTCAGCTGCTGTTTCAACTTCTGGAAATAAGCTGTTTTTACAGGACTTAACTAAGCCTAATAGTCCATTAGTTACTATATTAGACCATACTGACTCTGATACCGATTTATTAGATAGTGATGGTGATAGCTTATTGCTGGTCACTAACTTAAATGCCCCGAATAAAAAAGTAGTTAAAGTGAATGCGGCTAATCCTGCTGTTGAACATTGGCAAGATGTTATTCCGCACACTGAGCATGTGCTAAGTGTTAGTACAGGAGCTGGTTATCTTTTTGCTGAATACATGGTTGATGCTATTTCGAAAGTGCAACAATTCGATTACGACGGTAATTTAATTCGTGATATTCAATTGCCAGACTTAGGCAGCGTGGCTGGTTTTGCAGGTAAAAAGCAAGACGATACCTTGTATTATAGTTTTGATAACTATACAACGGCGCCAACGATTTATCGTTATGCTGCAACAAGTGGTAAATCAGAAGTTTATAAAGAGTCAGGCGCTAAGTTTGCAAGTGATAACTTTGTGTCAGAACAGGTATTTTATACTTCAAAAGATGGCACTAAAGTGCCAATGATTATTAGCTATAAAAAAGGCTTAAAACGTGATGGGTCTAACCCAACCATTTTGTATGGCTATGGTGGTTTTAATGTTAGCTTAACCCCAAATTTTAAGGTAACTAATGCTGTGTGGATGGAGTTAGGTGGCGTTTATGCTGTCCCTAATTTACGTGGTGGTGGTGAATACGGTAAAGAATGGCATAAAGCTGGCACTTTAATGCAAAAACAAAATGTATTTGATGACTTTATTGCTGCAGCTGAATATTTACAAAAGCAAGGTTATACGTCTGCCGAAAAGTTAGCGATACGTGGCGGCTCTAACGGCGGCTTATTAGTAGGGGCAGTGATGACCCAACGGCCAGACTTAGTAAAAGTAGCGCTACCTGCCGTTGGCGTTATGGATATGCTGCGTTATCACACTTTCACAGCGGGTGCCGGTTGGGCTTATGATTATGGCACCAGTGAGCAAAGCGCTCAGATGTTTGATTACTTACATGCTTACTCACCGGTTCATAATGTTAAGCAAGATGTGGCTTATCCTGCTACCTTAGTCACGACAGCTGATCATGATGATCGAGTTGTACCTGCACATTCATTTAAATTTGCGGCAGAATTACAAGCCAAAGATGCCGGTTTAAATCCGCAGTTAATTCGTATTGAAACGAATGCGGGGCATGGCGCTGGAACACCAGTGTCAAAGCAAATTGAGCAAATGGCCGATATATTTAGCTTTACGCTATATAATATGGGTTATCAAACATTGCCTAAATAGCGGTTATTAGCGATGAAAAGCCCGCTTTTAGCGGGTTTTTCATTTTTAGCAGTATAATCGCAAGTCATAGCGACAGATGCTAAGCCAGTTCAATAAAATGTCTTGGTATCACGCAAGTAACCGCGCCTTAGGCTAGAGTATTATTCGAACATCAGTGGAGTCACAGATATGGCTAAAGCAGTAATTCTTGTTCTAGACAGTTTTGGCATTGGCTATTCAGCCGATGCTGCCAAGTTTAATGATGTTGGAGCTAATACTTTTGCCAGCATAGCGTCAGAGTTTGTAAAGCAAAAGGGGCGGCAGTTAGCATTACCACATCTAAGCTCTTTAGGCTTAGTTAAAGCCGCCACAGAGGCCAGTTTAGGCTTGCAGCCTAAGGTTGCTGATGTAGATCAACTTAAAGGCAGCTATGGCTATGCTCAAGAGCTCAGTAGTGGTAAAGATACGCCAAGTGGACACTGGGAGATGGCAGGCGTGCCAGTATTGTTTGATTGGGGGTATTTTGCAAAGAAAACCAATAGTTTTCCAGATGAGCTGATCCAAGAGTTATGTCAACGTACCGGCGTCAGTGGCATATTGGGAAACTGCCATGCTTCTGGTACTGACATTCTAGTTAAGTTAGGCGATGAACATATTAAAACAGGTAAACCCATTTGTTATACCTCATCTGATAGCGTATTTCAGGTTGCGGCGCACGAACAGCATTTTGGGTTAGAAGCTTTACTCGATTTTTGTTTAGTGGCGCGCGAGTTATTAGATAAATATAATATTGGTAGAGTAATTGCCCGGCCATTTTTAGGTGACAATGCGGATAATTATGCCCGTACAGGTAACCGGCGTGATTTTTCGGTATTACCCCCTGAACCGACAGTCTTAGATAAGTTAAGCAAAGCCGGCGGTCAGGTTATTAGTATTGGTAAAATAGCAGATATTTTTGCCCACCAAGGGATCAGCACTAATATTAAGGCGACAGGTCTAGAGGAGTTAGTGAACACTAGCTTAGCGCAAATGACTCAGCAGCCTGATAACAGTCTTATCTTCACTAATCTAGTCGACTTTGATCAAAACTATGGTCATCGACGCGATCCTATAGGTTATGGTGAAGCCTTAGAGTATTTTGATGGCCGCTTAGCTGAAATTATGGCGGCTTGCGATAAGGATACCTTATTAATTTTAACTGCTGATCATGGTTGCGATCCAACTTGGCCAGGAACAGAGCATACTCGTGAATATATCCCGGTATTGGTATATCAACCTGGTACCCAAGCGGTTAATTTAGGAAAGCGCAACAGCTTTGCCGATATCGGCCAAACGTTAGCGGCTTACTTTAGTTTGGAGCCCATGCCTTATGGCGAATCTTTTTTATCTGAATTAGGCTTAACTTAATTTTTTTAACAAGGGCTAATTTGGCTTACTATTAATTAAATGATGAGAGAATATTATGGCTACACCGCATATTAATGCAGATGAAGGTTCTTTTGCGCAAACCGTTTTAATGCCTGGCGATCCGCTTCGGGCTAAACATATAGCTGAAACATTTTTAACAGATGTTGTTTGTGTTAACACTGTTCGTAATATGCTGGGTTATACCGGTAACTATAAAGGTAAAGCTGTCAGTGTATTAGGGTCCGGTATGGGGATCCCATCTATGTCACTCTATGCTACTGAACTGGCAAAATTCTATGGCGTTAAAAATATTATTCGTATTGGTTCATGTGGTGGTTTACCGTTATCAGTAAAAGTGCGTGATGTGGTAATAGGAATGGGCGCGTGCACTGACTCTAATGTCAATCGTAATCGTTTAGGCGGAATGGATTTTGCGGCTATTGCTAGTTATCCCTTACTAGAGAAGGCGGTTAGTGCGGCTAGAGAGAATAGGATCAATGTAAAAGTAGGCAATGTTTTTACCGCTGACTTATTTTATAACCCTGATCCAACCGTGTTTGATAGGCTAGAAAAATATGGCGTTTTAGCCGTTGAGATGGAAGCCGCTGGTTTATATGGTGTTGCTGCTGAGTATGGTATTAATGCGCTATCTATCTTCACCGTTAGCGATCATATTCGTACCGGCGAGTCATTAAGTGCAGAACTACGCCAAACAAGCTTTAATGAAATGGTTGAAGTGGCGCTAGGCTGTTTATAATTTAATGTAAATTGTGACAATATACAGGTTAATACATGTCTTTATCTAAAAATAAGCAGTTTTATGTCTCTTGGGAAGCTTTTCATCGTGCCACAAAAGAACTTGCTCATCAGCTAATTGATGGTGGCTATACCGGCATTATTGCGGTGAGTCGAGGTGGCTTGGTTCCGGCCGCAATTTTGGCTAGAGAACTCAATATTCGTTTAGTCGATAGCGTTTGTGTTGCAAGTTATGATCATAATAAGCAAGGCAAGCTGCAAGTACTAAAGCAAGCTAGTATTGAAGATAGTGAAAAGTTATTAGTGGTTGACGATTTAGTTGATACCGGTGAAACCGCAAAGGTATTGCGTGAACTATTTCCTAAAGCCTATTTCGTTACTGTCTATGCCAAACCAAAAGGTAAACCCTTAGTGGATAAGTATATTACAGATATAGAACAAGATACTTGGATCCAGCTGCCTTGGGATATGGAATTGGCCTATAGCCAGCCATTAGTAGAGAAAGCTAGCCATTAGTTGATTGCTAGCAACTTAAATTAGTTATTTAGCTTTGTATTAACATAAAGCTGCTCTACTTTATCTCTTGCCCAAGGTGTGCGGCGCAGAAACTTTAGACTGCTTTTTATTGAAGGATCTAATTTAAAGCAGTTTATATCTATTTTTTCAGCTAATGCTTGCCAGCCATAATGAGCGACTAAGGCAGTAACAATTTGTTCTAATGTTATACCGTGTAGCGGATTGTTTGCTTGAGTTGTAGCCATTATTGCTCCGAATATAGATTTTAAAAAAAAGGCGCTTTATGGCGCCTTTTTTATTTTGATCTGATGCAGCTTAAATTATAAACGCTCTAACATAGCAGCTGTAAAGTCTGTTGTGCCATAATTGCCACCTAAATCGCGTGTGGTACGATCACCCTTTGCAATGACATCGGCTAAGGCATTGCGAATTTTTAAGGCTTTCTCTTGCTCGCCTAAATAGTCAAGCATTTGGATCGAAGCTAAAATCACTGAGCTAGGATTAGCTAAGTTTTTACCTGCAATATCAGGTGCACTACCATGGACGGCTTCAAATATAGCGCAGTCAGTACCAATATTTGCCCCCGGCGCCATACCTAAGCCACCTACTAAACCAGCGCATAAATCAGATAAAATATCGCCAAACAAGTTTGTTGTAACAATAACATCAAACTGTTGTGGATTCATAACTAACTGCATGCAAGCATTGTCGACTATCATCTCTTGCACTTCAATATCAGGATAACGTCCTGCCACTTCACGCGCAGTTTTTAAAAATAAGCCTGAAGTAGATTTCAAGATATTGGCTTTGTGAACAATAGTGACCTTTTTACGTTTTTCGCGGCGGGCGGTTTCAAAAGCAAAAACGGCTATACGCTCAGCACCTTCACGAGTGACAATACTTGTTGCTTCTGCAACCATACCGTCTTCAGAGACCACTTGGCCATGGCCTGAATACATGCCTTCTGTATTTTCACGAATAGTAATAATATCAATATTTTCGTAACGCGCCTTAGTGCCTTTAAATGAAATAACGGGTCTAACGTTAGAGTATAAACTAAACTTTTTGCGTAACGTTACGTTAATAGACGTAAAACCATCACCTACAGGCGTAGTGAGTGGGCCTTTTAGGGTTATCTTGTTTCGAGCAATTGCATCTAGCGTAGCTTGGGGTAAAAGCTCACCGGTTTTCTCTAATGCGATTAATCCTGCGTCAACATATTCATAAGTAAAGTTACAGCCCACTTTATCTAATACTTGAATTGCGGCTTCAACAATACTCGGGCCTATGCCATCACCTTTGATGACAGTGATAGTTTGATTACTCATGGGAGATCCTTAGCTTTTTATGCAAGAGAGAGCCACTGATGGGCCTCTGAGAATGCGGAAGAATATAGCATTTATTTGATGTATGCGCTAGTTTACAAGGGCTGTAGCTTATATGTCATTGGTTATAATGCTTATAAGTGAGGTGAATGTTTATGCTGGCAGCGAAAAGGTTGCTGCTAAATTATAACGACAAGGTTATGGGGCAGTAGCAATTACTATAGGTAGCGATATTTTGACATAGTTCATCGGCTTGATAACTAAAGTTGGCTGATGTTAATTGTTGAAAGCGGTTTAATAATTGCTGTAGCGAAACGAGATTCTTGTCTGTTATACCCGTTAAAAGTATTTTTGCTGCTTGCCAAGCGGTTAATAAAACTAAGCTGCTTGAGGTTAATTGAGTCGGCTGACGATTTAGATAATGTATTAGTTCTGTTGTGGGGAGAAACCAGTGTTCGAGCTCATAGCGCGGCAAAATTGTGCGAAGGTTATCTATATAACGCGTTTCACTTAGCCGTGTTGTAAAAGGCAAGTTTAATTGAGCTGAAGAATTTGGCTTAACCTTAACTAAGGCTTGTAAATAATTTTGCTGATTAAGCCAAAGAGGCGCGCAAAGACAATAGCAGACTAAATCTGCTTTATCTTTAGTCAAGTCGCCGGGTAGGAGTAAATGTATAGCCACAGCAAAACAACGGCTAAATTGGTCTAAAACTTCGTGGTTAGGTAGCATAAGATCTGCAAGTTGTTGCTTAATCTCAGCTGTGGCTAGTAACAAAGGTAATGCATTTAAACCCAGCAGAGAAATTGCGAGTTTAATTTGATTTATAGGCTGCTTTTTACGATTAAGTTGTGATGCACGACGCATTATATAACCTGCCATGACAGGGTATTGGGAGAGATAGCTTTCTAATTGACTATATTCTTCTAAAGGTAAACTTGCTGTTATTGAATGTTCAGATAATAAAGGGGCTAAAGCAATGATTTCTTTAGCTTTAGGCTGTAAGTAGTTAGCAAGTATCGCCAATAAGTTAAGTTCTAATTCACAACGACTAGACAGAATACATAACCCTATTTGCTGGCGTAACAAAGCTAGGTTTATAACTGTAGGTGTTGTGAGGCTTGTAAAGTTTGTCAGTCGCTCCGCTAAAGTAAGTAGGGCACTTAATGGGTTTTGCTTATAGTATGCAAGCTTACGCTGATTGGCATAGCAATGAGTTAGTAGTGTGATTATAGGGTTGGGCAAACTTTGCTGCTGGTATTTAATGCAGGCTAGTGCAGGGTATTTTGTCGTGGTCTTATTATGCTCTGCCATCATGTCGGCATTAAGGCTGCTACAAAAGCTCGCATTGAGTAATAAGGTTGTAATAGGTGTAGGCCATTGTTTTTCTATACACCAAATATAAATCAGTTCGATTCTAGCTAAGGCTGGGGTTAGTTGATCTTGAAATTTTAATACCTGGCTCGGCTTTTCAACTAAGGCTAATCGAGCTTCAGTTAATTGTTGACTGAGTGTTTCTAACTGAGTTTGGGGTTGATTTTGTTTTAGCAGGCTTAGCTGTATTAAGTACAGCTGACTATAACGTTGCCACGGTGATTGTTCATTATCTATCTTCATATTGTTTTACTGCTGAAAATTGATTTACAGCATCAGGCCCTATGGCGATAAGCTGACGGTTTTTTAACAGTAAGGCGGTGCACTCATCTGCAGTTGTGATGCCATCCGGGTTATTTCTATTACTGCGATAATATAAAATTTGATATAGGTCGGCATTAGTTTTAATGGCTTCGGTGATATCAGGACTACCTAATCGTTGTATTATCTCTGTCTGCATTAATCCTGAATAGGGCTTATATTTTGCGATAACCTTGTTATTAAAGGCCTCACGGTCAACCCAGTTCATTTGTTCGGTATTATCTTGATAAAAAAATACAACTATTAGAGTTAATAGTAAATAACTGCCGACACCTAATAACAAAAAGCAGAGTAATTTTGCTTTAGTGCTAGCAACGCAGTGACGTAGATTTATCTGGCTAAGCCAAGTTAGATTCAAGACGTAGCTCCTGTAAATTAATACCCATTTCAACATCGGTTTTTAAACTTAAAATTTGCATAAAGACCAGAATGTCTGCTTTATGTTGAATTAATTTTTCAGCCGTTTTTTTATGACAACTCTCATGTTGAACCGCTTGGCTAAAAGTGTTGGCTAAGGCTAAAACTTCCAGCGCTGTTTTAGGGCCAATGCCTGGTACCCCTGGAATGTTGTTAGTACTGTCACCCACTAAGCTCCAATATCTAACCAGCTGGGAAGGTTGAACGCCAAATTTCTCATGAATTGAGTCAGAGCTATTATATTGTCGATTAAAAGTGTCGTAGATTTGAATTTGCTGCGACAGTAAAGGTAAAAAGCCTTTATCGGTTGAGGCAATGGTTACCTGCTGCTGATGTTTAGCCATGCGTGTGGCTATAGAGGCAATAATATCATCTGCCTCATAATCTTGCTGTTGCAGCGAAACAAAACCGAGTTCTTTGGCAACTAATTGCAGCCTTGGTAACGCATCGGCAAGCAAACTAGGCATGGGCTTACGATTAGCTTTATAATCAGCAAATAGCTGCCGTCGCCAGTAACTGCTTTGGCCATCAAAGACTAAAGCGGCGTGACTAGGTTTTAGTTCCTGTTGTAACCGTAGCAAAGATTGCCGTAATGTTTGTTCGGTATTGGTCACAATTTGTGCTTTAGTGGTATCAGCAACTTCGTCAGCTAAAGGCGCATAGGGGCGTTCTTGCACTGCATATATGCGTCTAATTAAATTCATTGCATCTATCAATAGCAGATGAACCATTTATTTAACCACTCGATAGCAGGGGGTATAGGTTGAACCAGGTAACTTCATTCGGCCTTGAACAACAAACTCCTGTAATAGCGTATCCATAAGTTGCATCAGCTTTGCATCGCCACTAATAACAAAAGGTCCTTGCTCACGGATTGCCTTAATACCTTCTTCTTTGACATTTCCAGCAACAACGGCAGAAAATGCACGACGTAAATTGGCGGCTAACTTGGCTTTACTTTGGTTTAAGTGTAAGTCTAATCTAGCGACGTTAGCATGGGTAGGTAAAAATGGCTGTTGGAAGTCATCTTCTATTTTTAAAGTCCAGTTAAAATGGTAAGCATCGCCTACTTGTAACCGATAGTCTCGAACTTGCTTATTGGCTTGTTTTAATTTGCGAGCAACTGCTATTGGATCATCAATAATAACCTCTATTAATGCTAAGGCTTCTGCTCCTAAGGTTTGCTCTATAAAATAGACTAAAGAGTTAAAGTAACTTTCACTTTGCTTAGGGCCAGTTAAAATAATGGGTAGTTGCTGTAAGGCATTATCTGGGTGCAGCATTATACCGAGCAAATACAATATCTCTTCAGCAGTACCGGCGCCACCTGGGAAAATAATTATCCCATGAGCGGTGCGAACAAAAGCTTCTAAGCGTTTTTCTATATCAGGTAAAATAACCAGTTGATTTACAATGGGGTTAGGCGGCTCTGCGGCGATAATGCTTGGTTCTGTGATACCTAAGTAGCGACCATTATAAATACGTTGTTTATTATGGCCAATAGTCGCACCTTTCATCGGGCCTTTCATTGCGCCCGGACCACAGCCTGTACAAATGTCCAAACCACGCAAGCCAAGTTGATAGCCCACCTCTTTAGTGTATTTATATTCGGTATCACTAATAGAATGACCACCCCAGCAAACGATTAAATTAGGCTCATTGGTGCCGTCAATCACGCGGGCATTACGCATAATATCAAATACGGCATGAGTAACATGACTACTGTTGCTAAGATCAAGCCAGCTTTTCTGGTTTTGTAGTCTAGAGTGGTAAAATAAAATATCTCTTAGAACAGCAAAGAGATGCTCATGGATCCCTTTTATAATTTTACCATCAACAAAAGCATCTTCAGGGGGATTAAAAAGTTCTATCTTAATGCCGCGCTCGCGGCTAAGTAAGTTAACACTGAAGTTTTGAAACTGCTCATAAATCTCAGCTGAACTGTCGGTATGGCTGCCTGCGTTTAATACGGCTAAGCAGCAATTTCTAAATAGCTGAAAAGTAGCTTTCTCGGTATTTTGTTTTAACTTGTCGACTTCTAATTGAGATAGTAAATCCATTGAACCTAGAGGGTTTAACTGCACGTGCATAGAAATTCCTTGTCTAAAGTCAGTCAGTCACAGTGTCTGATGTTGATTTTAAAATAACCAGATTACGACCTGAATGCTTGGCTTCATATAATGCTTTATCGGCACGGTCAACGGCACTTTGCTGTGTATCCGAGTTGCCGAGTTGAGTTGCACCGATCGAAATAGTTATAGGTACTCTAACGTTTTTAAATTTAAATGGAATATTAGCAATTTTTTCTCGTATTTTATTTAAAGGCACTTTTAAATTGGTTAATGAGGTTTTGGGAAATAAAAATATAAACTCCTCACCACCATAGCGGGCAATAAAATCGGTTTCACGCAGTGAGCTTTGTAATGCTTTCGCGATTAGCTTTAAAGTTTTATCCCCCGCATTATGACCATAGTTATCGTTAATACTTTTAAAGTGATCAACATCAGCAATGACTACACATAAAGGCGTTTTATAGCGCTGAGCACGTTTAATTTCCAAGAGGTAACGTTCATCAAAAGCAGCACGATTAGGGATCTGGGTTAATGCATCTTGCAAGCTACGGAAGTTTTGCTCAGCAATGCGTTGTTTAAATGTCACGGCCTCTTGTTCTAATTCTTGTAAACGCTGGCTCATCGTATTTAAGGTGTCGACTGTTTGTTGCCTATGTTGTTGCTCCGTTTTTTGTTTTTGCGCTAATGATAACGATATGGCCGAAAGCTTATCATTAACCAAGCTTTTTAATTGTTCTAAAGAGGTTGCGTTATGGCTGTCTTTTGATAAGTGACTTATTTGAGTACTAATTTGCTGATTAAACTTGTTAAGTTGCGATTGCAACTCATTAGAACTAGAAACAGAGGTGATCACGGCCTGTTGTACACTAGACAAAGCGTCATTAAGATTTAATAAAAAGTGCTCTGCAGACTGGCGTTCGTTATTAATACTGTGAACAATAACGGTAATTGTTTTTAAACAAGCTTGGAGTAAACCTTCAATATTCAGCTCGCCAAGTAAACTATCTCTGATGTGATCAATTTCTTGTGCCGACTCTTCAGAAAATGCCAGCTCACTTAATAAGTTCATCAGCTCTTGGCTAATTTTCTGACAAATTTCAATATATTGATGGTTTTCTTTATAATCAGACTTACTTTGTTTTAAACTTGCTTTAGCTTGTAAAGCGGTTTGATATAACTCTGATAACTTAGATAAATGCGGTAAAAAGGCATGCATTGAAGCTGAGGGTTGCTCTACGCTGACTAGCAAAGAGCGCAATTCACGTCTTAGCTGATCTGGCAAGCCTTTTTGTAGCTGTAAATATTTACCGGCGTTAGTTAAGCCTTGCTGCACTTTTTGCAGTTCAAGTTGATGTTTTGCTTCTAATTGTTGCAAGCTAACGCTGGTTGTTTCAATAAAGGGTAAGAGTGTTTCTAAATCAGTGCCTCGGTTTAACTCAGTACGTAGCTTAGCTAGTCGGTTATCAAGTTCAGTATCAATCCCTTTGCAAGCTAAAGATAAACGCGATACAAACTGAGCTAAAATAGTAAATTGAGCTTCATAAGTCTCTTCTAGTAATCTACGTGCTTGAATAGCCTTTTCAAGTTTTGTTTGATCGTTTTGCAAAATAATGTCCTATATTAGCGATAACATAGCTTACTAAGTTGAGTATATCGTTAAACCAATTAAAAGCGATATTTACTGTCGGCTTAAACGTATTGTGGGTGGCAGTCTTTTTTCACTGCAACGCCATGGGTTTATGTCTAAACCACCGCGGCGAGTATAGCGGGCATAAACGGCTAAATACTCGGGCTGGCAGCGAGTCCAAATATCAAGAAATATTCGCTCAACACATTGCTCATGAAACTCATTATGATTACGAAAACTAATTAAATAGCGTAGTAAGGCTTCGTGATCAATCTGACGACCGCGATAATCAATATATACACTAGCCCAGTCAGGCTGGGATGTAATTAAACAATTTGACTTAAGTAAGTGCGAATGTAGCTTTTCATTAACAATAACAGCATCTTCTGTAAGTTTAAGTAAGTTAACATCATAGTTATATTGGCTCACCTCTATGTCTTGATCATCAATACAAAAACCAGGCAACCAAGTAGGCTGAAAAGCGGTTAGTTCATTAACATGATGTAAGCTTACTGTCACTGCTTTGCCCGCGCACTTAGATAAATCTTGTTGTAAGCATTGGTAAACTTGGCCTAAATCGGCAAAGCGGCTTTGGTTAAAACTATTTAAGTATAGCTTAAGAGATTTAGACTCAATGAGATTCTCAGAGTCAAAGGGCACAGTAAAGGTGGCTAAAGCGACTTGCGGTTTGCCTTTGCTGTTAAGCCAAGATAACTCATAGCCGTGCCAAATATCATGGCCAACAAAAGGCAGGGCGTTATTATCTAAAGCCAAGGCATCACGGCCTAAACTGCGAGGCACAGACTGTAGCAAAGTGGCATCATATTGGCTGTGATACTCAGTCGCTTTACCTAGGCTTAAAGCTGCTAATGGATCAAGAGAGTCGTTGCTCATATCGGCTTTGTCATCAGTTAGAAGTTAAGGGTACAATAGCCTAAGTTTACCATAAACCAAGATGGAAGATCCTGTGGCCTTAAGTAGTAATTATGCAGATTTTATTCAGCAATCTTTGCTTTGGCATCAACAGCAAAAGCTGACCTTAATAACCTGGGCCGATCCTAAGAGTCCATCGCAGTGCCAAGTAAATGATATTGTTGATGGTACTGTGCAGTGGCAGCCTGTTTTACAGCAGCCTAAAGCTGACTTTTCTAATGTTGAGCAAGCCTTAGAGCTAACCTTACACCCTGATATTATAACCTTTTATCAAACCTATTTTGGTGCAGGTTTAGCCGCAGAGCACCCAAAAGGTAAATTGGCTTTATTGATGGTATGGAATAACGATGATTTAAACCGCTTACAAGAGAATATTATTGGCCATATTTTAATGAAACGGCGTTTAAAGCAGCAAGAAACCGTGTTTTTTGCCACCACAGAAGATGATGATATTTTACTGAGCGTTTTAAATAGCACTGGCGAAGTGTTCTTAGAGCGAGTAGGCCAAGAAGTGACGGAAAAATTGGCTGCAAACTTAGCCGAGTTTTTCACCCAGTTGCAGCCATGTGCTTATGAGGGGCTTTGACATTCCCAGGCTATGTTACTGACTAAACGACAGTTTTGGCACTGAAAATCAAATAGCTCAGCTAGAGGTTCAGCGAGTTTCCACTCACAGTGACAGCTGGGGCAACGCTTATTCTGTTCACTTGCACAGTCTGTGCTAGTACCACTATATAGCGCGTAATAAACTGGCATTTGCATACTAAGTTCAAGTTTTTTGGCTAAAGCTCGGCCTTGGCGGTTAAGCTGGCTATTAAGTTGTTGCAGGCTGCGCTCAGCCGTTTTATTTAACACCCGTGTTTGTTGCATTTGTATTTCGTCTAAGGCTTGGTATTGCAGTTGCCATCGGATCAGCTGTTCAAAATCTGATTCAGTGCTATTAAGTAAATATAGTGGTACTGGGGCTAAATGCTCGGCGCAGCGCAGCGGTGAACAGGTATCGCTAAAACGAGTATACAAAATGTAACTTGCTGGCGCTGCACAGGGATCGGTATGTTGCGACATCAGATCCATGCCCAAAATTGCCAGCTTCGGGTAAGCTAGCCCTGCAGAGCCTAATTGATTTAACGCTGCTGTGGCTTTTGGGCTATGATGTTTCGCCATTAAGGCCTCATTATGCGGTAAAACAACACGGCAGCTAAAACTGTCTTGTAACCAGGCAGTCGGGAATTCTCGGCCTAATACTTGGCCATTAAAAATTAAGGCTTCTATATAACGGCGAATAGCCACTTCAGCTCGATTAAAGTCAGTATCGGCAATAACACTAAAGGTTAATTCAGCGACATACATTAGCGTGACTCCAGCAGGCTTAGGATCCGATCTAATTTAGCTTCAACACGCTCTAATCTGCTTTTGATATTCTGTTCTAGCTTCGCCGTATCTTGGTTGCTTGTAGGGCTCGTTATTTCCTGTAGCTGGGTAGAAGAGGGGCTTATGGCAATAGGGTTAGCCCGCCAATGTTGGTAAGCAGTAAAAAGTTGAGCGGGGGCTACTTTTCCGGCTAAACGAGCGCGAAATAATGCCAGATTAGGCGTTTTACCCTCTTGTATTAGCTGGGCAGCAACCTGTTGTAGTAAGAGTACCGAGTCTGACATTGTGGCAACCTGTTTGACTAAGAAGTAGTGAAATTTACCACTCTTATTCAAATAAAAGTAGTGCTATCTTTCTAAGTTGTTGTTTTAATTCTGGTTATTTTATGGCATATCTATTGCTGTATCGCTTTTCATATATAATCATTTAAAAAATTAATTTAAATAATAATTAAAGGAAACATTATGATAGCAAAACTTATTGTCACTTCAGGTTTAGTGTTAGCGTTATCGGGCTGCGTTGTTGCCGTTGGCGGTAAGAATGATAATGATACCGTTGGTGATAGCAGTTGGGAGAAAACCCAACGCCATAATCAACAACAGGTTAATCAACTAACGCTAGACTTATCAGCTGAGCATATTCGTAGTTTAATGGGTGCCCCCGACTTTAGTGAAACCTTTACAAAGGAAGGCGAAACTATTCAGGTGCTTTTTTACCGTACTCATCATATGAAAAGTGACGGTAAAACGACAAAAGACGAGTGTACACCTCTTATTTTTAAGCAAGACAAATTAGTTGGCTGGGGTGATAAAGCCTATCAATATTTGTAATATAGCTTGGGTGATAATTAGGCTAATATATTGCTGATGTTAGCACCGGAGTTAATGCAGCAATATATTAAGCTCATCTATAACCTCACACCATTCAGCATCTTCCTTTAAAGATTCGCGTATAAATGCCGCTTGATTAGGCTGCCAGAACGGCGCATCTTCAATAGCAACATTGGCTGCTAACTTGTGGCTTTGTATAAAACTGATAATAGCCTTAGGTTCAGATGGCAAACCTAATTGAGCGAATAGGCTAGCCATTCGGTGTATTTCTGCTTGCATGTCTTCACTCCTTATTAACTACTTATGGTTAATGCCTAGATAAAGCACAGTATGGGTAAAGATTAGTATAGGTAAAGTATAGTATGAAGTTGGCAATATTGCCGCTTGCTGCTAATGTGAATACATATAAATGAGCCAAGACGAGATATTATGGGTACTAATGATCATGCGTTATCTATAGATAATCTAAGTGTAGCTATGCTATCGGCTGAAGACGTTAAGTCAGCGGGGTCGTTACTTTATTTATCCTATCATGATGATCCACTATTTATGAAAATATTTCGCGCCAACGAGTCAGATTATGAATTACGGCTACGGGCAGCTATTCGAGAAGAGTTAACGACATTTTGGCATGCAGAGCAGCCAATGATTGGCTTATTTAATCAGCAGCAATTATTGGGTGTGGCCTGTTTAACCGAACCAAATACAGATAATGGCCAACGCTTATGGCATTGGCGTTTAAAAATGTTACTCACGGCAGGCTATGTTTCAACTAAGCAACTTTTAGAAAAAGAGCAAACTGTGCATTCAGCTATGCCAGTTGAGCATTATCATATGTTGGCATTTTTAGCAGTGTCACCTAAGCATCAAGCGCTGGGGTTGGGCCATTATTTATTACGCGCGGTTAATACACTTGTAGAAGGTAATACTAACTCATCGGGTGTAGGTGTCTTTGTTACACTAGATAAGTACAAATCTTTATTTGTTGAAAATCATTATCAACATATTACAGAGCTTAGTTTTAATAATGTAAGCGGTTATTTAATGTTTAGGCCGCAGCAGCCTAAAGCTTAAACACTAAACACGGTAAGCGGGTAATTGAAAAGCCGCTAACCGCATGCCTGATAATAGTAGCTCAGCTTGATAGCGGCTTTCACCATCGCCACTAAAGTCGACTTGATAGCTAGTTAAAAAGCGTAAGCTACCATTATGCTTTTTAAAACAGTATTTTTGTCTGGCGCAATCTAATAATTGTAGCTCTTGTTGTTGGCATAGTTGTTTGGCTAATAAACTGGCGCGCTCATCTTGTTTTCGTTGCAACCAAAATCCATAACAAATTCCAGTTAAGACTAATAATAATAATACTGAACCCATTGCTTTCTCCTGCAATTAAGTCTTGATCATGCTGTTGTTTTACTAATTTTACAAGCCTAGCGCTGGAATCAGCTTATGGTAAACTAGCAAAAAATTTCAAAGCGTAATGAATAGAGCTTTATGAATAGTACCATTGAAAGCTTGCTAGCCGAGCTAGAGCAGCAGCTAAAACAACTCGAACTATGGAGTAGCTCTGTGCCGGATAGCAAGGCGATGAGTAGTACAGCACCATTTTGCTGTGACACTATGCCATTAGAGAATTGGTTGCAGTATATTTTTATTCCCAGAATGCAGGCACTCATCGCCGCTAAAGTCGCTTTACCGACAAAAATTAGCGTTCATCCTATGGCTGAAGAAGCCTTTAAGCACCATTCGGTGACTGCTCAGCCATTATTAAGCGTAATTAAACGTATAGATATATGCTTATCAGGTGAAAAATGAGCGAGCAAAAGTTAGCTACAAGGTTGTCTGAATTCGAGCAAACGGTAGCTGCGCCTCCGTTGTTAACGATCTTATATCAAGATAACTACTTAGTGGTAATTGATAAACCAAGCGGTATGTTAGTACATCGCTCTTTTTTAGATAAGCATGAAACTGTGTTTGTGATGCAAACATTGCGTAACCAAATTGGCCAGCATGTGTTTCCGGTGCATCGTTTAGATAGGCCAACATCGGGCGTATTAGTTTTTGCTTTATCAAGTGAAGTAGCGCGCATTTTATCTGAACAGCAGCAGCAAAATGTATGGCAGAAGTATTATTTAGCTGTGGTGCGAGGCTATGTTTTGCAAGGCGCTGAATTAGATTATCCGTTAAAAGAGCAGCAAGATAAGATTGCAGATAAATTTAGTCGAGATGATAAAGCGGCTCAATCGGCAGTCACCCGTTATCATCCCTTACAGCAAGTCGAGTTGCCTATTGCGGTCAGTCGCTATCCGACAGCACGTTACTCTTTGCTTGCTTTACAGCCGCTAACGGGTAGAAAACACCAGCTTCGTCGACATTTGGCTCATTTGCGTCACCCTATAGTTGGTGATACTAGCCATGGTGACGGCAAACACAATAAGTTGTTTCAGCAGCATTTACATTGTCACCGTTTATTATTAGTTGCTAAACAACTGTGTATTTTGCACCCCATTACGGGCGAACCTTTATTGTTTAGTGCAGGTCTTAACGAACTTGAACCCCTATTCCAGCAGTTTGGCTGGCCGCTAAGCGAAGATTATTATCAGCAGCAATTTGCTGATAATTTCGTTTAAATACAGTTTATGGAGGAAGCATGACAAAAATTGCAATAATTGTAGGGACAGTATATGGAGCCGCACAGTATGTTGCCGAACAAGCAGAGGCAACATTAGCTGAGCGTGGTTATCAGTGTCAGCTATTTGAAGAGGCCAGTTTAGAGCAAGTGTTAGCCTTTGATGCCGATATTTGGTTAGTTATCAGTTCTACAACAGGGGAGGGTGATATACCCGATAATGTGTTCCCTTTCTACTTACAAGCGAAAGAGCAATTCCCGCTATTAACCAATAAACGTTATGCTGTTATTGCTTTAGGCGATAGTAGTTATGACAACTTTTGTGGTGCCGGTGAAAAGTTCTCAGAGCTGCTGGCTGAGCTACAAGGTAACGAGATTGCAGCTATGTTACGCATTGATGCCATTGAAACCTTAGAGCCAGAATTAATTGCTATACCTTGGCTTGAAAGCCATTTTAGTTAAAGGTTGATTTTACTGTGCTTAAGCAAGCTTAGCTGTAGCGACTGAGTTGATAAATAGTCAATAACAGCTATTTATCAACTTTAATCAACAGTATTTATCTAACTTACTATAGGTTTTAGCCCCTGGTGCTTTTAATTCAGAGTCGTTTTGTATTGCTAGTTTATCTACCCACATTGCTGTGGCACCACAAATAGCTATTGGCATAACGAATAAATTAAAAATAGGGATCATACAAGCGATATTTACCGTTAGCCCAAAGGCTAAACTAGTGATTGGCTGATTGCGTAATTGTGACCGCATGGTATAAAAATCAATTTTATGGTTGTCGTAGGGGTAATCAATATACTGAATAGCCAATAACCAGCTGGTAAACAAAAACCAAAGAATAGGGCCAATAACCGGAATAAATAAAAACAGAATAAATAACACTACCATGCGCGGTAAGGCATAGATTAGTTTTTGCCATTCGCGGCCTAGCATTCTTGGTACATCTTTAAGGAAGGCCTTAAAACCAACATCCGGTAGCTTTTTACCGCTTAAATGAGCTTCAACTTTTTCACTTAATAAGCCGTTAAAGGGCGCCGCAATAAAATTAGTTACCATAGTAAAACTATAGGCTAAGCTGATAACTAAGGTCATAACGCCAAGCGGGATCAGTAAGTACTCTAGCCAATGCAACCACGCCGGTAAGTACTGTTGAACGGCATCTACCATAGCGCTAATTTGTGCTAATAAAATATAAAAAGCAAAAGAGAATAAAACGAGGTTTATCAATAAGGGGACTAGCACAAAGCGCTTTAGGCCTTTGGTTTGAATGAGACGGAAGCCTTGAAAAAAATAATGCATTAGTATCTCGCTTAAACGGGCTGGCCATGAATTAGCCGTTATTATAATTGAAAATTAAGCATAAAATAATCTGAAACAATTAAGCGCACAGATCTCAATTAGCTTCAGTATAAAGTTGTTAAGCAAAAATAACTGCTATTGTTAGCCTATTTTTCGTAACAGAATATAATTGATGACAATTACAGGAAATTTGTTTGCTGCTAAAGCTAGTAATTAGCCTAAGGTTTTATGCTAGAATAGCGGCTGATATTTATGCTGTAGTAAATACTATTGCTGAGTAATGTTTTAAATAAAGGGTGTGATATGACGATGTTATTTACTGCGTTAGTGTTTGCCGCTACCGTGCTATGCCTAGTGATGGGCCTGACATTTTGTGTTTCAGCAGCATTAGTGCCAGCACAAGCAAACCCAGAAAAGCGTTTTGAAAAAAGGCTTGAATATGGTGTGCTAGGTGGTGCAGGATTAATTTTATTTATTGTAATGCTATTTATTAGCTAATAAAGCGAGTTTTACCTCCCTATCAAAGCTTTATAGTGCGGGCCGTTAGAGTACTTTCATCTTAATCGGCCCGAATATTGATAGCTGTTATTTACGTCTTAATCAATACTGCGCAATAAGGCATTAATGCCTACTTTAGCGCGCGTCTGTGCGTCTACACGTTTAACAATAATAGCGGCATATAAACTATGGCTACCATCTTTGCTTGGGATATTGCCGGGCACGACTACCGCACCTGCAGGAACACGGCCATAGCTGATGTTGCCGGTTTCGCGATCATAAATACGGGTACTTTGGCTAAGGTATACGCCCATAGACAAGACGGCACCTTGTTCTACTATAACACCTTCAACAACTTCTGAACGTGCACCAATAAAACAATCATCTTCAATGATAGTTGGGTTAGCCTGTAATGGCTCTAATACGCCACCAATACCCACGCCGCCTGATAAATGGACATTCTTACCTATTTGCGCACAGCTACCCACAGTGGCCCAAGTGTCTACCATAGTACCTTCGTCTACATAGGCGCCAATGTTTACATAAGATGGCATAACAACGACATTCTTGCCAATGTAGCTACCTTGGCGTACTGCGGCTGGCGGAACAACACGAACACCGTCTTGTTGAAATTGTTCTGCTGTATAATGGGCATACTTCATTGGCACTTTATCAAAGAAGCGATTTTCAGCGCCGTCCATTACGACATTATCATTAATGCGAAATGATAATAAAACGGCTTTTTTTAGCCACTGATGGACTACCCATTCACCGGCAATCTTTTCAGCAACACGTAAGCTGCCATCATCGAGTTTACTTATTACTGTATTTACAGCATGAACTATGTCTGCTGAGGCCGTTTTCGGGCTAAGTTCGGCACGATGTTCAAATGCGTGTTCAATAATTGTTTTTAATTCTAACATGGGTATTAAAGACCTTCTGAGTGCTGTGAGAGTTGTTCAATTAATGCTGTTTTTAAGCTGGCTTGCTGCTCTTGGCTAAGTGCTTGTTCATCGCTATTTGATAGCATAAAGAAGTCTTCAGCCCTTTCACCTATAGTGGTAATTTTTGCAGCGTGAATATTGATGTTACAGCGTTGGAATACTTCACCAATATTTGCCAGTAAACCTGGGGTATCTAAAGCGGCAAGCTCTAGCATAGTGCGCTTGCTAGTATTGCCGGGCATAAAAGCGACTTTAGGCGGCACATTAAATTGGCGCATTTTTCGGGATAAACGATTTTTTTGCCGAGATAAATCTGGTTTACCTTGAATATATAATTCTAGGGCGCGTTTTATGCTTTGCTGGCGCGAAGGCGAATTAACGGGTTTACCATTTTGTTCTAATATTACAAAGGTATCCATAGCATAACCGTCTTTATTGGTCATAATTTGAGCATCAAAGATATTCACTTTTTTGCTATCTAAAGCGGCGACCATGCGGGCAAACAGTTGTGGTTGATCTTTGGTATAGATAAAAACTTGGCTGCCACCGCGAATAGGTGTCTTACTAATAAGCACCATAGGCTGCAGCGGGTTTTTATGCCGTAAAATATGCTCGCAATGCCAAGCAATTTGGCTTGGGCTATAGCGAGCAAAATAATCGGCTTTAATACGGGCCCAAAGCTGTAATATCTCGCTTTCACTAAACTTGTGTTTTAATAATAAGGGTAAAGCACCTGCTTGGTTTTCTCTAATTAAGTCACGTAAATCCATAGGCTTTTCTAAACCGCGGCGAAATGCTTTTTGCGTACTTAGAAATAGCTCTCGCAATAACGAGTTTTTCCAGTCATTCCATAAATTATCGTTGGTGGCCCGAATGTCGGCTAAGGTGAAGCAGTAAAGGTAATTTAGTCGAGTTTCATCCCGTACTTTTTCAGCGAATTCAGTCACGACGGTAGGATCATAAATATCTCGGCGTTGCGCTGTGATAGACATCAGTAAATGGTTCTCAACTAGCCAGACTATAAGCTTGCTATCAAAGTCACTTAAATGGTGTAACTTAGCAAATTCACGGGCATCCATTGCGCCAAGCTCGGAGTGATCACCACCACGGCCTTTAGCAATATCATGGAAAATACCGGCTAAATATAATAGCTCGGGTTTCTCCATTCGACGTACAATGTCGCTACATAATGGAAATTCATTCTCATGCTCAGCAAGGGTATATTTATATAAGTTTTTTAATAAACGATGAGTATGTTCATCAACAGTATAAGCATGGAATAAG
The DNA here is from genome assembly GCF_050936095.1 of Rheinheimera sp. WS51. NCBI lineage: Bacteria > Pseudomonadati > Pseudomonadota > Gammaproteobacteria > Chromatiales > Chromatiaceae > Rheinheimera > Rheinheimera sp. WS51. The sequence goes on from NZ_JBOTRC010000003.1 coordinate 288,213, forward strand.
TCAAATTGCATCTGGCCGACAATATTGCGCCATTGCGGCAGATAAGCGGCTAATATGCCATAACGATGCATTAAGGTAATCGCATTATCCATGCCGCGCGGGTGGCGCACTATAGATAAAAATAACTGCCGGCAGCCTTCATAATCTTGTAAATCACCCATTAGACGTCGTCTAACTTGGCGAATTAAACGCATTGTTGAGGAGTGAATGCCAGTAATATTTGAGTTATTGGCAATATGCCAAAATAAACGCAATAAGTTATCGCGCCGAGCGAAAACAGCATTATCACTGGCTGCGATTAAATGGCCTTGTAATTCAAAGTAGTCATCTAACGGCTGGGTTTTTATCGTGGAGTCTGGGTTTAAAATGCTACCATCGAAATGCTGTAGTAACATTTCATTTAGCTCACTAACCCGCTGCACGGTGCGAAAGAACCGCTTCATCATACGTTCTACTGAGGCTTTGCCATCAGCGCCAAAGCCGAGCCGTTCGGCGACAGCCGGTTGGTAATCAAATAGTATCCGGTTTTCGTTTCTATCTGCTTCTAAATGCAGCGCAAAGCGCATTTGCCATAAATAGGCCTCGCACTCCATAAGCTCTTGATATTCATCTTCTGTTAGATAGTGGTAAGCCACAAGCTCGCGCATAGTGCGAGTTTGAAAGTGCCGCTTAGCAACCCAGCCAATAGTTTGAATATCGCGCATACCACCAGGGTTAGCCTTTAAATTCGGCTCTAAGTTATAAGCAGTGCCGTGGTATTGAGCGTGTCGCTGTTGCTGCTCGTGGCGTTTGGCTTGGAAAAAATCTTGGCTAGTCCAAAAGTCATCGGCATACACCGCTTGTTGCAGTTGCTCAAAGCTAGCGTTGTTACCCGTTAATAGGCGCATTTCGAGCAGATTGGTGGCGATAGTAATATCGTCTTTACCAAGATGTAGAGACTCTTCGAGCGTGCGAACACTGTGTCCTACCTCTAAGCGTAAATCCCATAGTAAAGTAATAAACTGGCTAATAGCATCTTGCTGGCTATCGCTTAGTTGGCCTTGAGTTAAAATTAATAAATCAATATCAGAGCAAGGATGTAGCTCACCGCGGCCATAGCCCCCCACGGCTATTAAGCTTAAAAGCTTGCCTTTATGTAAGTCTAGCTTATGCCAAAGTTGTACTAACACACTGTCGATAAAATGCGCTTTTGCTTTCACAAGCGTATTTACGGGATGCTGGGCGAAATTACGACCAAGCCAGTCATGGAAGTCAGCAAAGTATTTCTTATAGCCGCTAAGGCTATAATGCTCAGGCAGTGGTTTGTTAAAGGTTATTGCCTGACTCATTTAACTGACCTCGCTGTTTTATAATATATAGCGTTATTGAGTATGATTATTCGCTGCTAATGAGCTAATTTCACTTAGAGTAACTTTAACATCTTTTTTATTCTTCTCATACAATCCAATCTTGAGTGGCTATTGTTATAATGTAAATATCCTGTTACGAGTGTTTAGCGGTTGCTGGACAAAATCAAAAAATTAATAGCGACTCACAATATATTTCACCGGCCCCATTTACAATGCAAATATTCTCAGTTATTATTCTTATGTAAAGATTAGGTTATTAAAAGTTAACGGGGAGTGTATGAGAAAAGCTTTGTGTTTAACATTGTTGGCAGCCAGTATGTCATTTAGCGTGATAGCAGGTTGTGATGGCCCAGCATGCTCTGGCGAGATTACTTCTTTTGCTGAAGCGTTGCAAGTTAGCCCAGATGAAATCATGGTTGCCGTTACTCCAAGCATTGACAGGAAAGCCCTGTCATGTGAGCTCAATAATGATAAATTTATTGCCGTGCCAACTAAAAGCAAGCATGCCGATGCGATGTATTCGTTGTTGTTAACAGCCTTTGCCGCAAACGCACAAGTGACTCTTGAGTTTAACTTGACTAAAAAGCAATGTGAAATTGGCTCAATCGAGCTAATTCCTTCTAAATAATAACCTATACCCTACCTTGTCGCGGTTAGCGAAGGAGTGCAATGCTATGCGTTCTGGATTTTGTCGTGCTCTGTTAATCGTTTTATTTTGTCTAAGCTTTGCTAGCGTTGCCGCTGGTTACGATGTGTACACCGACGAGTTCGGTAATATTTATCTAAAAGCACCCGACAAACTGATTGTGCTGCCACAGCAAAAAGCCATTCCGCTGCATGTTCCTGCGCACAACGGCTTAATGCGCCTGATAGAAATAAATGGCATATGGCAAGTTCAGATCTTATCTCGGGCGCAGTGGGATGCGCTTAACCTTTCGCTTGGCCACGATCTGGTAGAGGAGGTACGCCGCGGCGATTTTGATGATGATGGTAATGAAGAGCTCTTTTTAGCGTTACGTCACGGCACAACATCGCAATTGCTGATATCAAATTTAACTGACACCCCAGAAGTTGAATCATCCTATTTTGAAGTGGATGAGCTTGCCGGCGTTGCCCAAAATACTCCGGTGTATTCAACATTTTCAACAATTGCTGCTCCAACAATCAATGCACTTTCTGCCGGCGAATTTCGGGTAGATGAGTCCGGTGCGGCAACGTATGCCATGCCGTTAAATTTACCTGCTGGTATTGCCGGTGTTATGCCGCAACTTGCTTTTAGCTATAGCAGCAGTGGTGGAAATGGTTATATGGGCACTGGCTGGGCATTTTCCGGAACATCCGCTATATCCCGCTGCCCTCAGAATCTTTCAGTAGACAATTTACAAGGTAATGTTTCTTTTACCGCCGCTGATAGGCTGTGTTTGGATGGGCAACGCCTGGTAAAAAATGGGGCCAGTAATGACAAAAACGTTGCTGATGCCACTTATTGGAGCAGTTCAACGCAATTTCATACTGAACTTGATAGTTTTTCATTAATTCGTCAACACGGCACGTCAGGCCAAGGGCCAAGTGGCTTTACCGTTGAGACCAAATCAGGTGAAATCCACTATTACGGGGATATGTCTGCGGTAACGGGTAACGACACCATGGGTAAGCCGTTGGCATTAGCAGCAAAAAGCTATGGTAATGTTACTGAAACGGGCAGCGATGCATTCTTTGACACGTCGGCGACAAGTAATGTGGCAAGATTATGGGCGTTAAAGGCAATTAAAGATGTAAAGGGTAATTACATTGTTTTTAAATACACTGAAGATCACGCTCTAGGTGAACATTACCTGTCAGAAGTACATTATACCGGACGTTCAGGCGGCGCTGCGCCTTTTGCGCGAGTTATATTAAATTACGTTGATAACACCAAAATTGCGGTAGGGTGGCAGGCACAAAGTCGCGTTGCCATGACCAAGTTACTTGATACGGTGAACGTTGAACTGGACGGCGCCATTTATCGTCAATACCGTTTAAATTACTTTAACACTAATGTGTTGGAAGAGAAAAATTATCTGCTCTCTATTCAGGAGTGTGCGGATACTGGCAGTAGCAATTGCTTGCCAGCTACCAATTTCGACTGGAACCGTCCGCCTGCGGTCAGCACCACTTATGTGCAGCGATGCGACAATGAACCCGGAGCACCGCAGTATTGCTGGCAAGAGCCGGTAACGGGTAATTACTCACCTTTTTCCAGTAGCTATCAACTAAAAGGCTCATCTATAGGGCGCAACTTTCAACAGCTTATTGATATTAATGGCGATGGTTTTGTTGATCTTGTGTACCCGCGAGCGGGTCTTTGGCGTGCCCGCCTCGGGGGCACCACATCTAACTGGACAGACGTTTGTTTCACACCACCCGGCGAGCCAACCCAATGTACGCCGCAACCGGCTGTGAGTAACTTTGCCACTGAAATTAGTATGTCATCGGTTGGAGTGGCGAAAAAACAGTTTAGCCAAACTATCGACTACGATGGCGATGGCCAACGTGATTTACTGGTTGCTAATAGTACAACCAGTAACTGGCACATTATTTCCTTCACGCCATCAACTGCTGCTCGCGAGGTGTGTGAGCCGCAGCCACGTGGTCGCCCTCTTTGTGAAACTTACCAGGTTCAGCTAAATTACACTCTGCTCGACACTAAGCGGGTTGCTCATGGTTTAGAAGGCAGCGCATATATTGCGGATATTGATGGTGATGGCTTGGAAGATATCGTGTATGTCCGGGCTGGTCGCTTTCGCTGGTATCAGAATTTAGGACAAGTGGTTGACGGCAGTCCGTTCAGTGTTGAAAAAGATCTTGGCGTGATTGGTGGCGGATCGGTTAACGGTTTTGATTTAACCCCGCATCGCTATACCGCTGATATGAAATCAGCCTCTATGCTGGATGTAAATGGCGATGGTAAAACAGATATTCTAATTAAGCTGATCCATTCCGTATGGGAGCCCGATCCGGGTGCCAATTGCCAAATTCACTCTGTACTAGATTACGCAACTCAAAGCGTGGCTGGGCCTGGTTGTGGCCAGTGGATTACGTTTGAAACGGTAAAACTATATACTTCTACCGGTACTAGCTTGGTAGAACGCCAGGATCTGGGCAATATCTCCAATGTTCGCGCGGTCGACTTAAATGGTGACGGTTATACCGACATAATGTATCGCAGCAATAACCGTTGGTTTTATCGTTTATCTAATGGCAACCAGTTTCTGCCACCACGTCAGGCTAACCTGCCCGCTGTCGCCAACAATTTAGTGGGTTTAACTTATTTTATCGATATTAATGGCGATGGCAGAACAGATGTGCTGCTGCCCACCAGTAGCAGTAATTGGGATATTTATTTATCCAGGCCAACAGCTAGCGCAGAACACATCATTTTTGAAAGCCGTGGTAGCAGGGCTTTTGATAGCAATGCCGCAATACAGTTTGCTGACATCAATGCCGACGGTAAGCTGGATCTGCTGACGGCCACGAATGATAATGGCTGGAAAATTTTTCACAGCCAGCGGCCGCATGTTAATGAGTATACCATTAACAAAATCACCAATGGCTGGGGTGTTGTCACTGATATTGAATATAAAAATATCACTAATAAGACCGTGTATTTCCGTGATGTATCGAGTAACAACTCCGGCAGTGACTTTTTCTCACCACGAGCAGGTATGTATGTGGTATCTAAAGTTAGCTCAGAGGTTAACCCTGCGAAAAAGGTTAGCGTAACCTATCAATACGGTGGTTTGCTGGTGCACAAAAAAGGCCGCGGCATGCTGGGTTTTGAGGTGCTGCGTACCAAAGACGAGCAAACTAAAGTAGTGACTGAAACGGTTTACAACCAGTTGTGGCCCTATACCGGCATCCCGAAATCGACCACGCAAGTGCTGGCTGTAAACGGTACAGAGCAATCATTGTCATTTGCTAAAAACACCTTAGCCAAACGTACTACTGCGCAAGGTGGCGTTTACCCATATATTAGCGCCAGTGAAGAGCATAGTTATCAGCTTGGCAGCGATAACCAACACTATGCTTTGGCAACAACAACCAGCAGTTTTAGTTACGACAGCTATGGCAACTTGTTAAGCAATACCGTCGTGCAAAGCGATGCGACTATTGCCAGCCAAAAGTTAACCACTACTACAGTTAACACTTATGGTAGTGCCGTTGTGCAGCAGCGCTATGGCAGGCTGGCTACTACTAAGGTGACAAAAACTCAGGGCGCTAACAGCCAGGTGCGGGATAGTCATTTTGATTACTATGATCGTACCGGCGGCCTGTTGCTTAAAACAGAAACCTTAGCACCTACTGCTCCGGCGCACCGTACTATTACGCAGTATAGCTATGATGCTGCCGGTAATATTACCCGTAAGGCCGTTACCGCAGGTACTAATGCCAGCGGCAGTGTCACCGCCACTCGTAATAGCGACAGTGTATATGATGGCCGCTTTCGTTATCTGAAAGAAAGCATTAACCACCTGGGTTATAAAACCATTTATACCTACAACGGCTTAAGCGCTGATGCCGTAACCGGCCGGCTTAATTTTGTTAACACCGTTGATGCCAATAACCAAGTTAGCAGGCAATATATTAATGCGCTGGGCCAAAGCTATCGCAGCTATATTAAAGGCCATAGCAGCAGCGATCCGGTCATTAACAGCTATACCGAGCGGCATTATTGTACCCAGCTATCTGGCGGTTGTGGTGTTACCGGTGCTTATGCGCGGGTACGGCAATATGCCGACGGCGGTGGCGAACAGCTGCAGTTTCTGGATAAATATGGCCGCGATATCGAAAGCCGAGCCAAACTTCTAACCGGTAGCTGGTCTGTCAGCAGAACAACCTATGATGCGCAGGGCCGGCCAGAATACAGTTACGAGCCCGGCATTGGTGCGGCTTCTACCCACGCCAGCCGTGTAGAGTACGATCATTTAGGCCGGGCCTTTAAAACCCATTTAGCCAGCGGTGGCGTGAGTGAAATAAGCTATCGTGGTTTCTTAACCATTACCACCGACCCAGAAGGCAAAACGCAGCAAAGCCTGACTAATTATTTGGGCCAGACAAAACAGGTAGTTGATGATCTGGGTAACATGCTCGACTACGGCTACGATGTGTACGGCAATCTTGAAACCGTATACGCGCAAAGTATTAGCGGTGTACGCAGCCTGCGCACCCGTAACTATTATGATGCGTATGGCCGAAAGTACCGCATGGATGATCAGGACAAAGGCAGCTGGCACTACAGCTATAATGGTTTTGGTGAATTGTTAAGCCAGACCGATGCCAACAATCAAACCACAGCATTTGACTATGACAGCATAGGCCGTATGACACGCCGCTATGACCCCTCCGGCACCAGCTGCTGGGATTACGGTAACAGTTCGGCCAGCTATAACCGTGGCCAGTTAACACGGGTGCGTACTTTTGCCAGTAATGTGCAGTGTACTACCACCGCCGCAGCAGACTATGAAGAAATTTACAGCTACAACAGCCGCGCCTTGCCAGCCAGCAAACTGGTGCGTGCTGCCGGCGGTAGTTTCAGCATTAGCACCAGCTATGACAGCTTCAGCCGGCTGCATTTAGTCACGTACCCCAGCTGGACATTAAACCCTGCAGATGACCTGGTTATTAAACATGAGTACCAAAACGGTGCCCTGGTCAAACTAACAGATAGTAAGACCAACCATGTATATCAGCATATACAGGCAGTCAATGCCCGTGGCCAGGCAACTAAGGTGCATTATGCCAATGGCGTAACCGAAGATCGTAATTTTTACAACGCCAGTGGCTGGCTCGATACCCTAACCGTTAAGCGTGGTAGTACTCATGTACATAACATGGATTACAACTACGACTATGTCGGCAATGTTACCCAACGCCAGCTTAATTTTGGCAGCGTCGGCAGCCGTGCCGGCTTTACTGAGGTGTTTAATTATGACGACCTGCACCGGGTAACCAAACGGACCATTGCCAATCTTAGCGGCAGTGCCGGCTATAACAGCCTGCCTGCGGCGCTAAAGATGGAAGAAAGTTACCGGTATGACCACTTTGGTAATATCACGTTTAAAACCAATGTGGGTAATTATTGTTACGACAGCAGTAAAACTAACCGATTGTTGGCAGTAGGGTCGACTGCAAGTTGCACCGGTACAGGAGCCTACACATTCGGCTATGATCATAACGGTAACGCAACTGCAGACGGTAAGCGTACTTTTACCTATACATCCTTTGATAAACCCAGCCGGGTAACCCAGGGCGCCAACCGTACAGACTTTACTTATGGCCCCAACCGCGAGCTGTATCGTCGTACTGATGTGCGCGACAACAAAACCACCGATACGTTATATATTGGCGGTTTGTATGAGCGGGTAAGCTTACCTACAGCAGTCACCGAACATAAGTTTTATGTTGGCAATGCGGTAATTACCAAGCGCAGCAATAACGCCCATGACGAGTATTACCTGCACAAAGACGGCCAGGGTTCTACCACCAGCATAACCAATGCAGCTGGTAGCTTGCTGCAACAGTTTATCTACGACCCCTGGGGCAAGCAGTACAGCGTAAGCAGCAACAGCTTATTTAGCACTTACAGCAATCCGGGCGACAGCAAAGGCTACACCGGCCATAAGATGATTAACGACTTTGACGTTATTCATATGGGCGGCCGTACCTATAACCCGATACTCGGCCGCTTTATGCAAGCCGACCCCTTTGTGCAAGCGCCGAATAACCTGCAAAACTATAATCGCTATAGCTATGTGCTGAATAACCCCATGAGCTATACCGACCCTAGTGGGTATTTCTTTAAGAAGCTTAAAAAGTTTGTTAAGAAATATTGGAAAGCTGCTGTTGCTATTGCTGTTACTTACTTTACAGCGGGAGCAGCTAGTGGATGGGCAATTGGCTGGGGTATGGGGACGGCCGCAACCGCAACAACCGCAGCATCTTTATCTGTAGCAGGCTCAATAACTGCAGGGGCTATAGCTGGGGCAGCAGGTGGATTTGTCGGAGGTGCCTTGGCTACTGGTAACTTGAGAGGCGCAGCGCGAGGGGCATTTTCTGGAGCTATAGCAGGTGCAGCAGGTGGTTATGCTAACTTTGGTAATGTTGGAGGTTGGGGGGATGCCGCTAAACGAGTGGCGGTTGTAGCCGCTGGAGGTTGTGCTGCTGGTAAAGCATCTGGTGGTTCTTGTGGTAAAGGTGCAAGAACGGCTGCGATGGTACAAGCATTAACTATGGGGGCAAGTGAACTTTATAAGTCAGTTAGTACAAAAACAAGTAAAGTGACTGGGCAGCCATATAATGAAAGTGGCGAGCCACACTTGTGGCAAGAAGGACAACCTGATGTTGGTAAACAATTGTCAGGTGAGCAGTTAGAGCTAGTAAAAGCTGGGAAATTGAAAGCTCCTTTGGGATCTGATCAATCAAGCTTTATGCAAACAGTTGCAAAAGGACCTTATATGGATGCATTTGCAGAGTTTCATGACGGGTTGCATGATTATTCTTTTATACCAGATGATCAATTTTCACTGATTGCCACTATGCCGCCTTCTTATGTGGTTACAGTGGCCGCTGCTATGCGACCATACTCACATTATTATTATTTAGACTTGCTAAATGATAGGAAAGGATAATGAATTCTGGCCATTTAATAGCGTTAAAGGTTATTTGTTTTATTCTGTGTGGTTGTGCGGTAGGTCAAGATGATTACGTCAGATTCAAAAATAGTATGATTGGTCAAGTTATGCCATATAAGGAACCATTTTCTTTTGAAAATGCTGGAAAGTTGATTAGATCTGACTATGTTAAAGGTGGTCAAGGACTTACTCAAATAACTAAAGATGAAGAAGGAAATTTAGTTTTCCATTTCAGTGATCAAGAAATACTAGAGAATACTCGAACTGAAAAAACATGGGTGGGAAAATGTTTAACTTATTATATTGTGGAGCCTGGAACTTACATAATTAAAAGTTGGGGATTTGATAAGGGTGGAAACCCTTTAAGTTGTAGAACTTGGCCTTAAGGTTAACTTTGCGGTCTTCATACGTATGACCTTTGTGAGCTAACCTACTGATTTGCCGTGTTATTCAGCAGCTTAAATAAACCTGTTTTCTGGTCTCTTTTCACATTCTGTCGTCGACAATGCTGAGCTAAAAATGCCATTGCGTTATTCATGGCGTTGACTAAATCTGCGCCAGAGCTCACCGCAATATCAATGCAAAACGGTAACCACCACATATGAGCTGATTTTGCGCCAGTAAAAAGTGACAACACCCGGTTATACTTCTTTTCAGCGGCGTTGATAAGCCAGCGTTTTAAGGTGGCCGCCAGTAAGCTACCCCAGATGAGTGTTTCGACGATAGTGGCATGGCATGTGTCGAATTTATTTAAATTATTCATCGACTTCCATTCTTTAAACAACAGCTCTATTTGCCAGCGAACACGATATAAATCACCTACTGCTGTGGCAGGGAACTGTTCACGTCCAAGGTTGGTGCATACCAGTACATGACGCTTTTTATGGTCTAATGCGGCAAAGGCCACGCAGCGATAAACTGGGCCATCAGGCCAGTGCACATCTAAATCTAATACGCCTGTACCAGGTAATTCCTTTAACCATGTCTTCAGCGGCTTCTTCTGCTGGCTCACACTACATACGGCCATTGGATTAATGCTGTTGCTCATCCGCATAATAAAATACGCGCTGGCCTCATGCAGTTGCTGCACATAATGCTTTGAAAAATAACCGGCATCAGCCATAAATAAGCACCCCGTTAACGCTGCTGGCGAAGGCAAATAGTGCCGCTCTGGCGCGATATCCTCTGTCAGACTAACGCAATCAGGTTGGGCCTTGAGTAAGTCATACGTGACATGCAGCTCAATCGCTGCCGGGCTGGTTTCATTAAAACGTCCAGGAAAATAGAGCATTAAGTCGTCATGTACGGCGAAACTGGTGCCATCTTGCAAAATAATACGCTTAAACATCTCCTGGTATTTATCTCTGATAGCAAACATATCAGGGAGGTGCAGCGCCAATGCCTTTTCAAACACTTCGCGCATAAACTCAGGAGCAGCCATCTTAACTAACTGTTTATGAAAGGGTTTAAGCTTTATGTCAGTGCCATGCAAATGGTTAAATTGTCGGTGAATATCGGCAATCGATTGGGTTGTGCCTGCACCGAGTGCACTGACCAGAGCCATACATAGCTTTTGTGGTGTGACGTGCCGCCGCCGCTGCATCAAGCCTAACTGCTGACCCAGTGCATCGAGCGCATTTGCTGAAAAAAGTCGTTCAAAAGCGTTTAAAAATCGCGATAAATGGGGTCAGATCAAAATTAAAAAGCTTTAAAATAATTGGGGTCAGATCAATATTAAACAGGCGAAATTCAAGAGCTTAATTTTGATCTGAC
>NZ_JBOTRC010000030.1:0-4621 GCF_050936095.1 Rheinheimera sp. WS51
AGGCTTTACACACAAAACTGAAGTTAAAGCATGTTTTTGCATGCTCACAATTAGATCAATTAGCACATTTTATTGTTAAACAGCATGACTCAACTGCGGTGAAGTTACTCAATAAAGCTGCTGAAGCTGACTATTATCCTCTGTCTGCAGCCCAAGCTAGTGTTTGGCATCAGTGTCAATTACTGCAAGACAGCAGTATTTATAATATGCCGTTACAACTGACGTTAACAGGAGCTTTAGATTATACTGCGTTTGATCGCGCAGTCAGAGCGCTATTCATTCGGCAGCAGATATTGCGGACAGTTTACATTAAAGTAAATGATGAAGTTTTTCAAAAGATTAACTCTTTATCTGCAGAGTTGTGGTGTAAAGTAGATTTATCTATGCTGGCTGAAGAGCCGCAATATCAAGCGTTAAACGAATTGCAACAAGAGCATGCTAGTTTTCAATTTGACTTAGCTAATGATTTGATGCTTCAACTGAAACTAGTGCGTCTATCTGATCAACAGCATTGCTTACTGCTTAACTTACATCATATTGCCGGTGATGGTTGGTCGGTTAAACTGTTATTACAGCATTTAGCTGATTTTTATAACTCAGAATGTAACGGTATTACTTTAGATGTAATAGATCCTACGGCTTTACAGTATGTTGATTATGCAGTTAGCCAGAAACAAACTGAAGCTGCACAACATAGCGAATTTTGGTTACAACAATTACAGGATGCACCTGCCTTGCATAGTGTGCCGACAGATTATCCTCGCCCTGTTACGCCAAGCTATGGCGGTGCTGTCTGTCGTTTAGAACTGGCGGTGCCGTTAGCTAAGTCATTACAGCAGCTAGCAAATGATTATCATTGTAGTAGTTTTAATCTGTATCATTCGGTATTTGCATCACTTATTGCCCGTTTAAGCAATGAACGCAAAGTCGTGACAGCTGTTGCGCTTGCTAATCGTGAACAAGCTGAATTAACAGAGATGCTAGGTTTTTTTGTTAATACAGTGGTCGTTGTACACGACATTGATCTTTCTACTAGTTTTGTGGCACAAATGCAGCGTAGCCAGCAGCATTTAGCACAATTACTTAGCCATAATATTAATTTTGAACAACTAGTTGAGTTAATTAATCCAGTACGTACTCTGAGTCACCATCCATTGTTCCAGTTAATGTTCAATTATGTTGGTGTTGATTTACAAGCGACAGAGCAATGGCAACAGTTAAATATTCAATTACAAGAAGCTGAGCTGAATAAAGCTAAATTTGATTTATCGTTAACAGTAGCAGAACAAGTAGACGGTCGAGTTGTGTTAGAGTTGGAGTATGCAACCGATTTGTTTAAAACTGCAACTATAGAGCGAATGCTTAACAGCTATAAGCAAGCGTTAGAAACTTTATTACAGCAACCTAAGGCAGCACAAAGTGTTGTTAGTTTAGATACAGAAGGGAGTATAGGTCGTAGTGTGCCAGCAGAACAATTATTGCTTTGTCAGCAAAGCTTAATTGAGACATTTGATTATTGGGTACAAAAAACGCCAGCTAAGATAGCTATAAAATATCAACAGCAACAGTTGACTTACGCTGAAGTCGGTCTAGCTGTTGATTCGTTAGCCGCGCAGCTACAGCAAAAAGGAATCACTAAATCGGATAGAGTGGCGTTATTGTTACCTCGTTCGGTAGAGCTTATTATTACATTATTAGCAATTAATAAAGTGGGGGCAGTTTATGTACCACTTGATCCTGAGGCTCCAACATCACGCAATAGTTTTATCTTAGAAGATAGCCAGGCGAGTATATTATTAACTGAAAGCAGCTTAGTTAAGCAGCTTTCTAATTTAGCGTTGCCTATCCTGTTATTAGAACAATTAACTCCAACAGAAAAGGCCTTTGTGCGGACGGCTCATCAACCTGATGATTTAGCGTATATTATGTATACCTCAGGTTCAACAGGCCAGCCTAAAGGTGTAGCTGTACCACAACAAGCGATTTTACGATTAGTTAAGTTAGCTGATTACATTGCTTTAGATCAGAACACGGTATTTTTACAAGCAGGTTCTATTGCTTTTGATGCTGCAACATTAGAAATATGGGGCCCACTATTAAATGGTGGCACTTTAGTATTGTATCCTGATGCTATTATTACTACTTCAGGTATAGAGCAAGCAGTTACAGCATATAATGTTAATAGTTTATGGTTGACCGCAGCAGTATTCGAAAACCTTGCCTTACACAGTAATCAGGTATTGCCTAGCTTACGTTACTTGTTAACAGGGGGAGATGTTGTTTCCGCCAAAGCGGTAGCCGCTATGTATAAACGTCAACCTGAATTGAATATTATTAATGGCTATGGCCCTACCGAAAACACAACTTTTACCTTGTGTTATCCGATCCCACGTGATTTTTCTGCGACTACCGTGCCGTTAGGGCAGCCTATATTGGGAGATGAAGTAATAGTACGAGATCACTACGGTAGCGTACAACCTATTGGAGCTATAGGCGAGTTATACTGCCGTGGCTTGGGCCTAGCTCAGGGCTATTGGCAACAAGATGCGTTAACAAGAAAAATGTTTGTTCAGTTTGAAAATTCAGATCAAGCAAGCCGTTGGTATAGAACAGGAGATTTAGTTTATCGCTGTAATCTTGGTCTAATACATTTTGTTGGCCGTGCTGATCAACAGCTTAAGATCAGAGGCTTTCGTATTGAGCTTGGTGAGGTTGAACATCAACTGCTGAACTGCACTGATGTAAGACAAGCTGTAGTTGTCAGTCGAATTAACCGGTTACAACAAAAAGAATTAGTGGCTTATTTGGTTACTAATAATATTAAGCCAGGGCAGGATATTATTCGCGCAGAGCTAGCGAGTAAAGTCCCTTCGTATATGATCCCCGCACATTTTGTTATATTAGATGCCTTGCCAATTACCACTAATGGCAAAGTTGATCGCCGTGCATTACCACCAGTTGCTGATTTATCTAGCACTCAGGTTATGCCAGTAACTGAAACAGAGCAACAATTGCAGTTGTTATGGGCAGAAGCGCTAGATATAGACGCAGCGGAGCTCTGTGTTGAGACTAATTTCTTTGCATTAGGTGGCCATTCATTACTTGCAGGTAAGTTACTAAGTCGTATAAATCAACAGTGGCAGTTAGCTTTAACGTTACGAAACTTATTTGAACACAGCTGTATCCGTGAGCTTAGCGCTTTTATTGATGCCAAGCCGGTTCAGCAGCAAGAACTCATAGTTCGAGCTACACGACAACAACGTAATCCGGTATCTCCAGCACAAAAACGGTTATGGTTTGTTTGCCAGTTTGCTCAAGCTGGAGCGAGTTATTTAATCCCTACTCAATTTGCTATTCAGGGTGAATTAAAGCCTAAATTGTTATGCCAAGCTATCGATTTATTGGTTGAGCGGCATGAAATTTTACGGAGTCAGTATTGCCAAGATGATAACAGTGAACTCTATATGCAGATTACGGCTGCATCTGCTGGAGTTTGCCGTTTTACTGACTTAAGCGAGTCAACTCATGAGCAACGTCAACAACAACTTAATAAAATTAAACAACTTAATGCCAGTAAGCTATTTGATTTAAGTAAAGATTTGATGATAAGAGCTGACTTAGTTCAATTAGAGTCTCAGCGTTTTGAGTTGCTGCTTTGTTTGCACCATATCGCCGCTGATGGTTGGTCAATGGATTTATTGTATGCCGAATTATCTGAGTTGTATCAGCAATTGCTCCAAGGTTCACAACCTAAATCAGATCAAAACGTATTACAATACTTAGATTATACTCATTATTTGCAGCAAGAAGAGCAACAACAAAAACTTAGCCAACAGCAAGTATATTGGTGTCAATTACTACAAGATTTACCTCAGGTGCATAACCTGCCATTAGATTACCCTAGACCTGCAGAGCAAAGGTTTGTTGGTAGTGCTGTTACCACAGTATTCTCTCGTGAATTGACTATAGAGTTACAACGCTTTGCTCGAACTCAGAACACAACCCCTTTTGTTGTTCTACAAACTATTTTCGCTTTAACACTGGCCCGCTTTAGTGCAGAAACTGATATTGTAATTGGTAGTCCAGTAGCTAATAGACAACGCCCTGAGACAGAGCCTATGTTAGGGTTATTTGTCAACTCTTTACTGTTTAGAACAAAGGTAGACACTAGCCTAGCTTTGACTAGTCTTTTAGCACAACAGCAACAGCAAGCTGAAAACTCATTCACCAGACAAGATTTGCCTTTTGAGCAATTAGTTGAGCTACTGAATCCAGATCGTAGCCTAAGTTACCACCCCTTATTTCAAGTGTTATTTAATTATTTAGATAAAGCTTGGGCTGAGCCTAGTTTGACGTTAGCACATAATCAGGTAGATATTTTGCACAGTGATGAACTGGTAGCAAAGTTTGATCTGTCGCTAACCGCAGCGGAACAACGCAATGGTAGTTTGTTATTTGAGTTGGAATATGACACAGCGCTATTTAAACGACAAAGTGTCGCGGGGATCTTAGCCTGTTTTAGCGGCTATGTTTCGGCATTATTGAAGCAACCAGAACAAAGTGTCCAACAACTTTGGCTAACAGAAGCAGCTAGTATTAATGTCCCAGTGCAATCTTCTGG
>NZ_JBOTRC010000031.1:0-3941 GCF_050936095.1 Rheinheimera sp. WS51
GTTTTAACGGTTTTCGTCAGTAGTTTTGTTCCGGCCTTGCTCACGTTTGGTTTTCTTAGCGGCAGCGCAAAAGGTTAAGTTCGCTCGTTTGCGGGTTTGTTGCAAACGGCGGTGACGGTAGCGTTGTTCTTTTTTGCTTCGCTTAACAGTTTTACAGGTTCCGGTTGGCTCGCCGTATCGCAGCTGGCTGGTTAGTTTTTAAATTTGCACAGTGGTGCACTTGTTAAGCTTCGCCAGTGCGGCAGCGCCGCGCGGGTTTAAATTCAAGCTGCTAACAAGGCGCATCACTCGCGGCCTGCGGCCGCTGGGATGCCAACCGCTACGCGGCCGTCACCCGTGTGCTTTGCGTTAACTTTACGGAAGATCGATGCACCCTCAAGCACTGCTTAAATTTTGCTATCAGGCCCTTACAAAAAAGGGAGCAAGCTATTATCGCTGGTGGGTTATTGGTACTGTATTACTTACTCTTGCTGCATTCGTTGGCGTTACTGTTTTTGAAACGGCTGAGTGGTTATTATTCTTAACCTTTGGTCTTTCTGGTATGGCAATGATTGTCGCAACGCTAAGGCTTCTCTTGGTGAAGCTCTTTGAAGAGAATGCGGATGCGATTAATCTATTCTCAAGTTATTTTCCGTCGCTTGTAGGTACCCGGAGTTTAGAGCTAGCTTGTAAGATAACAAATGCCGTTTACTACGGAGTGTTTTATTTTTGTTGTTACTTCTTGTTGGCAGCTATTTTTTTGTTACCGCTGTCTTTAGTTGTAGAGTATGCAAAAAGTTAACAAGGCAAGTCAGCATCGCACCTTCGGTGCTGGACTCGCTAACGCTCGCCGCTGCTTGCGGCGTTAGCACTATTTATTTTAGTAACGTGGAAAAGTCACGGTATTAGGGAAGAAAATGAAAGATTATATAAATCAACTAGACAAAGAGACTCGAAAGGTTGATTTCGACTCGTTTGATATATCAGTAAAAGAACTCGTATCTATGGCAGACGAAGGAATTGTGGATATTGCTCCTGAATATCAAAGGCAATTTAGATGGCCTGTTGATAACCAATCAAGGTTAATTGAATCTGTGTTATTAGGGATTCCGGTACCTAGTTTGTTTATGGCAGCTAACAAAGATGGGTCATGGGAGTTAATCGATGGTGTGCAACGTTTAAACTCTTTAATTCACTTTGTAGGAAACGAGAAACAACTTGAGAAATTTGGTTTTGAAAATAATTTGACGCTTAATGGACTTGAAGTGTTAACAGAGTTCAATGGTTCAAAATTTTCTGATTTACCACAAACATTGAAATTAAAGTTTAATTTAAGGCCACTCAAAGTAACCACTTTGAGTGATAAGAGCGATCTAAAGGTTCGCTTTGATTTATTCGAGAGGTTGAACACTGGCGGTATTAAACTTACAGATCAAGAAATACGCGCATGTGTATTTAGAGGCCAATTCAATGATTTCATTTCTGAATTGACGACTAATGAACACTTTCTCTCTGTGGTTAACCTACCAAAGGCTAAGGAAAATGATGGTACAAAAAATGAGTTGATCCTCAAGTTTTTTGCCTATAAAAACAACAGAGATAAATTTGATCATAGTGTTGTTGAATTTCTTAATGAGTACATGGCTGATTCGACTGTTTCTTTTAACTACAAAAAGAACAGAACAATTTTCGAAAAAACCTTCGAAGCTTTAGCGCAAGAACTACCAGAAGGAATAAAACGCGGTAATAGAAAGACAACCCCTTATAACTTATATGAAGCAGTAACGATTGGCGCTGCAGATGCAATTGAAGAAGGCTCTGATATTTCAGGAAAAAATATTTTAACTTGGATTGAAGATGAAGAGTTAACAAGACTTACTTCTGGTGCAACGAATTCAAGACCTAGGCTTAAATCTCGAATAAGTTACTGCTATGACAGGCTTAAATAATATGTATGAAACAGTTGAATTGGAGATTAGGGATAGGCTTAATCAATCAAAAGAGCTTATTAATCATATAAAAGCGTTAGAGGTAAGTGATCAAAGCTCTGACTTGTTTAAAATTCAGAAAGGGTTACTTTTTGTTTCATTATATTCTTCAATTGAATACACAATTACAAACGTAGTTTCTAGATTTTTAGAGCTTATTGATACCGAGCAACTTAAGCCCTTAAACTTTAAGAAATATTTATTATGTACGGTTCTAGACAGTAAATTTAATGCACTGATAGGAAGTAGTAAGAAAACTGTTTGGAACAAGAAGAAAGATTTCTTTGATGCACTTTTTTCATCGGAAGCTGTATCGATTGATGATTCTGTATTTCCCACCGACGGTATCAATATCTCTCAGCAACAAATTGAAGATGTTTGGGAAATTTTTCACTTAGCAGGCAATGCTTTTCCAGATGAAATCAATACTTGGATTCTTAAAGAAATTAAAGAGCATCGAAATGCGATAGCACATGGAAGAGAAAAAGCTTCCTCCATTGGAGGCCGTTACACAGCAGCCACCCTTAATCAAAGAGTATCTGATGTAGAGAGTCTTTGTTTTCATATTGTATCTGGGTTTGAAGCCTTTACGACAAGTAAAGGCTACTTGGTGTCTAGTGCAGCATAGTGCTAACAAGCAAATGCAGCCGACGCATAAAACGCGCGGCTGATTTGGGCGTTATGTTTTTGGAGTGAATTTGAAATATTTATTTTTCTGCACGATCTTATTGGCAATGGGTTGTAGTAGTACAAATAATGCTAGTAGCTCGAATAAAGTATATATAAATGCACAAACAGACTCACCAGCCCAGTGGGTAGTCAAAATAGAACCAAAATATCCAATAGATGCAGCTACTAAAGGAATTGAGGGTTACGTTAAGTTCAGTGCTGTAGTTAACGAGCGTGGTATTTTAGAAAGTATCGAAATTATAGAGTCATCACCAAAAGGTGTTTTTGAAAATGAAGGTTTGCGCGCCTTAAAATACTGGAGGTTTAAACCTGCATTATTAAATGGCAAAGTCGTTAAAGCTTTTTATCAAGATACACTTGAGTGGGAATTAAAGAATAAAAACATAACAAACAATTAAACAGGGATAAAAAACTTGCGGGCTATTCGCTTCGCTCAATTTTAGCCCACAATTTTTTACCCGTTAATCGGGCGTTAGCTACCAAGGATGGTTATGAGATTTTATCTGGCAGTTCTCCTTTTAATCATTTCAGGCTCCGCTTTAGCATGTTCATGCTCAGAACTGCCTACAAGTAGTGCTTTCGAAAGAGCTGATTATGTTTATGTTGGGCGTGTAATGTCTGCAGCAGTAACATCTGACGAAGTCGTTGAAAGCCAGCTAAACGTTCAGGAAGTTTTTAAAGGCCAACCGGATCAAAATGTTTTTGTTTCAGCTGCTACACACAACGCGGGTTGTGAAGCCGTTGTAGTAGTTGGTCAGCAATATATAGTGTTTGGGCAGTACGGAAAGAAACCAGTTTTACATAGTTGCAGCGATACAAAAATGCTGCAATATCCAGAGCAAATTGAAGAGTTGAGAAATGGTAGCTAACAATACGCATCACTCACTCCCGTTGGTCGCTGGGACGTCAAACGCTAACGCGTTTTTCCGCCCGTGTGCTTTGCGTTAGTTGCCGGAGAGAACAGTGTTAAATATCAAGATACTAGTTTTAGCTATTGGCAGCAGTGTTATGTCCTTTTTTATGTTTGTAATTCTCTATAAAGGTTACGTAACTGGTGTGGCGAACTTAAGATATGGCAATACAGTAGATATAAATGACAGCCCTATCTCATATTGGCTAACTATGTCCATGTCCTTATGTCTGGCTTGTCTGTTTTTATGGGCCGCTTTTGGTTTATTTAAATTATTGTTTGAGTAAGATTTACATTGGCAACTAACAAGGCCAGTCAACGCGACGTCTTTTCCGCAGCGGCTTCGCCTTTACTACAAAGCCGCGCTTGCTGGC
>NZ_JBOTRC010000032.1:0-3574 GCF_050936095.1 Rheinheimera sp. WS51
GGAGTTAAATAGTCGTATGGATCTTGATCTTAGTGTTCGAGTCTTGTTTGAACATAGTAATGTACAGCAGCTTGCCGCTCATATAGAGCAACAAGCTGGAACGGTAATAGACAGCGGCTGGTTATAGCCGCTGGAAACAGGTATATATAATGTATAAAAATGATTGGTTTATTGTGCCAAAAGTTAAACCCGAAGCAAAGATAAGGCTTTTTTGCTTTCCATATGCTGGCGGGCAAGCCGCTATATATTTTCCTTTAGCAAAGTTACTGCCTGATGAAATTGAATTGGTTGCGGTGCAGTTGCCTGGCCGAGGCAATCGTATATTTGAACCGGCATTAACATCTGCTAGTGAAATTGCTCAAGCTGTGGTACCTGAAATCTTGCAATTTACCGATAAGCCTATTGCTTTACTTGGCTATAGCAATGGCTGTTTACAAACATTCGAGGTAGCAAATCGCTTGATACCTAAGTGTGTTGTCCAGCATGTTTTTATGGCAGCTCGCTCTGCGCCTCAACTTGGAATGCAACGTGAGCCTATCCATCTTTTATCTGATCAACTCTTTAAGCAAGAGCTAGCATCTCTAGGTGGCACACCTAAAGAACTATTAGCTTACGATGAACTTATGGAGTTAATGTTGCCAACATTACGTGCCGACTTTAAATTAGGCTACGATTATCAATGCCCACCAATTAAGAAACTAAAAGTTGCTTTGACGAGTATGGCAGGTCGTCATGATAAAGATATACCGATCGAAAATGTGCAAGCATGGCAGGAGTTATTTGCCGCTGATAGTAAGCATCATACAGTTGATGGTGATCACTTTTTTATTAATACTCATATTAATGATATGGCCACCATTATAGGACAGGCTTTATTAAACAAATGTAGAAACGAAACGATGCAAGAGCTTAATTAGTGGGTAAGACGATCAAAGTGATAACTTGCTTATTAATAAAACAATAATGGCCATAAAATTCTGATCCCATAGTTAGTTGTGGGGTCAGTTCAGTATTTAAGCTTAAAATGAATGTTTGCTTACTTGGCATTATGTTCTTTATCGTTGCAGCTTCAAATCCAAAAAAACGTTTAACTTGAGGATATAAAGCTTTGTATAAACTTTCTTTAGCAGAAAAGGCAATAGTTAACAGTTCTGCATCGTCTAAGCAAGTATTACTACTTAATAGCCGTTGTTCTTCTGGTTGTAAAATATGCGGTGCTAATTCAGAAACACTTTCTGGACTAAGTATAGACTCTATATCAATTCCAACGGCTGCATAAACATTCTCGGGCATCAGGCAGCAAATTGCATTACCGTCAGCATGGCTTATCGAGCCGACATAGCCTACAGGCCAAGAAGGAGCACCATCAAGGCTATTTAATAACTGGGTACAAGGAAGGCGGTATTGTTTTAGAAGGTGCTGAAATAGAACTCGGCCAGCTAAATATTCACAACGGCGCTTCGTAACAGCCTGAGATAGCTCAGCTGGCATCTCAATATTATAATTCTGAAACAAAGAATCATTGTATTCTTTTATATTAAAGCAGCAGTGAGCAATAAGCGGAGCTGGAGTTAAATCTAACAATATTGGTGATTGGTGTATAATTGCTTGCACTGCCATTTGTTGATGAGCTTAAATTAATTTGTAAAACAAGCTGCGTGCTGAAGTAGTGTCGCTGACGCTACACGCTTTAACTCAGTTTGAGTATTAATACTAACTTTTATCCCGTTAATAGCATTAAGTTTTGATGGATCATTTTTAGTAATAGTGCCATATAGGACTAAAGCTGTGAGAAACGCACCATCCAAATTAGAATGGTTACCATCAGCAGAGTGAAGTTTCAGTTTAGGATTTTGTTGTAATGCTAACTGCCAAGCTAAACCAATAGGTGCAACACATGCAGATGCCGCTTTAGCAATACCAATATGAAGTTGGTGTATACGTGCAGCTTCTTCTTTATTACCGCGCCGCGGCCACTCTGGAAACATTATTGCTTGTGAATTTTTTGAATTAATACGTTTAATCCATTCCTCTGCAGCATCTGTAGGATAAAAATACTTTCCAGTTGTGCTGTATTTTTGGGCTTGTAGGATAACATGGCTCCAATTACCGTCGCGGAGTAAATTGGTGCTTGGTCGATGCTGCAAGCGTTCATCTAAAAAATGATAGCCTGAAGCTAACTTAGTGTGTACCTGTGCATTTGGTTGGTCTGTTTTTATCAATTTTGCAACAAGTTGGGGTAAGTTATGGCTAGAAGAGTGACTATTCCCCATAAAAAGTAGATTAAATTCAGATGACATAAAATTATCAGGCTCCTGTGCCAGTGTCGTAATATTTTGTTGTTTACTTAGATCAAATGGCTGTAGAGTATTCATTGCGCTGCTAGCGAATAAAGAAATTGTAAATATTGGCAAAAACAACAAGCTATTTTTAGGCATTGGTAAGTTTTTTATGTGAAAGATGTGGCAAATGTTAACTTTATTATTCGGTAGCTACAAGGGAAAAATAAAAGTTGTTTAGCAACAAAGATCTTTAAAAATTAGCTGTACTAATTTTTGGTTACCTGTATTGAAAGTTACTTAATGGACAAAAATAGATAAGTGAGACCAGTTTACAAAATCAAAGGAGTAATACCGTATTAAAATACATTATATGCAAATCTGTAAAACTTTAGGTCAGAATAATGCAATGCAGTAAAACGGGGAAATTAATATATATGTACTGGCTAGACCATTATTTAGCTAAAAACAGGTATCATGCGCCTATGTTTATAGATTAAGTTGGTAGTAGATGTTAATTGAGCAATATGTAACGCAAACCGAAAAGGGCTTTAGTTTTAGTCGTCAACAATCAAGTGACTTTGCTAAGAAAGTGGCAACAGACTTTAACCCAATACACGATGTAGATGCTAAACGCTTCTGCGTACCTGGCGATTTACTATTTTCATACTTATTAACTAAGTTTGGTCTAGCTAAGCAGATGACTTGCAATTTCTCTGGCATGGTAGCAGCAGATATATTGCTCTGTACTAAAGAAGCTGAAAATGTACTTACAGTTGTTGATCAACAAGACAAAGCCTTTTTATCTATTAATAGAGAGGGTGCTATATTTGATGATTTAACGATTATTGAGCCACTAATCCAAGATTATGTGAGATTTTCAGGGCAAAACTTCCCTTATATATTGCAGCCGTTAATGCAACAGCATCAAGTAATGATAAATCCAGCACGTCCTTTAGTAATTTA
This sequence comes from Rheinheimera sp. WS51, assembly GCF_050936095.1. Classification (NCBI taxonomy): domain Bacteria; kingdom Pseudomonadati; phylum Pseudomonadota; class Gammaproteobacteria; order Chromatiales; family Chromatiaceae; genus Rheinheimera; species Rheinheimera sp. WS51. The sequence continues at coordinate 3,246 of NZ_JBOTRC010000032.1, forward strand.
TGAGAGCATGTCTTTACAATTTAACCAGTTTCCAGATCAAAGAATAGAGCTGAAATTGTTAAACTCGTCGCTTACTGTTGAAGGGAAGCGAGGAAATGTATTATTAGAATTTAGCTTAAGTTGTGCCGGAGAAATTATTGGCACTGGCGAGAAGCGAATGATTTTAAGTAATTTAGTGCCTTACAATGATGAACAAATGCAAAAAATGGTATCTGATTACAATAATCGCAAACAAGCAGCCTGAAAAAGTACAAAATATAGCTGTTATGTTTAAAAATGCAGCGGTTAGTAAATAAATTTAAATAACCGCTTGCGCATCAATTAAAAGG
>NZ_JBOTRC010000033.1:0-3393 GCF_050936095.1 Rheinheimera sp. WS51
GCAAAGTAGTCGCCCAAGGTGCCAAATCTTTACCCAATTACTCGACGAGCTGTGTTTTTGTATGTGCACACCTGCTAGCTAGATCAATTTTTGAATTTTAATTTTCGATCCTACTGCATGTTTGCGCTTATATGGCTGTAGCCTTACAATAGCTGAATTATTAGCAAGCGGTTATATTATGCATACCTTGTCTCAAGTTTCGGCAAAAACCTATTCAACCTTCAGATTTCAGCAAACACTGTCTGAACTTACTGAGCTAAGTTCAATTCAAGATCTTGAGCTGTATAACCCAATGGCGACTCCAATCATTTTAGGCGAAGGCAGTAATACTATATTTTTACAAAATATTGAAAAGCCAATCTGCCGATACATTGCTGCTGAAAAACAATTGCTAAGTCTCGACAGCAATTATGCTGCTTTGCATGTTGAAGCTGGCCATAATTGGCATGAGCTAGTTAGTTGGTGCGTAGATAACGGTTGGTGGGGCATAGAAAATCTTGCATTAATACCCGGATCTGTTGGTGCCGCTCCGGTGCAAAATATTGGTGCTTATGGTGTCGAACTAGCTGATAGATGCTTGTATGTTGATTTTTTCCATTGGCATAGCAAAAAAGTACAACGTATTACTGGTGCACGTTGTAACTTTACTTATCGCGATAGTATATTTAAACAAGCTTTAGCCGGTAAGGGAATCATTGTTGCAGTTGGCATATTAGTTCAACGCGAGGGGGTGCCTGTTTTGACCTACAGTGGTCTTGACAATTTAACTGAGAACCCAAATCTTGCAGAGATTTATACTAGCGTGATTAATATCCGACAAACAAAATTACCCTCGCCTACGAAACTGGCTAATTGTGGTAGTTTCTTTAAGAATCCTATTATCTCTGCAGAGCAATATACTAATTTACAAAAGTGCTTTCCGACAATACCTGGCTATACAATCGATGATAATTTAATAAAGGTACCGACAGCTTGGCTGTTAGAACAGCAAGGGTTTAAGGGGTTCAAACAAGGTGATGTTGGCTGTTATGAAAAACAACCTTTAGTTTTGGTGAACTTTGGTGATGGCACAGCCGATCAATTAATAGCACTTATATCGTTAATAATTGAAACTATCGATAGCCACTATAATATTCGATTAGAGCCGGAGGTCCGTTTACTGACAAAGGAAGGCAGCCTATATGGCGAATAAATCTAGTTTAATTATTATTCGAACTTTATTAGCCCGCCTTAGTCTTGGTGCATTCTGCTCTGGTCAAGCTTTAGCAGATGAATTAGGCCTAAGTCGCACCGCTGTTGCAAATTACATTGCACAATTACAAGATCTCGGCTTGGATATTTATAGTGTCAAAGGGCGTGGTTATTGTTTAGCTCATCCAATTACTTTGCTAGATGCTGCTGAAATAAACACTATAGAAAAAAACCAGCGCCCCCCAGTGTTAGTCCATGAAATAACAGACTCAACCAATAATCAGCTGCTGCAAAGGTTAGGTAAGGACGCCAAACCTGAATTAGGTACAGCTATCGTAGCTGAAGCACAAACTGAAGGTCGTGGTCGTAGAGGTAGAAATTGGTATTCGCCTTTTGGTACAAACCTATACTTTTCAATGTATTGGCATCTAAATCATGGCTTGCAAGCAGCTATGGGCTTAAGTCTAGTTGTTGGCATAGCTATTGTTAGGACTCTACAGGCTGAATATCAAATTACGGCAAAACTAAAGTGGCCTAATGATGTTTACATTAACCAGCAAAAGGTAGCGGGGGTACTAGTAGAATTGGCAGGCCAAGTAGATGCTGTTTGTGATGCCATAATTGGTATTGGCTTAAATGTGACGATGCCAATTGAAGCAACAAAAAGAATAGATCAACCATTTACGACATTGGCTGCACATACCAGTAAATCAATCAATCGCAACCAATTAGTTATAGCGCTACAAACGAGTTTAATGGAGGTTTTGTCTGAGTTTTGCCAGCATGGCTTTACTCCTTTTGTTGCAGAATTTAATAAAGTTAACCAATATCAAGATAAGCCTATCAAGGTCATCTCTTCATTTGAAAAAATAGGCGTGTGCCGTGGTGTGGATAAGCAAGGGGCCTTATTACTAGACATTGATAATAGAATAGAAGCTATTTATGGCGGTGAGATCTCAGTCAGAGGCCAGGATTAACATGTTTCTTTTAATTGATATAGGTAATACTCGTACTAAAGCTGCCTTATATAAAAACGGCGCACTTAGTTTAATCACAGACATAGATAAATTAGAGATTGATAAAACAGTGCTCAAAGGCGTGATTATTGCCAGTGTTGGCGCTGAGGACCAAATAGATAGTTTAAAACTACAATTAAATTTACCGCACGTAGAATGGATCCGAGTCAAGTCTCAAGCACAGTTGTTTGGCGTAACAAATAGCTATGCAATACCCGAAAAATTAGGTGTCGATCGTTGGCTTGGATTAATTGCAGCTAAAAATCGTTTTGCGAATGAAAACCTATTAATCATTGATGCTGGCACAGCTGTTACTATTGACTGGCTTACCGCAGAAGGTTGTCATAAAGGTGGTTGGATTCTGCCAGGATTACAGTTGCAGCAAAAAGCAGTATTAACGAATACTGCCAGAGTGAAACCAGACAATGAATACAGTGCCAATCTACAACCTGGGATAAATACCGCCGAAGGTTTACAAAGTGGCTGTTTAGCCGCGGTTGTAGGTGCGATTCAACTGGCTTGGCAAACTCACCCTGGACAGAAAATAATTTTAACCGGTGGTGACAGTGTTATATTAAGCCAGTTTTTACAGCTGCTGCCAGTGGTTATTGAGCCCTTACTTATATTTCATGGTTTAAGCTATTTTTGCGAATAATAATGCTATTTTTGCACACTTAATAAGCGCTTAGGTAAGAAAAAGTCTTTTTTATTGTATTTAGTGTTGCACAGCGTAAAGCATTGCACTAGAATTCGCACCCACTGACGTAGTGCCGCTTTAGCTCAGTTGGTAGAGCAACTGACTTGTAATCAGTAGGTCATCCGTTCGACTCGGATAAGCGGCACCATTAGTTGTGGAGGGGTTCCCGAGTGGCCAAAGGGATCAGACTGTAAATCTGCTGGCACTGCCTTCGAAGGTTCGAATCCTTCCCCCTCCACCATTTTCGCCAGTATTATAGCTACGAAGAGGCCGCGGGCATCGTATAATGGCTATTACCTCAGCCTTCCAAGCTGAAGATGCGGGTTCGATTCCCGCTGCCCGCTCCAATCAAACATGCTGATATAGCTCAGGCGGTAGAGCGCATCCTTGGTAAGGATGAGGTCCCCAGTTCGACTCTGGGTATCAGCACCAGTTTGATCCTTCCAAAGCTAACATCAATACTAATTTTTATAACCGCCGTTTTGTTAA
>NZ_JBOTRC010000034.1:0-2943 GCF_050936095.1 Rheinheimera sp. WS51
AAAGCTTTGGGGCGGCTGGAGCGCAGCGTAAGCCGTCCCAGCAGCAATAGCTGCGACAATAGCGCCTTGTTATGCGCTGTGCTGGTTATTACTCAACACCTTTTATACCTAGAGTTTGGTATAGGTACTTATATTTTAATTTATTAGGTGTATTAAATTTATAGCTCCAAATTGCATCGCTTAAATGCAAGTAATTGGAAATAGGTATTGTCTGTGTACCATTCACATATTTATTTAAAAATTCAGAGAAACCAACGTCTGTAGTTTTTTTAATACTGTTTGATATGTCTTCAATATTATAGAGTTTCCTATTTCTAGGATAATTTTTATACATATATGCCATTACATCATCAAGACTCTTTTTCCCATCCGTTTTAGAGCGAATCTCTTGATCTAAGATCATAGCCACAACCCAGCCACCATGATATATGAGAAAGTAATTATCAAACTTAGTTTTGTTACTCTTTCCAGCGTCTCTCATTGATATTTGGCCTAATCCTTTTGATGCCGAGTAATATCCAATTGGTGAGGCGGCTATTGAGATTGCTTCTTCCGCTGATATTAAGCCAAGTTGGGCAGCTGCTTTAAATGAGTAATATTCTGCGAAGCCTTCATTAAACCAATGTTCACTACCATCTTTATATCTTATTGATTCAGCACTCCATAAATGAAAAATTTCATGAAGTAAAAGGGTCTTCCAGTTACCGTAGCCAAACATATCTCCATTTGACCAAGTCAAAATAATTAATTGGGGATCTGCTTCACCTCCTAAATGATTTCCCTGTTTTACTTTGATAGAAATCTCAGAGTATTCTTTTCCAGCTAGGTCTCTTGGCAAGCCACCAAATAATTTTGAAAATAGCGAAAAGGCAGAAGACACAAGCTCAGTTATCTCAGGCTCTTTATCAATAGAAGTGCGATCTAAGAATTGATAATTTATCTTTAAATTTCTAAGCTCAACCATTTTTTCAGACAATTCGCTGGCTTCAACCGATGAAAGTGAAGTTAAAAAAACGAAAATGCTTGAAAATATTAGAATGTATTTAAATAACATAAACTTCCTTGTTACTGTTGTAGCGCATAACGGCCCCGCTAAACGGCGAGCGGTAGCGAGTCCGGTGGAGGCCACGCTTTTCGGGGCCGGAACGAATTTGAGCGGATTGTTATGTGTATTCACTGAAATCGGCCTCTTCCTTGATAAACTGGCCACTGGCTAAGAGAACTTCCTCAATATCTGCGATTACTTGCTCATTGTTTTCGGAAGCATGGATGAAGTAAGCCCATATATCGTCATCTAGCTCATACTCGCCGTTCTTGTACTTCCAAAGCGTGATAAATTCATCCGTGGCCATAGCGATTGTAGCTGTATCTAGGGTTGGGTGCTTAGCCGGCTTTGCATTCAGGCCTTTAGCCAATATACCTTGTATATCGGGGAAATCTTGGCTTCGGTGGTCGCCCCAAAATTCTATTAAAAGCTCTTTCGATTTATAACCGGGCCGAATTCGAAACGTTTCCATACTCGATTTACACATAACGCCCCGCGCATGCGCGCGAACTTGTGAGCGTCGCAAGGGCCGCAGGCCCTGAATGACGCGGTTTGTTAAGCTTTTTCTTCGCCATGACACTGCCCAGATATAAAACTCAACACGGTGTCCGATATTGAAGCTTTGAGCCAGTCAGGGCCAAAATCAGTCATATCGTTATGTTTGGAATTTGCGATTTGTACAATACAAGCACTATACATCGCCATTTCTTGCGCTGAATACAGTACACCTTGATCAGCTGGGAAATCAGTACCTCGAATAGATAGGATGGATGGAGAGCCGGATCTTGGTAATGGAACACGGCGGTGATCTAACGTTATGAGTGTTTTGGTAAAATCCAAACCTTCGTTAAACAACCAACTGGAGATATCGCCACCGTTCGAATGACCAACCAACGTTAACTTATTAAAATCATAACCTGAAAATTCAGACTGCAGCTGAGCACGGATAAATTTCAGGGTTCTAGCACCACGCTTCCAATTTTCACTTCGTTCAGTATAAAGATTGCCTGTAACTGCAAGAGCTGGATCGCCCGGCAGCTCATGCTGGATAGCAACAACAAGGTAACCTGCTTTATTTAAAGCATCTGAGATAAATGAATACTTATCGTAAGCAACTCCATAACCTGAGCTTAAAAAAGCAACAGGACATTGATTTTCAGCACTACACGAAGAGACGTCCACTGGAGAGCTAATTTTAACTGGAATATCCCTTTGCCTCTCAGCATCTTTAATAACACGATGCTCCGACGCAAATACTGGGTTAGCCAACAAAATGAGTAGAACTAGAAATTTCAAATGTATCTCCAAAAAGGCCTAACGCCAAGCTAACCGGCAGCCAGTGCGAAGCACGCTTTTGGCTGTCCGACGGAGGCCGCCTGCGGCCGGAGTGTAGTTGAGCGCCTTGTTATGCGATCTCACGGCACCACCTTGAGCTCTATCTCAGCCCCATCAGGTAGATCCTTGATTTGTTTGCCCAGATTACCTGAAAAGCGGATTAGTTCATGTAGAGGAGCGGTCTTTACATTAGAGCCCCCATACTCACCACCCAAGATTCCGGGGATTACCATGTGATATTTTTGTCCGGGTTCTAATACCCCCAAAGCCTTCTCAGCCTCCTCGACCATGGCTGACATAAACCAATCTTCGAGGAACTCTTCGTTTTTAATAAGGGCGTTGTACTCTTCGATGGATTCCGCAACCACCTCGCAGTAAACATCTTCTGGGCATAGTCTCCAGAACTTATCATCATAGTCCTTTACGATTAGGTTCCCGAATTCGTTCTCCACAACTATTTCTTGTGGATCAATCCCAATCCAGCCCCAGGCATCTTTGATTTCTTGAAGTATGCTCATGTCTCTCATTTCGCATAACGCAAAGCACAGGGGCGGAAAAACGCG
>NZ_JBOTRC010000035.1:0-2592 GCF_050936095.1 Rheinheimera sp. WS51
AAAATCCTAAAGATCATACGTAGGTGGACCCAATATGAAACAGAATTTACCGGTCACAGGCGTGGAGCAGCGTTTTTCTGCCCAAGCTAATATTCTATCGACCACTAATCTTGATGGCAAAATCACTTATATTAACAAAGACTTTATTGATATCAGCGGCTTCAGCAAAGAAGAGCTAATAGGTCAGAACCACCACATTGTCCGCCACCCTGATATGCCACCCGCCGTATTTAAAATGTTTTGGGCTGATTTACGCGCCGAAAAATCCTGGATGGGTATTGTCAAAAATCGCTGTAAAAACGGTGACCATTACTGGGTTGATGCTTATGCAACGCCGATTAAAAAGAATGGCAGAACCGAGGAATATCAATCGGTAAGGCGTAAAGCAAAGCCTGAATTTATTACTCGGGCAGAAGAAGTTTACGCCGCCATCCAGGCTGGAAAATCTTTACGCAAGCTGGGCGATTCACTATCGCTGCCCGCCAAAATATTGATTACACTCTTTGCCGGCTTACTATTGCCGGTACTGGTTTATCTCTTAAACTACTCCGCCTTACTCGTACTATTAGCCACAATTTTTAGTACCTTTGTTGTCAGCGCCGCAGTCTTCGTCTTTAGCCAACCTTTACTGCTCGCATTAACGAAACTCAAAACCATTTCTGAAGATAAGGTCGCGCGCTACGTCTACACCGGTCGAAATGATGAAGCCGGGACTTTGTTATTGGCGGTTAAAAAACTTGAGTCTGAGAACGCGGCATTAATTGGCCGCATCAATGATATGTCGTCAACCTTAAGTGAAAATGCCCAAAGTTTAAGTGCTGCCGTAACACAATCTGAAAATGGCACCTTACGTCAGTTTGAACAAACAGAGCAGGTTGCAACGGCAATGGAACAGATGGCCGTGAGTATCCAAAGCGTATCCATCAACGCAGCCGAAACTTCTACCGCCTCTGCTGACGGACTGGCAATTGCCAACTCCGGCAAACAGGTTGTTGATGAAAATGCCAGCACCATTAATGAATTGAAACGTCTCATTCACTCGGGGTCGCAGGTCATCAATAACGTTGCCATAAGCAGCAATGAAATTGAAAAAATCCTCGACGTTATTCTCGCCATTGCCGACCAGACTAATTTGTTGGCGTTAAACGCAGCCATTGAAGCTGCACGAGCAGGTGAGCTTGGCCGGGGCTTCGCGGTTGTTGCCGATGAAGTGCGCTCTTTGGCCAATCGCACCCAAGAATCCACTAAAGAGATCCGCGGCGTCATTGAGCAATTACAAAGTGGTGTCCGACAAGCCGTCAGTGCCATGCGATCCGGTGAAGCGGCAGCGGAACAGAGTGTGGCAAAAAGCCATGCCACGGCGCAGGCTCTGGAAAATATCCTGAATGCGATTAGCACGATTTCCCGCATGAGCGAGCAAATTGCGCGGGCAGTAAATGAACAAACGTCGGTGGTAAACTCGGTCAGTGAAAGCGTGCATATTATAAAAAGTAATGCGCAGGAAAACCTCGATGCCGTTAAATTAAGCGGAAAGGTTGCCGAAAAGACGGTCAATATCACCAGAAGATTGGATCAGCTAACCAATCAGTTCTGGGCGACACAGCAAGGGATCTAGCCATGCGCACCCTAAACCTGATTTATCGCTCGGAACAGGAGCTGCAGGCATACTTATCCGAGCACAGGCTGAGTTCAGGTCGCGGCATTATTCAGCTATTTTCCGGGCGTAGCCCGTAAGAAACTTTGCGTGTACAGCGGATACTTAAAGCTAGTCTCCCTGATTTTGTGCTGATCGGTACTGGAATTTCCATTGCTGGTTAAAAGAGGCCAGCAACAGTTTCTGCGTGCGCCTGTCGGCATTACCCCAGACAAACAGGGTGTCATTCTGGCCGGCAATCTACAAATTAACGACCAGGTTTCTTTCTCTTTTGCTGATCTGCATGGTTTGCGCACAGAAGTACAACAGCTCGAGCAACAAAACGGCGCAGTGTCGCTGATCTATTCATGTGCAGCCAGAAAAACCTTTATGCAACAGCAAATTGAGCAGGAAGATTCGAAGCTTGGTACCTTAAATCAAGCGAGTGGTTGCTTTTTATATGGCGAATTTGCCACAGAACAGCAGCATTTCAGCCTACATAACCTTTCTAGTACTTTGCTAGTTTTAACCGAGCAAGCTGAAATTATCAACCTTAAATTCACCACCACACAAACCACTACAGTAGCGCCCAACTCATTACAAACTATGGCATTTTTAGCTAAAAGCACCGGGGCGGAGTTAAATGAGGCAATGATTTTTCTGGAGCAACAACAGTACGCATTGAACTATAGCTCTATCGTATCGATGACTGATCCACAAGGTAATATTACCTATGTAAATAAAAAGTTTGAGGAAATCAGCGGCTATAAAAGCGATGAATTGTTGGGGAAAAACCACCGTATTATAAAGAATCCTGCTATGCCGGAAAAAGTGCATCACAGCTTATGGCGAACTCATACGTATATCCTTAAGAGCTTAAGCTGCTGATATATTTAGATTAGTTAGCATTTTAAACACCCCGTTTTTTTGATCCCTCTTCAAATTCTGACGCTGGCAAT
>NZ_JBOTRC010000036.1:0-2466 GCF_050936095.1 Rheinheimera sp. WS51
TGGCTTTATATGTATTAACTAAAAATGACATTGAATAAAAAAACGCGTTTTAATCCACCAGAAAGCTGGCAAGCAAATTTATTGCACATTAACCCAATTTTTGCTGATTTAAGTCAGAGCTTCGGCCCTTTTCCTGCTGAAGACTGGCCACGTTTACGCTTGCTTAATCAAGCTTTTGCTAGCGAGTATCGTTTTGTAGCCAATGAAGCTTTAGAGCAAGATGGCCGTTATTACGAAGAGTTTATTTTTGCCACTAAAACCATACCGTGCCGTGCTAAAAATTGGCATGACTTTTTTGGTGCTTTAATTTGGTGTTTATTTCCAAAAACTAAAGCCTTACTTAATCAACTGCATATTACAGAAATTACTCAGCATGGCCTTAAACAGCGCAGTAAGCTTAGAAATAAACTGACTTTATTTGATGAATGCGGCGTTATTATTTGCACTGAATCTAGTGCAGAAGCGCACCAAGGCTTACTGCGTCAGCACCAATGGCAGCAGAGCTTTGTTAAGCAGCGCCAAGACTGGTGGCAAAGTATTAGGCCGGTTATTTTTGGTCATGCTATTTATGAAATGGCAACTAAACCTTTTATCGGCTTAACCGCTAAGGCTGTCTTTATTGAGGTACCTGAGGGGTTTAGTAACTGGAGTCTAGCCCAGACGTACCAGTTTTTAGATCAAGCCTTGAGCCATAAAATTGCCAAGCAAAACCTGCTTTTAGATAAACAGCAATTAACCCCCTTACCTTTATTAGGGGTGCCGGCTTGGTATGAAGCTAATAACCAAGCCGACTTTTACTTAAATACCCATTATTTTAGGCCGAAAAGGCTAACAAAACTCAGCTAGCGTAAGACTAATTCCACTCGGCGGTTATTGGCTTTATGTTGCTCAGTATTGTTTTTTTGTAGCGGCGACACTGGACCAACGCCAGCGGCGAATAAACGCTCTGCTGTAATGCCTTGCTTTTTAAGTTCGTTAACCACACTGGTTGCACGAGCATAAGACAGCTGCATATTATGCTCATGACTACCTGTATTATCGGTATGGCCCACCACATAAAAACTCTGCTTAGGGTGTTGCTTTAAATAGCTTAATATGACCGTTAAGGCATCTTCAGATTCAGGCAATAACTGGGCACTGTCGCTGGCAAAATGCAAACCATGCAATACCACTTTGCCATTTTCCATAAGTTGATTCTGTAAATAAGCGCTATCAATACTGACTCTGTCTGTTTTCATGCTGCTAAGCTCAACAATGTCATGTGCGATATCTACGTTAGAATGTTCATTATTTTTGAGCACATAAATAGAAAGATAAATATCGTTAACATTAACCTCTTTATGCGCAGTTAGCATGCGGTAGTCATCATCTGCATTGGTGCTGTTACTTAAGTAACCTTTAAAGCGATGCCTATCAGGGCTGCCTTGCCATAAGTGTTTGCGCTGGTTACCACCACAGCTTTTATGCTCGCAACTAAATACAATAGTAAAGCCAGCCTCTTGCAAGGCCTGTTGGTAATTCCGAAAAACCTGTAATGTTGACTGATCTTTACTCGCATTGTAATGCAACAGAGTAGACTTACCGGCTAGTGTTAAATGGGGCACTTGTTTGTTTTCATCGGCAATGCCAGTAGCTAGGCGTACTTCAGTAAACTCAGTGTCAGTGCGATGGGTAAGTTTAGAGCCAGCATAACGTGAAATTAATGGGTGGTCTCCGCCCTCGGCACTATCTGGGCCTAAACCGGTAGACGCTGTGCTGGCAGTCGGTTTAGAGGTAATAGCACTTTCATTGATGTTTACTAAACCAAGCTGTAGTTGTTGTGGTTCGGTAATAATTTGGCCCAGTTCTAGCTGGTTGCCATAAAGCGGTTTAATAAACCACTGTAAATAGGTAGGGGTAGTATCATCGCCAAGTTGGGCCAGAATATAATAGTGTTCATCTTGGCCTTGAGAGAAACCCTGCATACCGCTAAAAATACTTTTTGTCCAATGGCTACTTCTTAACAGCTTTTTAGAAAAATCAGAGCCGCAATCTGAACGACAAACTAGCAGTAATTTAGCCTTTAGACGTTTTACTACATCAAGGTAATTTTCAGCGACATGTAAGGCAGAATGGTCGCCTTTTATATGATAAATATGACCAGTTTGTTTACCAATAACACTAATGCCAGCAAAAGGTGTATCAGTTGTCACTTTATGCTGTGGGAGTATTACTTCAGCATAATTGACTACAGACTGACGATAAATACTTGCCTCAGGATAAGCTGAAACCAACGGGTGATCAGAATCAGCAAAAGCCGCCAGGCTCATTAATAACAAGCTACTTTTTAAAATATAAAGGATAAAAACACGCATTAGGCTTCCTTGTTAAAAAAACATGACTTATTCAAGTTGATATTGGTGGGCAATTATGAATAATTGGTAGCATATTGCAACTTCAATGTTGCCTGATTGTTTTTGTGGCTTT
>NZ_JBOTRC010000037.1:0-2339 GCF_050936095.1 Rheinheimera sp. WS51
CTGTCTCGCCGGAAGTACGGTTAGATCCAAATGTAATTTAAAAGTTAATTGTATATAGCGAAATCGGATTGAAGAGTTTGTACTTTTATGTAACGCTTGAAGCGCTTGCGTCGCCGCTGATGCTAGCATGCAGTCGGACAAAGCCAGCCAGCTTCAAGTAAGGTTCAAACTGTCACGTTCCCGGCGAGTCGTTTCCAAGAGAACGATCTTCTCGCAAAACAACAAGGAAAGTTGCAGTATGTTGTTCCAAAACGAATTAATACAGAACAAGACGCTGCAACGGACGCGCCAAGCCGCGCCGTTGAGCTAAGCGTTAGCTGCCTTTGGAAAGAATCATGGATGTAATAGATATTAAAACTTTTGTTCCCAGTAAGGATTATGAAATCTCAAAGTCTTTTTACTCGGAAATTGGGTTCAAATCGGAATACGTAACCGACGACCTCACACTTTTTGAAAACGGGGATTGCCTTTTCTTTTTGCAGCGCTTCTACAATGAAGACTTAGCCAAGAACTTCATGTTGCAAATATGCGTTTCAGACATCTACGATGCACATGAGTTATGTTCTAAGTCGGAACATAAAACTAAGATTACGCCAGTGCAACAAGAGTCTTGGGGTAAGGTTTTTTATTTATGGGGGCCTGTAGATGAACTGTTGCATATTACGCAGTTGGACAGCTAACAAAGCGCTAAACTCGTTCCCTGCGGTCACTGGGACAGTAACGCAGCGGCGCTTCGCGATTATGCCACTACGTCACTGCCCGTTAGCTTAGCGTTAGAGCTCATCATGAATCTGTTCGATCTGCGTAATCCATTTGTAGCTCTTATTGTGTTGGGGAGCTTAATAATCCTGATTTATTCTTCTTGGGGGATATATGCTGTCTCTGAGAGGAGTCGGCAGTTTGATCAATTTGAGCAGTATCGCGCTCACTGGCAGTCATTGAATCTCCAAAACTACGCTTATGTTATTGAAGAAGGATGCATGTTGAGCTCTAGGACTTCAGCTACAGTCCAAAAAGGAGAGCACTTTTTCGAGCAGTTCGAAAAGCAACATTTTGGCGGTAAAGCAACGATTGCTTATTTGTTTGAACAGACGGAGCAAGCTATCAAGGAAGCACACCAATTGGAGTTGAGATATAACAGCGATTACGGATTTCCAGAGGAAATACGTGTCGATTGGTCCAAAGATATTATTGATGACGAGTGTTCTTATCGGGTCTCGGAGTTTAAACAAAATGAGCTCTAACAATCGCCATCAAAAACGCGCCCGTTGGGCGCTCGACTCGCAACACGTTGCTCGCGTTTGTGGCGGGCGTTAGCAGGTGCTCGGGTTTTAACGGTTTTAGTCAGTAATTTTATTCCGGTTTTGCTCACGTTTGGTTTTCTTAGCGGCAGCACCAAAAGGTTAAGTTCGCTCGTTTGCGGGGTTGTTGCAAACGGCAATGGCGGTAGCGTTGCTCTTCTTGGCTTCGCTCAAATAGTTTTACAGGTTCCGGTTGGCTCGCGGTATCGCAGTTAACCGGTTTAGTTTTTAACAAAAAGCAGCCTGCCGTTGTTCAGGTTTGCCAGTGCGGCAAGCCGCGAAAGTTCGGTGTAGGCTGCTAACAAGCAAAGCCAGCCGACGCGTACCGCGCAGCTGCTTTGAGCGTTAGCAGGTGTTCGGGTTTTAACGGTTTCAGTCAGTTGTTTTGTTCCGGCCTTGCTCGCGTTTCGTGTTCTTAGCGGCAGCGCCAAACGGTAAAGTTCGCCCGTTTGTGGGTTTGCTGCAAACGGTTGTGGCGGTAGCGTTGTTCTTCTTGGCTTCGCTCAGTAGTTTTACAGGTTCCGGTTGGCTCGCCGTATCGCAGCCAGCTGGTTAGGTTTTAATAAAAGCAGCCGTGCCGTTGTTCAGGTTAGCCAGTGCGGCAAGCCGCGAAAGTTCGGTGTAGGCTGCTAACAAGCAAAGCCAGCCGACGCGTACCGCGCAGCTGCTTTGAGCGTTATGTGCCAAGGAGTGCCTGTGAGTAAATTCGACCAGTTGTTATATATGAGATGGGGGATCTGTTTATTACTTTTTTTTAATCTTGCAAATAACATGTTTTGGATTGCAGCGGGTTTCTTATTCGGTTTCATTGCTCTAACAATCATCGAGGTTAAACGTTCTGAAATTCTTTGCCCTGTTTGTAACATGCCTTGGCAGTATGAACCGAAAATTGGCCATATTAAAAAAACACTATTTAACGGATGGTCTGACTATATCTGCCATAACTGTGGTAACGATATGCGTGGCACATAACAATCGCCATCAAAAACGCGCCCGTTGGGCGCTCGACTCGCAACAAGTTGCTCGCGTTTGTGGCGG
>NZ_JBOTRC010000038.1:0-1887 GCF_050936095.1 Rheinheimera sp. WS51
GGCGTTAGATGTAATTAACCGGAAAGTTGCGCACGAATAATTTTTTTCTTCAAGACTGCAATTTTAAGAGAAAAAGACATATACTCCCTTCGAATCATATTGGAGGCGGATCATGAAAAGCTGGTTATTTCTTACTATTTCGATTCTTGGAGAGGTAGTTGCAACATCTGCATTAAAGTCCAGTGAAGGTTTTACGAAGCTCGTACCATCTTTCATCGTAATTGTTGGCTATGGAATTGCATTTTATTTCCTTTCATTGGTCTTGAAGTCTATTCCTGTAGGGGTGGCCTATGCAGTTTGGTCTGGCCTTGGCGTAGTATTAGTCACTGCTGTTGCATGGGGGCTTTACGGGCAAAAGATTGATGCATGGGGTTTCGTGGGTATTAGTTTAATAGTTTGCGGTGTATTGGTTTTAAATTTGCTTTCTAAGGCAAGCGTTCATTAAGTGGCACTGGCATCTAACAATCGGCAGCAGGCGGACAGCCTACACTACGCGGTTTTGTGTTACTCGCTGCGCTCAAACATTAACACAAAACCGCTCCGTTACGGCTGCCGCTGTGCCGGGCGTTATGTGCTAAAGCAGAATGGAGCTCGTATTGAGTTTTAGTGTTAAATCAAAACTATTAATTAGCGGTGGCGTTATTGCGTCGGTTGCCGCTATCTGGCATCTGCTCTGCATTTGGGGCGGCCCAAGCTGGTTTGCTTTTGCGCGAGCGCCTAAGCAAATTATAGATTCAGCCCAACAAGGTACTTTGCTTGCACCTGTCGGTACCGTAATCGTTGCAGGTTTAATGTTTGCGTGTACGGTATTTGCTTTTTCAGCCGTTGGTTTAATTCGCAAGGTTCCATTGGTTAAACCTGCTTTAATTACCATCGCGCTGCTTTGTGCAGTGCGAGGGTTAATTGGTATTCCAACATTTGTTACAGCCGCCGGTGTAGATATCTGGCAAATAGTTGCTAGCACAGTCTGGTTGTTCGTTGGCGTTTGTTTTATTGCTGGCAGTATTGAACATAGTACTGCTTTAAATTCAAGCACATAACAAGCAAAGGCAGGGCGATGCGTAAACGCACGCCTGCTTTGAGCGTTAGGTGAACAGGGAAATCTTTTGATTCATAGGTTTTTAATAATTTTTGTAGCGCTCTTTTTATCGTCGGCATGCACAACTGGGAAACTGTATTACACCGAAACTTCAGGCAAGAGAGTGTTAGCCTGTGATGTAGAATTTGTTGGATTACCCAGCGTAGACAAATTTGCAGTCGAGTACGCATTAAGCCTTTGCGCAAAAAGCTCTACCAAAAAAGGTCATACAATCGATTCAGATCAACAATATCTACTTACCCTAGACCTCAAAATACCAGAGGCAAAATGCGGAGAGGCATGGGATCACGAATCAGCCAAAGCTCAATACAGAACCGGCAATTTGTCCAAAAAAGAATATGGGTATATTGTTGCTAACATAGATTTGGGCTTGGCGGTCGTAAATGAGTGTTCACCTAACAATCTGCTGTAGTCGCTCGCAGGCTCGCTGGGACGCAAACACATGGGCTGCGTCGCTTCGCTCCTAAATTTTAGCCCATGTGTTTCCGCCCCTAAGCAGGGCGTTATGAGTCAAGTCAGGGTCAGCTAATGGCTGAAAGCATGAATAATATTTTTAAATGGAATGGAATATGGAAACAACAATAGCAGGGGCAATTTTAGTAGTAATTATTATAGCCATAATTGCTGCAGTATCTATGAAGCATCAAAAAGACAAAAAAAAGGGTAAGTAATGTCCGCTTTTGGCTGAAAGCAGAACTTGGGAAAGTTAAATTGACTCATAACAAATCGGTAAATTCGCCTTCGGCTGGGACGCATAAATGCTGCGCATTTTCGCGCCCCTTACCGAG
>NZ_JBOTRC010000039.1:0-1800 GCF_050936095.1 Rheinheimera sp. WS51
ACAAGTGGTAGAGGAGCGTTCTGTAAGCGGTTGAAGGTGTACCGGGAGGTATGCTGGACGTATCAGAAGTGCGAATGCTGACATGAGTAACGATAAGGGGAGTGAAAAACTTCCCCGCCGAAAGACCAAGGGTTCCTATCCCATGTTAATCAGGGTAGGGTGAGTCGACCCCTAAGGCGAGGCTGAAAAGCGTAGTCGATGGGAAACGGGTTAATATTCCCGTACCGACCAATACTGCGATGGGATGACGGAGAAAGCTAGGCAGGCGCGGCGTTGGTAGTCCGCGTGAAAGTAAGTAGGCTGAGAAACTAGGCAAATCCGGTTTCTTAAGGCTGAGATACGAGACGAGTGTCTAAGGACACGAAGCTGTTGATGCTATGCTTCCAGGAAAAACCTCTAAGCTTCAGGTATTGGTGATCGTACCCTAAACCGACACAGGTGGTCAGGTAGAGCATACCAAGGCGCTTGAGAGAACTCTGCTGAAGGAACTAGGCAAAATAGTACCGTAACTTCGGGAGAAGGTACGCTCTGGTGTGTTAAGGACTTGCTCCGTAAGCATACTAGAGTCGCAGTGACCAGCTGGCTGCAACTGTTTATTAAAAACACAGCACTCTGCAAACTCGTAAGAGGACGTATAGGGTGTGACACCTGCCCGGTGCCGGAAGGTTAATTGATGGGGTTAGCGCAAGCGAAGCTCTTGATCGAAGCCCCGGTAAACGGCGGCCGTAACTATAACGGTCCTAAGGTAGCGAAATTCCTTGTCGGGTAAGTTCCGACCTGCACGAATGGTGTAATGATGGCCAGGCTGTCTCCAGCAGAGACTCAGTGAAATTGAAATTGCGGTGAAGATGCCGTATACCCGCGGCTAGACGGAAAGACCCCGTGAACCTTTACTATAGCTTGGCACTGAACATTGACCCTACATGTGTAGGATAGGTGGGAGACTTTGAAGCTGGAACGCTAGTTCTAGTGGAGTCGTCCTTGAAATACCACCCTTGTATGTTTGATGTTCTAACGCAGGTCCCTTATCGGGATCGCGGACAGTGCCTGGTGGGTAGTTTGACTGGGGCGGTCTCCTCCTAAAGCGTAACGGAGGAGCACGAAGGTTGGCTAAGTACGGTCGGACATCGTACGGTTAGTGTAATGGTAGAAGCCAGCTTAACTGCGAGACAGACACGTCGAGCAGGTACGAAAGTAGGTCATAGTGATCCGGTGGTTCTGTATGGAAGGGCCATCGCTCAACGGATAAAAGGTACTCCGGGGATAACAGGCTGATACCGCCCAAGAGTTCATATCGACGGCGGTGTTTGGCACCTCGATGTCGACTCATCACATCCTGGGGCTGAAGTCGGTCCCAAGGGTATGGCTGTTCGCCATTTAAAGTGGTACGCGAGTTGGGTTTAGAACGTCGTGAGACAGTTCGGTCCCTATCTGCCGTGGGCGTTGGATGATTGAGTGGAGTTGCTCCTAGTACGAGAGGACCGGAGTGAACGAACCGCTGGTGTTCGGGTTGTCATGCCAATGGCACTGCCCGGTAGCTACGTTCGGAACGAATAAGCGCTGAAAGCATCTAAGCGCGAAGTCGGCCACAAGATGAGTCATCCCTCAGACTTAGAGTCTGCTAAAGGGTCGTTGAAGACCACAACGTTGATAGGTCAGATGTGGAAGCGCAGCGATGTGTTAAGCTAACTGATACTAATTGCCCGTGTGGCTTAACCATACAACGCCCAAGCTGTTTTGACGCCAGAGCGCGTGAAAGAAGTGTTATAGTGTGTCTAGTTTACAAATTTCAAGCTTGCT
>NZ_JBOTRC010000004.1:0-246790 GCF_050936095.1 Rheinheimera sp. WS51
GTTTTGGCAATTTTACTTTTAGTTATTGCCAGTATCTTGCCGTGTTAAATATGTATCGGACGCTTGCGGGGAAACTTGAGTAATTTTTTTTTAAATATCCATTTTTTTGCACAAGTAGTTACTTTAGGAGTCTAAAAGACGATAAAACCCGCGTTATTGCTAACAGCGGGTTTAAGTACAGCAAGATAGCTATTTGGCTTATCGGATATAATCAAACAGCGTTGAGGAAGATATTTTACTAAAAGTAGATGACGCAGCTTGCATGGCCACTTCTTGGCGTTTTATTTCTGTCATTGCTGCGGCAAAGTCCACCTCGGCTAAATCGGCCCGATACTCTTTATGTTTAATTGTTAAGTCTTCATTATTATTAAACACACTATCGAGTACGTTATTTCTACCACCTAGGTTAGCTAAGCTGCTATCAATACGCCTAGCACTTGCCTCTGTTTGGGCTAAAGCATCAGCAATAGCCTCATTAACCGCTCCACGTGAGACTGATGGATTTTCTAATACTTGAATAAAATCGTTTAACGTATTTAAAATATTCTTTTTTTCGGGTAGCGGTAAGTCGAAGTTTATTTGTCCTGGTGCCGCTGCAGCGCCATCAATTTTTATTGTTAAACCTTGAAATAAAATATCCTCTCCAGGGACAAAGGTCCCCGTTACTGCAGGCGTTAAGGCTGAACCATTTTGTAAGATTTGATAATTATTTGCCGCATCAATTGTGATGTTATAGGTATTATTAGCCGGAGTTAAATTATCGTAGTTTGCAATATAAAAAGCATTAAATTTAGTTTGATCAGAAACCTCTATACCTGCAGCCGTTGCTCCTCCAGCAACAATAATCGCAGCTGAAGGTTTAAGTCGAGCTAATACATCATCAAAAATCGCTTTGCCGCTGTCATTACCTGGCATTTTTATCGAAGGCGATATTTGCAGAGCTCGAAAGCCATCATCCCCTTTAAATTGATATTCGCCAGTGACAGGATCTTTTTCATAAGCTGCAGTCTTATCTTGGTAACCGGCAAAAATATAACTGCCATCAGCATTTTTGGTATTCATAGCATCGAACATTTCAGCTTGAATATTGCGTAACTCTAACGCTATTGCTTCACGCTCATCTGCGCCATACGTGCCATTACCCGCGGCTTGCGCTAAAGTGCTAATGCGATCATAAGCCGTACGCATATTTGTTAATACTGTTTCTTCTAACGCTAAGTTATTTTTTAATAACACGCTATTTTTTTGATACTGTTCAATTTGGGCTAGGTTTTGATCTAGTCCGAGTACTTTTGCTGAAGCTGCAGGATCATCTGCGGGTGATAAAATGCGCGTTTGTTTAACCAATTGCTCCTCAGCGCGCGACATTTTTTTCTGCGCATCTAAGATCCCGTTTAAACTTTGACTAAATTGCATATTAAAAGAGAGACGCATAATTTACCTCACCGCCTGTAATAGGGTGTCAAAAATGGTTTGCGACGTAGATATAATCTTCGAGGCCGCAGCATAGCTTTGTTGAAAACGGACTAAATTCGCCGCCTCTTCGTCTAGACTAACGCCAGATAACGACTCATACCATTGTGTTGTTTGCTCTAAAATAGCCGCATTGGCTTCTTCGCTGGTTCTAGCTTGCCGAGTACGCTCACCTATACTGCCTACCATAGTTGCATAAGACTGATTAAAACTATATTTATTTGTTGCTGCACCCGAGGTAGAGTCTGCACTGCGTCGCATGGTTGAACTATTTTGTAAATCAGCAAAAGCTAATCCATTACGGTTATCATTAAAACCATCGCGATTAAATTCTAACGTAAAACTATCGCCTGGCTTAGGCTGACCACTGATATTAAAATCAAAACCTAAGTCATCAGCAATACCGGCTTGTTTTAAAATTTCGTTATAATTGTTTGAAGTAAAAGTCGCCGTGACAGTTGTCGCTGCACTATCGGTAATTTCAAATTGATCACCACCTAAATACGTTACAGTATAAGGTGCATTAGCTAAAAACGGATCTGGACTGGTATCTGTTGAGCTTACGGTTAACTCTTCAACTTGGCCATTACCTAAGTTAGTATTAGCCGCATTACCACGCACTGGGCTTGCTAAAGCAATATCTTCAGGTCGGTTTGTTGCCATATCTAAACGACGCGCAGCTGTGTTAAGCGGGTTAAGTAAAAACTTATCGCCGACTACCGACGAACTGCTTAATGTTATCTCTAAACCAAATAAATCTTGATCCGGTGAGTCGTCCTCGCTTATTGTCACGTCAGTTGAAAAGTTTAACCCTGAGATCGTTTTTTCTGAACCTGGGATAACATTACCTTTAGCGTCAACGGCTTGCACTAATACTTCTGTTGCCGATGTGACTGTTACCATAAAGTCGGTCGCAGGTAATTGCCCCGATTTACCGGGCTCAATTTGATAGCTAAGGCTACCTGAATTGCCCGCGAAGCTTAATCCTTCAAAGCTAGGTAAATTAAATAAATTTTTACCAATGTCACCATTTAAGGTCATCCCTAGTTTATTTTGGCTATTCATAGAGTCAGCTATGGTTAACGCTAACTGACCTAGCTGACGCTGAGTGGGATCAAGAATTTCTTCACGAAACGCCACAACCGCGCCAAGTTTACCGCCAATATCTTTAACATTAACATCGCGCAGTACTGATTTTTTAGAGTTAAGTTGTAATTGCAACTCTTTACGCGCCGGATCAGGCTCACCCCGTAGCGTTAATAACTGAAAATCGCCTTGCTCTACCACTAATGACTGACCACCGGCCATAAAGACGAGTTTTTCGCCGTTATCTGCATCTAAAGTAGTGACTTCAAGCATTTCAGATAATTTCAAAATGGCATTATCACGCTTATCAAGCAAATCTAGTGGCACCGGTCGTGTTGCGCCATTGCCGTAAGAGGCAATGTCTTTATTATATGTCGCGATTTGGGTAATTAAATTATTCGTCTCAGTAACATATATATCTAGTTGCTGATTAACGTATTTTTCTTGGTCTAAAATTAAATTAGACATACCATCAAAACGATCAACTAAAGACTGCGCAGAGCCAATAATAAGCTGTCGATTCGATAACTGGGTAGGATCATTATTCGCCGTTTGAATTTGCGCAAATAAGTCATTCATTCCCGTTGCAATGCTATTGGCTGGGTTAGAAAATAAGGCATCTACCCGATTGGCTTCATTAACAAATTGGCTAGCAAAGGCTAAGTTAGATGTGTCTCGGCGCATTTGCTTCAGTGTAAACTCATTAACCAACCGCTCTGTAGTACCCCGACCTACGCCTAAGCCAAATTGCTGAGCTTCAAACTCAGTACGCTGCCGCACATAGCCTGGCGTATTGATATTGGCAATATTATTACCTGTGGTATTAAGCAGACTATTATTGGCTAATACGGCAGAAGTACCAATTTTGAGTAAATTATCTGACATATCTAGCTCCCTAATAGGCTATAGCAGGCCAAGTTAAACGTTATTACCGTCTTTATCGGCACCTGTTGCACTTTCTTGAGTATTATTTTATAAACAACGGCTGCATTACTCTGCATTAGTTGCCTCACTATGCTGCTCTTGCCTTAATTGATTAAATACTGGGCTTTGATAAACCGCCATAATTTTTTTAGCATAAGCAGGATCTGTTGCATAACCCGCTGCTTGTAACTGCGTAAAGTATTGCTCAGTGTCATCGGTCGCTTGCACTGCTTGCTGGTAGCGCGGATTATTAAGAATAAAGTTGCTATAGTCTTGTAAGCTTTGTTCTGGTGATGCGTATGATCTAAAAGCAGCTTGCTCTTTTTGGGCAACACCTTGACGATATTCTAACGTATTAACTATCGCTGTTTTGCCTTGCCAGCCATTATTGGCTTTAATACCAAAGAAATTAAAGCTTTGCTGGCCATTGGCACCTTTTATCATTCGTTGGCCCCAGCCTGTTTCTAAGGCTGCTTGTGCAATAAGTGCCATGGGATCTAAGCCTAGCACTTTAGCGGTTTGTTTAGCCGCCGGCAGCAAGGCTTTAACAAAATCTTCTGGGCTATTAATTTGCCATTTAGCCTGCGCCTGAGTTATTGCTTTCTCTTTTGCAGCATCAAGGTTTAAATTCGACTGGGCTTTAATTAGCGCCGCAGGCGGCATAGTTGAGCCCGTTGGCATAATTTGCGTTACCGCTTGGCGCTGTGTTGGTAAGGCCATAGCTTCTGCTTGAGGCAATGGCATAGGCTGACCGACCATGCTTTTTTTTGGTACTGACGGGCTAAGTTGTTGCACCATTAAATCGGCTAAACCTAAGCTGCCATTTTTAGCTAAATCTGTGGCTAATTGGCTATCATGCATATCACGATAAAACTTAGTGGTTTGGCTGTTCATCATGCCTTCTGCTTCAAAAGCTTCACCCGCTTTGCGCATACTCGTTAATAACATGCTGACAAAAATTGCTTCAAATTGCTCAGCCGCCTGACGCAATGCACCGGGTTGATCACTTTTCGACTGGCTGCGGATATTCTGCAGGCTAGTTAAGTCATGATAAGACACATTATTTGGCGACTGGCTCATATTAAATTACCACTAGTTCGCCGTGAATAGCACCGGCTTCTTTTAATGCTTCTAAAATTGCCATTAAGTCTCCAGGCGCCGCACCCACTGCATTTACGGTACGCACTAGGTCATCTAATGTCACACCAGGGTCAAACTTAAACATACGAGACTGTTCGCGGTTAACGTCAATAATAGAATTTTCTTCAATAGCGGTTTGGCCTTCACTAAAAGGCGCTGGCTGAGACACCATTGGATTTTCAGCAATGGTCACTGTTAAGCCACCATGGGTAATTGCTGCTGGGAATAACCGCACTTCTTTACCAATAACAATAGTACCAGTGCGTGAGTTAATAATAATTTTTGCCGAGCTATCGCCTGGCTCAAAAGTTAAATTTTCTAAGGTTGATAAGTATGAAACACGCTGATTAATATCTCTTGGTGCACGAACTTGTACTGACGTAGCATCTAACGAATGGGCAGTATCTGCGCCAATAAAATTATTGATGGTATCGGCTAAACGCTTAGAGGTTGTAAAGTCTGAGCGTTTTAAATTTAAGGTAATAAAATCACCTTGGGCAAAGGGACTAATAACCTCGCGCTCTACCATAGCGCCATTAGGTATACGACCAACCGTTGGCGTATTCACTAAAATACGTGAGCCATCTAAGCCTTCTGCACCTAAGCCGCTAACAATTAAACTGCCTTGAGCCACCGCATAGACATTACCGTCTAAGCCGGTTAAAAAGGTTTGCATTAAAGTGCCGCCACGTAAACTTTTAGCACTGCCAATTGATGACACAGTAATATCAAGCGTTTGACCAGGCTTGGCAAAAGCCGGCAGCTCTGCACTCACACTTACTGCGGCTACATTTTTAATTTGTGCCCGCATATTTGACGGTAACGAAATACCAAAATTACTTAACATAGTACGAAAGCTTTGTTCAGTAAAAGGGCTTTGTTCGCCAGTGCCGGGTAAACCAACAACTAAACCATAGCCAACTAATTGGTTTGATCTTACCCCTTGCACGTCGGCTACATCTTTTATCCGCGCAGCATAACTTGGCAGCGTAAGACTAAAGCAGCTAATTAACAGAATAGACTTTATCATGGCTTTAAAATTAGCGTTCATACTTTGCTCCTAGAAAGGCCATAACGGACCATTAAAGAATCGCGATAACCAACCAGGTGACTGACCATTATGATGGCTACCTGTACCGCTATATTCTATGCGGGCATTGGCTATTTTAGTCGATTCTACTGTGTTGTTAACATCCACATCTTCAGCTCGAATAACGCCGGTTAAACGAATATATTCTTTGCCGGTATTTAAAGTTAACCACTTTTCACCACGGATCACTAAGTTACCATTACTTTGAACTCGTAATACATTGACCGAAATGTTACCGGTTAAACTGTTACTTTGGTCTGCCTTAGAATCGCCTTTATAGCCAGATTGTGAGCCAGCACCAAACTGTAACACATTACCGCCAATTGAGACGGGGCCACCATTTAAGCCAATCATAGGGTCAAAAGATGTATTAGTATCTTTTTTCGTTTCCGTTTTAGCTTTTTTACTCGCTTGCGTTTTTTCGACTAAAAGCACGGTAATAATATCGCCGGCATGACGCGCTTTATTATCTGAATACAAGCTATTAG
Source organism: Rheinheimera sp. WS51 (assembly GCF_050936095.1). Classification (NCBI taxonomy): domain Bacteria; kingdom Pseudomonadati; phylum Pseudomonadota; class Gammaproteobacteria; order Chromatiales; family Chromatiaceae; genus Rheinheimera; species Rheinheimera sp. WS51. The sequence continues at coordinate 6,202 of NZ_JBOTRC010000004.1, forward strand.
AGTGATTTTGAGCAAATAAAGAGCCACTTTGCATAACAGGCCGTTCTGCCGGCTCTGGCACCATAGGCGCATAGTTAGGATCATCAGCTTGGGGTTGTTGTAATGATGCACAGCCACTTAACGTAAGTGCGAATATAACGGCTGGTGTTAACCCTTTAATGAATTGCATAGTGGCTACTCCTATTACAACTGCTGAATAGCAAAACTTAACATTTGGTCAACCGATGAAATGACTTTAGAGTTCATTTCATATACGCGCTGACTTTCAATTAAATTGACTAATTCTTCTGTCACATTGACGTTAGAGGTTTCTAATGAGCCCTGAACAATGATGCCTAAGCCCTCTAAGCCTGGGACTCCTTGCACAGGATCGCCGCTTGCACCAGTTTCACTAAATAAGTTTTGGCCAATTGGCTCAAGACCCGCTGGATTAATAAAATTAGTCACCATTAGCTGTCCTAGCACCGCTGGCTCGCCCTGGCCTGCTAACTGAACCGACACTTGGCCATCTTGAGAAACAGTAATACTTTTGGCATCAGGTGGAATAACAATGTTAGGTTGCACTTGATACCCCGCGCCTGAGGTGACTAAATTGCCGTCGTTATCAACCGTAAACTGGCCATTTCGTGTATAAGAAATATTGCCATCTGGCATTAATACTTCAAAAAAACCATGTCCCTGCACCATCAGATCTAAACTGTTATCTGTGGTAATCATATTACCTTGGGTAAAGTTTTTCTGAGTTGCCACAACTTTAGTACCGGCACCTATCATTAAACCATTAGGTAACTCCGAGTTCTGCGATGAAGCACCACCAGGCTGATTAACATTTTGATAGAGTAAATCTTCAAAAATAGCGCGGCTTTTTTTAAAGCCTACAGTACTGGCGTTTGCTAAGTTATTTGAGATAACCGAAATATCACGCTGTTTAGCATCTAAACCGGTTTTACTTATCCATAATGCTGGATGCATATAAGCCTCCTGAGCCTTAGCTCATATTAATGGCAGGCAATTAGCCTACGATTCTTAATAATTGATTTTGTTGCTGATCCATATCTTCAGCGGTTTTCATCATTTTGACTTGCAGCTCGAACTGACGCTGCAAACTAATCATATTAGTCATTTCGCCTACAGCACTGACATTACTGCCCTCAACTGCACCTTTTAATAAGCTAACATTAATATCTGCTTGTGCCGGCTGGCCATCTTTACGCCGAAACAAACCATCACTGCCTTTTTCCATGTCACTATGTAATGGCTTAACCAATTTGATTCGCCCAACTTGCTCCATTGCATTAGCAGGTGCCCCTTGTGGTAATGCACTTATAGTGCCATCTAGGGCAATTTCTACTTTAGCAATAGGCAAAGGCAGTTGAATGGGACCATTGTCTCCCATAACTAAATTGCCTGTGGCCGTCTCTAACATGCCATTAGCACTAATTTGTAGGTTACCTGAGCGGGTATAAGCTTCATTGCCATCGGCTGCTAATACGCTAAACCAGCCGTCGCCTTGTATCGCCACGTCTAAGTCTCTATCGGTCGTCATAATAGCGCCAGCGTCAAAGTTTTGGCTGGGGTTTTCAGTCATAGCAAATACACGAGTGGGTAAACCGGCACCAAAAGCTTGCATTGAGCGAGCTTGCTCAAAATCCGCTTTAAAACCAACGGTGCTTGCGTTAGCAAGGTTATTAGCCCGCACGGCAATACCATTCATGTTCTCTTTGGCACCGCTCATGGCGATATATAACAGTTTATCCATTGTTTACTCCAACTTGAGCATTACTTACTTAGCAATAACAAAGCAAAAACAGTGCCAGAAACTAAAATCAATTTAAAAAGAGAATTAACAGCGGCATTAATAAGAAGGATAAACAGGAACGAAATAAACTGATGACAAATGTAAAAACATAAATAGGCAATATAAATCTGACTTAAAAGCTAGCAAGTACAACCTAAATTAAACGCAAAAAAAAACACCGCCAAAAGGCGGTGCTGTAATTTAAGTATAACTTAGCGAATTTGTAACACAGTTTGTTGTAAGGTGCTGTTAACCTCAAGCGCACGAGAGTTTGCTTGGAAGTTACGCTGAGCACTAATTAAGTCAACTAACTCTGTCGTTAAGTTAACGTTAGATTGCTCTAATGCAGACGAGTTAATTGAGCCTAAAGTACCGGTATTCGCTTGGCCACCTATTGGCTCACCAGAAGTAATACTTTGCTTCCAAGAAGTATTTCCTACTTGCTTTAAGCCTTGTACATTAGCAAATCGTACTAAGGTTACTTGTGACAAGTAAGAGGTATCACCGTTACTATAACTGGCTAAAACTCGACCAAAAGAGTCAATATCAACACCGGTTAAATTCCCTACTGTCGTACCATCTTGACTTAAATTCTGCACATCAAAGTTAGAAGCATACTGAGTAGGCAGTTTAACGCCAGATGCATCCCTAAAGTTAACAACTACGTCAGCAGAAAACTGGGCACCATTAGTTAAGTAACCATTAGCAGGATCGTTTAATCGAGCCATATCAATTGGAATAGTTGGATTAGGTACTCCCGTTAATAAATTACCGTTTGAATCGAACTGCAATGTATCACCATCAAACTCTTCACCTGGCGCGGTTTTATCATCCCAGACCAGTTTTGTTTCCCACTCTGATGGCGCACCTGGAACCGGAGGACTTGCAGGTGCTACTTTTCTAAAATAAGTTGTCGCTGTGTGGGCTTCACCTAAACTGTCGTATACCGTCACAGAAGTCGAATGGTTATAGGTCGCCCGATCAGTTGGATCAAATGTCGTGCCCGATGTTGGCACTGCTCTTGAATCTAAATTCATGCTTAAGAATATATTCGACGTGGCGCGAGGTGCACCTGCCGATGTTGGGATTGATATCGGTTGAGTCGTGCTTAAACTTACTGACTGGTTCTCGCCGGTTACCGCATCAACCGAATAGCCCTGCAAGAAGTTGCCGTTGTTATCAACAATAAAGTTGTCTTTATTTAACTTAAATGCACCTGAGCGGGTGTAGGTTAAGTCTTGTGAAGAACGATCTGGCGTTAAAGCAAAGAAGCCTTCACCTGTTATCGCTAAATCTAGCGAGTTATTGGTAAACTGCAACGAGCCTTGGCTAAATTGCTGGGCAACAGTTGAGGTTGATACACCATCACCCACTTTGGTTCTACCTGAAGCAAAAATGGAAGTGGCGTAGACATCAGCAAATTCAGCGCGTGATTCTTTAAAACCAGTGGTATTAACGTTAGCAATATTATTTGCTGTGGTGTCTAAATTTTTTTGTGCGGCAGCTAAGCCGCTTAGTGCGATATTAAAACTCATATTCTACCTCTACTTGCTTATAAGCATTCTGTATTATTAACCGTAAGATACTTCTAAAACGTCACTTAATTTCACCGCGCCTAAACCCAGCAGGTTTAGCATAATGCTGCCATTAGCGCCGCCATTCATACTCACGCTACCAACAGGGGTATAAACATTTACCGGCAAGCTACCATTTGAGCCATCGGCATAAGCAACATCGACTTTTATTTTATAAACGCCCGCTTTAACTCGGTCGGCAACGTCATCATCACCTTCGGCTTCTACATCAGAGCCGGTGCCATTATGGGTACCATCCCAGATAAACTCATTTTTACCAACTTTAGGGTTGTCTACACTAAAGCTTTGAATAACTTCGCCTTTATCATTTTCAATACTAATCTTCATCGTATTTGCCGGTTTATCTAAGCTAATATTTCCTCGCGATAAGCTATCACCTGTAAATACAATTTCATCGGATTGAGTAAGCACACTTCGCCCCACTAATGACGAGGCTTGCAACGCCTGGTTTGATGTCATACTTTCGGCAAAGCCTGCAAAACTAGCATTTAATGAGCTAATACCATCTGCCATGGTAAAGTTTGTCATCTGCGCTATCATTTGATCATTTTCAACAGGTTTAGTTGGATCTTGATAAGCTAACTGCTGGGTTAGTAATGCAAAAAAATCTGATTGGTTTAAGGCACCATTGTTTTTATCAGCGACCTTATTTTTTTCACCCCAATACATTCCATCTAATGCACTGTTGTTAACGTTGGAGTTATTAACGTTGCTAGTCATAACCTTATCCTTTAGCCTTGGCCTAGTCTTAACGTGCGCATAACCATTTGCTTAGCAGCATCGGCAGTTTGCACGTTGGTATCATAAGAGCGCGAGGCCGAGATCATATTAGCCATCTCTTCCATAATATTGACGTTAGGTTTATAAATGTAACCATTCTCGTCTGCTAATGGATGATTTGGCGAATATTCAACATTAAGAGGGGCGTCTGACTCAACAATACCCAACACCTTAACGCCAACCCCATCGTCACCCTGCATTTGTTTAGCTGCTGATAACTCTGCAGCAAACACCGGGTGTCTGGCACGGTAAGTTTGATCAACACTGCTACTCACACTGTTAGCATTAGCAATATTACTGGCCGTTGTGTTCATACGAACAGATTGGGCCGCCATACCGCTACCTGCGATATCAAAAATTTTATACATACTCATGCTTACTGCCCTCCACCCGTAATGGCTTTTTTCAGGCCATTAATTCTTGCTGTTAAAAAGGATAAGCTGGCTTGATATTCCATACTATTTTGCATAAATGCATTACGCTCATGATGGATATCCACAGTATTACCGTCACCAGTATCAGGTTGATCAGGGTTGCGAAATAACGTATCGGCGCCTAATTGACTTGAAATTGCAAAATGCTTTTCATGGGTACGGCCAACAGAGCCTGATTGATGAGCTTTAGCCAGTTTCATAGCTTGGTTAAAGTCGATATCACGCGCTTTATAACCTGGGGTATCAGCGTTTGCGATATTTTCAGATAGCACTTGAGCTCTGCGATCGCGGATCATTAACGCTTCAGGATGCATGCCAAATGCTTTTTCAAAACTGATCGCCATTTTTTTGCCACCTCTGAATTACTATTGGTACCTTTAGTAATCTAGAAGCAACTTATGGGCCAGAAATGAAATACAGGTAAGAAAAGTTATATTTTTTTGCGGTATATAATGCCAGGGTTACAACGGATCATGTCAAAGTCATTATTGATAGTCGATAATGACTCTGAAGCCCCTAGTATTAAAAACCCTTTAGAATTAAGAGATTGAGCGAACTTAGTTAAAATTTTAGCTTTAACATCATTAGAAAAGTATATCAGTACATTGCGACAATAAATAACGTCAAACTTACCGAGTAAGCTATAGCTATCAAGTAAATTTAAGTGCCGAAAGCTGACACTTTGTTTTACTTCCGGTTTTAATTGCATCATTCCTTTGCCGCTATCGGCAAAAAAACGGCTGCGACGCTCTGGCGATAAACCTCGCGCTAACGCTAAGCTATCATATTCGCCTCGTTGACAATGTTGCAACATGGTTTTAGAAATATCAGTACCTAAGATACTCACATTTAAGTTAGCTGACGCAGAGCGCAGCTGTTTATATTCAAGCACTGACATGGCTATTGAATAGGGTTCTTGGCCACTAGAACTTGCCGCTGACCATATTTTTATATTACGTTGCTGCTTTTCTAGTTCAGGAAGAATGTGTTTTTTTAATAATTCAAAAGGATAGGTATCACGAAACCACAAGGTTTCGTTCGTTGTCATCGCATCAATAACTTCGGCTCGTAATTGTCTTTCTAACGGGTTTAAAGTTTTTTGCACCAGCTCAGATAAAGAGTCAACCGAAAAACGTTGCATCAAAGGCGCCAGCCGACTTTTCACTAAATATTGTTTATTTTCTCCCAATACAATGCCACATTGCAGCTCAAGAAAGTCACGAAACTGCTTGTATTCAATGTCATATAACTCTTTATTTAGCACACAGTTCCCTTACGCTTTAAGTAGCCACTTTTGTACGGATTCAGCTAATTCATTGGGATTAAACTTAGCAATAAAGTCATTAGCCCCAACTTTTTGCACCATTTGCTGATTAAACACACCACTTAATGATGTATGTAATATGACGTGTAATTGTTTTAATTTAGGATCAGACTTAATTTCTGCTGTTAAGGTATAGCCGTCCATTTCTGGCATTTCTATATCAGAGACTAACAAACCGACTTTCTCGGTGATACATTGCTGGCACTGTTGAGCCGTTTGTTGTAAAAAATTAAGTGCTTCGCGGCCATTATTAACAACGTGCATTTGCACACCTAAGCTTTCAAGTGCTCGCTTCACTTGGTTGCGGGCAACCGCAGAGTCATCAGCAATTAAAATAATGCGCTCACCTAAATCAGCAGCAATACGCTGAGTATCCATTTGTGAAGTTACTGTAGTAGCTGAAGGTGATATTTCTTCTAGAATTTTTTCAACATCTAGAATTTCGATTAATTCATTATCAATTTCAGTAATTGCAGTTAAATAACTTTGTTTGCCACTAGTACCTTTGGGGGGCGGTAATATTTTTTCCCAATTAATATTAATAATCCGTTCAACACCATGAACTAAAAAGCCTTGCACAGAGCGATTATATTCAGCAATAACAATAAAACTTTTGCTAACATCAGTTATGGCTTTACCGCCAATTGCTAAACTAAGGTCAATAACAGAAATTGCTTGTCCGCGAATATAAGCAATACCTCTTACGTATTTATTACGTCTTGGTACAGCCGTTAATGCTGGGCAGGGTAAAACCTCTCGTACTTTAAACACGTTAATGCCATAACGCTGCCTACCCGCTAAATTAAATAGCAGTAACTCAAGTCTATTCTGACCAACTAATTGCGTTCGCTGATTAACGGAGTCTAAAACACCTGCCATTTACTACCTCTAACTGATATCGTTAATATAAATCGACTTATATCTGAGCTTCGGCGTGATTATTGCTTTGCTGTTATAACGAATACTTATATCGCCTGATTTTTGACAATCTTTAGCACTAACTTATAAAGCATAGCTGAATATATATGAAAAAGTACGACAAATTTCTACCACGACTAGGCCAATTATACTTCATTATGATTATGATGTTACTACCTAATTATGTTGTAGCGAACGAATATTCACCCGCCAAGCTAACTGCGGCTGCAGAAGCGTGGTTAAATGAAGAGTTATCTCAGCTTAGTAATAATGAGTTTATTCCTAAATTAAGCCCTTTAGATGAGCGTATTGGTAACAAAACTTGCACAGCACCACTGGACTTCAGTTTGTCGCAACCGATTAGTCAACGACAAAATACCATTTTAATCCAATGCCTCACAGATGATAATTGGAAGTTATATTTGTCTGTTCGTATTGACCAAGTTGTTCAAGCTGTCATTTTAAAACAAAATATTGCTTCAGGAACACAAATTACTGCCGATATGTTGGCACTAGAAACAAGAGAACGACGTTTTGTCAGAGGCAGCTTAATCACAGAGCCGAGTCAAATAGTTGGCGCTAAAACTAAACGTACCTTGAGTATGGGCCAAATGCTGACATTGCAAGATGTTTGTCTTGTGTGTAAAGACGATGTTGTTACAATATCAATTAGCAATAAAGGCTTAAATGTGTCGGCCACCGGTATTGCCCAACAAGATGGCAGTTTAGGTGATTCAATAGAGATAATTAACCGCCAATCTAAACGTACTATTCGTGCAGAAGTTACAGGCGTAAATAGTGTAAGCATTAAATTTTAATTATTTTTTACTAAAGTTTTCTTAAGTAAAGCCGTTAAGCTGTACATAGGGATCTGTACTTAGGTAATGAGGTTATATCATGGCTATCAATATCAACAACTTACAAAATAATGCACAAGTTAAAACTGACAAAGTTGAGCAACAAACTCAACGTCAGCAAGCAAGTGTGCAACAAAATTCGGCTCAAGCGCCGAATCAAAAACAAGATTCAGTGTCTTTAACACCACAAGCTCAGCAGTTAACTAAACTAACTGAAAAAGCGAATAACAGCAGCGGCATTGATCAAGAGAAAGTGGATAAAATTAAGCAAGCGATCAGTGAAGGTAAATATAAAATTAATGTTGAGCAGCTAGCTAAAAGCATCGTAGAGTTTGAAAACGAGTTATTCAGCCACTAATGAATACAGATAAAGCCTCTACCCTACTAGAACAACAACAACAGCATCTAAATGAGTTGTTGCTGCTATTACGGCAAGAACTTGCCGCTCTATCTGAGCGTGATATTGCAAGCCTTGAGCGTATTACGCTAGAAAAGAATCAATTACTTGCTTCTATTACCGAGACCGATAATGCAGTGGCACAGCTTCCTGAGCTTGCTAGTCTTAAAGCTGCTGATTGGTTTAGCGCAGAAGTAACTAAAATTGATGGGTTATTAGCTAATTGCAAACAGCAAAACAACGTTAATCAACAAGTATTAGAGCAAAGCCAACTCACTTTAGAACGTTTCAAAAATACCCTTTTATCTCAACAAGGCAAGTCAGGCTTAACTTATACCAATAAAGGCAAACCATCTATAGACAATATCGGCAAAGGTATTAAAGCCTAAGCACGTAAATTATGTAGTTTGTCATTACTCAGCTCGTACACTACTTAGCAACTACGTTTCTAAAAACTAATAATAGCGAATACGCTTACCCTTCTGCTTTGGTCCTACTTTGTTATATAGCTGATAAATTTGTTCAAAATCTAATTCCAGCTCTGTGATATACACATCATTAATCGCATAGCTTTTTACCACCTTAGCCCCTTTAATTAGTCCTGTAACTGATGAAGCGATTCCGCTTTGGCTTTTAAAAGTATTGGTAACTTCGTTTTTAGCGTCAAGTTTTTGTCCGTGCACTATTTCGGCCAGTTCACGATATGCATCAAGCTTAGAGGCTGTAATTGCCTGCAACATTCTTTGCTGCTCAGTTTGCCCCTTCTGTAAACTGATAGGGGCATAACCAACGGCCTGTAAAACAGGAAACTGTTTAGGCACAATGGCGACATTTTTCACTTCAGTACTTGTTTTCGTTGCACAAGCTGTAACAACGCTAAAAAGACTTATTGCAACAACAAGCTTAATACTCAGTGAGAAAATTATTTTATTTATTATCATGTTACTATTTCCAAAATAATCATTTACAGCATCGTTAAGCTAGCGATAAGTTAGCTTTACTCTTGACTCTAAGGTATAGACTATTAACTGCTTATGCTATCGACTGTTTAGATTAACGATAGCCTTAATAGTTTTAATAAAGCAATAACTAAGCCAAAGATAAGGCATGCTTATTGCTTTACTTATACTAGTGAACATTAGTGGCTAGGATTTTTATGAAACATAATGCAATTTTATCAAGCTTAGTATTAGCTTTCTTTGCCAGCTCAAGTTCTGCAGCCTGGTATGAAGCCACAGGTGAAGCGAGAATTAAGCATGACAATTTAGCACAAGCCAGACATTATGCAGTTAATGACGCTTTAAGCCGCGCCGCTTTATTTGCCGGTGCTGAAATAAAAAGCTCGCAACAGGTACTTAATGGCGTGTTAGAGCATGATTTAATTGAAATTAGTAGCCAACATCAAGTCAGTGAGTTGCAGCTGATGTCAGAAAAGCAACAAGGCAATCGCTTAACGGTTGTGATTAGGGCTAATATTCAGCCACAAAAAGTCTCTGCTTGTACCACTGAACAATATATAAAACCATTGTTACTTAGTCGTATGCAGCTAAGTGCTCGAGAAGATGCAATATATGGCCAGTTATTTTCATTAGATAAAGATGCCACTACACAGTTAAATTACCATCTGCAAGCAAAAGCTCCGGCCGCTACCACCAGTGTATTAGACTATAGTACTGGCTTATCTGATCTTAGCTACCCCTATACTGACCAGTTATTTCGCCAAGGTGGCCAATATATCGTAACAGCAACGATTAAAGATCTCTCTTTAGGCGAAGAAACTCACCGTTTTTGGCAAACAGCAACTAAACAACGCTTTTTTGCACTTAATGTCGTGCTTTATGATTTATTTGAACAAAGCATTGTATTTCAACAAGAATATAGAACAGACTCTACGTGGCCATATAAAGATAAAAATACACCTGCTGCTCACAGTGCCGCTTTTTGGCAGTTACCTTATGGACAAAAAATTGATCAACTTTTAGAGATTGTGGCAGAAGATATACAGCAAGAATTACAGTGTAAGCCGGTTTTAACCAATATTACCCAAGTTACTAATAATCAAGTCTGGTTTAATATTGGTAAAAAGCATGGCTTAGAGGTTGGCGACAAATTACAGCTAATTCAAGTGAAGCGCGATCCTGGCCAACCTGAACTTAAACGCTTGCATCTTAGCGATATTACCTTAGTTGTACGCCAAGTTAGCCAACAGCAAGCTATGGCAGAGCCCGCAACCGCAGCCTTAATCCAGCATATACAAGCCGCAGATATTGTGAGTATTCATAGAAAAGAAGAAGACTAAGGGTACTTATTTTTTAATTTTTTATATAGAATATCAACTTAAGTCCCAGTAGCTCAGATGGATAGAGCGCGCCCCTCCTAAGGGCGAGGCCACAGGTTCGACTCCTGTCTGGGACGCCATCAGCCTAGTTAATTAAATATTTTATCTATAAAATACAATAACCTAAGTTAAAGCATGCTGTTGGCTATCGTTTTTGCGATATCAACCATTGAGGTTTTGCCGGTAAATTCAAACCTAACTTTACCAATAGCAGAAAAGTATATTTCTAGTTCAGAATCTAAATCGAAGGTGCCTGAGGTTTCAACGGAATAAGCCACAATATTTTTATAAGGCAAGCTAGTGAAGTCTTTCTTACTGCCGGTAATACCTTGTACGTTAACGGCAATAATTCTTTTATTGGTAAAAACCACGCCATCACGCATTGTTTTAAATGAGTCGATAACCTGCTCATCAGCTATTAGTAAATCTTGTACTTTTTCTGCATAATCAGCATTTTGCTTTAATTTAAAAAAACCTTTGTTATTAAAATCTATCATTCGTTTCCCTTATCAACGATTAAACGACACTGCAAAGCAGCTTAGCTTAAGTCTGACCTAGACTAAGCATTTAATGAAATTGCAGTAAACACAGCTGGAACTTTAAGCTAACCTTGGGTTAGCTGTAAAGGCGCTTGATCATTGTGTTTTAGAATAGCGTTAACAACCACAGCGGGAATAAAGGTTCGACCAACCGACATGACCTGCTTGTTATCAATACGCACTAAACGCGCATTAATCAGCATGCCTTGCTGATGCTGAGTCATAGTGCCTGTTACAACATAGCGTATGGGTAATTCATTATTTAGCTCTTGAAAGTTACGGCTTAATACAAAGTCGCCCTGCTCTGTTACCCTTATAAAGTCGGTCGCTTTATAGTCTAACACTGGCACACCAAAGGTATGTAAATCATGCATCATCGCCTCGCTTAAGTGATGACTTAAAACACTGCCCTGCTCTAAGCCTGAGTCGACAAAACTAAAATTTGTTACAGCAACCATGGCCGTTTTATCTACGGCCTGCCAATGAGATACTAATTGATACACTAGTGCCTGAGAGTATGTATTGGCTGTCAATAATTTGCTATCTACATTGTCTTGCCATGTCGATTCAGTTTGCTTTTCATCAACCGCTTGTTGGTCTGCGCTCAAAAAGCTCGGCATTGAGCAAGCCGATAAAAATAATATAGATAACGGAAGTAAAAGTGGTTTTAGCATCATCTTGCTGCTCCTGTTGAATCAGTACGGTACAGCTTATCACCTACTTGAATAACTCGCTGTTGCTGCCAGAACACCGCTGTTGGCACTAGCTGGCTGCTTGCTGCTAACACTTGTTTATTTTTCACTGCAATTAACCGCGCATTTAGCATAACGCCTTCAGCTAATAGGCTATAAGTTCCCACTAATAAGGTATCGGCTGCGCTGCTATTGGCTATAGCGGTTAATTGCCGTGATAAGGCTTGCTCATGATCTTCCTTTAAAGCTAATTGATCGCGTAAACGGTAATCATAAACTTCAAAACCCTGTTGCTTAATTTCGCTAAGCATTGTCTCACTAATTTGATTCGCCATCTGTTTTTCAAATTCATCAACCTGGGCTAATGAAAAGCTGGTTACCGGCACAAAAGAGCTTAGGGCTATTCGCGGCTTAATCGTACTCTGCTCTAACTTGCTATTGAGCTGATTGGTTAAATTAAGCGCTAACAGCTGACTATAATAAGCAACTGTATTTGCCGGATGCAAAGTACTGCCTGAGGCAGTTTGATTGTTCACATTAGTCGAGCTACAGCTGGCTATTAGTAAACCAGTAAAAATAATCACTGCGAATGTTAGCGCCTTCATACCGCCACCTTAATTAAGCTAAGTTGTATTTTCATTAAATGTATTTATATTTAATCATTGCAATAATTAGGCCAGTTAAACTTGTCGTTTTTAATATTTTTTTGGCGCAACACTACAGAGGGACTCACTAGTTTAAATACGACTACATATTTAAACTAGTGAGTTTTATTGGATCTGAAAAAATTTATGGCGTTAATATTTAAACCGTAAATGGATAACTTATTGGTTCATGATACTGATAACCTTCTAGCTCAAAGTCTGCTGTAGTTACCCAAGTTTCTATATCCTGTAAGGTTTTTATCTTAGAGTTAATATGTAAACGCGGAAGTGGTAATGGCTGACGCTTCAGCTGAACCTCTTGCAATAACTCTAGCTGATTTTCATATATATGGGCGTTGACAATTTTATGAAATACTTTGCCCGCTTTATGGCCGGTAATTTGTGCCACTAAGGCTAATAACACAAAGCACTGCACCTGATTAAAATTCAAACCTAGAGGCACATCACAGCTGCGTTGATACGAGGTTAAATATAAGGTGTCATCTAATAGTGAGAAAGTATGGGTATGCATACAAGGCCGTAAACAGCCTAGCTCTATTTCACCAGGATTATAAAAAGTAATTATTTCAGCTCTGTCATCAATGCCTTGGCTTAAATTATCGACCACTTTTTTAAACTGATCTAAAAAGGTTCCATCCGGCTTTTGCCACGTTCGCCCTTGCACGCCATAAACTCGGCCCATATCGTCAGTGCCTTTACGATGAGGGTTATTTAACCAAGCCGTATTTTCATTGGCGTTGGCATTCCAGGTATTACAGCCAATAGCCCGAAAGTCCGCGGCATTATCATAACCGCGAATATAGCCAAGCAATTCCGCTATAGCCGCTTTGTAATAGCTTTTACGTGTGGTTAATAATGGGAAGGCATTCGCTGCGACATCGTACTCTAAATCAGCATTAATTAAGGTTAAACACCTAACTCCAGTGCGTTTATTCTCTATCCAAACACCCTGATCAATAATGCGCTGACATAGATCTAAATATTGCTTCATACTTATACTGCCTGTTTTTTTTGTTGAGCTTTGCGCCAGTAGCCATAGCTAATTAGCCCTACACCACTAATAATCATTGGTAATGATAACCATTGCCCCATCGACATGCCCGCCGACAAAATACCAAGATGTGCATCTGGCTCACGATAAAACTCAACGGTAAAGCGCGCAGCACCATAACCTACTAAGAACAAGCCACCTAAGGAGCCACTTGGTGGATTAAAGCGACGATATAAAATAATTAAAATAAAGAGCACTATGCCTTCGAGCATAAATTCATATAACTGCGATGGGTGCCGTGGGTAAGGCCCAGCGTTAGGAAATAACACCGCCCAAGGTACATCTGTGGGTCTGCCCCATAATTCGGCATTAATAAAGTTACCTAAACGCCCCGCCGCTAAACCTAGTGGTGCCAGCGGAGCAACAAAGTCACCTAACTGTAGATAAGCTTTATTATTGCGTTTTGCAAACCAGGCCATAGCAACAAGCACACCAATAAAACCGCCATGGAATGACATGCCGCCGGTCCATATTTTAAATAGGTAGCTGGGATCTTGTAAAAAGTAGTCAAACTGATAAAACAAGACGTAACCTAAGCGCCCCCCTAAAATAACACCTATGAAACTTTGAAATAACAAGTCACTCACTTGCTGTTCAGTCCAACCGGAGTTAGGTTGCTTAGCCGCGCGGTTAGCTAGCCACCAAGCAAGAGCAAAAGCAATTAAATACATTAAGCCATACCATCTTAAAGCGATGGGACCTATGGAGAAGATAATTGGATCAATTTGTGGAAATGTAATATACCCAGCTGACATAACAACCCTTAACTAAACATCATCTTAGCTGCCACTAAAATAAGAAAAATACCGAAAACCCGTTTTATTACCAATACAGGCAGTCGCTGTGTTAAGCGCGCACCTATAGGCGCCATAAAGACAGACGTTGCGACAATTCCGGCTAATACCGGTAAGTATACATAGCCAACAAAGCCATCGGCTAATGAATAATGCTGCCAACCGGCTAATACATAACCAATTGAACCAAAAACGGCAATCGCAATCCCTGATGCTGCAGCACAACCTATAGCTCGGCGCATATCAACAGAGAAGTAATTAAGCATAGGCACAAATAAGGCCCCACCACCAATGCCAAGTAAGCTAGCGATGCCTGCTAAAATAGACGATATAAAACCTAACCAGCCATTATTAGGCAAGGTTTTATTGCCAGCAACAGAGCGCGAGCCTAACATCCGTAAAGACAATAACAACACCGCGGCTGCAAAAATTCGTTTTAAAATGTCACCACTTACTAAGTGAGCAAAATAGCCAACTAGCACAGCACCAATAGCCGCACCGATTAATACCGCAGTCGCAATTGACCAAGGCACATTACCTCGTCGATGATGGGCTAATACGGATGAGCTTGCAGTAACAATAATGGACGCTAACGAGGTAGCAATGGCCACTAGCATGGCATCCTCGGGGGCAATAATGCCATAAGCTGGCAATAACATGACTAAGGCAGGCACAATAATTAAACCGCCACCTATGCCAAGTAAACCAGCTAAGAAACCAACTATAGCTCCTAAAACTAAAGTAATTAAGATAACGGTAAGCAAAGTTGCATCTCTTTATTTATCAAGTATTTTGGTTTGATGTCGCTTAAGCTCTAAGCTGATTAAGTGACTGCTTTTGTTCTAAAAAACGTTGTACATGCAAGCGTACTAACTTTGCCGAACTACAGGCTAACACTTGAGGCAGTAATAATTCTAGTTCTGATAATTCTATTCGGCGTAATAACCACTTTATTTTCGCCAGGTTACTACTATTCATACTAAAATAGCGATAGCCCATTGCTGCCAATAAAATAACACCAGCTGGCTCAGCGGCTAACTCACCACAAACACTAATAGGAAACTGTAATGCTTTTGCCTGTTGCGCTAAATTATATAAGGCTCTTAATACCGCAGGGTGCATGGCATCGTATAAGCCTGCAACTCTAGGGTTGTTACGGTCAACCGCCAATAAATATTGGGTTAAATCATTGGTGCCTACGGAGCAAAAGTCAACTTTTTGAGCAAGTTCGGGTAACTGATATATAATCGATGGCACTTCTATCATTACGCCAATTTTAGGCCGTGGTAATGCAACAGCCAACTCTTCACTCACTTCAAAACAAGCTTGTTTAATTAAGCGCAGAGCTTCATCAACCTCGTTTAGATCCGAGATCATCGGCAATAAAATATGTAAATTATCTAAGGCTAAATTAGCTCGCAACATAGCGCGAATTTGTACTAGAAATATTTCAGGATGATCTAACGTTAACCTGATCCCGCGCCAACCAAGGAAGGGATTTTCTTCTTCAATATTAAAATAAGGTAAGGCTTTATCACCACCCACATCTAAGGTACGCATAATTACCGTTTTATTCGGTGAGCTTTCTAGCACCTTGCGATATAACGCCGTTTGCTCTTGCTCTGTAGGAAAGCGGCTACGCATAATAAATGGAAATTCTGTGCGATATAAACCTACGCCATCAGTATGTTCTAAATCCGCCGTTTCTAATTCAACAGCCAGGCCAGAGTTAACCATAAGGTCAAACTTCATGCCACAAAGTGACTCTGACGGTAAATGCACTTCCTCTAAATACAGTGCATTAAGCTTAGCATCTTCATTAATTAAGCGGCGATATTCAGCACAAATTGCCTCAACCGGAGACAATAGAACATTACCTTGATAACCATCAACGATTAGGTATTGATCTTGCCACTGCAATAAAGGTAACTCATCAACACCCATTACTGCCGGTATATTTAGTGCCCGCGCCATTATAGCCGCGTGAGAGTTAACCGAGCCTTTTAAAGAAACTATCGCCATTAGCTTTTCTCGCGGGATCTCAGCGAGCATAGTGGCGGTAACATTATCGGCCACTAGAATTACTGCCTCAGGCAGTTTTATTTTACGTTTTTGTGTATCTAATAAGTTATTTAAAACCCGCTGGCCTAGATCGCGAATATCTGTACCGCGCTCACGTAAGTAGCTATCGTCCATGTCGTCAAATTGACGAGCAAACTTTTCAACTACACGCTTAAGAGCACTTTTTGCGCACCAACCTTCAGCTATTTGCTGCTCTATTTCACGGCCTAAACTCGCTGCATCCAATAATTGATGATAGACATCAAAAATAGCTAAAGCATCGGGTGGTAAATGGCCAGCCATACGCTCAGCTAATCGATTAAACTCAGTTTTAGTCACCTTTACGGCACGATAAAAGTAGGCTAACTCTTTTTCTGGATCATCAGAGCGTTTAACTGAAATAGCGTTAAAGTCATTAGCTGGCTCTAAAATATGAGCATGCCCCATAGCAATACCTGGCGCCCCAGGTAAACCTTTTAAATGGCCAGTTTGAATTTGAGTAGCAGAGCTTTCACTGGCAGCTTGTCGCATGGCAGCATTAGTTAGAACTGAAGCTAACTGCGCCGCTAAGGTAACTAAAAACGATTCTTCATCTTCGTTAAAAACACGATCAACCGATTGCTGAATGGTTAAGACGCCAAGTACTTTACGATGATGAATAATAGGGCAGCCTAAGAAAGCCGAAAAATGATCTTCACTTACTTCAGGGGTAACTCTAAAACGAGGATGTAAATGTGCTTTAGCTAAATTAATTGGCTCTTCACGCTCACCTATCCAGCCAATAAGGCCTTCAGAAAAACCAATAGCTACCTGACCAATAGCATCAGGATTTAAGCCATCTGTAGCCATTAGCATAAAATGCTGTTGTTGGTCATCGGCTAAATAGACCGAGCAACACTCGGTCTGTAAAGCGTTTTTAATACTTGTGACTAAGCCAGCAAGCGCATTGTTAAGCACTGGCTCTTGTGCCACATCTTGAACAATTCGTCTTAACTGGCTTAACATAAGAGCCTCATTTTAGTTAATTCAAGATATTAACTTTTTCTTTTTCCTTCGCGGCGAATAAATGGCAAAGCAACAGGGGAAAACTCTTTCATGACCTTACGATAAACTTCACGCTTAAACGCAACCACTTGCCTCACTGGATACCAATAGCTAACCCAACGCCAACTATCAAATTCAGGATGCGTAGTTTTTAATAAGTTTACCTCATCTTCACTACAGGTCAGCCGTAACAAAAACCATTTTTGCTTTTGACCAATGCACACAGGGTTACTATCTTTACGAATTAAACGCTTTGGCAACTTATAGCGTAACCAATGTTTGGTACTTGCCATAATTTGCACATCTGCAGCCGTTAAACCAACTTCTTCGTTTAACTCACGAAACATTGCCTGCTCTGGCGTTTCGCCTTCGTTAATGCCACCTTGTGGGTATTGCCAAGAATGCTGACCATATCGTTTTGCCCAAAACACCTGTCCTTGGCTGTTACATATTACTATGCCGACATTAGCCCGAAATCCTTCGGAATCGATCACTGATACCTCTGGCGGATCATATATCTACTATAAAAAGATTCTTTCACAAACTGCGCTGGTGAGCAATCGCTATTTTCTTTGTTAACTTGTACAAACTTATCCACAAATTACTTCAAATTAACAATCCTAGTGTGGACTTTTTCACAGCATCTGTTGATAACCCTGTGGTAAAGTCAGGCTAAAGCTCTTAATAAGTTTATATTCAACTAAAAGCCTTAAGCCATCAACAAGAACTAAAGCAATAAAATCAATCACTTAATAATATACCGCATCACAAAAAACTAAAAAGCAGCTGTGTATAAGTTAGTTTGTGTTGTTTTTAAGCAGATATATTTGCCAAAAAATGCTAGCGTTGTCACTAAAGCCCTTTTTATAGATATTATGCTAACACCACCGCAAACTACTGATGATCTTATGGCCCGCTGCAGCGCTATCGCTGGCTTAACTTTAGGTCAACTTGCAGCAAATTTAGAACAAGCTGTGCCAAAAAACTTACTCAAAGATAAGGGCTGGGTTGGCCAACTAATAGAATTAGCTCTTGGTGCAGATGGCGGCTCGCAAGCTGTTGTCGATTTTGCTAGTTTAGGTATTGAGCTTAAAACCTTACCCATTAACCAACAAGGAAAACCCCTTGAAAGCACTTATGTTTGTGTAGCCCCTTTAACTGGCGTTACCGGCTTGCAATGGCACAACTCTTGGGTCTGCCAAAAGTTACAACATATTTTATGGTTACCTATATTAGCAGAGCGTCAAATCCCAATAGCTGAGCGCATTATTGGTAATGGTTTTTTATGGCAGCCTAGCGTTTTGCAACAACAAGCATTACAGCAAGACTGGGAAGAATTAATGGAGTTGATTAGCTTGGGCGGTATCGCCAATATTCGGGGGGCAACAGGAAAGTATCTACAATTAAGACCTAAAGCGGCTAATAGTAAAGCACTTACCGACGCGGTAGGTAGCCAAGGACAACCTATTCGTACCTTACCGCGTGGGTTTTATTTAAAAACTAACTTTACTGCCGCTATATTACAACAGCAGTTTTCCCTTAGCAGTGAATAGCTGTTAAGGGCTATATTTATTGATAATCTTATTATACTCGCCACTTTCTTTAAGCTGCGTCAAGCCCCAGTTAAACTCTGTTACTTGCTCTTCAGTAACAGATTCTTGACTAAACATAACAAAGACATCTGAACTGTCTAAACTAATAGAATGTGGTTTGATGTACTTATCTAGCCCTTTACGACGCAAAATAGAAGCGGCAACAAAGCTATCTTCTAACAGACCATCAATTTCTTCATCTAATAATCGAGCCATATTTAACTCACTGATTATTGCGCCAACGAATAATGTTCTATATTTGCTTTGACCATAAAGTTCATCAATATCATCCCCATAATAGTACTGATTGACAATCCCCAGCTTGTGGCCATCGTCTAAAAAGGCATCAATTGTTTTATAGGGGTAATTGATATTTTCTTTTCGTACATATAATTGAAAACGTTCTTTACGATAGGCATCAGAAAAATAAGCAAAGCGCTGACGCTCATCAGTTTTTGACGCCCCTAACACCGCGTCAACTTCACCGGCTTTAAGTTTCAGTAATAACTCCGTCCAACTGCCCTGTTCAACTAATAGCGAGCAGCCCATAGTATTTAATGCTGCTGTAGCAATTTCTACATCTAAACCAATCGCTTTATTATTTACCGACATGTATTGATATGGCTCCCATGCATCAATACCTATTGTCATAACACAGCTTGGTTCTTTACTTGTTATTGCATCATTCTGATCTTCAATATCTACTTGCATTGCTGGCTTACAAGCAACTACGCCTAAGAATATAGATCCCATCATCAACATTGTTTTGTTCATATGGCACTCCTAGCATTTGAAGCATTTGAGCTTTCGCTAAGTTTAGTCCATTGTTTAATTTTTAGCCTCTTTCTTTTATAAAATAATTATAAATAACTTAAGTTAATCAATCTTTTCGTTGGATATTGTTAATGATTTGTCGGTAGTATCTATATTGACTTTAGGTCTTGGTGGGCCAAAAAGACTTAGCCATTTTTCACCAACGTTATTAGCAACTAGAAGATCTTGCCACATTTTTTGCCATTCATAAAAAGTAATAAGTAGTGGATTATCTGACTCAAAATTATCTGTAATGCCGTATCTGCAAGGCTCTGATTCACTTTCAGCTATAAAGGTGCCAAAGATGTGATCCCAAATAATTAATACTCCAGCAAAATTCTTATCGATATAACAAGGATTACAGGCATGATGCACCCTATGGTGTGAGGGTGTATTAAAAATATATTCCAACACCCCGAGCTTTTTAACCGACTGAGTATGAACAAAAAATTGAAAAGCTAAATTTAAAGCCACGACAGCCAGCACAATTTTAGGAGAAAAGCCAATTAACATCATCGGTGTCCAAAACAGCCACATCCCAGAAATAGGATAGGTTAAGCTTTGCCTAAAGGCGGTACTAAAGTTCATTAAACGCGAGCTATGATGAGCGATATGAGATGCCCATAACCAGCGCACTTGGTGTGAGGCACGATGAAACCAATAATATAAAAAATCTTGCAGTAAAAAAGCTAAAAATAGCGTGCTGACATTAATCTCTATCTCAAAAAGTCGCCATTGATATATAACGATAAATACAGGCATTAAAACAATAACAGCTATAAATTCTCCGCCTTGATACATCAAAGCTAAAATGGCATTAGCCAATGAATCTTGCCAACGATATATCGCAGGCTTAACCTGGCGATATCGCCACCATTCCCATGCAATTAACGCGAGAAAAATAGGGCTTAATGCTAATAAAATTAATTCAACAGAGATCATGAGCCATAACGCTTAATTTATCATCCAATACTGGTAAACATAGAGGAAAGTATTAACGCACTGGTAGCTCAACAGATAAAAACATTTCATCGATTTCTTCTTGATTACGCAACAAATTAGCTTGTTCAACCACATCTTTAGTTAAGTGAGGAGCAAAACGTTGGATAAAGTCATACATATAGCTACGTAAGAAGGCCCCTTTTCTAAAGCCTATTTTAGTGGTTGATGCTTCAAATAAATGACTTGCATCCAAAGAAACTAAATCATCATCTAATTCTTCGTCCATGGCCATAGAAGCAATAACCCCGACGCCTAAACCTAAGCGAACATAAGTTTTAATAACATCAGCATCAGTAGCCGTAAACACGATATGCGGCTCTAAGCCTTCTGCAGCAAAAGCTTTATCTAACTGTGAACGACCAGTGAAGCCAAAAACATAGGTCACTATAGGTTGACTAGCCACATCAGCAATAGTCAGTGGTCGTTTTAATTGCACTAAAGGATGGTCTTTACGCACGATAACACTGCGATTCCAGTGATAACAAGGCAGCATCACTAGATCACTATAGAGATGTAACGCTTCTGTCGCGATAGCAAAATCAGCATCTCCTCGTGAAGCGGCCTCAGAAATCTGTTGCGGCGTACCTTGGTGCATATGTAATGACACTTTTGGATACTTATTCATAAAACCACTAATCACTTTAGGCAAGGCATAACGTGCTTGGGTATGCGTTGTGGCAATATTTAACTTGCCTTGATCAGGTAAATTATGCTCTTTTGCTATCGCTTTGATACTTTCAACTTTAGATAAAATTTGTCTAGAGAGCTCTATTACCTCTTTTCCCGCTGCTGTAACATGGGTCAAGTGTTTGCCACTGCGGCCAAAAACTTGAATGCCTAGTTCATCCTCAAGCATTCTTACTTGTTTACTTATACCGGGTTGTGAAGTGTATAAATTTTCTGCTGTAGCTGAAACATTTAAATTATTGTTTAAAACTTCAACAATATAACGCAGCTGTTGTAATTTCATTTATGGCCGTTCCTATGCTGGCATACTTCTAACCAATATACCTTGGCCTAGAGAGAATCCAACTTATTTTTTAAGATCACTTGTTAATGATCAGATTATAAACAAATTACCAGTAGTCATTCCTTTAGGCAATTTATATAACGATATCCCCTTAAGGAATGCAGATATAAATATAAGTATTAACAGTAAATTATGATTAACTGATGCGACCTACCCAGTGGTGAGATATAGTAGTAAAGTAGTTTACGCTGCTGGGTATTACCCAGAGAGTTAGATTGGTACTTATTTAGCTTATTTGCTAAATTAAAACCAACAAATTAAATTCCTAATTTTATTAGCATGCCAAATAGTAAAGATATGTCGCTTAATTTCTACAAAAATATAGCAAACAATGCATACTTTACATATAGTTACTTCAGCCTAATAAAGCTGTTAAATCAGAGGTTTAAATGCTGTTTACTTTGATCATTATTCTGATAATAACTCTGGTTATAATTGGCGTTATTGTTAGTGCAATCCAGCAACATAAAGCACGAATTGCCGCTTTAAAACGTGCTGAATATAGCAAACGTAGGATTATGCTAGAAGATAGCGAAGAGCTGTTGTTAAATTCAGCTAATGTGCCTTTATCGCCTGCTATTAGCCAAATGCTGTTAAAACGTATCTGCTTTAGTTTAAAAGCCATGGTAGAACTTGAACCAAAAGCTAAAGACTTACGCCATAGACTTAATGAAACTGAGGCTCGGTTAGCACAAGCAAATACAAGCAATGATAGCAATTATACAGATACCTTAACTTTACCGGATAACGATCAACAGCTAATCAATATGATTAAGGGCATTAAGAAGCTTAGGACTGTGCTTCGAGGCGAGCACGCTAGGGGTAATGTAGATACCCAAGTTGTTATTCAAGAAGATAAACGCTTAGAAATATTACAATTACGAATTAATGTTGAAAGCCAAATAAAGCGAGGCATGAAAGCTCGTTCTAACGGTATGCTAGGCTCGGCTCGGCAGTATTTTGAAAAGGCATTAACTGCGCTAAGTCAATCTGGTGATCAAGGTGAATACGTAACTAAGCGCCAATCCGAGGTTATCCAGACCTTAGAAAGTATTGCGACTCAATTAAAAGAAGGCAATACCCGAGATAGAGCGAAAAAAGAAGAAAAAGAAAATAAAGATATTGATGACTTATTTGGGCCTAAACGTAAGTGGTAGTGTTTAGTGTTTAGTGTTTAGTGTTTAGTGTTTAGTGTTTAGTGTTTAGTGTTTAGTGTTTAGTGTTTAGTGTTTAGTGTTTAGTGTTTAGTGTTTAGTGTTTAGTGCAAAAAATACTCGCTTAAGCGAGTATTTTTTTGCAGCTAAAATGAAGCTTTAATTATTTTTTCGTAACAACCCACTTACCATTTTCATACCAAGCAGACCAACCTGTTGCTTTGCCCTCTTTTTCTGACATCACATATTGCTGCTTAGTTTTACGGCTCCAGCGAACAACGGTTAAATTACCCTCTGGATCTTTTTGCGGTGCATCAGCTAAATAATAAAATTTAGGTGAAATAAGATCGCGATACTTAGCTAGCTCGGAAACTAAAGGCGCTCTGGTTTCACGTGACTTAGGAAAAGTAGCTGCCGCCATAAAAACACCCGCGGCACCGTCACGTAATACAAAGTAAGTATCTGACTTTTCGCATTTTAACTCAGGTAAGTGCACAGGATCTTCTTTTGGTGGAGCCGCTTCACCACTGCGTAATAGTTTACGAGTATTTTTACACTCGGTGTTAGTGCAACCAAAGTATTTACCAAAGCGGCCAGACTTTAACTGCATATCAGCACCACACTTATCACACTCGATTAAAGGCCCTTCATAGCCCTTAATTTTAAAGCTGCCCTGCTCTATTTCGTAACCATCACAAGCCGGATTATTACCGCACACATGCAACTTGCGCTGTTCATCTATTAAGTAGCTATCCATCGCAGTGCCACACTTTTGACAGCGTTTTTTCTGACGAAGCGCTTCGGTTTCTTGCTCGTCATCATCAGATACTGCAATAGCCTCATCACCCGACACTAAATTAAGGGTCTGAGTACAGCGCTCTTTAGGCGGTAAGTTATAGCCTGAGCAGCCTAAAAACACGCCTGTTGAAGCGGTGCGAATTCCCATAGGTCTCTCACACGTTGGGCAAGCGATATTGGTTAATACAAACTGATTAACACGCATACCGCCTTGCTCTGGCTCTAATTCTGCTGTTTTAAGCTTCTGTTGAAAATCGGTATAAAAACTATCTAATTCTTTACGCCAAGCGGCTTGACCATTAGCGATATCATCTAGCTTCAATTCCATATTGGCAGTGAAGTCATAGTTCATTAAATCACTGAAGTTTTCAATTAATCGATCGGTGACGATTTCACCCATTTTCTCAGCATAAAAACGTTTGTTTTCAACACGGACATAACCACGATCTTGAATTGTTGAGATAATAGAGGCATAGGTTGACGGTCGGCCAATACCGCGTTTTTCTAATTCTTTAACTAAGCTAGCCTCGCTAAAGCGTGCTGTTGGCTTAGTAAAATGTTGAGTATCATTTAGCTGTTGTAAATTTAACACTTCACCCGGTTTCACATCCGGTAACACGCTATCTTCTTCTCCTTTGCGCTTGGCAACGGGTTGCACTTTTGTCCAGCCGTCGAAACGTAATACACGGCCTTTAGCACGCAATTCAAACTCGCCAGCTTGCACGATAACATTCGTAACATCGTATAATGCTGGCGGCATTTGACAAGCCACAAATTGACGCCAAATTAACTCATAAAGTTTGCGGGCATCGGCTTCCATATCACCTAGGCTAGAAGCTAACACGGTCACTTCTGAAGGACGAATAGCTTCATGCGCCTCTTGTGCGTTGGCTTTACTGCCGTATGACAGCGGGTTATCGGGTAAATATTTTTTGCCAAAGTTTTGCTCAATATAATCACGACAACTAGCGACAGCTTCAGCACTTAAGTTAGTTGAGTCTGTACGCATATAAGTGATATGACCCGCTTCATATAAGCGTTGAGCCAACATCATCGTTTTCTTAACGCCGTAACCTAAACGGGTACTCGCAGCTTGTTGCAAAGTTGAGGTGATATAAGGCGCCTGAGGCTTGCTAGTGCTAGGCTTATCTTCTCGTTCAGCAACTTTAAACTCGGCTTTATTTAAAACAGCTAATGCCGCTTGGGTTTGCTGTTTATTTAATGGTTTAAAGGCCTTCCCTTGCTGCTTAGTAACATCAAGCTGCAATGCCTCTGCTGCTTTTGTTGTGGTATCGGCAGATACTGTCCAATATTCTTCTGGCACAAAGGCTTTAATTTCGCGCTCACGTTCAACAACTAAACGAACCGCAACAGATTGAACCCGTCCAGCCGATAAGCCCCTTGCAACCTTTTTCCATAATAAAGGCGAAACCATAAAGCCAACTACGCGATCTAAAAAGCGTCTTGCCTGCTGTGCATTAACCCGATCTTCATTAACTTCGCCAGGCTCTTCAAAGGCATTTTGAATCGCATTTTTAGTTATTTCGTTAAAAACAACGCGTTTAAATCTGTCGTCATCACCGCCAATAATTTGCTTTAAATGCCAAGCAATTGCCTCTCCTTCGCGGTCCAAATCCGTTGCCAGATAAATAGTATCGGCTTTTTCAGCTAAGGTTTTTAATTCTTTAACAACCTTTTCCTTGCCTGGTAATATTTCATAACGCGCTTTCCAGCCGTTCTCAGGATCAATGCCCATTCGTGCAACTAAAGCTTGATAATGCTTTTGTTCTTTAGTTAAGTCTTTTTTAGCGGCTGATTTGTCTTTATTGCTGCTAGTAGGTAAATCGCGGATATGACCCACACTAGACTTCACTACAAAGTCTTTACCTAAATACTTATTTATTGTCTTTGCTTTTGCCGGTGATTCGACTATTACCAGTGATTTCGCCATCTTAATCCTGAGATCCCTAACTAATTTTTAGTACTTGCCCATTAAGTTGCTTTTTAACGTATATCCGTAAACCGCGGTTGTGACAAGTGAATAAACTGATTATTATGCAAACCAATTCAATTTTTGCGCTAACTGCTGGTATCATAGCCAGTAAATGCTGCGCATATTATAGGTTGTAAAAATAATAACAACTGCGCTATGCCAAAAGGATAACAACTCATTATGAAATTTATTGAAGCAAATTTTGATGGCCTCGTTGGACCAACTCATAACTATGCAGGCCTTTCTATCGGCAACATAGCGTCATTATCTAATGCTAAAAACACCTCTAGCCCACGTCAAGCTGCCAAACAAGGGCTAAGTAAAATGAAAGCCTTACATGACTTAGGCATGGTTCAAGGTGTACTTGCGCCACAAGAGCGCCCTGATGTCCACACACTGCGCCGTCTTGGTTTTTCTGGCACAGATGCCGCTGTTATTGAAAAAGCGGCTAAGCAAGCTCCTGCTGTGTTTAAAGCGGTTTGCTCGGCATCAAGTATGTGGACAGCCAATGCGGCTACTATCTCACCTAGTGCTGATACCGCAAATGGTAAAGTACACTTTACACCTGCTAATTTAACAAATAAATTCCATCGTTCACTAGAACCTAGCACAACTGGCAATATATTACAGGCGATGTTCCGTGATCCGAATCATTTTTCGCATCATACACACTTACCCGATAATGACCACTTCGGTGATGAAGGCGCAGCAAATCATACCAGACTTTGTAGTCAGTATGGTAAAACGGGTGTAGAACTTTTTGTTTTTGGCCGTTATGCCTTTGATAGTAGTAAATTAGCACCTAGCCGCTACCCTGCTCGTCATACTTTCGAAGCCTGTGAAGCTGTTGCTCGCTTGCATGGTTTACAGCAAGAGCAAGTGGTTTATATGCAGCAAAACCCAGATGTTATTGATCAAGGGGTTTTTCATAATGACGTTATTGCTGTGGGTAATCAAAATGTCTTGTTTTATCACCAACAAGCCTTTGTTGATAGTCAGAATAAACTAGCAGAATTACAGCGCAAGTTTGGTAATGACCAAGAGTTGCATTTAATTGAAGTAAAAACTAACGAAGTCAGTGTTGAACAAGCCATCAAAACCTATTTATTCAATACCCAAGTTATTACTTTACCTAAGGGTGAAATGGCCATTATTGCCCCAACAGAATGCCGCGATAACCCAACAGTACATGGCTACTTACAACAGCTAACCAATAGAGGTACGCCAATTAAACAAGTGCATTATTATGATGTAAAACAAAGTATGCAAAATGGTGGCGGCCCGGCTTGTTTAAGACTACGAGTAGTATTAAGTGAACAAGAACAAGCTGCAGTTAATCAACGTGTTATTATGAACGATAGCCTATTTGCCGAGCTAAATCAGTGGGTTGATAAACACTACCGTGATGAGTTATCTGAAGCCGATCTAGCCGATCCACAACTATTAGTTGAATCACGCACTGCTTTAGATGAATTAACACAGCTATTAGATTTAGGCTCTGTCTATCAGTTCCAGCAAGGATAGCAGCAGCTAACTCAAGTACTGGAACAATAACTGAAACAAGGTAGCGCTAAAGTCTAGCTTACAACCTCAAAAAAAAGGAGCCTAAGGCTCCTTTTTTAATATCAAGCTATATCATTAATCGACTGTTGTACAATCGGCCATTTGACCTAACGGGTTAGCAGGCGGAGGCGATGTTTCTACTGTAACATCTTCAGCCGCTACAGGTAGCGTGTATAACCTATGCGCCACGTTCTCAGTTCCTACAGCCGTACCTGACACTTGCAACCTTACATCTAACCAAGTGGCATAATCCTGAGGATAGCGCACATTGAAGGTTGCAATACCATCGGCATCTGCAGTAACAGTTTGAGGTACAGAAGCAACATTGCCTGGCGTAATTAAACCATCGCCATTAGTATCCTCCGTTGGTTCTAAAATACCATTTAAATCTACATCTTCATTAGGGCAGGTTATCAAACGATTGCTTACCCAAGATTTAAAATCTTCAGGTGTAGATTTAACCCAAATTCCTTTACCGAAGGTCATAGGTACAACAGCAACATTTAACTCTTGATTAGCAACCGGATTACCAGAGCTGTCTGTAACAATAATAGAGAACTCTTTTAAATAAGTACTATTATTCGGTTTAGAGATAGCATTACCGGTACCAAAGCGGAAAAATAACGTTCTCTCACCTACAGCAATATCAGTTACACCACGAATCGCGTTATTAATTTCAAGAGCACCTTGAATTTGCAGGTTCAGTTGATCAGTGCCCGCACCGGTATTTGAGTCTGCTGTAAACACAGTAGAAGCAACACCTTGTGAATTTGTTACCGCAGTGCCTGAACTAATAGCACCACCAGCAGCATTGTCTAATGAAAACACGACTGTCTGACCTTTAACAGGATTATTATTATCATCACGAACAATGGCGCGAATAGCACTGGTTTCACCTGGACCTACTTGAACAGGGAAAGCTTGCACTTCAACTTTTGTTGGGTTAGTTGCAACAAACTCAACCAGTTTCTTGGCACTAACTTCATTTTCGCCTTCGCCGCCACGGGCACTGATTGTTGCCAATCCAGCAAATTGTGAACGCACAAAGCTACTAGCAATACCTGCTGCATCTGTCGTATCTTGAGAGCTTACTGCATTGGCTAAACCAGCAGCAGAACTCGCTATAGCACCACGAGTTGTATTAAAGGTCACTAATTGTCCCGCATTTGCAGCGTCATTAACTAACCACTCTACGCTAAGCTCTTGTGCTGCATTCAAGTCAATCTCTAATGCCGTATCACCTTCGCTGGCAACTTGCTGAAAAGCAAAAGCATCGGCACTAACGTTGATATCAGCAGTACTAGTGGCGCCTAAGGCAGCAACCGTTAATTTATCTATACCACTATTCACAGCTGTATAAGTAAAGCTAGCTTTACCCGCTGTGCCTGAAGTAACAGGGTTAGTTTCACTTAGGGTATTACCTAATTCAGAACTTACTGCAACAGCAACACCTTGAATACCAACACCACTTGAGTCTGTTACAAAAACATCAATAGTTGCTGTATCTGCTAATACAACTGAACCTGGTGCAGAAACCTCAATAACAGTACCAAGAACCTTCACAGTTAATTCCGCAACTTCTTGTTGGACTCGTGCGTTAACTAAGATATTACGGTTATTTTTATCAGTTTTAGTAGTTAGGGTTGCACGAGCGATACCATTGGCACCAGTCACAGCATCAATTTGCACTAATTCACCTGAATCAGACGAGAAAGTAACAGGCACATCCACAACAACAACATTATTTGTGTCACGAACTAAGGCACTTAACTCTACTTTATCGGCAGAGCTTGAACCTAACTGCAAAGAGTCGGCGATTAAGGATACACTACCTATACTAATATCGACCGTATCACCACCATCTCCGGCTGATGTAAAGCCAGTGCTAGCAGTTACCTCGCTGTAGCTTGCATCTACCTGACCAGCACCAGACTTAGTACCAACAAGTAAATTAATCGTTGCTACACCATTAGCGTCAGTTAATGCCGTACCAGAGGCATTACCAAAAGCTGCTAACGCTGAATCGCTCACAGCAAAGTTAATTACTCTATTAGCCACAACACCATTATTTGTAGCACTTAATGTTGCTTTTACAGTAAGAGGTGTCGTTTGCGATAAGGCTGTTGATGTGTTACCACTGCTGTCTGTTAATGTAAGGGCTAGCGTGTAAACAGCAGTGTCACCGCCGCCATCTCCGCCACCGTTACCATTATCTAAAGTACCTCCACCACCACAGGCGGCTAGCACTAAAACGAATAGCGCGACTAGAAGTCGCTGGATGTTCTGCATGAAAACTCTCCCTAGCTGTATTTATAATATTTATAGTTTTTTTATTTACAATGTATATTAAACTAATAACCGTATAAAGGTCATTGCTATTTTAATTTTTTTTTACCTTTACCTGCCCATCTATAGCACAACCTGTTAATCTTAGCTTCATTCAGCACTCATTATTAGTCAGATTTTATGGCAGAAGGTAAAAAATTAGGTTTAACCGCACGTATTGTGATTGGTATGGCCGCCGGTATTTTAGTCGGTTTTCTATTTAAAACTATCCTAGCAGGGCAAGAAGAGCGTGTTTTATCGTTGTTCGGTTTAGACTTTGCAATTAAGGCTTTCTTTGTCGATGGCCTTTTTCACGTTGGTGGTGAAATCTTTATCGCCAGCTTAAAAATGCTGGTTGTTCCTTTGGTTTTTGTTTCGCTGGTTTGTGGTACCTGCTCGCTTTCAGACACATCTAGCTTAGGTCGCTTAGGTGGTAAAACTATCGGCTTATATTTGCTAACCACAGCTATTGCCATTTCACTAGCCATTTTTGCCGCTTTAGTCATTGGCCCTGGACTTGGTGTGCAAATGCAGGCTGATGCTAACTTTAGCTTAAATGAAGCCCCCTCTTTATCTCAAGTATTTATAAATATCTTCCCAAGCAATCCTATTGAGTCAATGGCTAAAGGCAATATGCTGCAAATTATCGTATTTGCAGTGTTGTTTGGCTTAGCAATGGCAATGAGCGGTAAAGCGGGTGAACGTTTAACCGAAGTATTTAATGACTTAAGTGAAGTCATTATGAAATTAGTTACTTTACTTATGAACTTAGCGCCTTACGGTGTCTTTTTCTTAATGGCTAAGTTATTTACTACCTTAGGCTTTGAAACCATTGCTAGCTTAGCGAAATATTTTGCTGTGGTTTTATCTGTCTTACTACTGCATGGCTTTGTTACTTATGGCTTAATGCTAAAGATAGTTTCAGGCTTAAATCCGCTTATTTTCTTTAAGAAAATGCGTGATGCTGCGTTATTTGGTTTTAGTACCTCAAGTAGTAATGCGTCTATGCCAGTAACAATGGAAACTGTAACAAAGAAATTAGGCGTTAAAAATAGCGTAGCTTCTTTTACTGTACCGCTTGGCGCTACCATTAATATGGATGGCACAGCCATCATGCAAGGCGTTGCTACGGTATTTATTGCTCAAGTATTTGGTGTTGATTTAACCATAACAGACTTCTTAATGGTTATCTTAACCGCTACGCTAGCCTCTGTAGGCACCGCAGGCGTTCCAGGTGTCGGACTCATTATGTTAGCTATGGTATTGCAGCAAGTTGGCCTACCCGTTGAAGGTATTGGTTTAATTATTGGTGTAGATAGATTATTAGATATGACCAGAACCGCGGTTAATATCTGTGGTGATGCCATGGTGTCTTGTATTGTGGGTAAAAGTGAA
The DNA here is from genome assembly GCF_050936095.1 of Rheinheimera sp. WS51. Classification (NCBI taxonomy): domain Bacteria; kingdom Pseudomonadati; phylum Pseudomonadota; class Gammaproteobacteria; order Chromatiales; family Chromatiaceae; genus Rheinheimera; species Rheinheimera sp. WS51. The sequence goes on from NZ_JBOTRC010000004.1 coordinate 37,154, forward strand.
AAACAGTTTGAAATTGACGTATTTAATGATCCTAATGCCGGCGTTAAAGAAGAAAATATAGACTTTAATCGTCTTCGACCATAGCAAAATACCACTCGCCAATAAAGCGAAAAGCCATACCGACAATCTAAGTTTGGTATGGCTTTTTTATGCCACATATTTTAAAAACGTTGTTAGCGTTTTTAATTAAAAGTAATTAAGTAAGCGGTTTCTATTAGTTTTGATACTGCAAATCTTCGCTTGGCAAAGCCGCACCCGGTAAGATCAACTTGCGCTAATATCTTTATATCAGCTAAGGGGAAAAGATCTGCAAGCTCAGATTGGCTAACACTAAAAGGTGGCCCTTCCTTTTCATGCTCAGGATACTCAACAGCAATCAACAACATTCTGGTTCTTGATTTAAACAAACTTAAGGTTTTTTCTGCATATTGCTTTCGCATCATCAAAGGTAAAGCCACTAACGCTGCGCGATCATATATAAACTGGCATTGAGCAACCGCTTGCTGTGGCAAGTTAAAGTAATCACCATTCCATAAGCATATTTGCTCGGTTTCATAACGAGTAAAACCTCCATCTGCAGTAATCAACGGCGATAACTGTTGCTCAGCAAAAAAATCTCGACAGGCAATATCGGATAATTCCGCTCCAACCACTTTATAGTGCTTCGCTAAAAAAGCTAAATCTAATGATTTACCACACAAGGGCACAAATACGCCCTTAATTGCTAAATCCAATTTAGGTAATAGGTTCTCAAGCATAGGATGAACATTATCTAATTGAAAACCTAGATGATTATTTTCCCAACAGGCCTGCCAAAACTCTGGCTGCATTTAATATAACCTTGTCATTTGTGCTAGTTTTTGCCACCAAATTGCTAAAATACCGGCTGAGCCAATGCCTATTTTTTCAGCTATACCTTTTTTAAGCTGAAACTTCACTTGAAAAATATGTCGGGTCGCCAGCTGTGATAACAAATAATCATCACTGGTTTGTAAAGTGTCTACTAGGTTTAACTCTAAGGCTTGATAACCAAACCAATGTTCACCCGTAGCCACTTTATCTATATTAAGTTGTGAACGGTGATCTTGGACAAAACCTTTAAACAGTTGATGGGTTTGCTCTAACTCTTGCTGAAATTTCGCTCTGCCCGATTCGGTATTCTTCGCAAACAAGGTCACTGTGCGTTTAAATTCGCCCGCTGTAAATTGCTCAAAATCAACGTCATGCTTTTGTAGCAGCTTATGAAAGTTTGGCAACTGCGCGATAACACCAATGGAACCAATAATGGCAAAGGGAGCGGCGATTAACTTACTGCCAATACACGCCATCATATAGCCACCACTAGCTGCAACCTTGTCTACCGCTACCGTTAATGGAATATTTTGTTGGCGCAACCTATCAAGTTGAGATGCCGCCAAGCCATAACCATGCACAACACCACCACCACTTTCTAAGCGTAGTAAAACCTCATCCTCGGGCGTTGCAACCGACAAAATAGCGGTAACCTCTTCCCGTAGTGCCTCAACTTCTTTTGCATCCATACTGCCAGTAAAGTCAACAACATATAAGCGTTTATTGAGCGTTTCACCTATGTTGGATTGCTGCTTCTGCCAACTTTTAAATTGCTTTTTATTAAGTAACTTTTTCTGCATTTGCTCAACACGTTGTCGATATTGCTCGGTCAAGTCAGTAAAGTTAAGCTCAGCCTTATTTGGTTTAGATTTGCTCGCTGCTGCGCCGACAATTAACACAATAATGACAGCAAAAGCTAAAACAAAGGTTACCGTTTTTGCTAAAAATAAACCATATTCGTATATAAATTCCAATCTTTTACCCCTCTTAAATAGCCTAGCCTATTGTAACCCGTTATAGAAAAAGAAAAAGCTCGGCAAGCCGAGCTTTTTGATTAGTTTAAAAGTAATTAGTTAGCTGGTGCTATCACACTAATATCACTAATAAGTACAGCTTCACCGCCAGTGTAGAAGAAGCTAGCCATCTGTGTTTGCATTTCTTTTGTTGCAGCAGGGCTTGCCTCTGGGCTTAAAATAGAGCTATGCGAGCCTGCACTAAAGCGTGCAATCGCATTTTGACCTTGTAACGCCACAGCCCCTTCTGCAGCAGGTAAATTACCCGCACCAAGTAAACGTGCTAAAGGCTCAGTTCCGGCAAGCGGCATTTTACCCGCTTGTAAAGCGGCTAACGGATTAGCAAAACCATTAGGCACTACCTGATCCGCTAAGTTATCGCCACCATCACCGACAACTTCAATTAAGTAACTTGGCGTATTGCTTGCTACTAAACGCTGGGCATAGTTATTAGGATCACCCGCGTCTGTCACTGTTTGCGCAGCAAAGGCAAATTGGCTAAAAGCATTATCTAACGCTGTTAGTGCCGCAGTATTTCCTGTTTGCTGTAAATACTCTACAAATGGAGGATAACAAGCAGCAAAAGGTGGCACCATCGGCGCACCACAACCGCTATTAATTTCAGTTGCAAATTTAATATAGTTTTGTGCAGTTTCACCACCAGCGCCTAGCATAATACTCGCTTTGATTAGCGGACCAAAAGACGGTGAATCTAACAAAAAGTTAGCGATAGCGCCTCCAGGCATTGCTAATGCTGCGGTATTAATTTTATACAGCGCATCTAATTCTGGCTTACCTGTTGTAGTGTTCGCTAACGCCACCATAGATGAACCCGTAATAGCACCAAGAGAATGACCTAAAAACTGCACTTTTGACATATCAAACTGTACGCCTTGAGCAAAATTTAAGCCCAAACGTAAACCCAGCATATCAGCGATACTTTGTCTTAAATTATCTCTAGTTACTAACAGATTTGATAAATTCATATAATCTGTAGCCGAATTAGTACTCGCATTCATAACAACAGTTCGCGTTCCGCCATCTGCAAGTGGCACTTCTACTGTATAACCACGGCTACCATGCAATGGATGATCAATGGCTACCGTTGCAAAACCTTGTGAAGATAAAGTGCCAGTTACTGCTAACATATCTTCTTTTTTCGACCTAATACCATGTTGCAAGATAACCACCGGCCAACCAGTTTCTGGCATAGTTAAACCATAATCACTATTAGGAATCGTCACTTGCACTGCTAGCGTTTGCATAGCATTAGTTTTTGGAATGGTATTAAACTTGGTTAGATGTCTTGCTTTATCAAGCTGTGAAATAATCTCACCATCTTCATTGTACTGCGTTAAATCACGTAAAGCGCCATTACTTGCTCCCTGACAATAAGCATCATTAGCTGACACAGGTGTGGCCGGTTTCATCGAGTCTGGTAATGCTGCAATTATGGCACCACTATCACAACGGGCTAACCAACGGGTATTTAAGGGCGCTGTAGGGTTGGATTCGGTTGGCTCACCTAAATAATATGGCAGGTCAATAGTGCCACTATAATAACGGGCTAGTTTAAACATAAAGCGCGGATCTTCTGGTGTATCGGCAATTTCTGCACCAGGGAAAAGGAGATCTGACACTAGCATGCCAGTATCTGCAGCCATTAAAACAGGAGGGGTATTATTGTTTAATGGGCTTGGCGCCATTAAACCTTTTATAGAAGATAATACTTCACCTGCTGATTGCGTGGTAATAGCGGCTGTGTAGATAATCGTTTCTTTATCTATACCCTCTTGTGCTACAGAATTTTCAAAGCTATTAATTAAACGTTGTAAATTACGTTGTGATTCTGAGCTCAGTGGCTTTGTTGCAAAGTCTTGTTTCACTAACTCATATGAGGTTGATGGTGCAATCGCATTGCCTTCACTATCTGCTAATACTGAAGTTAATACTACCAAATAACTTGTTTTTGGTTTTAACGGCTTTAATGGAATAACTGCAACACTATTTCCTTTGGCCGCTGTAACAAAGTCTTGACCAAAAGTTAACTGGCTTACCGCTTTACAAGCAAAGCCTCTAGGCACTTCACGACAGCTTTCATCGCTAGAAGCAGGATCGCCCATTAAGACTTCAAAAATTCTAACTGCATCTGGTCGACTAGCAGAGGTAGCATCTAAGCTGACACCCGCACTAAAGTCGATAGCAATGGCAAATGGATTCTGAGTTGACCAACCGTCTAATGCACCTAATGCAACTTGAGGGTTTGTATAATCAGGTGACTCACCCGCATCTAAGGTTAACGTTCCGTCTTGAGTCCCTTGAAATAATAAGTCATTAGGTACTGATAAACGTGGAACCGAAGCACCGGGATCAAATACAACCCTAGATAAAGGGACAATTGGATTGTCCTGTGCATCGTCTTTTATATCTTGTAGCGAATCACCACAGGCTGTTAAGCCTAATGCAACCGCAACAGCTACGCCTAATGCTAGCTTGTTCATAATATCTCCCCATCCTAATTTCTATTTTTTATATGCAAAGTCTCTAACTTACTCTGCTTAATTTGAATTTTTTTATAACCTGAATTAACAATAAACAGCTACGACCAGTTAAAGTTAACTCAATAAAACAGAAATCGCTAGTTGAAAACAACACAAAAAATGAAGAAAGATGCAAATTATACTTTTTAAGCGTATGCTGACGCGGTTTTTTATAGAAACGGATTATCTTTATGCAACAGTATCAAGCGTCTAAAGACGCACTAAAAAATAAAGTTATTTTAATTACCGGTGCAGGTGATGGTATTGGTAAAGAAGCTGCACTGACTTATGCTGCTCATGGTGCCACCGTTATTTTATTAGGCAGAACAGTTAAAAAGCTAACGGATGTTTACGATCAGATTATTGCTAATGGCGGCGCTGAGCCTGCTATTATCCCGCTTGATTTAAAAGGGGCTACTGCTAAACATTATCGCGATATGGCTAGCACAATCCAAAATGAATTTGGTCGCTTAGATGGCTTATTACATAATGCTGGGATCTTAGGAGTGCTAACTCCCTTTGAGCATATCGATTTAGAAACATGGCAAGATATTATGCAAATTAATGTCACTGCAGCAATGTTAATGACCCAAGCTCTATTACCTGTTATGCGCCTAGCTAAGAAGCCTTCCATTGTCTTTACTTCATCAGGTGTTGGCAGAAAAGGTCGCGCTTTCTGGGGGCCTTATGCGGTATCTAAATTTGCTACCGAAGGCCTAATGCAAGTTATGGCAGATGAATTCGAATCAACCAATATTCGAGTAAACTGTATAAACCCAGGGGCGACACGTACCTCAATGCGCAGTGGCGCATATCCAGCCGAAGATGCCATGAAACTAAAAACACCAGCAGAGTTAATGTGGCTATACTTATATTTAATGAGTGATGATAGTGTTAACGAAAATGGTAAATCATTAGACGCTCAACCGACGCGTTGAGTTTGACTAAATTAAATTTGGCTAAGAAGTTTAAATTAGCTTGCCCACTTTAAGCTTAAACCGTGGGCAAGCCGATTGTGCCGAACAATACTTTTTAGGTAGACCTTCACTTTTTAGTAAGAATCTCACCACCATTAACTTGTGCCCAAGCATTCCATGTTTCAACTTTACTATTAAAGTTTTCAACAGCTTGCTCTGTAGCATTAGCAATTAGCTTATCAACTTGTGCGCTATACTTTTTATCTACTTCTGTTACTGGAACGATTTTTATTCCTCGAGCCTGTAAGCCTTTTTTCATAGTATGGGTGCGTAACAGCTGTAATTGACCATCTTCTACATAGAAATATTGGCTTTCTTTATTAATTGTTTTGAATTTTGGTTTAACCGGTCTTTTATCTGATTTTGCTGTTACTGGACTTTCTTCTGAAGGTAATACATCTGTACTTTGTTTATAACCTAACTGCTCTAAGGTAAAACCTTGCGACTTAGCAAGTTTCTCTAACTGTTCAATTAGTTCAACTTCTTTTTGACGCTCGGCTAAAACGGCATTTAATATATCTATTACTTCTGTTAGCTTAACTAATGTAAGTTCCTTTGCCGCTTTCTTTAAAGCGCGTTTCTCTAATAATAATGACATTGTATTCTCCAGTGATATAGCATAGCCTAAGCATAATCAATAAATGTCAATAAATAAAGATATTAAAGTAACATATTATAAACAAACAATATCGCTTATTCAGCAGCCGTTAATATAGTTTCAATTTCAGCGGTCTTCATTTTCATTAAACCATAATCACTATTCGATTCTACATTTAATCTTAGAACACTTTCTGTATTAGATAGTCTAAGATTAAAGCGCCAGTTAGCAAATTCCATGCTTAAGCCATCTGTATAATCAATAACCGAGGCAATATCTTTATACTTAGTCTCTATATCATTCATCTTAGATTCAGGATCATGTAATTTAAAATTTAACTCTCCAGAAGATGGATAATCATTTATCATATCTTCCACTTGCTTTGATAATGACACTCCACTCGTTGAAATAAGTTCTGCAACTAATAACCACGGGATCATACCACTATCACAATAAGCAAAGTCTTTAAAATAATGATGGGCACTCATTTCCCCACCATAAATTGCATCTTCTAAACGCATCCGCTCTTTAATAAAGGCATGCCCAGTTTTACTTAAAATAGCGACACCACCTAGTTGGCTAACTATGGCTTGAGTATTCCAATATAAGCGCGGATCATGAATTATTTTTACGCTTGGGTGGCGGCGTAAAAATGCCGCAGCCAGTAAACCGACAATATAATAGCCTTCAATAAACTGTCCTTGATGGTCAAATAAAAAGCAACGATCAAAGTCACCATCCCATGCAATGCCCATATCAGCTTTATGCTCAATAACAGCGGCTGAAGTGGCAGCTCTATTATCAACTAATAACGGGTTAGGTATGCCATTAGGGAAAGTCGCATCAGCTTCATGATGTATTTTGATAAAGCGAACCGGAATATTTTGCTCATTAAACTGCTGTTCAATTGCATCAATAACATGGCCGGCAGCACCGTTGCCAGAGTTAACAACAAGGGTTAATGGCTTAAGTTTAGTAACATCGATAAAACTAAGTATTTTAGCAACATAAGGCTTTAGCACCGATACAGCGGTGAATGACGCCTTAGAAAACTGCAATTTTTGCTCTGGCGATACCTGAGCACACTGCTGACAAAACTGTGCAAAGTCGGCTTCCACAAAAGGCTCGGCTAATAAGGCTGCAGTAAGCTGTTTAATCTCAATCAAACCAGTATCACCACTTATTGGTCTGGCATCTTCACGCACTAATTTCATGCCATTATAATCGATAGGGTTATGGCTCGCCGTGACTTCTATAGCACCTTGAATAGCCAAATACTGAGCAGCAAAATACACTTCCTCAGTACCTGTCATGCCTAAGTCTATTACCGACACCCCCTCGCTGATTAAACCAAAGGCTAAGGCTAGCTTTAACTGCTCTGAAGTTGCTCTAACATCCGCCCCTAGCGCGACCTTTTTAGGCGATAAATGCTTAGCAAAGGCGCGGCCAATGCAAAATGCAATATGTTCGTCCAGTTCAGTCCCTAACTTGCCACGAATATCATAGGCTTTAAAACAGCTTAAATTTTGCATATTAATTTCGGCCATATTTGTCTTCAAATCGAATAATGTCATCTTCACCTAAGTAGCTACCCGACTGAACTTCAATTAATTCCAGTGGAATTTTCCCAGGGTTTTCTAGCGAATGAATAGTGCCAAGCGGAATATAAGTAGACTCATCTTCAGAGACTAAAAACTCCTTATCACCATTGCGTACTAAGGCGGTGCCATTAACAACAACCCAATGCTCAGCGCGGTGATGATGCTTTTGCACCGACAATTTAGCGCCGGGTTTTACGGTAATATGCTTAACTTGAAACCGATCACCTTCTGTAATCGAATCATATTTGCCCCAAGGCCTAAAGACTTCGCGATGGAACTCTACTTCGCTGCGACCATAGCTTTGTAACTTAGATACAATATTTTTTACGCCTTGAATATGTTCTTTATTCGCCACTAGCACCGCATCTTTAGTTTCAACAATAATCACATTATCTAACCCAATGACCGTTACTAGCCGCTCTTCTGCATTAATGTAGCTGTTGCTACATTGCTCTAAAATGACATCACCACGACTTGCATTACCCGACTCATCTTTTGCCATAATCTGCCATAACGAATCCCAGCTGCCGACATCACTCCAACCGGCATCTAAAGGCACCATAACGGCATTGGCCGATTTTTCCATCACCGCATAGTCTATTGAATTTGATGGGCTTGCTGAAAAAGCATCGTTATCTAAACGAATAAAATCTAAATCTGTTTTAGCTAAGTTTAAGGCTTGCTCAGCCGCCGATAAAATATCTGGTGAAAACTGTTTTAATTCTGCTAAAAAGGTACTGGCTTTAAACATAAACATACCGCTATTCCAAAAATAATTGCCAGCATTAACAAATTTTTGAGCAGTAGCTTCATCAGGCTTTTCTTGAAAGGCCTGTACAGTAAAAACATTGTTTGAGTCTGCAAGCTCTAGGTTATAACCCTGTTTTATATAACCATAACCAGTATGAGCTGAAGTTGGCACTATACCAAAGGTAACTAATTTACCCGCTTGCGCTGCAGGTAGAGCTTCAGTTATAGCCTGATGAAAAGCTGGAATATCTTTAATGGCATGATCTGCAGCTAAGACTAATAACACCGGATCAGTATCAAGTTGTAACGCTTGAAGTGCCGCAACAGCAATGGCCGGTGCCGTATTACGTCCTTGTGGCTCTAGCAAGATACTTGGCGTGCCTTGACCAAGCTCTCTAAATTGTTCAGCGACCATAAAACGATGATCTTCATTACAAATCACCATAGGTTGTTGCAATCCTTCAAGACCTTTTAGCCTTAAAACCGTATTTTGCAACATACTTTTATCATTTAGTAAGGGTAAAAACTGTTTAGGTTTTTTAGCTCGTGATAAAGGCCATAAACGTGTGCCAGAGCCGCCAGATAAAATTACCGGGATCATATCGATTCCTTTCAGTTAAAATCCATTCATATATTAAGCTAATAAGAGTATAGTAAGTCGTTAGCCTATTCGTCAGTATTTGCTCTTAGCATAGCTTAAATTAATCATATTTTTTAATATTAATGTTTAAACTAACGCTGGTCGGTGCTGACTTTTGGCTAAAATAAGGTATTTTATAACGATTTTACGCACGGGATAATAGCATGCCAACTTTTAAACAACTATTTGTTAACAACAAAGAATGGGCTGATAGAATTGAACTAGAGCAACCTGGTTTTTTTAAGCAGTTATCTGAACAACAAGCACCGGAATATTTATGGATTGGCTGCTCTGACAGCCGAGTCCCCGCCAATGAAATTGTGGGCCTATTACCAGGTGAATTATTTGTACATAGAAATGTCGCTAACTTAGTACTACACAGCGATATGAATTGTTTATCCGTTTTGCAATATGCCATTGAAGTGTTAAAAGTTAAGCATATTTTAGTGGTAGGCCATTATGGCTGTGGTGGCGTTAGAGCCGCTATGATGAAACAACGCGTTGGTTTTGTTGATAACTGGCTGCGCCATGTCAAAGATGTTTATTCTATTCACAAAGAAGAAATAGATAGCCTTGAAGATGAAGATGCCCGCGTTAATCGTCTTATCGAGTTTAATGTTATCGAGCAAGTGAGTAACTTATGCCACACAAGCTTTGTTCAAGAGGCTTGGGAGCGAGGCCAACCTTTAACCGTCCATGGTTGGGTTTATAGTCTGCGCAATGGTCGAGTAACCGATTTAAAAGTCAGCCATGCAAACCGTGATAGTATTGACGACATTTATACTTTAGACTTATCAGCTAATAAATAGCCTATTAAGTCATTGTATAGGATCGCATGGATTCATTTCAGTTTAACGCTATTGGTTATATATCATCACCCTATAAACAAAAATTTGCTATTCCACGTCAGCCTGGCTTAATTGAAGAGGCGCGTGGAAGCTTAATTCTGCAAGCAGAATACAGTGATGAGACCATAGTTCGAGGCTTAGACAGCTTTAGTCATTTGTGGTTGGTATTTGTTTTTCACCAAACTGCAGATAAAGGCTGGTCGCCTATGGTTAGGCCGCCGCGTCTTGGCGGCAATGCCCGTAAAGGAGTCTTTGCCACTCGTGCTACTTTTAGGCCTAACCCTATTGGTTTATCTGTGGTAAAGTTTGAAGGCATTGAGCGAAAAAAAGATAAATTAATCATAAAATTAAGTGGAATCGATTTACTCGATGGCACACCTATTTTAGATATTAAACCTTATTTACCTTATGCCGACTCATTAGCCAATGCTGCTAGTGGTTTTGCTGATACTGCACCAGAAACGGCTATGCAAGTAAGTTTTTCTGAACAAGCCACCCTTTTTTGCCAGCAGCAACAACAATATCCTGACTTACAAGTTTTTATTGAAAAAGTGCTTAAGCAGGATCCACGACCATCTTATAAAAAATTACGTAGTGGTGAGCAACAATACGGTATGACCCTTTACCACTACAATATAAAATGGACCGTTAACGGAGAGCACAACCATGTTACTGAAATCCATCCGTTACCTTAGCGTAACCCTTGCCATCATCGGCAGCAGTGTTTGCCTCGCTCAAACTATCCCTGATTTGCCTGAGCCCGTTACCGGCAATGCTGTGGCAAGCACAACCATACGTGGCAAAACTTACATTGTAAGCATGTTAGGCCTTGCCCCTGGCAAGCAATATAATGACTTGCACAATCAGGTCTGGATGCATATTTTAGGTGACTTTAATTGGCAGCAATTACCCCCTGTGCCAAGCACCACTAAACTTAATGGTCGCGTTGCCGCAAGCGCGGTTGCTTTGAATAATAACTTTTTTATCTTTGGTGGTTATACTGTTAAAGCTGATGGCAGCAAAGAAACAGCACCTGATAGCTACCGACTTGATCCCATCACTAAACGTTATACTAAGCTGAATGATATCCCTGTTCCTGTTGATAGTAGCGTGGCTTTAGCTTACCAGAATCGTTATATTTATATTGTTAACGGCTGGAGCAATTATGGTAGCGTGAATTTAGTTCAAGTTTTTGATAACTTTACTCAACGTTGGTCACAGGCAACTCCCTTGCCAGGGCAAGGCCTATTTGGTTTAAGCGCTGCTATAATAGATAATAAAATGCTGGTATGTGATGGCCAAACATTAGCGTATTCTGCTGATAAAGCTCGTCAATACACCCCCTCGACAGCCTGCTATTTAGGTACTATTGCTCATGATGCCAATAACATAGATTGGCGCATTATTCCCCATCCTACAGGCGATGCTCGCTACCGTATGGCTGCAATTGCTACTACCGTAGGTAATGAAAAAGTTTTTGCTTTTATCGGCGGCAGTACAAGTGGCCACGACTATGCTGGCGTTAGCTTTAACCAAACACCGGCTGAGCCTAGCAATAAAGTATGGTTATATTCAGTTCATAAGCAGAAGTGGTTAAACGCAGAAAACAGCACCGCTATTATGGATTTAAATGGCTTAATTGATATTAATGGCAGTATCTATTCTGTTGGCGGTATGCAAGCTGAGCAACAAGTCAGTAACAAGTTGATAAAGCATCCCATTAAACTTCGTTAAGAGTAATAGAATTGCCTGCGATGGCTTGCTAGAATAGCGCTAATTTTTTCACTGCATATAGAGATCGCCATGCGCAGCAGCCAGTACTTACTATCAACCGTTAAAGAAACACCAGCAGATGCTGAAGTTATTAGTCATAAGCTTATGCTGCGTGCAGGTATGATCCGCCGCTTAGCTTCGGGCATGTACACCTACCTACCTACCGGGATCCGTGTTTTACGTAAAGTAGAGCAAATTGTCCGTGAAGAAATGAATAAAGCCGGTGCTATTGAGGTTTTAATGCCCATGGTACAGCCAGCTGAATTATGGCAAGAGTCTGGCCGTTGGGATAAAATGGACGCAGAATTATTGCGCTTTAAAGATCGCCATAACCGTGATTATGCTCTTGGCCCAACCCATGAAGAAGTGATTACCGATTTAGTTCGCCGTGAAGTCACAAGCTACAAGCAACTACCATTAAATTTGTTCCAAATTCAAACCAAGTTTCGTGACGAACGCCGGCCACGTTTTGGTGTAATGCGGGCACGCGAATTTTTAATGAAAGATGCTTATTCATTTCACTTAAGCCAAGAATGTTTGCAAAAAACCTATGATGCAATGTATCAAGCTTATTGTAATATTTTTAATCGTTTAGGCTTAAATTTCCGCCCTGTATTGGCTGATACTGGCGCCATAGGCGGCAGCATGTCTCATGAGTTTCATGTTTTAGCGGCATCAGGTGAAGACGCTATCGCCTTTTCTGATGGCAGTGATTACGCCGCTAATATTGAAATGGCCGAGGCTATAGCGCCAACGACAGAACGACCAGCACCTAGCCAAACGATGACAGAAGTCGCGACACCAAATGCTGGCACTGTCGCTGAGGTTGCACAATTATTAAATATTGCACCAAGCCAAATAGCAAAAACCCTTTTTGTCCATGCAGCTGAGACCGATGAGGAAACAACAAACACTGAGGTCAAACTTGTCGCCCTAGTATTACGCGGTGATCATGAATTAAATGAAATTAAAGCCGAAAAGCTGCCACAGATAAAAGCCCCTCTGCAATTTGCTACCGAACAAGAGCTAAATAACCTACTAGGTGCCAGTGCTGGCTCTGTAGGGCCGGTTGGCGTTGAAGTACCGGTTATTATCGATCGCAGTGTCGCTGTGCTAGCAGACTTTGTTGTAGGCGCGAATAAAGACGGTTACCACCTTACTGGGGTTAACTGGGATCGTGATATTAAAAATTATCAGCAAGCCGATATTCGCAATATTGTCGCAGGTGATCCTAGTCCTTGCGGTAAAGGCAACCTAGTGATTAAACGCGGCATTGAAGTAGGCCACATCTTCCAGCTAGGTGATACCTACTCTCAAGCGTTAAAAGCTGGCGTGCTTAATGAAGCTGGCAAGCATCAAATAATGACCATGGGGTGTTATGGTGTCGGTGTATCTCGCATTATTGCCGCCGCAATAGAGCAAAATCATGATGACAATGGCATTATTTGGCCAGACGCTATAGCACCTTTCCAAATTGCTTTAATTCCAATGAATATGCATAAATCAGTGCGGATAGAAGAAGCTACTACCGCGCTTTATAACCAATTAACGGCTGCTGGCTTTGAAGTCTTATTTGATGATCGCAAAGAACGCCCCGGCGTTATGTTTGCTGATATCGAGCTGATGGGCATTCCTCACAGTATTGTAATTGGTGAGCGTAACTTAGATAACCAGCAAATCGAATATAAAAACCGTCGCACCGGTGAAAAAGAGTTATTAAACATAGCGGATACCCTAGCAACCCTTCAGCAAAAGTTAGCTAAGTAACCTGTTATTTTTAATTAAACAAACATAAAAAAGGCAGCGAATTCGCTGCCTTTTTATATGGCTAAAAGTCATTTACTACATTAGTTAAATAAAAGATTATTACCAAAGAAGATAGTAGATACTGTATTAACAAAAATTACCGCTAAAATAAATGGAATAAAGGTCCCAAGCGAAAAGTTAATATACTTCTGTAAAAAAGAGCCAGCAAAACTATTATTACCTTGGCTTATTTCGGCATCTAAATTCACTTTTTTCCAACGATAAATAACAAATAAACACAGTAATAAACCATTTAACGGCAGTATCGTTTCATAAAAAATATCGTAGATTAAATCAAAAAAAGATTTATTAATTGGCAAGCCATTCGCACCCGCACCATAACTGGTTAAACTACTAAATACATCTACCCGGCCAAAGGATAAAGCACAGATAATCGCTAGTGCTATCATCAAGCCACCTAAGGTATATAAGGCAGTACGGCGACTCACACCTTTGCCATCCATTAAACTTGCCACTGGTACTTCAATAATTGACACTAAAGAAGTTAAGGCTGCAAAAAACACTAATAAAAAGAAAAAGCTAGCCACAAAAGATGCGCCTATATAGCCAATATCTGCTTGCATAGCTAAAAAGATTTTCGGTAAAAAGGTAAAAATCATACTAATACTAGATTCAGATAACTCACTCATCTGAATATCTGGATTAAATGAAAAAGCGGCAGGCAAAATTAATAAGCCTGAACAACAGGCAACTAATAACGATAAGCCCGCAACCATTTTACCCGCATGAACAATATTATTATTCTTTTGAATATAAGAGCCATAGGTCACTAAAATACCCATAGCTAAAGACAGCGAGAAAAAAGCTTGGGCTAGCGCGCCATTTAAAACCTGACCTGTCATTTTAGTAAAGTCGGGTATCAAGAAAAACTTCACCCCTAGCATGGCGTTATCCAAGGTTAAAACATAAGCCACTAAAATAATCAGCATCACAAACAGCATCGGCATTAATACCCTAGCGGCTTTTTCAATGCCTTGCTTCACGCCACCTTGTAAAATTAAGAAGGTTAAACCAACCACAATAGCCATATAAATAAAGAGTTCATTGCTATTGATAAAGCTACCAAAGCTATTTGGCGCCGCCAGCTCAGTTAATTGCCCCAGAGTCGACTTAGCTAAATAGCCAAAAATCCACACCGTGATCACTAAATAAAATACCGCTATCATAAAAGGTGTTAATACCGATAACCAACCCACACCGCGCCATGCAGCACTTTTACCTATTTCAGTATAAGCGCCTAACGGATTTTGCCGTGTGTGACGACCCAAACTCATTTCGGCTAGCATCACAGGCAAGCAGATAAAAAACACAAAAAAAGCATACATAATAAGAAATGCTGCACCACCGTTTTTACTGGCCATCACAGGGAAGGCAACTAAGTTACCAATCCCTACTGCTGACCCTGCTGCAGCTAATACAAAGCCGAGACTTGAGCTAAATTGTTCACGTTTCATTGCTACGCGGACTCCCTGAGTTTTTATTGTTAGAATACAATTTTTTATTGTGCTTTGCACAATAGCAGGCAAATGGCTCAAATCCTAGTGCCACACTGCTCCGATGGGTTTGATGGCTGCATTTTTTGTCATTGGTTTCAGTAAGCGCATCTGCTAAAGTTCCAGCTTCAATTTAAGTGCTTTAAAAGGTTTTTCTCTATGCTTTATATGATTTACTCTGAAGATGCAGCCAATAGTCTCGCTCAGCGCTTAGCTACTCGACCAGCGCATTTGGCTCGTTTAGAGCAATTAAAAGCGGAAAATAAATTATTTGTTGCCGGGCCACTCCCCGCTATCGACAGCAATGATCCCGGTAGCGCAGGTTTTACTGGATCCTTAGTGATAGCAGAATTTGCCAGCCTTGAGCAAGCACAAAGCTGGGCCGATGCCGACCCATACTTAGCTGCAGGCGTTTATGTAAAGTCGACTGTAAAACCATTTAAGAAAGTACTGCCATAAGGATTAAAAGGCATGGAATATATTTTACTCACCGGTGGCGCTGGCTACATTGGCAGCCATACTGCGTTAGAATTAGTCAATGCTGGCTTTAATGTTATTAGTTTTGATAACTACAGCAATAGCTCCACCGAAGCCTTAAATCGAGTACAACAGCTTACAGATAAAAAAATCATTAGCATTGAAGGGGATATTCGTGACCCTGAAGCTTTACGACAGTTATTTACTCATTATAAGGTTACAGCTGTTGTTCACTTTGCTGGTTTAAAAGCCGTTGGTGAGTCTACTCAATACCCACTGCATTACTATGATAATAATGTGACAGGCACAGTGACGCTATGCCAAGTTATGCGCGAGTTTAAGATTAAAAAGTTGGTATTTAGCTCATCAGCGACAGTATATGGTGATGCCAAGCAAGTACCAATCCCTGAAACTACACCGCGTTCAGCGACTAACCCTTATGGCCAAAGTAAGCTGATGATTGAGCATATTCTTGAAGATTTAGTTGCCGCAGAGCCTGACTGGGCTATTAGCCTATTGCGCTATTTTAACCCTGTGGGTGCCCATCATAGTGGCCGCATTGGTGAAGATCCTAACGGCATTCCTAATAATTTAATGCCTTTTATCTCGCAGGTAGCAGTAGGTAAGCGTGACCAGTTAAGTGTTTTTGGTAATAACTACCCCACCCCTGATGGCACAGGCGTACGCGATTATATTCATGTGGTAGATTTAGCCTTAGGCCATGTTAAAGCTTTGCAATACCTCAATAAAAATAACGGCATTACCGCGATTAATTTAGGCACGGGTGTCGGTTATAGTGTATTAGATATGGTAAACGCCTTTAGCCAAGTTAATAAGGTCGCAGTGCCTTATCAAATAGTGCCGCGTCGTCCTGGTGATATTGCTACTTGCTATGCCCAACCGGATAAAGCTGCAACCTTGCTAGGTTGGCGGGCTGAGAAAACACTAGAAGACATGGTGCGTGATAGCTGGCATTGGCAGTCAACTAATCCTAATGGCTATAACTAAAATTCTAGCTAATACTCTGCTTTTACTTTACAGACAAAACTAGTTTGCTTGATGTCCTGTACATAACCCTATGTACAGGACTAGCTTAATCAAGCTTGTTCCAGCTACAGCCACTTTAACTTATATTAACCTCTACCC
This sequence comes from Rheinheimera sp. WS51, assembly GCF_050936095.1. Taxonomy (NCBI): domain Bacteria; kingdom Pseudomonadati; phylum Pseudomonadota; class Gammaproteobacteria; order Chromatiales; family Chromatiaceae; genus Rheinheimera; species Rheinheimera sp. WS51. Next base: position 53,689 of record NZ_JBOTRC010000004.1, read on the forward strand.
TCGCGTGTTGGTTTTTTGCCAGTTGGTTTTCTAGGCGGCTTACGCGTAACAGGTGTTTTACCCGTAGTAGGCTTAGTGGGTCTTTGCCCTGGTTTTGCTACTGGCTTGCTGGGCTTAGATGCAGCCGGCTTTTCTGCTGCAGCAGGTTTATCGCCACGCTTAGATTCTGTTTTACTGGCAATTTGGTGCTTACGTACCGCACGTCTCATGCCTGCCATACGGCGGCGACGTTCATTGCGATCTTCAGGTTTAACTAAGCTTTGCTCTTCTAAAGGTAAGCTGACTAGCTTACGTAAATAGTTTACGTCTTCTAAGGCGTATTCAGCATATCCACCCGCAGGCAAATGTTTTGGTAACAATAAATCACCATAACGCACTCGTATTAATCGGTTGACCACAGTGCCTTGCGACTCCCACATCCGGCGTACTTCACGGTTACGGCCTTCGGTAAGCACAACATGAAACCAGCGGTTTAAACCTTCACCCGGTAGCGCTTTAATTTTCTTGAAATTAGCTTTACCGTCTTCTAATTCTACGCCCGTTCTTAAGCGTTGGATGATGGCATCGTTTACTTCACCAAATACCCGAACAGCGTATTCACGCTCAACTTCAAACCGTGGATGCATTAGCCTATTGGCTAGCTCGCCATCGGTAGTAAACAATAACAAGCCGGAGGTATTTATATCTAAGCGGCCAATGGCAATCCAGCGTGCCCCTTTAATATTAGGTAAGCGGCTAAATACCGTCGGTCTTCCTTCAGGATCAGTGCGTGAACATATTTCACCTTCAGGCTTATGATAAGCAATAACCCGGCAAATTTGCTCAGCTTTAGTGGTAATTTGTACCGGATGGCCATCAACCCGAATTTGTTGGGTCTCAGTAACTCGGTCACCTAAAACAGCAGGTTTCGTATCTACTGTTACTCGGCCACTGCTTATCCATTGTTCCATTTCTCGTCTTGAACCCACGCCTGCGCGAGCTAACACTTTTTGTAATTTTTCACCAACAACTTTTTTGCTTTTACTTTTTTCACTCATTAATGTATCTCCTCTGTCATCCCGACAGTGTCTGCTAAATCTATACTCATAGCCTGAAACTCAGGCAATTCGGGTAATTGGCTTAAATTTTGTAAGCCAAAATAATCTAAAAAAACATCGGTAGTAGCATAAAGACCAGGACGGCCAGGTACTTCTTTATGGCCCACTAGTTTCACCCACTCGCGATCAACTAAAGTACGCATAATCTGGCTGCTTACTGACACACCACGAATGTCTTCAATTTCCCCCCGAGTAATTGGCTGGCGATAAGCAATTAATGCTAAGGTTTCTAATACCGCCCGCGAATACCTAGGGGAGCGCTCTGGCCATAATCGCGCTAAATAATCACTTAACTCAGGTTTAGTTTGAAAACGATAACCCGACGCAGTTAAGTTTAAACTGACGCCACGGCCTGCGTAATCTGCAATAAGTTGCTCTAACACTGCGTTTAAGCGTTTTTTACTAACAGCTAAGCCTTCTAATACGGTTGCTTGCAGCTGAGCTGCGCTTAGTGGCTTATCTGCAGAGAAAATAGCCGCCTCAATTAATTGGGTTAATTGGGCATCATTAATTTTCGTCGCCATTATGCCTCACTTATTGCTAGTTTGACATGTATTTGCGCATAAGCTTCAACTTGAACAATGTCGATCCGCTTTTCTTTACTTAACTCTAATATAGCTAAAAAACTCACTACCACCCCAGTTCGGCCTTCACTAGGTTCAAAACAGGCACTAAAAGCTAAATAACCATTATGCTCTGCCAGTAAGGCTAATATTTGACTCATTCGTTCTCGGGTAGACAGGTTTTCACGCTTGATATGATGATGCTGAAAGTCTTTACTGCGTTTAACAATGTCTTTTAACGCTAAGGCTAAATCGGCTAGTTCAACATCAGGCAAAACCACTAAAGGCGCAAAATTGTCATCTAAACTGGCATTAGCGTTAAACCAATCTCGCTCATCACGGGGTAATTGATCCAGCTCTGTCGCAGCCTGCTTATAAATTTCGTACTCTTGTAAACGGCGGATCAACTCTGCCCTAGGGTCGGCTTCCTCGGCTTCTATATCGGTATGGCGAGGCAGTAACAAGCGCGACTTTATTTCCGCTAACATGGCGGCCATTACTAAATATTCAGCCGCTAACTCAAAGTTAAGCCCTTGCATTAGGTCGATATATTCCATGTATTGCAAGGTGATTTCGTTAACTGGTAAATCGACGATATCAAATTTATGTTTGCGTATAATATACAGCAGAAAATCCAGCGGTCCTTCAAAGGCATCTAATAATATTTCTAGCGCACCTGGTGGAATATAAAGATCATCCGGATGCTGCATCACCGCTTCGCCACGAACAAAAGCTAATGGCAAAGGCTGCTGTACTGTAAGCGTCTTTATAGTCTGAGGATTCTCTCCAAAAGAGCTTACAGTTGGCTTTTTGCCTGAATTTTCGTTCACAGTATTATTGACTGTTATTAGTTAAAAGGCGAAATATCACCACGGCCTTCACGCACGATAACCGGTCTATCTTCAGATAAATCGACCACTGTTGTTGGCTCTTCCCCAATAATGCCACCGTGCATAATTAAATCGACTTGCTTTTCAAGCTGAGAGCGCATTTCTTCAGGATCACTTTCAGCGAAACGTTGGCCGGGTAAAATTAAGCTGGTTGATAACATAGGCTCACCTAGCTCTTCTAATAAAGCCAGCGCGACCTTGTTCTCAGGTATGCGAATACCAATGGTTTTCTTTTTATCATTTAACAAACGTTTCGGCACTTCTTTGGTACCACGTAAAATAAAGGTATAAGCCCCTGGCGTATTATTTTTAATTAAACGAAAAGCGGTATTTTCTACCTTAGCATAGACTGACAATTCAGATAAATCGCGGCAAGTTAAGGTAAAGTCGTGATCACCACTTATTTGTCTAATTTGTATAATACGCTCCATAGCGCCTTTGTTACCTACCGCGCAGCCTAAAGCATAGCCACTGTCTGTTGGATAAATAACAACACCGCCTTGCCTAATTATTTGCACGGCTTGTTTTAACAATCTCTGTTGTGGATTGTCAGGATGAATATGAAAAAATTGGCTCATAGTTACTCTACTTTCGTTCTATTTTTAATTTTTAGCAAAGGGGCTAATGAAAATTAATTGCTTAAATTCCCTTTTGCCGTTTGTGCTAACGGCCAATGATGCCAAACAGGAAGCACATCGTCAGGTAAATATAGGTTTTTTCCCAGCTCATTCCAAGTTGTTGGCTGATGAAAGTCTGATCCCACAGAAGCTGAAAAGCCATGCTGTTGGCATAAGGCCCATAAATCTCGGCGTTGTTGTGGGGTTTGCTGGGGGGAAATAATCTCAACGGCATCGCCCTTAGCCGCAGCAAAATCGGCTAATAAACGCTTTAACCATTTAGTGTTTATTTTATATTTGAGTGGATGCGCCAGCACGGCTTCTCCGCCCGCGGCTTGGATCCACTGCACCGCTTGGGCCATCTCAACCCAGCTATTTGGTACATAGCCAATTTTGCCTCGGCCTAAAAACTTCTTAAACACATTATTCATACTACTGGCTTGACCAATATTCACCAAATGTCGAGCAAAGTGTGTTCGAGTTAGGGCTGCACCGTTAGCAAGTGCTAACACCGCTGGCAATACATCCGGAATATTACTTTTAGCTAAACGACGCGCCATCTCTTCAGCCCGCTCTAATCGGCGTTGCTGCTGACTGGCTAGCTGCTGCAAAAAACATGCATTTGTTGGGTCAATATTTAAACCAACAATATGAATTTCAAAGTTTTGCCAACTTGTTGAAATTTCAACACCATTTATCAGTTGCAACGGCAATTGTTGCTTAGAAATGCTCTCTTTAGCTTCAGCAAGCCCAGCAACAGTATCATGATCGGTAATGGCTAACGCATCTACGCCTTTATCCACGGCGCGAATAACTAACTCAGTAGGCGAAAGCACACCGTCGGAACAAAAAGTATGGCTGTGTAAATCAATTTTCATCTGCACCTCAAATTATGCCTTATTGTCGCACAGCTACCACTAAGCACAAAATAAGCGATGCCTATTTTCACCAAAACAGGCTTAAAAATGGTTTTTATTGCATTTTTTTAACTTTTTTCTAAGTAAAGTCTTGACGCACTAGCCCGTTTTGCGGTTTGATGTTGGCAACTTAACTCATACTGATGTAATTACTAATGCAATTTACAACAAGCTTAACCTTAATCAATTGGTGGTGGCACATTCCCAACGGGCGTGTGTAAGGCGTTGTATTCGCTGTAATTACCTGAAGCCCGTTTTCGCAAGAAGCGGGCTTTTTTATATGTCCGCGTCAGCAAAAAACAATCACTTTAGAAAAACTATTAAAGCTGTTGATAATTAAGGACATAATAAAAAATGATTTTTAGCCACATAACCCAAGTAAGCGGCGAAGTAGCCAGTATGACGCTGCCGGTTCCTTACCCTAAGGATGTATTAAGCCGCTTCCAGCAACTTAGTGCCAGCAGCCATTATTCTATGCTGCTTGAGTCGGCTGAAATTGACAGTAAAAATAGTGTTAAAAGCATAATGCTACTTGATGCCGCCTTACGCATAGAATGCAATGGCTTACAGGTAGCAATCACGGCAGTAAGTGCTAATGGCCAAAGTTTACTGCCCTATTTAGCCGAGAAACTGAAGCCCTTAGCGCAAACCCTATTAAGCCCTAAACTACTGCAACTTACCTTTAGCCAACCCGATCCGCTGTTAGAAGAAAACCTACGCTTATTACAACCGAATCCTTTTAGTGCTCTGCGTTTAATTCAGCAACAATTACGATGTCATTCAGATGAAGCTTATGCCGTGTTTTTAGGGGGGGCTATAAGCTATGACATGGTGGCTACCGTTGAGCAATTACCCGATGTGCCTATGGCAGAAAACCAATGTCCAGACTATGTATTTTATTTAGCAGAAACCTTGCTAGTGCTTGATCATAAAACTAAGCAAAGCCGGCTTATTGGTAATGTTTTTTGTGGCGAGCAAGCGCCAACCAACTGTTTTACTATTGGCAACCGTCTGGAGCAATTTAAACAACTCTTAACTAGCCCATTAGCCACGGCTTCTAAGGCCACTTCTGATAAAGCTATAAACCCAGAGGTTAACGTGGATATCAGCGATGAAACTTTTATGGCTCAAGTAGAGCAATTAAAACAGCGCATCGTCGCCGGCGATATTTTTCAAGTAGTCCCCTCTCGCTGTTTTAGCCTAGCCTGCCCCAATCCATTTGCCGCTTACGCTAAGTTAAAGCAACAAAACCCCAGCCCTTATATGTTTTATTTGCAAGATGCCGCTTTTACTTTATTTGGCGCATCGCCTGAGTCGGCTCTTAAATATGAGCAAAGTAACCGCCAAGTTGAAATTTACCCTATCGCTGGCACGCGACGCCGTGGTTTTGCCGCTGATGGCAGTATAGATCACGACCTAGATAGCCGAATTGAATTAGAGCTACGCCAAGACGAAAAAGAAAAAGCCGAACATCTGATGCTCGTTGATTTAGCCCGTAATGATGTTGCCAGAATAAGCGTTGCCGGGAGTCGCTATGTTAAAGAGTTACTTAAGGTTGACCGTTACTCTTATGTTATGCACTTAGTTTCTCGCGTTATTGGCACCTTAAAACCTGAGCTAGACGCCTTACATGCTTATCAGGCTTGCATGAATATGGGCACTTTAGTGGGTGCGCCTAAAGTTAAAGCCGCTGAGTTAATTCGTGGCGTAGAAGGCAAGCGCCGAGGCAGTTATGGCGGGGCTGTTGGTTATTTAACCGGTAATGGCGACTTTGATAGTTGCATTGTTATTCGCTCTGCTTATGTTGCTAATAATACCGCTTATATTCAAGCCGGTGCTGGTGTCGTGTTCGACTCTGTACCACAAGATGAAGCCAACGAAACCCGCAGTAAAGCTCAAGCGGTAATTAATGCCATTTTAAGTGCTCATGCCACAACATCAGCCCCCGTCACCACATCAAACACAGCAGCAACTAGTTCAGCACTTGAGGTATAAATTATGAGCATTATTTACTTACTGGATAATATCGACTCCTTTAGTTACAACTTAGTCGATGAATTTGCTCAACTGGGCTTTACCGTTAGACTGTACAGAAACACCGTACCAGCGGCTTATATTTACCAGCAAATGCAAGCTGAAACCGATAAGGTGTTATTAGTATTATCTCCAGGCCCGGGCAGCCCAGCTAAAGCCGGTTGTATGCCTGAATTAATTAAGCTCTGCGCCGGTGATATTCCAATACTAGGCATTTGCTTAGGTCATCAAGCCATAGTTGAGCACTTTGGTGGAACCGTCGGCTGTGCAGGTGAAACAATTCATGGCAAAACGTCTGCCATCTCATTGATTGAACATACTGTTTTTGCCAACTTACCTAATCCTTTTACCGTTGCCCGTTATCACTCATTAATGGCAACAGAGCTACCTAATGCCTTAACCTTGTTAGCTAGCGAGCGCCATATTCCCATGGCGGTAATTAACGAAGAGCAGCGTATGCTGGGCTTTCAATTTCATCCCGAATCTATTTTAACTACTTTAGGCAAGCCGCTTTTACAGCAAAGCATTGCGTATTTATTACGGAGCCAAGCATGAGTCAGTCTGTTTTAGCCGCGGTAAAAGCGCCAATAAACCCAACAGGTCATTCAACTGTGTTAGATTTAGTCCAGCACAGCTTAACTGGCCAGTCACTTAGCTTTGAGCAAGCCGAGCAGTTTTTTACTGCTGTCGTTAAAGGCGAAGTTGAGCCGATACATTTAACTGCTTTATTAGTCGCGCTGAAAATGCGCGGTGAAACAGCAGCTGAAATTGCCGGCGCTGCCAGTGCGATGCGGCAAACTGCCCTTAAACTACCCGAGCGAATTAGCCCTAGTATAGATTGCTGTGGCACAGGGGGAGATGGCAGCGATAGCATTAATATTTCAACTACCGCCGCTATTGTCGCCGCGGCTATGGGGATGTCGGTAATTAAACATGGTAATCGCAGTGTGTCATCGCGCTCAGGCTCTGCCGATTTACTGGAACAATTGGGCGTTAATATTGCCATGACACCACAGCAAGCTGCGACTAGCTTAAAGCAAAGTCGTTGCAGCTTCTTATTTGCCCCCCAGTATCATGCTGGCATTAAGCACGCTATGCCGGTACGTAATAGTTTAAAAAGCCGGACTATTTTTAATTTGTTAGGGCCTTTAGTTAATCCAGCTTGTCCTGATTTTCAATTACTTGGCGTTTATGATGCCAAGTTATGTAACGTCATGGCCGAGGCCTTGCAGCAGCTTGGTGTAAAGCGCGCTTGGGTAGTGCATGGTAGTGGTTGTGACGAAATAGCCCTGCATGGCCCAACAACAGTATCAGAGTTACACCAAGGTGAAATTCGTCAATTTACCTTAACGCCTCGTGATTTTGGTTTAGCCACAACCCCATTAAGCGAGCTAGCAGGTGGTGAACCGGCCGAAAATGCTGCGGCAACCTTAGCTATATTACAAGGCCAAGGCGCAGCTGCTCATAATCAGGCAGTTGCTGTTAATGTTGCCGCTATGATGAAAATTACTGGCTTAGGCGATGATTTAATAGCTAATACAAAACAAGTTTTACAGTTGCTACAAACCAAGCAAGCCTACAACACCCTGCAACAGTTTAAGGAAGTAAGCCATGACCATAAGTAATGAGGCTATGCCTAACGTTTTAGCCAACATTATTGAGCATAAAAAAGGCGAAGTGGCGGCATTAAAGCAGCAAAAGCCATTACCAAGCTTTAAAATTCAGTTAGTCCCTAGCCAACATGATTTTTTAGCTGCGTTACAACAAGTTGGGCCAAGGTTTATTTTAGAATGTAAAAAAGCCTCGCCGTCTAAGGGCTTGATTCGTCCTGACTTCGACTTGCAGCAATTAGCTGACGTTTACAGTCAATATGCCGATTGTATTTCAGTATTAACAGATGAGACGTTCTTTCAAGGCAACTATGACTACCTAGCCACTATGCGAGCTTTAGTAAATAAGCCGTTATTACATAAAGACTTTATTATTGATAGCTATCAAATTTATTTAGGCCGACACTGTGGCGCTGATGCCGTATTGCTGATGTTATCGGTGTTAGATGATGCCGAATATAGCGAATTAGCCGCTGTGGCTAAATCACTGAACATGACGGTTTTAACCGAGGTCAGTAATAAAGAAGAAACCTTGCGAGCCGTCGCATTAAATGCCGAATTAATTGGCATCAATAACCGTGATTTACGCAGCTTAGATACCAATTTAAATACCAGCTTCGAGCTAGCAAAGCTTATCCCCACGGGAGTAACTGTTGTATCAGAATCTGGCATTTATACTAACCAGCAAGTACGTCGCTTATCACAAGTGGCCGATGCTTTTTTAGTTGGCAGCTCATTAATGGCGCAAGCGAATTTAGCCCAAGCGACGCGTGATCTCGTATTAGGCGAGCATAAAATTTGTGGTTTAACCCAAGCTGAAGCCGCCAAAGCAGCCTACGCTGCAGGCGCTAAATATGGCGGCTTTATTTTTTATCCTGCATCAGCGCGTGCGGTTACTTTGCAACAAGCCATACAAATTAGGCAGGCGGCGCCGTTATGTTATGTCGGTGTTTTTGTCAATGCTGATGTTGCACAAGTTGCCAACCATGCCCAGCAGTTAAACCTAAGTGCTGTGCAATTACATGGCGATGAAACGGACGATTACATTCAACAACTTAAACCTTTATTACCCGCCAACTGTGAAATTTGGCAGGCCTATAGAATTAAAGACAGCTTACCGCAGTTTAGCCGCTTAATAGGCCATAGCCTTGATAGAGTCTTGCTAGATAGCTTTCACCCAACACAGCAAGGCGGCAGTGGCCTGCGTTTTGATTGGGCTTTATTGCAACAGCAATTACCAACGATCCCAATAATGTTAGCGGGCGGTTTAAATGCCGACAATGTCACTGATGCCTTAAAGCTAGAGGTTGCAGGCTTAGATTTTAATTCCGGTTTAGAAACCGCGCCTGGCATTAAAGACACTAACAAAATTCAGTCAACTTTTATCCAGATCAGAGAATTTATTTATGAGTGAGTTAAAACTTAATCCGTATTTTGGTGAATACGGCGGTATGTTTGTACCGCAATTATTAGTGCCAGCTTTAAAGCAGCTAGAGCAAGCTTTTGTTGACGCCCAACAAGATCCTGAGTTTCAGGCTGAATTTCAACAGTTACTCACTCATTATGCCGGCCGACCAACCCCTCTAACTTTATGCCGGAATATTTCGCCTAATCCGTTAGTGAAAATTTATTTAAAGCGGGAAGATCTCCTGCATGGTGGCGCCCATAAAACTAATCAGGTATTAGGCCAAGCCTTATTAACCAAGCGGATGGGTAAAAAACAGGTAATAGCAGAAACCGGGGCCGGCCAACATGGCGTCGCCACCGCATTAGCTTGCGCCTTACTAGGCTTAAGTTGTCGCATTTATATGGGCGCTAAAGATATAGAGCGCCAGCAGCCTAACGTGTTTCGCATGAAGTTAATGGGCGCAACTGTCATTCCAGTTACTAGCGGCTCTGGCACCTTAAAAGATGCCGTGAACGAAGCCATGCGTGATTGGTCAGCTAATTACGCAACCGCGCATTACTTGTTAGGCACTGCCGCTGGGCCACATCCGTTTCCGACTATTGTTCGGGAATACCAAAAAATGATTGGTGAAGAAGCCAAGCAGCAAATAGTAAAAGCCGAAGGGAAATTACCTGATGCTGTTATTGCTTGTGTTGGCGGTGGCTCTAACGCCATTGGCATCTTCAATGACTTTATAAAAGAAACAGATGTTGCCTTAATTGGCGTTGAACCTGGCGGTAAAGGCATAACCACTCATCAGCATGGCGCAGCACTTAGCACCGGTAGCTACGGCATTTTACATGGCGCTTATACTGCTATTATGCAAACCGCAGATGGCCAAATTGAAGAGTCTTACTCTATTTCAGCTGGTTTAGACTATCCAGCCGTTGGCCCACAACATACCCATTTAAAACAAACCGGCCGTGCCAGCTATATTGCTATTAATGATGATGAAGCCTTAGCTGCCTTTCAATTACTCGCGAACAAAGAAGGCATTATTCCAGCCTTAGAAAGCTCGCATGCACTAGCTCAGGCATTAAAAATGGCAACAACAGCAACCGAGCCAACCGTATTATTGGTCAACTTATCAGGGCGTGGCGATAAAGACTTAAGCCATGTTCATAGCATCTTGCAACAAAGTGGCCAGCAAGGAGAATAACCATGAAGCGTTACCAGCAGATGTTTGATCAATTAAATAAACAACAGCAAGGCGCCTTTGTGCCTTTTATTACTATTGGTGATCCTGGCCCAGATTTATCTTTTGCGATAATTAAAACCTTAATTGATGCCGGTGCCGATGCCTTAGAGCTAGGCATCCCCTTTTCTGATCCTATTGCCGATGGCCCAACAATTCAAAGCGCCAATATTCGTGCTTTAGCCGCAGGTGTTACGCCCGCAATATGTTTTGATATTATCGCTAAGGTACGCGCCTACAGCCCGAATATCCCTATTGGTTTGTTGCTGTATTCTAATTTAGTCATGGCCCGTGGCATTGATAACTTTTATAGCCAAGCCGCAGCGGCCGGTGTTGACTCAGTGCTGATTGCCGATGTGCCTTTGCATGAAAGTAAGCCCTTTCGCCAAGCAGCTATTAAACACAATATAGCGCCAATTTATATAGTACCACCTAATATTGACGATGAAGACTTACGGCAAATTGCCTCTTATGGTCGTGGCTATACCTATTTACTTAGCCGCGCTGGTGTCACTGGCACTGAAACGGTAGCCGCTATGCCTACAGATGAACTTATAACCCGCATACGCAGTTATAACCCTGCTCCGCCTTTATTGGGCTTTGGTATTTCTACGCCAGCGCATGTTAAAGCGGCACTTAACAGCGGCGCAGCGGGTGCGATTTCTGGCTCGGCTATTGTCAAACTCATTGAGCAACATCCACAGCAACCTGCCGAATTACGCTTAGCCTTACAGCAATTTGTTAGCAGCATGAAAGCGGCAACCTAGTTTAGGCGGCTAATTTAAAAACGCGGCTTAAACCTGTTTAAGCCGCACTTTTAACCTAGCTTAAAGTTCCTTTTATAAAAGCTATCGACCTTTGCCATTAACAGCGGGATAATAGGCTTTTTATTATGAGCAGAGCACATTATGCAAATTAGCAAAGATACCGTCGTTCAATTCCACTATGTCTTATCTGATATTACTTCAGGCCAGAAAGTTGAATTAGAAAACTCGAACAAAAAATCTAACAGTGATGGTCCTTTATTGTATTTACACGGCCACCAACAAATGTTGGCCGCATTAGAGCAAGCCATGGAAGGTAAGCAAGCAGGTGATGAGTTAGATATTAATTTAACACCTGAGCAAGCCTATGGTGAGCGTGATAAAAATGCCATACAAAGTGTCCAAGTAAAACACTTAATGGGCGCAAAAAAATGGAAAGTGGGTATGACTGCGGTGGTGCAAACCGAGCATGGCCAACGCCAAGTGACAATTGTAAAAATGGGTATGTTTAAAGCCGATGTTGATACTAATCACCCGCTAGCCGGCAAAAGCTTAAACTTTTTAATCAATATTACTTCTGTACGCCCAGCCACCACAGAAGAGTTAGCCCATGGCCATGCCCACGGTGAAGGCGGCCATAATCACTAAAAGTAAAATAGCCTTACAACACTATGAAAGTTCATTTCATAGTGTTGTCTTGTTCTAGAGCATACTTATCCCAAGCTTAAACTGTTAAGATCACGGTAATTATTTATATAAGTAAACTTTTTGGCCAGTTTAAACGTACTGTGTAAGTATTCTATTTTATTAAGCCTCATCTTTTGGCTTCTTATCTGCTAGCTTAAGTTAATAGCAGTTTACTTTAACAAGAGTCTAATAATTACTATGCGCTATATTAATACCACTCAGTTCGATCATCAGCAGCCCGATAAAGTAGGCGTTTTAATCACCAATTTAGGCACACCAGATGCGCCAACTAAACCGGCCTTAAAACGCTATTTAAAGCAATTTTTATCGGATCCTCGGGTAGTTGAGGTGCCTAGGTTAATTTGGTGGTTTGTCTTAAATTGCGTTATTTTACAAATACGGCCAAAGCGCTCGGCTAAGGCTTATGCCACCGTGTTTACCGAACAAGGTTCACCATTATTATTTCATACTCAAGCTCAAGCAGAGGCGCTTGCCACTAAGTTTTCTCAAGCGGGCCGTGATGATATTGTGGTTGATTTTGCTATGCGTTATGGCAATCCCAGCATAGAGTCGGTATTAGATAACATGTTTAAACAAGGCGTGCGTAAATTAGTGGTACTGCCGTTATATCCACAATACTCAGCCTCTACCTCAGCTTCTACCTTTGATGCCATCGCTGAAAATTTTGTTAAGCGTCGCTGGCTGCCCGATCTTCGTTTTGTTTCACACTATGCTGATTATAAGCCCTTTATTGCCGCTGCTGCAGCCCATATTCAACGCCACTGGCAGCAACATGGCAAAGCTGACAAGCTTATTTTTTCTTATCATGGTATTCCTAAGCGCTACTTAACTAATGGCGATCCTTACCACTGCCAATGTTATAAAACCTCGCGTTTAATTGCCGAGCAATTAGGCCTTAGCGCCGACCAATATCTCACTACCTTTCAGTCACGGTTTGGCCGTGAAGAATGGTTAAAGCCTTACACCGATGAAACCTTAAAAAGCTTACCCGCTACTGGCGTTAACGCCGTGCAAATATTTTGCCCTGGCTTCTCTGCTGACTGCTTAGAAACGCTAGAAGAAATAGCAGAAGAAAATAAAGAGTACTTTTTACAAGCAGGTGGCCAGCGCTATGAATATATTAGCGCTCTAAATGCCGAGCCTGAGCATATTGATGCGTTATATCAATTAATTAATGACAATATTCAAGGCTGGCACTTTAGCCCTGACTTAAACCGAGCACAGCGTGCTAAGCAAGTTATGGATGATAAAAATTACTAAGTTAACTCTGCTAAGTTACCGCAATTAAGCACAAACTAAGTTGTAAATGCCGCTCTAAGCTGGTCAAAATGCGCAATAGTCCAAGTGGCTTCTGCGCTAAAATGTTGGTTAGTGCTATTTAAAAATAAACAAGATGGCATGCCGGCATTTGCGGCAGCTTGTAAGTCATAAATATAATCGCCCACATACAAGATCTGCTCTGGGGCTAGCTGCAACTGCTGTGCTATATGTAATAAGCCTGCAGGATCTGGCTTAGCAGCGAAGTCATCACGTGTTACTACTAGCTCAATAGGTATGGCCAGACGTTGCATGGTTAGCTCGGTTGCTTGGCGCATATTACGCGTAAATAATGCTAAGGGTATATTGGCAGAAGTAAGCGCTTGTAAACATTCTTCTGCACCTGGGATCCACGTTGCTAAAGCCGCACCAGCCATTTCGTGTTGATAAATAACATCTAATGCGGTTTGATAAAGCTTAGGATCTTCGGTTTGCGCTAACCGCTCTAGCAAGGGCGTTCCCACTGGCCAACCAATAGCTTGGCAAATCGCAGCAAAGTCTAATGCTGAATCAACTAAGGTGCCATCTAAATCGAAAGCTACAGCCTTGATTTGCTGTTGCATTTGCTTAATATCCAAGTTATTGCCTTTATAATTTAGCCAAAAAACTCAGCCAAGTAATAATTTTTATTTGTTTAAGTGGTTAATTTTACTAAAAATAGGTCTAATTAGCACAACATAAAATCTTATCATTTATAGTTGATTGATTTATAACAATAAAATTATGGCGTAACTTTTGCCTTATTTATGCTTTAATCAAGATACACAATTAACGGAGCAAGCAATGGGCTTATTTAGATTACTTTTTAACTTACTTTGGTTTATTTTAGGCGGTTTTTTTATGGGCCTAATGTGGTGGTTTATCGGTATTTTATGCTTTATCAGTATTATTGGTATTCCATACGGCCGCTCTTGCTTTGTAATTGGTGAAATGGCTTTTTGGCCCTTTGGCCAAGAAGCGATAAACCGTAGTTATGTTAATCAGCGCCATGATATTGGCACGGGCACCTTAGGTACTATTGGCAATATTATTTGGTTTTTAGTCTTTGGTATCTGGTTAGCTATAGGCCATTTAGGTTCGGCATTGGCGTGCTTTTTAACCATTATCGGCATTCCTTTTGGTATTCAGCATATCAAATTAGCCCTACTTACTTTAGCTCCTGTGGGCAAAACTGTCGTACCTCGGCGCATGTAAAGCTGTCGCTATGGTAACCATTAACAAGCCATCAAATGCAGCCAGTTTAGCTGCTAATCCAAAATATCACCGTATTTGGCAAACTGTGCTGCAGATCCCTAAAGGTAACGTTGCCAGCTATGGTCAAATTGCTGACTTAACAGGGCTACCTGGCCGCGCAAGGTTAGTAGGCAAAGCGTTAAGCTCTAGCCCCTCTAATCTGGCCTTGCCCTGGCATAGGGTAATTCGCAGTGATCGCCAACTTGCTTTTGCCATAGGCACAGCAACCGCACTAAAACAGCAACAACGGCTAGCAGAAGAAGGCGTACTTGTTATAAATAATCGGGTTAAAAAATCTGATTTCTGGCAGCCTAACTTAGCTGAGTTACTGCACCAATTGCAGTATTAACCTTGAAAAAAATGCTTGAGCTACACTCTTTTTTATTGCGTTAAAAGCCTGCAATTCGCTAGACTAGCGCCCTACTTACGACTAACAAAAATAGGATCAAAATTATGGGCGCTCAGTGGAAAGCCAAACATAAGCTAGATGCCGCTAATGCGAAAGGCCGCATTTTTACCAAACTGGCAAAAGAAATTGCCGTTGCTGCACGAAATGGCGCCGATCCTGATATGAACGCAAAATTACGCTCAGCCATTGATGCAGCAAAAAAAGCGTCAATGCCTAAAGATACTCTAGAGCGAGCCATTAAAAAAGGTGCCGGCTTATTAGATGGCCCAGCGAACTATGAAACTGTTGTTTATGAAGGCTTTGCCCCTCATCAGGTGCCTGTTATTGTTGAATGCTTAACCGACAACAAAAACCGTAGCGCTATGAGTATGCGTATTTTATTTCGCAAAGGCCAATTAGCCACCTCTGGTGCAGTTTCTTGGGACTTTAAACACCTAGGCCAAATAGAGGCCACGCCAACCAGTCCAGATGCCGATGCTGAATTAGCGGCTATTGAAGCTGGCGCTCAAGATTTTGAAGACGGTGATGATGGCGATATGGTGTTTTTAACCGAGGCGGCAGATTTAGACTTAGTTAGTAAAGCCTTGCCTGAATTTGGCTTTAGCGTAAATACAGCTCGGTTAGTTTATCGCGCCAACAATCCAGTTACTTTAACTGACGAAGATGCCCTAGCTGAAGTAGAAGCTTTTTTAGACGCTATTGATGCAGATGACGACGTTCAGCACGTTTATGCCGGTATTAGCGGCGAATAACCGCACCAAATTGCTTTTATCTTTTAGATAAAAATAAAAAAAGGCCCTATTCAATGAATAGGGCCTTTTTGTTCGCCATTAAATACTAGCTCTTTGGCTATTTCTTCGGTACTGGGAAGCCACGATCACGCATTAAAGCATCAATAGTCGCATCACGACCACGGAATGCACGGTAAGCTTCTGCTGGGTCTACCGCGTTACGTACGCTAAACAAATGCTTAACCAGTTTGTCTGCGACTTCTTTATCGTAAAAACCACCTGGAGCCTCAGCAAAGGCTTCAGCTGCATCTGAGGTTAAAACTTCAGCCCACATATAGCCATAATAAGCAGCCGCATACCCTTCGCCTGAGAAAACATGGCCAAACTGCGGTGTACGGTGACGCATAACAATTTCTTTTGGCATATTCATGGCATTTAAAGTATCACGCTCAAAAGCGTCAGGGTCAACATTGCTAGGGTCATCTAACATATGCAGTTTTAAATCAATAATGGCTGAAGCTAAATATTCAGTTGTTTTAAAGCCCGAATTAAAAGTAGCCGCTTTTTTGATTTTTTCTACCAGCTCTTTTGGCATAGGTTTGCCAGTTTCACTGTGCACTAAGTATTTATTAATAACTTCATCGGTTAATAACCAGCGCTCTAATAATTGCGACTGAAACTCTGTGTAGTCACGCACGCCACCATTTAAGGTTGGGTATGTCACTTTAGCCGATAAGGCATGTAAGGCATGGCCAAACTCATGGAAGTAGGTAGTCGCATCATCCCATGAAATTAATACAGGCTCGCCCGGTGCGCCTTTCATAAAGTTAGAGTTATTAGAAGACAACACATTTTTCTGACCATCAAAGGTACTGTATCCACGATAACTTGTCGCCCAAGCACCTGAGCGTTTACCTTGGCGAGCAAAAGGATCTAAATACCATAAGCCTATTTCTTCGCCTGTGGTTTTATCAGTAACATGCCACACTTTCACGTCTTCATGAAACACAGGCACACTGCCCTCTGGTACTGGCGTAAAGTTAAAGTTAAATAAACGACCAGCAACATAGAACATGGCTTCACGCAGCTTATCTAGCTGTAAATACTGCTTAACTTCATTAGAATCTAGGTCATACTTTTCTTTACGCACTTTTTCAGCGTAATAGCGGTAATCCCAAGCTTCAATGTCTATATTGTCACCTAGTTTATCGGCTAAAGCTTGCATATCAGCCACTTCTTCTTCAACCCGAGCAATAGCCGCAGGCCAAACCGACATCATTAAATTCATCGCATTGCTTGGCTTTTTCGCCATTCTATCTTGCAAGCGCCAAGTCGCGTAGTTATCAAAGCCTAATAAGCCAACACGCTCATCACGTAGGGCTAAAATTTCGGTAATTAGCGCATTGTTATCATGTTCATCGCCATTATCACCACGGCTGTAATAGGTATTCCATACTTTTTCACGTAAAGCACGATCGGTTGAATAGGTTAAAAATGGATCCATAGAAGAGCGAGTATTAGTAACCGCATACATGCCTTCTTTACCACGGGTTTTCGCAGCTGAAGCGGCACCGTTAATATAGGATTGCGGCAAACCACCGAGTTGATCTTCGGTTAAATACAATACATAGCCTTCTTCATCGGCTAATACATTGCTAGAAAATGCAGTATAAAGTTGCGCTAAGCGTTGATTAATTTCAGCATAACGCTGTTTTTTCTCAGCATCTAAAGTTGCACCATTATTGGCAAAGCCTAAATAAACTAAATGAGTAAGACGCTGTTGCTCTGAGGTAAGTTTTTTATATTCATCAGAATGATAAACAGCCTCTACGCGTTTAAACAAGGCTTCATTTTGCGTGATTTTTGACGAAAACGCAGACAACTTTGGCGCCATTTCTTTTTGAATGGCTCTAAATTCTGCTGAAGATTTATTAGAACTCCAAATTCCGTAATATCTAAAAACTCGGCTTAAATCTTCACCTGCTTTTTCTAAAGCGACAATAGTATTTTCAAAGTTAGCCGCTTCAGGATTATTGGTAATAGCATCAATTTCAGCTAGTTGTTGCTGCATACCAAATTCTAATGCTGGTTTTAAATCAGCTAATGACATTTTGTCAAAAGCCGGTACACCTTGATATGGACCTGTCCAAGGTTGTAATAGCGTATTATTTTTGCGAATTTCGGAAGTAGCAGCAGCTATTGCTGTTTTTTCAGTGTTAGGTACTGTGGCATTATTGCAGCCAACTAAGCCTACCGAAAGAATGGCTGTTGTTACCCATAGTGGCAAAGATTTCATGCGTTGCTCCAAGCTAGGCGAATGAAGAGATAGTGATTATTTAATACAATATGATTTTGTTGTAAAACAGACTACCCTGCTCAACATAAAAAACCAACTTTTTTGCGTAATCATGTCACTAGCTCCTATTGATAGAAGCTTAAGGTCTTCAATCATAAATAGATTATTAGCCTAGTAGCCATTAAGTTTCAGGCTTAGTATTAACCAAATAAAAGCTGCCAAATACTCACTTTACGGTGCTTATGATATTGCTTACGTAATTTATCAACCGCTTTTAAATGCTGCTTAGCTGCGCTTAAATTTTGCGCATCTAATGCGTGCTCTGCAGCTGTTAATTCCTGTAGCACTAGCTCTAAGCCTTGCTTAAACTTATCCGCTTTATCTTCAGGGAACTCAGCGGTTAATGAGGTTTGAGTTAATAGTTTTAAATTTTCAATATGCGGAGTCAGTTGTACTATCGTTGTTGCTTCATGCGCTTTTTTATATTGAAAAGCCATTTCTTTCATGGTTTTTTCTAAATCAACGGTTGCCGCTGCAAGATTAAATGACAATAAAACGCTTAGGGCGATACCACTAACGCCACTAAAACGGCTTAAGCTAAATCGTGTTTTCATATTAAAGTCTCTAAAAATATTCAGCTATTAGTATACCGATTTAAGCCCATTAACGCAGTAACCCACTTATTAATCTACAGCAAGTTATCTGCTATTGGTCTTACTTTACTTGCGCCAGATAGCGTAATATGTACACAATTAGAGCCTGCCCCTAACTGAGACATATTATGAATAAATTGATTAAATCGACTCTCGCTAGTGCGATTGTATTAAGCCTTGCCGCTTGTAGCAGCAAACCTGCAGTAGTGGACTATGAAACCAAAGCTATGCAATTGGCGCAAAAGCACATTATTATCGACACCCATATTGATGTACCTTACCGTTTAAAAAACGACTGGGAAGATGTTAGCAAGAAGACGCAACGTGGCGATTTCGATTATCCAAGGGCGATCCAAGGTGGTTTAAACGCACCTTTTATGTCGATTTATATTCCGGCATCTTACGAACGTAGCGGTGGTGGCTTTTTATTAGCAAATCAATTAATCGACGGTATGGAAGCCTTAGTTGGCCGGGCTCCTCATAAATTCGCCATGGCGCCAGATAGCAAAGATGTTATTGACCAGTTTGGTAGCGGTAAAATTTCTTTAGCCTTAGGCATGGAGAATGGCACCCCTATCGATGGCAAATTAGAAAACCTACAACACTTTTATGATCGTGGCATTCGCTATATCACTTTAGCCCACTCTGAAAGCAACCATATTGCAGACTCAAGTTATGACATTAGACGCAAATGGAAAGGCTTAAGCCCTTTTGGTAAAGAGTTAGTCGTGGCAATGAATAACATCGGCATGATGATAGATATCTCGCACGTATCCGATGATGCTTTTTATCAAACTGTCGCGATAAGTAAGGCTCCTGTTATTGCTTCGCACTCATCATTACGCAGCTTTGTCCCAGGCTTTGAGCGTAATATGGACGATGACATGATTAAAGCCCTAGCAAAAAATGGTGGCGTTATCCAAATTAACTTTGGTTCATCTTTTGTTAATAGCCAAGCAAACCAATATGGTGCTTTACGAGCAGCAGCAGCTAAAAAAGCCGGTGTAGCAAATGATAAAGCTTTTGCAGCCAAATTTAAGGCCGAAAATCCTTATCCTTTTGCAAGCCTTGATAGTGTATTAGATCATATTGATCACGTGGTTAAATTAGTGGGTATTAATCATGTTGGTATCGGCTCAGACTACGATGGTGTTGGTGATTCGCTACCAGAGGGCTTAAAAGATGTATCTACTTACCCTAACTTGATCGCCGGTTTATTAAAACGGGGTTATAGTGAAGCCGATATAGAGAAGATTTTATCAGGCAACTTATTGCGGGTTTGGCGTCAAGTAGAAGCTTACGCTCAAGCGCAAAAGTAAACTAAATAGATTATTCGCACTGAGTGTTAAAGCAACATCCAGTGCGAATTTTTACAACAAGCTGTAACCTTAAATCTGAATTAAAGCAGCAATTAAACCAATAAAACCACCGAAAACACCACCCCAAACTACTAGCCAGCCTAAGTGCTGACGAATAATGCCTTGAATAATATCTTTTACTAGCTCAGGCGTTAATTCTTGTAAACGTTGCTCTACAATATGTTGCACTTGCGACTCTAACGCTTTACTTTGATCTGCATTTTGTAACTGGGCCATCACTAGCTGATTAAACTCATCACTTTTAGCAATAGTAGCTAAAGCCTCTTTTAACTTAGTAATAAAAGGCTGTTTTAATGGAACTAAGGCTTCAGTACCGCCAAACATGTTTAGCATACTGCCAAAAGAGGATTGCTCTACCACATTAAGTAGCGAATCAAATGCAGGCGATAAATCGGTTTGCTCTATTACTGGTTGAAAATCAAAGCTGACACTGCTTTGCTGCTGTTGCATAAAGCGCTGAATATTATCAGCACTAAAAAACTGCTGCATCACTAGCTGCTTAATGCCAGACTTAAACTGCTCAAAGCGCATCACAATTACGCCAGAGCCATAAAGCAAGGGCACTTTTTCAAACAGCATATGCACCGCTAACCAGTTAGTTAACCCGCCTGATAGCGCAAATAAACCTACACTTAATACTACAGGCTGCGACCAAAACCAGCCTGCCAACATTATTATTAATGCCAGTACATTGGTTATAATATTTTTATTCATGCTTATCTATTCTCAACACCAAGAAACTTGGCGCTGATTTTAATCAGCACAGCACGCACTAGCAAGCCCTGTTACTTCACTAACGCGAAGAACTTATTAGCTAAGCTCTATTCAGAATTAAAAACTGCTTTGTACTAGTTATAACCTAACTCAGCACAGTGGGCAGTTGCTATTTCTTGATAAGAAAGCAAAGGCTCATCAGCATCTTGCGTGGCCCAAGCATGATTTAAGGCTAAATGCTCTTGCTCACTTAAATCACTGTGTTTTTTCTGCTGAAAGAAAAAACGCTGTTGCTGAATATGACTAAGTTTTACGGCACTCATAATTAACTCCTGCACTCGCTTAACAATGACACTACACAAAGTATTTTTAGGTCATCTTTAATTAAGCATAGTAGAAGAAAACTGAGCTGAAACTGAACTAACATAGCAAAGGAAAATAGAAATCATAATAAACAGCTAACTTGCTGATACTTATAATGATAGAAAACCGCTCCTGATAACTTAACATTAATCACTTGCCACTTACTGCCAATTAATAGTTATCAAATGTTAACCAGAGTTTACATTAATAGTTTATTTTTGATAAAATAACCATCTAACCAACAAGATTTCGTTGTAGGTTAGGATTAACCTTGGTTAGAAAGAATCTCTCTTTCTATCATTAATTATTGAATTGACTCGTCAAAAACAAAAGGACCTGTTTATGAAAACCTCGCTCAAGTGGTTATCTTCAGTTGCCATGCTAACTATGTTAGCAGCTTGCGGTAATTCAGATAATGAAACTCCAGAATCTCTATATAGCTTATCTGGTACCGTATCGGGTTTAAACGGCAGCTTAGTGGTTGCTGCGAATACCAATACTTTTACTATTAATAGCAATGGAAATATTGATTTAGGTAGTAACTATACAAGCGGTACCAGTGTTAACTTAAGCATTTCTTCACAACCAGACTCTCAGCTCTGCTCGATTACAAGTGATAGCACAGTTACTTTTACCGACTCTAATATCAACAACGTAGCTATTGATTGTGTTGATGTATTTAGTATCAGTGGCGAAGCCACAGGCTTAGGTAGAGGCATTGAGTTACAATATAATTATGACCAACAAACTGGCACAGATACTATTGCAACTAATGGTAGTTTTACCCTATCTAGCAGCTTTATTGAAGGGACCGAGGTTAACTTTACTGTACTACCTACAGTAGGTCACAATTGCACAGTAAGCCCACAAAGCATTGTTTTAACAGAAAACATTGATAACTTATCAGTTGAGTGTAACACTTTCGGGCAAGTTACAGGCCGTGTTAGCGCTTATGATACTGGCAACAGCCTATCAGGAGCTAAAATTGAAGCCTATGTTTTGGATCAAGACAATCAAGCCACGCTTTTGCAAACAACTAACTCTGATGATGAGGGTAATTTCTCATTAATTGGAACCGGTTATTTTGATCGTATTAGCCTACGTGCTACCGCTGAAAACTATGCAACGCGTTCAGAAGTCGTTCGCACTAATGAGTTAAACCCAGATACTACAGTTAGCATTGCTATGCTCAACGTCGATTTCACAGAGACATTTTCAGCAACTGAAGCTAAAGATATCATTGATCCAGAAACGGCATTGCGTATTTCATTACCAGAAAACGCTTTTGTTGACAGTCAAGGTAATACTTATACTGGTCAAGTTACAGCAGCCATAACCAATATAGATGCATCGTCAGACCCTGCAATTATGCCTGGTTATTATCTTGCTATTGATCCGCAAGCCCAAGAAGAAATGGTGTTTGAATCATTTGGTGCATTAAATGCGACCTTCAGTGATGCTAACAATAACACCCTACAGCTAGCTAACGATAAAACAGCTCAAATCCGGATCCCGTTAGCAACAAGAGGTATTAACCCTCCAGCCACTATTCCACTAATTCATTTTAATGAGCAAACAGGAATTTGGGACGTTGAAGGTGAAGCTCAATTATTGACTGATGAGCAAGACCGTCAATACTATGCTGGTGAAGTAGCCCACTTTTCAACTTGGAACGCTGATTATTTATTTGAATCAGTAACTATTTCAGGCTGTGCGCTAGATGACGAAACTCAAACTCCTATCCCTGGTGTTCGTTTAATCGCAGATGGCGTAGATTATATCGGGCGTTCTGTAGCTTACACTAATGCTGCTGGCGAATTTAGTATCGCTGTAAGGCCTAACAGCGAAGTGTTGTTATCTATTCGTGATGCTGATGGCCAAAGCAACACAATGCGTATCAATGTGCCCGCTAGCAATATGAGCCTAGACAACTGCTTAACAACTGAGCAAGGTGCCATGATAGTTAGCTTAAGCTGGGGGGAGCATCCTAGAGATCTAGATACCCACTTTAAAGGGCCAACTGTAGCAAACAGTTTAACTGAACGTTTTCATATTTATTACTCTAATCGATCTGAAACTGTTGAAGGTGTAACAATGTATCTAGATGTTGATGACACTGATAGTTTCGGTCCAGAAGTGCTAACTATCCCTAGCTTCCCTTTAGCTGGTAGCTATATTTATTCAGTTAAGCATTATTCTGGTTCAAGCACTATCTTCCAGTCGCCAACACGAGTTGAAGTATTACTAAATGGTGTTAGTTATGTGTTCTCGCCATCTGTAGATGCCGATACCAATGGTGAGAATGATACTTGGCTAGTGTTTGAAGTAACGGTAAGTGACGAAGGCACAGTTGCATTATCACCAATTGATAGCTATACCAATGTGAATAATAATGATATCCCAGAGGCTATCAGTGTCACGCCACAGAAAGCGTTAGCTGTTAAGCAAAAAGCTAATTAATTATTAGCCAAACCACCTGTAAGCTATAAGCTTGCAGGTGGTTTAACCGTTAAGTTTCGCTGTATTGTTTAACCACTTGGAGAGCCAACATGCGAGATTACAAAGTAAGGCCTTTCTTTACTCTAGCAAGCGCCGTATTAACGACGTGCTTAACCTTTACCTCAATTGCTCATGCCGAGACTCTAAAACCTGATATCAAACCTGGCTTGTGGCAACATGACATTAATTTTAAAACTGAATCAGGGCAATTAGAGCGTGCTTTAGAGCAACTTGAGCAGCAATTAGCCGCTATGCCTGCGGCTCAACGTGACATGGTGAAAAAAATGATGGCCAACCAAGGACTCTCCTTTGATCTAAAAGGCGCTTCGGTTAAAGCCTGCTTAACGCAAGAGAATATTAATAACGGCCAACTCCCTCAGCAAGAGGGCTGCGAGCAAACTGTGACTAAAACAGGAGACAATACCTTTAATTTCTCTTTTGTTTGTCAAGGAAACCCGCCTAGCAAAGGCAGCGGCGTAATGACGGTGCACAACCCTGAGTCTTATAGCGGCAATGCTAACTTCACAACCGAGGTTAACGGTAAACCTGAAGCTATGATTATGCAGCAAACAGGTACCTGGATCGGCTCAAGTTGCGGTAATCTCTAATTTAGCCAATAAAGTAATAAGCTAGATCAATATATTTCATTAGAGCTTAATACTAAAGTTAAGCTCTAATCACGCTTTATATTTTAAGACACAAGGGCTTTAGCTAATTCGGCTTGCATTTGCTCCTGCATTTTAAACTTTTGTAGTTTGCCTGTTACCGTCATGGGGTAGTGCTCTACAAAACGAATATGTTTTGGTACTTTAAAATAAGCTAATTTTTCTTTTAAGAATACGAGGATCTGCTCTTTTGTTAGCTCTACCCCGTTTTTAGTTTGGATCCAAGCACAGACCTCTTCCCCATACTTTTCATCTTTAATACCAAAAACAGCAGCACCTTGTACGCCAGGATAAGTATAAAGTAGCTCTTCAATTTCCCGCGGATAGATATTTTCCCCTCCGCGAATAATCATATCTTTAATTCTACCAACAATACTAATAAAGCCCTCAGCATCCATAACTCCTAAATCACCAGAATGGAGCCAGCCGTCGGCGTCTATAGTCGCATTCGTTTTCGCAGGATCATTCCAATAACAGCGCATAATTCCAGCGCCACGGCTACACACTTCACCCGCCTGACCTATCGGCTGAATTTCACCAAATTCATTAATAATTTTCACCTCAGTATGAGCCAGAGCTCGGCCAACTGTAGTAACTTGATGTTCAATAGAGGAGTCCGTTTCAGTAATATTGTTTATTGGGCTGCATTCAGTTTGGCCATAGCCAATGACCACTTCAGTCATATTCATTAAGTTTTGTACTTTGCGCATCACTTGCTCAGGGCAAGTAGATCCCGCCATCACACCGGTTCGAAGGCTAGTTAAATCAAAATCAGAGAAGTTGCTTAGCTCCAGCTCGCTAATAAACATGGTCGGCACGCCATGTAAAACTGTACAGCCTTCACGCTCAACAACCTCTAGTGTTGTTGCTGGGTCAAAAGCATCTGCTGGAAATACCGCTGCTGCGCCTTTTGTTATACACAGTAAAGAGCCTAAAACCATACCAAAGCAATGATAAAGCGGCACCGGAATACACAGTTTATCGTGGCGGGTAAAATGCATTGCTTCGGCTACAAATAAGGCATTATTAAGAATGTTTTTATGGCTTAACGTTGCACCTTTAGGGTTGCCTGTGGTGCCTGAAGTAAATTGAATATTAATATCTTGGCTTGCATCTAGTGTTGCCGCGACTGCCGTTAATTCTAATTCTAACTCAGGGCTAGCTAAGGCTGTTACTTCGTTAAACGAAAATATACCAGAATAAGACGTATCACCAATACAGATAACGTTTTTAAGATCAGGCACAGCACTGGCGTTAAGTTGGCCTTTGTCGCAGTAACTAAGCTCAGGAGCCAAGCTTTGCAGCATCTCGACATAGTTACTCGATTTAAACTTAGTCGCCATAATAAGCGTTGAGCAGCCCACGTTATTTAACGCATACTCTAATTCATGAGGACGATAAGCAGGGTTAATACACACCATAATGGCGCCAATTTTAGCAGTGGCAATTTGGGTAAGGCACCATTCAATATTATTAGGTGACCAAATACCAACCCGATCACCTGGTTTCACACCAAGCGCTAACAAGCCCATCGCTAACTGGTTAATGCGTGTTTGGTATTCTTTATAGGTTAAGCGAATATTTTGATGAGCAACAACTACAGCTAGTGCA
The DNA here is from genome assembly GCF_050936095.1 of Rheinheimera sp. WS51. Classification (NCBI taxonomy): domain Bacteria; kingdom Pseudomonadati; phylum Pseudomonadota; class Gammaproteobacteria; order Chromatiales; family Chromatiaceae; genus Rheinheimera; species Rheinheimera sp. WS51. Next base: position 79,401 of record NZ_JBOTRC010000004.1, read on the forward strand.
TCAGGTGCACTTTGAACAACAGTGTCAAAATAAGCACCTATAGTTTGATTAACTAACGCACGACTTGTCGCACCTTTAAAGTAACTTTTAGTCAGAGAAAGGGCATTTATTTGCTCAACTTCTTTAACTGCTACTGTATCTATACTCATATCGCTCACCCTATAAGGTATTATAAACCTGCGTTATAACCACCCTATATGGCTGTTACAAAAATGAGAATTAGACTTAAGTCTAATAACAAGTAACACCCTTGCCTATTTTTCAAGCTAAAACCATTATAAATCTGGCTTGAGTATGTCAGCATGAAATAGAATAATAAGCAAAATAACAAAAAGGCTGCGACAGGCTAGCTATAAAGCAGCTTCATCTATAAGTGAACTCGTGCCATGTGGCTCAATAAAGATCAAATAACACCTAGTGCCCTACGCAGCTATCGCAAGGCTTTATTACACGCTAGCCCTAACCATGTAGTGATAGATAATTTATTCGACAACCAAAAACTCGATACAGTAATAAGTGTTTTACAGCAGGAAGCGCACTGGCAATCACAAAAACACACTTATGAAGCCTTATATGTAGATAACACTAAATGGTTACAAACCCAGCAAGAAGATCGCTTTGTTAAACGCGATTATTGGCAGCCTAAGGCAAACAATACCGACGATACAACAACAATCGCTTTAGACTTTTTAACCTACTTACGTAGTAATGAGTTTATGGCCTTGTTATCACGCATCTTTAAGGTATCGTTAACCGATATTAATGTGGCTAACCCTGCCATTAATACCAATTACTTTCGTTTAGCTGCAACCGACTTTGTAAAGCTACACGCCGACGACTCTCCCGGTAGAGAAGTGTGTATGCTGCTGTATTTAAATAAAAATTGGAGCAACTGCGCTAACAACAGCAGCGATAACAGTAAAGGAGGTGAACTCATTTTCAAAGGCACGAATAATACGCCTATCAGAATCGCCCCTTTATACAACCGCTGCGTATTGTTTGATCCGTCCTCTACAGGCTCAGAGCACTGGGTAAACCCAGTAACAACAGGCAGTAAGCAGCAATATCGCTATAACATCACCAGCTGGTATTGGTCTGAATGAGATTAGTCGAACAGCAGAGTTCGAACCAAGTTCTCATTTTAGCGCTTTAAACAACAAAGCCCACGCTTATTGCGTGGGCTTTGTTGTTTAAGATGGCGAGAGAGTCACTCGAATAGTGATTATAAAGCACTGTAAAATAAGAAATTTAAAAAAACTAAAAGACCAAGAACCCCCAAATACACCCCCTAAGGTTTAACGTTTTGGTTTATTTTGGGCAGATTGTTCCATCACTTTACGCTGAGCATTATTAGCTTGCTTAAGCACAGATAAAAACACGTCTCGCTTTTGAGCTTCTGTTGCGTTGCGGAAAAAGTCAGAAATAGACTTAAAGCCATCTGCTGTACTTATATTGTTACCTGTCATGATTCTAACCCCTACCTCAGTGTAAAAATTTAAACGATCGACGCCATGCTGTTATCAGAATTAAAAACCTACATGTTCGCTATTTAACTATTAATTGACTTCACACTGTCGAATGACTACAGTATCACTTAACACGACCCCGGCCTCTTGGTTGCTTGCAACTTACGCTGGGGTTCTTATTTTGTTCTCCACCAATCCTGCCATTTTTCATCAACACCGACACTATTCAAATTTAATTTTTTATCCGAATGTTGCTTTGGAAATGACAATAAGTGCTGCTGCAATCTGATATGCCACTGTGTATTCGGGCAGATGCAAAGCATTAGCTGGCGTGTTATTGCTATCAGCAAAAACGGTTTACTCAGTAAGTCCTCATTACCCCTGAACGATGTATACCAAGTTACTTCATCAGATTTAGGTATGCTTGGCTTTGTTGTTATATTGCGATTCCAAAGCCGGCTATGATGCGCCACCAAATTTCGCAAATAGCTTAAACCAAATATCCAGCTTTTAAATACCTGCCAACCAGACACACAATATTTTTCTGCTATGGTTTGTTGGTCTTTAATTTTCATCATACTGATTAACTGCGAAATAGCGCCAAAATCAAACACCTCTACCGCAACCCAAATAGGTATATTAGGCCCGTGATTAGCTAAGTAGTGACGAACAAAATCTTCTTTAGAGCGACTAACCAATCCGTGGTATTTTTCAAGCCAAAACTCCCAAGCCGTTTTATTGGTGCCCTTAATTGCTTTACGCACAAAGCTAGGGTGAAACTGCTTAATATCAGTATGAGCAAAAGTACCCTGTTTCCCAAGTAAGTAAGCAATATCAACCCGTAAGGATACTTCTATTCGTTCCAATGCATCGGTAAGCAACAACCGCAGCTGTTTATCAAACAGATACAGATTTACAGCATCAATAAACTGGGTGTTATCTACAAAGTTGTCTTGCGCCCTGATCTGGACTATCCCCGTTTTTGCACATTGCTCTGGCCTAAAATGACGAAACGGGTACCAGTAAGCACTTAAACGGTAGTAACCAATTCGCTGCAGGTAATCCAAGGCTGCAACATCATCAGTAATCACCATGCCACGCAGCTTAAGCTGTTCAAGCTGCTCTTGGTAGCTAAGCCAAGGGCGATCATATGCCATAGGTAATCATCCAAATTAAGCATGTAATCATATAATAATTCATCACACCCACTCTTCACCAAGTGCTTCTGCTTGCTGTAGAACTAGCTGCACGGCGTCGTCGGCCATGTCTGGTGGGTATTTGTATTTACGTAATATACGCTTCACCATCAGCCGCAGGCTGGCTCTTACGCTTTCGCGTTTTGACCAATCAATGCTGATATTCAGCTGCATCAACGTTAGCAAGTAGCTTATCAGTGGTAGACCAAAGTGTTTTTTTAATGTCTTGAAGCATGGTGAGGTGATGTCCTTATGTAGCGTATCGGGCACGCTAAAAAGCAATATTGATTAATTGGCCATTCGCCAATGGGATAGTTAGCAATTTAACCCATTTATAAACAGTAGGCTAGCCATGAAAAGCTTAAAGTAGCCCTAGGTAGCTTACAAAGGAAACTATAAGAAGGTTTAAGAAAAGGCCCACGCTTTTGGCGTGATTAATTATTGCTTCGATAATTAATGGCTTAGACTGTTGCAGAGATTGTTTCGGGCTTCCTGCCCTACACCCTGCGGGCCGCACTGAAGTGCGTCCAAATTCACTCCCGGTGAATTTGTCGAACCTAAGGGTTCTCATCAAATCCCCATCTCGACGTATAAACAGAAAAGGCCCACGCTTTTGGCGTGGGCCTTTTCTGTTTATCTGGCGGAGAGAGAGGGATTCGAACCCTCGTTAGGGATTAACCTAAACACACTTTCCAGGCGTGCGCCTTCAGCCACTCAGCCACCTCTCCGGTGCTTGTATCACAAGCGCGGCTATACTAGATAAAATATGTTGTTGCTGCAAGTATTATCCGGTTTAACCGGCTGAAAAAGCGTACTAGTGCTGGCTTTTTCAGCGTTTTTATACGTTTAGCTTTAGGTGTGGCTTTGATTACTATTAATTAAGATTAAGCGTTGCCTTTTACTTTCATGTTTAACTCTTTAGCAAAGTTTAACATCCGGTTTAACGGCACTAAGGCTTTTTCTCGAATATCGGCATCGACAAAGATTTCATGTCCGGTTGCGTCTACTAAAGCTGATTCAATTGACTTTAAGCCGTTCATTGCCATCCACGGGCAGTGAGCACAGCTACGGCATGTTGCGCCGTTGCCACCGGTTGGGGCTTCGATAAAGGTTTTATTCGGCATTTGTTGCTGCATTTTGTAGAAAATGCCTTTGTCGGTTGCCACAATAAACATGTCGTTAGGTAAAGTTTGGCTAGCTTTAATTAATTGGCTAGTTGAACCTACCGCATCTGCTAACTGTACCACGTTGTCAGGCGATTCAGGGTGAACAAGCACCGCCGCTTCAGGATACTGCTTTTTAAGCTCTATAAGCGCATTGGCTTTGAATTCATCATGCACAATACAAGCGGCGTCCCATAACAACATGTCAGCGCCTGTTTGCTTTTGCACATAATGGCCTAAATGCTTATCTGGTCCCCAGATAATTTTTTTGCCTTGGCTATCTATGTAATCTACAACATCTAAGGCGATAGACGAGGTGACTACCCAGTCTGCACGTGCTTTTACGGCTGCTGACGTATTGGCATAAACAACCACCACGCGATCTGGGTGTTGATCACAAAAGTCTGAAAACGGTTTAGCTGGGCAACCTAAGTCTAGCGAACAGTTAGCCTCAAGAGTTGGCATTAACACCGTTTTGTTTGGCGTTAATATTTTTGCAGTTTCACCCATAAACTTAACACCAGCGACAATTAAGGTGCTAGCGGGGTGTTCATTACCAAAACGTGCCATTTCTAGCGAGTCTGAAACACAGCCGCCGGTTTCTTCGGCTAACGCCTGAATTTCAGGATCAGTATAATAATGCGCAACTAAAACCGCATCTTTTTGCTGCAATAAGGTTTTAATGCGTTCTTTGTACGCAAGCTTTTCATCGCTATTTAGCGGCTTTGGTTTTGCAGGAAAAATAAAATCACGCTCTGTGAAATACGACGATTGTTCCATAGGGCTAACTCTATATTGATGACTATTTTAATGCTGGCTATTATAGCGACTTGCAATAATAAAAGACAGTAGATAAGGATGCATGGTGGGTCATGATGGATTCGAACCATCGACCAATGGATTAAAAGTCCACTGCTCTACCAGCTGAGCTAATGACCCATGCAGGAAAGAAAAAAGATGGTGGGTCATGATGGATTCGAACCATCGACCAATGGATTAAAAGTCCACTGCTCTACCAGCTGAGCTAATGACCCAAACAGGGTTATCGAAATGGTGGGTCATGATGGATTCGAACCATCGACCAATGGATTAAAAGTCCACTGCTCTACCAGCTGAGCTAATGACCCATTTCGATATCAATGTTTGTGCAGTAATGGTGGGTCATGATGGATTCGAACCATCGACCAATGGATTAAAAGTCCACTGCTCTACCAGCTGAGCTAATGACCCTTACCGCGGACGCATATCTTACTGATTTACTGACTCAGTGCAAGAAAAAACTGGAAAAAATAACGCTAAAATAGTTTAACTGCTCAAAATCCCAGCGTTAAGCAGGAATATTAACTAAAACAGACTAAAAGAATAACGCTTTTGCTTTTGCTTTTGCAAAAAATTTAGCTAGCGCTAAAAAGGGCTTAATTAATTTATTAAACCCGCTTTAGCACTAAGCTAATTTGGACTACTTCATCGCGTTTAGCCGATCTTGGGCCAGTTTAACTGTAGTCCCCGATTTAAATTGATTAATTAACTGCTGATAATACTTTTTAGCCATAGTATTATCATTTTCACGCTCCGCTACCTGGCCTAACTTTAATAAGGCATCAGCCACTTTAGTTGACCTTGGGAAGACACTCACAACACGCTCAAATTGAGTTTTTGCTTTGGCTAATTCATTTTTATTAAACAATAATTGGCCTAACCAAAAATGCGCATTAGCTGCATAGGTTGAATTAGGGTAATTACGAATAAAATCTTCAAACTCTGGAATAGCAGCATCGTAACGACGGTCTTTTAAAACCATATTAACCGCTTTATCGTATGCTTGGTTTTCAGTCACATCAGTAGAATAAGCGGTTTCAGTCGTTGCTTGTTCAGTGTCAGTACTATATTGAGTATTTGCTGTCGACTGCTGCACTTCTGATACGCGACGATCGATTTCTTGGTAAATATCTCGTTGACGTTGCAGAATTTCTTCTAATTTATAAGCATGGGTTTCTGTAACACCACGCAGCTCACTCACTTCATCAAGTAACATTTGCAACTGTTGCTGCATCCGTATTTGACCATTAGATCGAGCTTCAACAATACGCTCCAGCATGGCTAGCCGTTGTTCTAGACTACCGCTAGACACAGATTGTGTATTATTGTTCATTGTACTAGAACGGTTTAAATTTATATCCGTTACCGGGGCGGGATTGGCATTAGCACTGGCATGTGCCAGTACTAATGCTGCTAACAAGGTATATTTAGCTTTCATGCGAGTCGTTATAATAATTTAGGTTATTAGTAGACTAACACTGCACGGCGGTTTTTAGCAAAGCCTGCTTCCGTACGTGAACGATCTAATGGCTTTTCTTCGCCGTAGCTTACTGTTGAAACTTGGCCGCCTGAAACACCTAAGTTTTGTAAGTATTGTACTACAGCTAAAGCACGGCGCTCACCTAAAGCAATGTTGTACTCTGGCGTGCCACGCTCATCAGAATGGCCTTCAATAGTAACACGTACACTTGGGTTAGCTGTTAAAAAGCTAGCATGTGCTTGTAGTGTTTCAACAAACTCTGGACGGATAGTCGCGCGGTCAAAGTCAAAGTAAATCACGCTTTCTTGGCGTAATGCATCTAACTTTTTACGCATTTGTTCTGCAGGTGAAACTACCGGTGCTGCGGTTTCAACTTGAACAACTTCTTGCTGTTGTTGCTGTTGCGTATTAGCACTTGTGCTAGCCGCTGATTCATCAACGCTAGAAGTAGAGCTACAAGCGGCCATAGTCAGCACTGGTAATGCAACTAATAAACTTTTTAACACGTTATTCAATTTCATGATATTGTCCTTTGTGTAGTAATTGTAACTATTATTATTATAAATATGGCGACCACGACGGCGATTTAACTGCGCCTTCTACCGCCGGTAACCGAGCTTTAAAGCGACCATCCATAGAAACCAGTGCTAACACCTGTGTTGAACCATGCATAGTACTATAGATAATCATAGAACCATTTGGTGCCACACTTGGTGATTCATCCAGTGTTGTCCGAGTTAACACTTGCAAAAATCGGGTTTGTAAGTCCATTTTAGCGATGTTGTATAACCCTCTGGTACGATTTACCATTACTATCGACTTACCGCCGTCAGTAAAAGATCCTGCTAGATTCATCTCACCTTCAAAAGTGATTCTTCTTATTTTATTCGTTAATAAATTTACGCTATAAAGTTGGGGATTACCACCTCGCTCCGAACTAAACAATAACTCTTTGCTGTCCGGCGACCAAGAAGGTTCAGTATCGATAGCGCGATGATTAGTAACCCGAGTTAAGGCTTTAGTCGCAATATCCATTACGTAAATTTCTGGATTACCATCTTTAGATAATACCATCGCCATTCGTTTACCGTCTGGTGACCACACGGGTGCACCATTTATACCCGGTGTACTGCTTAACATACTACGTTGGCCTGTATAGATATCTTGAATATAAATTTGCGATTGACGCTTTTCAAAAGTGACATAAGCTAATTTAGTGCCATCCGGTGACCAAGTTGGCGACATTAACGGCTCTTTAGAACGCAATAACACTTGCTCATTGGCACCATCATAGTCAGCAACAATCAATTGATGAGAAAACTCATTTTCTGGGTTAACTAATACATAAGCAATTTTAGTTAAAAAAGCGCCTCGTTCACCGGTCAGTTTCTCATAAACAATATCGCTTATTCTATGACCATACTGACGAAATTGACTGGCGGTGATTGTTGTTTCACGACTATCAAGAATATGATCTTGGCTCAATACTAACCTGCCTGCATTAAGCATTTTTTTATTTAAACCATTGCTGCCTTTTAACACATCTATAAGTTCAAAACTAACAGTGTAACGGTCACTCCCGCTTTGGGTTACTTTACCTACAACTATCGCTTCTACGCCTTCACGTGCCCAAGCCGCATAATCAATTTGATCAATATTAGCCGGTCTTTGTGGCATTTTTATGCTAGCTAAAGGGCTAAATTTGCCACTACGCATTAAATCGGCAGAAATAATTTCATCTAAACGATCGCTTGGCATAGTAGTGCCATTAAAGGTAAAAGGCACAATGGCGATAGGCCGACCAGAGTCTAAACCACCGGTAATAACAATTTCTAATGATGCCTTAGCTGAACCACTAACTGCTATGGCTAAAACCGTTAATACAACACGAAAAAAATTCAACTTGCTCAAAATTCAGGCTCCACTCTTAAAGTAATATCTTTTAGCTCTTTATATACATCTGGATCTGATGACATTGGTAACTTATTAATCCGATTCAGGGCTCTAACTGCAGCATCACACACTACTCTATCTCCACCTAGAACATTGGTGCTTGTTACAAAACCGGTTGTTGCTAGCCTAATATTAATTGAGCAAGACTTACCTCGCATGCTTTCATCTTTATACAGATTCTGATTCACTGTATTAGAGATTAAAGCTTTATAACGCTCAACTTCAGTTGCTGCTTGGCGCGAACGTGCTGCTGCTCTTGCGCTGGCTTCTTTTGCTAGCTGCTCTTGCATCAAACGTTCCTGCTCGGCCTGACGTTTAGCTTCGGCTTCTTTTCTTGCTCGTTCTTGGCGTTGTTTTTCTAGAGCTTCTTGCTCTTGTTTTCGTTTCTCTGCAGCGGCTTTAGCTGCTGCTTCAGCCTTTTTACGCTCTTGCTCTTTTTCTATTCTAGCTTGTTCAGCTAGTTTTGCTTTTTCTGCTTCTTCTTGCTGTTGTTTTTTCGCGTTAGCTGCCGCAACTTGTGCCGCTTTTGCTTCTGCATCTGCTTTACGCTTTTGCTCTGCTACTTGTTTTAATCTGGCTTCTTCATCAGCTCTGTTTTTTTCAGCTAATTGAGCGCGACGCTCCAAATCACGAATACGTCTTTCTTCTTTCGCTTTTTCATTGGCTTTTTCTTGCTCAATTTGTGCTACACGCTGCTCTAAAGCATCAGCGTCTATCGCAACAGCCGCTACCGGTGCCTGATCTTCAGCCAAGGTGTCTAGCCTAACATTAACAACTTCAGGTTTAGATGAGAAATCTGCCCCCCAAACCAGTAGAATAATACAGACCAAGTGCAGTCCTAGCGACTTTGCCAGTGCAGGGTCTATTTTATTTAGCATATTATTTCGCGTCCACATTATCAGTCATTAAGCCCACCGATGGCGCACCCGCTTGCTTTAAGATATTAATTAACCGTATTACTGAGTTATAGTTAACATTACCATCACCCTTAACAATCACTTGAGTGCCAGGCTCTATCGTTAACCAACTCGCTACTTCCACAACTAACTGCTCGGCAGTAAAAGGACCTTGTTGCTTGCTGTCTTTTTCAAAGTAGTAAAGGCCATCTCTATCTACTGTTGCTACTAAGGGTGTTTTACCGTCTTTCATTTGCTTGATCGGCTCAGCAGCTGACTTTGGTAACTCAACCTTTACCCCTTGTGTAATAAGTGGCGTCGTGACCATAAAGATGACTAACAGCACCAACATAACGTCTATATAAGGTACAACGTTAATCTCAGCTTTTAACCGGCGCTTTTTCCGCACGTACATTAACTATTGTCTCCATTACTTACCATCGCTTGGCGATTTAAAATATTAGAGAACTCTTCGGCAAAGTTAGCATAATGCGATTCCAGCACTTCGACTTGATGAGAGAATTTATTAAACGCAATAACAGCAGGAATAGCCGCAAATAAACCAATTGCAGTTGCAATAAGCGCTTCAGCTATACCTGGCGCGACCATTGATAAGGTTGCCTGCTCAACGGCTCCTAGGGCGATAAAAGAGTTCATAATGCCCCAAACGGTACCAAACAAACCAATATATGGACTAATAGAGCCCACTGTTGCTAAAAACGGTAAGTTAGTTTCTAAACGCTCAACTTCACGCGATAAACCAACTCGCATCGCTCGTTGCGTGCCTTCCATTACAGCAACAGACTGCTTACTATTCGACTTATGCAACCGAGCAAACTCTTTAAAACCAGCTTTAAATAAAGCCTCAATACCGGTGACATTAGCCCGTGCGTTAACCTCATTGTAAAGTTTTGACAGGTCAATACCTGACCAAAATTTGTCTTCAAATTTTTTGGCATCAACTAAGGCATTAGTTAAAATTTTACGACGACGTATAATCATGGCCCACGACATAATCGACATCGCTAACAAAACAATCATTACTAATTGAACAACTAAACTCGCCTCAATTAATAAACTTAAAATTGAAATTTCACCTGACACCTTTTAACACCTCTGTCACTTCTGCCGGAATTGCTCGGGCTTTCATTTCCTGCAATGATATACAGGCGACTTTAATTTCTGCTGAACAAACACGCTGTCCAACCTGATTAACGATTTCTTGCTTAAACAATATACTAGCGCGCTTTAAACTACTAATTTGACTCTGCACCGTCAATAACTCATTAAATTTAGCGGCTTTAGTATTATCCATCATCACTTGCCTAACAACAAATGCGACATCTTTAGCTAGCAAAAAATCTTGCTCTATACCTAAGGCCCTTAACCACTCGGTTCTGGCTCGCTCAAAGAACTTTAGATAGTTAGCATAATATACAATTCCCCCAGCATCGGTATCTTCGTAATAAACTCGAATGGGGAATGAAAAGGTTGCATTAGACATGTCAGTTCGCTTTTTGTTGCATATAATATGTAAGCTGTAAGGTTAACTCAATTAGCAAACCACTAAACTAGTAACTATATTTATTCTTTATTACCACTTGCATTTTAAACTAGGTTCTGCCGCTTTACGTTAACGTCTATTATTATCTTTAGCAGCTAAACTGCGACCAAACCACAACTGACTAAGATCAATCGACTTGCGCCAGCTTGCCCAACAAATAGTAATATTGCTAATATCGTATTGTTTAGCTTAACGTTAGATGAATAAAGCTTATTAAGCTTACTTTGTCGATAAACTGAGCAATGAAGCGAAGTTTAAAATTCAATTTAACATTAGTTTTTCTAATGCGTGGATGGCAATTTTTCTCGTTTGAAGTAATTACTCAGTTCACTTAAGATATCCCTGTTCTTAGCTAGCGCAGAATGTAAGATTAAGTTCAAACATTTTAGCCAAGTTCATTAATAACAAGACTTATTGCTAATAGGTTTTGTTACGTTTCACAAGTTCCCTGGATTTTTTGAAGCCTTGCTTCAACTTGTTGCTTTAGCCCACTAATTTAGTGGGCTTTTTTTTATCTGCAATTTACTAAATTTAAGCTTAAGTTGGCTTTGGTAAATCAAAGCCGAAGTGGCTATAGGCTCTTGGTGAAGCGATCCGCCCCCTTGGGGTGCGTTGAATAAAGCCCTGTTGAATTAAAAAAGGCTCTATAACATCTTCAATTGTATCTTTCTCTTCACCTATGGCGGCGGCTAGGTTGTCTAAGCCCACGGGGCCACCTGCAAATTTCTCGATAATCGCAAGTAATAGCTTTCGATCCATGTAATCCAAACCTTCTGAGTCAACATCGATCATTTGTAAGGCTTTACCGGCAATTTCAACGCTAACCTCGCCATTAGATTTTACTTGGGCATAATCGCGCACTCGGCGTAGCAAGCGGTTAGCTATACGGGGTGTACCACGTGAACGACGCGCTATTTCGGTTGCGCCAGCGGTATCTAGCTGTAAATTTAAGTAATCTGCCGAGCGCAAAATGATTTGTGTTAGCTCTGAAACCTTATAAAACTCCAGCCGTTGCACTATGCCAAAACGATCTCGCAGCGGTGAAGTTAAGGCGCCCGCCCGCGTTGTTGCACCAATAAGAGTAAAAGGGGGCAGTTCTAATTTAATTGAACGTGCCGCTGGGCCTTCCCCTATCATAATGTCTAGCTGGTAATCTTCCATCGCCGGATACAATATTTCTTCAACAACGGGGCTTAAACGGTGAATTTCATCTATAAATAGCACATCATTAGGTTCAAGATTAGTAAGTAATGCCGCTAAATCACCGGCTTTTTCTAACACGGGTCCTGAGGTGTTTTTAATGTTCACGCCCATTTCATTCGCCACTATCATGGCTAGGGTTGTTTTACCTAAACCCGGCGGTCCAAAAATAAGTAAGTGATCTAAAGGATCGCCTCTACCTCGTGCCGCTTCAATAAATATCGCCATTTGTTCGCATACATGCTCTTGGCCGGTATAGTCGGCTAACGATTTAGGCCTTATTGCGCGATCAATAGCCTCGTCTTCGCGTGTTGCGGTAGTTTGAATTAGGCGATCAGCTTCTATCATGGCTTAAATCATACTCCGTAGTGCGGTTTTAATTAATTGCTCGCTGCTCATGTCTGGCGTTATCACTTTTTTAATGGCTTTAGCTGCTTGCACTTGGCTATAACCTAGCGAGACTAATGCACTAATAGCGTCATCTTCAGCACTAACCGGCCGGGTAAATGTCGCCTCATCATCAATTACTAACATAGTATCTGTCGCTGCACATTGCGGCACGCCCCAGTTTTTCAGCCTATCGCGCATTTCTACCACTAATCTTTCTGCGGTTTTTTTACCGACACCCGGTAATTTGACTAAGGTGGTCATATCATCCATTTGTACACAGCGCACAAATTGCTGCGCTGTCATGCCCGATAAAATAGTTAAGGCTAATTTAGGGCCAACACCATTGGCTTTTATTAGCTGGCGAAATAAAGCGCGCTCAGTTTCATTAATAAAGCCATAAAGCAGCTGTGCATCTTCTCGCACCACAAAATGGGTATAAATAATAGCTTCAGCGCCTAAGGCAGGTAAGTTATAAAAGCTGTTTAACGGCATTTGCACTTCATAGCCGACGCCGCCCACTTCTATCAATAAATCAGGGGCTTGTTTTTCTAACAAAGTGCCTCTTAACCTTCCAATCATATTACCTACTTATGCCAAATAATTATTGTAGTCGACCACGTACCGTTTTACGCACTTGCCCTGCTAAGCCAATTAAACTTTGCTGAGTATGGCCATGACACATTGCCACCGCGAGTGCATCAGCAGCATCGGCCTGTGGATTTGCCGGCAGTTTTAATAAGGTGCGCACCATATGCTGCACCTGCGCCTTGTCTGCAGCTCCTGTACCTACCACTGCTTGCTTAACTTGTCTTGCTGAATATTCAAACACCTCAAGCCCAGCCTGTTTAGCTGCAACAATCGCAGCCCCTCTTGCTTGGCCTAGTTTTAATGCTGCATCGGCATTTCTGGCCATAAATACTTGTTCTATAGCAAAAATAGTCGGTTGAGTTTGCTGAATAATTTCAGTGACGCCATTGAAGATATCCAGCAAGCGCTCAGGCAGTAAATCTGTGGTTTTTAAACGAATACAGCCGCTGGCAACATAAGTAAACTTGTTGCCAGCTTGGCGTACAACGCCATAACCTGTAATTCGACTTCCCGGATCAATGCCCAGAATAATGTTCACAATTAACCAAATTCTGCCATCAGCTCTTCGCTGATATCGGCGTTATGATAAACATTTTGCACATCATCCGAGTCTTCTAGCATATCAATAAGCTTAAAAAACTCAGCGGCATTAGCGGCTTCTACCTCAGCCCTAACTGATGGCACTAAAGTCACCTCAGCCGATTCGGCAGTAAAGCCGGCACTAACTAGCGCTTCTTTAACATCGGCAAAGTTATCAGGCTGAGTAAGCACTTCTATACTGCCATCATCTTCAGTAGCAATATCTTCTGCTCCGGCGTCTAAAGCCGCCTCCATTAAGGCATCTTCATCAACATCTGGTGCAAACATTAAAACACCTAGGCGAGTAAATAAGTAGGCTACTGAGCCAGAGGTACCTAAGCTGCCACTATTTTTGCTAAAAGCATGTCGCACTTCTGCAACGGTACGTTTATGATTATCTGTCATGGTTTCGACAATAATAGCCACACCATTAGGACCATAACCTTCATAGACAAGCTCTTCAAAATTCTCGCCTTCACTGGCTCCAGCTCCGCGTTTAATGGCGCGGTCTATCGTGTCTCGAGTCATATTTTCAGATAAGGCTTTATCTACCGCTAACCGTAAACGAGGGTTCATGCTGGGATCAGGGTTTTGCTTGGCTGCGACTGTTAATTCGCGAATAACTTTAGTAAAGATTTTATTTTTCTTTGCATCCTGACGGGCTTTGCGATGCTTCATGTTCGCCCATTTACTATGGCCGGCCATTTTATCACTCCTTATAGACGATAAACGGCAGTCAATAACTGCCGCTGTTTTGCAAATAATGTAGTGCGTCAGTACTTTGCTCAGTAACAACTGAGCACGCAACTAACTTAATTAAGCTTTTTTAATCACCTGAATGCTTAATTCTGCTAATTGAGCTGGATTTGCACTACCTGGCGCATCGGTTAACGGGCAAGCAGCTGTTGCTGTTTTAGGAAATGCCATAACATCACGAATTGAGGTAGCACCTGTCATTAACATCACTAAGCGATCTAAACCAAAAGCTAAACCTGCATGAGGCGGTGCGCCGTATTTTAATGCTTCCAGTAAGAAGCCAAATTTTTCTTTAGCTTCTTCATCGCTAATGCCTAATAAGTTAAATACTTTAGCTTGTACATTAGAGTCATGAATACGTACAGACCCACCACCTAGCTCAGTACCATTTAATACCATATCATAAGCGTTAGATAATAAGTTACCTTGCTGCAGTTGATCATTTGGCGTAGTTAAAAAGCTTTCGCTATCAACTGGTGCGGTAAAAGGGTGATGCACAGCAGCATAGCTACCATCGTCAGCTTGTTCAAACATTGGGAAGTCAACCACCCATAGTGGCTTCCAGCCCGCTTGCGTAATGGCTAAGTCTTCACCTATTTTTAAACGCAATGCGCCCATGGCTTCACAGACGGTATTATAGTTATCAGCACCGAATAAAATTAAATCGCCATTTTCAGCTTGGCTGCGGCTTAAAATTTCCGCAACAATATCTGCGTTTAAAAATTTCGCTACCGGCGATTGAATACCTTCAATACCTTGGCTAACATCATTCACTTTCAACCAAGCTAGGCCTTTAGCGCCATAAATACCAACAAAGCTAGTATAACCATCGATATCTTTACGCGACACTTTAGCGGCAGCTTGAGGCACTTTTAAAGCCACAACACGGCCTTTGACATCATTAGCAGGACCAGAGAATACTTTAAATTCTACATCTTTAACTAAATCTGCAATATCAACCAATTGCATTGGGTTACGTAAGTCAGGCTTATCTGAACCATACAAACGCATAGCATCATGATAAGTCATGCGAGGAAACTGACCTAAGTCGACCTCTAATAAGGTTAAAAACATCTTCTGAACCATGTCTTCGGTCAAGTTCATTACTTGCTCGGCAGTCATAAAGGATGTTTCGATATCTATTTGGGTGAACTCAGGCTGGCGATCAGCGCGTAAGTCTTCGTCACGGAAACATTTTACAATTTGATAATAACGGTCTAATCCAGACATCATTAATAATTGTTTAAATAATTGTGGCGATTGTGGCAGAGCAAAAAATTCGCCCTTATGGGTCCGGCTTGGGACTAGATAGTCTCGTGCACCTTCCGGAGTGGCTTTTGTTAAAATAGGCGTTTCAATATCTAAAAAGCCATTAGAGTCCATATAATTTCGAACAAAGCTAGTGACTTTGGCTCTAAACTTTAACCGCTCACTCATAACTGGGCGGCGTAAATCTAAATAGCGGTATTTTAAACGCTGCTCTTCACTATTATTTTGATTAGAATCTAAAGGTGATGGCGCTGCTTTATTTAAAATAATAACTTCACTGGCATAAACTTCAACTTCACCCGTTGCCATATCGGTATTAATTTGTGATTCAGGGCGTAAACGCACCTGGCCTTTAACTTGAATACAAAATTCATTACGTAAGGTATAAGCAACCTCAAAAAGCTCGGCTAAATCTGGATCACAAACAACTTGTACTAATCCTTCACGATCACGCAGATCAAGGAAAATGAGCCCACCTAAATCGCGGCGGCGGTTAACCCAACCACAAAGTGAAACTTGTTGTTCTGCATGTTGTGCAGTTAATAAACCGCAATAATGGCTACGCATTAAACCTTCCTCTAACTTGCTAATCGGCGACATAGAAATAACGGCTGATTATATAGAGATTTTAGGGTCAATGTCACTGCTAGCTTATTAATTCCCCATTTTACTAAAGCAATATTGATTTTTTTCTTGCTGCTTAACCCTATACATTAGGTTATCAGCAACTTTTAATAACTTATCACTCTGGGTGCCATCATCAGGGTAAATAGCAATACCAATACTAGCTCCAATAGTAATAGAGCCTACCGACAGGACTATTTCATTTTCTAGTTGCTGTAACACTTTTTCAGCTACAATAGCCGCATCGTTACGATGCAGTAAGCCTGTTAGCAATAAGACAAACTCATCACCGCCAAATCGCGAGACGGTGTCACTTTTTCTTACTGCAGATTGCAATATTGTTACTAGGTTCTCTAAAAGCTCATCTCCTACATCATGACCATATTTATCATTGATATCTTTAAAACCATCAAGGTCTATAAACAGTAAAGCGAGCATTTCATTGTGTCTTGCATGCTGTAACAAGGCTTGTTCTAACCGCTCTTTTAGTAAGCTTCTATTCGGTAATTGCGTTAAATCGTCATGCGTTGCCATAAAGCGCATCTTTTCTTCAGCTTGACTACGTAAGCTTACCTCTTTTCTTAGTGACATATTCCAAAAAACAAAGAAGATAATAATCAGTAAAGCGGCTCCGCCAAACTGCAAAATAAGCCGAGTTATTTGTGATGCATCCATGCCCTGATTAATTTGAAAATCAAACCACTTTTTATATATCTGACTCTCACCTTCATCACCTAAACTACGAATGCCTTTATTTAGCATAGTAACTAATGGTTGATAGTCTGCCCTGATACCAAATAAGGTTGGGTCATGAGAAATACCCTCTAATACCTGCACTTGCAAATTAACATAACCCGTATCGCGTAAAAACTGTCCAGACGCTTCTACTGTATCAATTACGGCATCAACCTCGCCTTGCTGTAATAAATTAACGCCCTGCTTAATGCTTTCTGTTTGAACGATATTAGCTTTAGCAATAGAAGTTTGTAACTCTGAGGTGAGTGCATAATCTTTATATACAGCCACTTTTTTATTATTTAACTGAGCAATATTTGTGTAATTGGCACTAGCGACACTGTTAATCACTGCCCACTGACTAGACCAATATGAATCAGTTAATAGGATCTCTTTGTCATCTGCTCTATTAGCAAGGCCCCCGGCTAAATCAACTTGCTGTTGCCGTAACGCTTGTTTTAAGTCAGCAAAGTTATCGAACACTTTAACTTCAAATTTAGCATCTAACCGTTTGGCTATAATATTAATAATATCAACCGTTATCCCGGTCGCTTTGCCTGCTTTGTCCACAAACTCTAACGGTGGCCAATCTTTAACAATGCCAAGCCTAATTGGCTGGTGCGCCTCTAACCAGTCACGCTCTATTGCTGTTAATGGTATTTTATCCCTAAACTTAGAAAAATAACGCTCAGGCTCACCTAACCAACGCTGCTCAATAGCTTCTAACTGCGTTAAACTTAAGCTTGAAAAGCCTTGTTTAATCTTATCTATCAGTGCTTTGTTTTCAGCTAAAGCTAAAGAGTAAAGTGCGCCTTCTATTCTAATGTCGTCAAAACTAGTATAAGTTTCTAATTCATTTAATTGCTGAAATCGCACCGGCATAACTGCTGAGCTACCAATAAAACCAAAAACTTCTTGCTGTGATACTGCAGTTAAAGTATCCGCTAGCGAACTATAAAGCTTAAAATTTGTTTGAGGGTATTTTTCTTTTAACTCATTGATATAAGGAGCATTAGCGAACACCGCTATCGTTTGATTTTTTAAACTATCTGGCTCTAACTTCCCTCTGCTTTTTGGGTAATATAGCGTCGAATAAAAGTTATAAAGGTGATATGCCTTGTCTATTGTTTCAGGCAGAAACTCATTAACGGGCATAGCAACAATAGCATCTATTCTGCCTTGCTCTAGGCTTCGAACACTACTAGCAGAAGAGTCCGGCACAAAAGAAATTTTAACTCCCATCTCTTTGGCCCAAGCCTGCCATAATTCAATAATTAACCCCTTAGCTTCGCCTTCAGGCGTAATATGCATAAAAGGCGGGTTATTTACGGGTACCCCTAATAATAATGAGTCTTGCTTAACCTTAAGACTTAACCAACGATGTTCTAATTGCTGAATATAGCCATCATCAACTTGTTCGGTTGCATGCTTTATTTGTTGGTACAAGGTTGGATTTTTATACACGGCAAAATTTAAATCAATTTGCGCAATGGGCATTTTTTTATGTAACGGAAATAATGCATTTAACTGCTTAAAATTGGGGTATGTTGACGGTAATGCATCTAAAGCAGTAAAAGCAAATAATTCGCCTCTTAAAGCTGCATCGTACATCGTTTTTGTGTCGCTGTAATAAACTAAGCTTACATTAGGAATTAGTTTTTTTAATAAAGAGACTTGGCTAGAGCGTTCAATAACACCTATGGTTAATGGCTTTAATTCATAGATATTTTTAAAGTGCGGCATATCCCTTTGAATAAAAATATTATTGTAAATATTTACGCCGATTTTAGCCATCTGATACCGTTGTTCGCGCTCAGGTGTTGAGGCCAAGGCACCATGTATATCAACCTTACCCAGCTCTAGCATCTCTAACGTAGTAGGCCAATTAGCCGCTATAAATTCAATATTTAGATTTTGTTGCTTTGCAATTTGTTGCCAATAATCAACTACTAGTCCATCCGGCTGGCCTTGTTGATTAATAAACATATAAGGGTAGGTATTATCGCTAATAGCAATTTTTAACGACGAGGGTAAAGCTGCCTGAGCACGGGTTAGCGCAAACAAAAGTAGCAAAGAAAGTAATGTCGAAAATCCCTGTTTCATTATTACCTACAACTTTGTAATCCGACACTTAGTATGACCTGTGTTTTAACATTTGGTCAAGCCAGCAACCATTGAACAACCTTATTATGATTCTGTCTTTTAGCATTATCGCGCTATTAGTTAAGAACAATAGCGGTAAATGCCCGACTTTAGTATCCGCACAGCGCCAATTTAAGGTAAACTTAGCAAAAATATACTTTAGTTATTCGCTTTTACTATGCAAAAAGAGCTGCAAAATACTATGCAAAAAGATTCTATTTATGCGGAGCCGCTAGGCAAGATCCAAGATTTTTGCTTTGATGATCAAGTCGCAGACGTATTTCCCGATATGATTCAGCGATCAGTACCGGGTTATCACACTATTATCCAAACCATTGGTAAATTAACGGCTAAGTTTCAACAATCTAATAGTCATTATTATGATCTAGGCTGCTCATTAGGCGCTGCAACTTTAGCGATGCGCCGTAATTTGTCTGTAGATAATTGTAAGATTATTGCGGTTGATAATAGTAACGCCATGGTTGAACGTTGTGAGCGTCATATACAATCATTTCGGTCCGATGTGCCAGTTGAAGTACAGTTAGCAGATATTCGTAAACTTAACATCAGCAATGCCGCTGTTGTAGTAATTAATTTTACACTGCAGTTTTTACCTAAAGCTGATCGTGATCAGTTAATACAACAAATTTATGCGGGTTTAAAACCTGGCGGTTTATTAATCTTATCGGAAAAGTTTATTCATCCTCACAACACTGAAAACGAATTATTAATTGACTTACACCATGATTTCAAACGCGCTAATGGTTATAGCGAACTAGAAGTGAGCCAAAAGCGCACAGCGCTGGAAAATGTGATGCAACCTGATACTTTGCAACAACATGCTAGCCGCTTAAGCCAAGCAGGATTTAGCCAACATACCGTTTGGTTTCAATGCTTTAACTTTTGCTCTATGCTAGCAATTAAATCTTAAGGTTGATAATGATAAACTTTAATGCCTTTTATGCACAGATAGCAACTAATCGCTTAGCACCTTGGCTAGACACCCTGCCTGCACAGTTAGCACTTTGGGCTAAACAGGCATTACACGGTGATTTTAAGCAATGGCAAAAAGCCTTAGCCCAACTTCCAGAAACGACACCTTCTAACCTTAATATTAAAGACAGTGTCACCTTTGGTTGCTCTGACGATTTAGCGCCAGGCCAAATGCAACGCATTCAGTATGTATTTGAGCAGTTAAAGCCTTGGCGTAAAGGTCCTTTTTCTATCCATGGCATAGAACTAGATACCGAATGGCGCTCTGACTTTAAATGGCAACGTATTTTGCCGCATATTGCACCATTAAAGCATCGCTACGTATTAGATGTTGGCTGCGGCAGTGGTTATCATTTATGGCGCATGCTTGGCGAAGAAGCAGAATTTGTAGTGGGTATTGACCCCTCTCAATTATTTTATGCTCAATTTAATGCCATTAAACATTTTAATCCTGATCCTAAAATTAATCTGCTCCCTATTGGTATTGATGATATGCCTGCCTTGCAGCAATTTGATACTGTATTTTCTATGGGGGTGTTATATCACCGCCGCTCACCATTAGACTTTTTGCAGCAATTAAAACAACAACTGCGACCTGGTGGCGAGTTAGTGTTAGAAACCTTAGTGATTGAAGGTGATGAAAATACGGTATTAGTGCCAACTGATCGCTATGCAAAAATGCGTAATGTCTGGTTTATTCCCAGCTGTGCCGCTTTGACACTCTGGTTAGAGCGTCTAGGCTTTAAAAATGTAAAACTAGTGGATATTAATCAAACTACACTAGAAGAACAGCGTAAAACAGCATGGATGGATAATGAAAGTCTCATTGATTTTCTGGATCCAAATGATCATAGTAAGACCATAGAAGGCTACCCTGCACCTTTACGTGCTGTTATTACCGCCAATATTTAATTTTAATAAGCAAGACCAGCAACCATTTGGGGATATGATGCAAAACTCTGATTTAAGACAACTTATGCAAGAGGCAGCAAAAGATGCGGTCACTTATAGCCAGCAAGAACATCAAATACAGCTTGATAACAGTATAGAAAGCTTACAACAAGTTGACACCATTTTAGCCAAGTTGCACCAGCAACAACTTATCAAAGCGCATTCTGCCGAGGTGTTATTTACTATTAGTAATATTTTTGGTGCCTATATTGGCGAAGCTTTTATTACCAACGTCGGCGGTAGCTGGGCTAATAATGAAACAAATAGCGATGCCCCTTTTATATATATTCAACTGGCTGATAAAGAATTCCCTTTCGCATCAGTCTGTTACCATAAATTAACTCATGACAATAGCATTAGTGTTTATGATTATGTCATGCAAGCTATGACAAATGCTCTGCAGTAAAGCTTTTGTCTTCGCCTTTATACAGGTAAAATAGCCACAATTTTATACTTTTCACTTTTAGCCATTCGAGGACAGCCGTGAGCGAGCAAAAAACATCTTTAAGCTACAAAGACGCCGGAGTAGATATTGACGCAGGCAACGCCTTAGTTGATCGCATTAAAGGGGCGGTAAAACGCACCCGTCGCCCTGAGGTTATGGGTGGCTTAGGCGGTTTTGGTGCCTTATGCCAAATTCCTGCCGGATACAAAGAGCCGGTATTAGTATCAGGCACCGATGGTGTGGGTACTAAATTACGCTTAGCGATGGATTTAAAACGTCACGACGGCGTAGGCATTGATTTAGTTGCCATGTGCGTAAACGATTTAATAGTACAAGGCGCTGAACCCTTATTTTTCCTAGACTATTATGCGACGGGTAAATTAGACGTGGATACTGCTTCTGCGGTCGTTAATGGTATAGCTGAAGGCTGTTTCCAATCAGGCTGTGCCTTAGTAGGCGGTGAAACGGCGGAAATGCCGGGCATGTACCATGGCGAAGATTATGATATCGCCGGTTTCTGTGTTGGTGTTGTTGAAAAAGCAGATATTATCGATGGCACTAAAGTTAAAGCGGGTGATCAACTTATCGCTTTAGCCTCATCAGGCCCCCACTCTAATGGCTTTTCATTAGTGCGCAAAGTATTAGAAGTCAGTGGCCAAAGCCCAGAAACTGAGCTAGAAGGCAAAACCATTGCAGATCATTTGCTTGAACCTACTCGTATCTATGTTAAAAACATTCTACAGCTAATTAAGCAGCTTCCTGTACATGCTTTATGTCATATTACAGGGGGTGGTTTTTGGGAAAATATTCCGCGTGTATTACCAGAAAACACTAAAGCCGTTATTGAAGGCAACAGCTGGCAATGGCCTGCCATATTCAACTGGTTACAACAGCAAGGTAATATCAGCGACCATGAGATGTATCGCACCTTTAACTGCGGTGTGGGCATGATAGTTGTTGTACCAGCCGAACAATTGAACACAGCCTTAGAATCATTAACTGCTGCAGGCGAAACAGCATGGCACCTTGGTGAAATTCAAGCCGCTGCTGCAGATGATGAATTAGTAATCATTAAAGAATAAGGCAAAAGATGAAATCAATAGTTGTACTGATTTCTGGTAATGGCACTAATCTGCAGGCAATTATTGATGCCTGCAGTAATGGCAATATCCCTGGCAAAGTTACTGCGGTTATTGCTAATAAAGCCGATGCTTACGGCTTAACGCGCGCTAGCAATGCGGGCATTGCAACCGAAGTTTTAAGCCATGTTGGTGCCATAAACAGAGAAAGCTATGATCAAAAGCTTATTCAAAGTATTGAACAATACCAGCCTGATCTTGTCGTACTAGCAGGTTTTATGCGTATATTAACGCCAGCCTTTGTTAAACATTTTAACGGTAGATTACTTAATATCCATCCGTCGCTTTTGCCAAAATATCCAGGGTTACATACCCATAAACGGGCAATTGAGGCCAAAGATACTGAGCATGGTTGCAGTGTGCATTTTGTTACAGAGCAATTAGATGGTGGACCGGTAATTTTACAGGCTAAAGTACCTGTTTTTACCGATGACGATATTTCAAGCTTAGCAGAGCGAGTGCATGAGCAAGAGTATCGAGTTTATCCTCTGGTGATTAAATGGTTTTGTCAAAATCGTTTACAGCAACGAGCAGATCAGGCATGGTTAGATGGTAATTTACTCACGACTAATGGGTATGCCAATGATGATGACTAAATCTAAATGGCGCCAATTGGCGTCATTTTTACTGTTAACGACAGTTTTCGCCTTACCAGCAACTGCGGCAAATTTAACCAGCTTCACTGCTGATTATATTGTCTACCGCGCTGGTGATAAACACGGTGAAGCCCAACGTTATTTAAAACAAAATGGAACCGAATATGAGTTCGGTTACAGCAGCGATATTAGCTGGTTAGTGTTTTCAGATAAACGTAGCGAGACATCGCATTTTACTATTGAAAATAACCAAATTAAGCCTAGCTTATATACGATGAAGCGCTCAGGCACCGGTCCAAATAGACATTATGAGTTACATATTGATCAAGCGAACAAACAATTAAGAGTCGGTAAAAAGCGCCAGTTAAAACCCTTAGTCTGGCAGGATGATATTTTAGACTTAATTAGCTATCAGTTGCAGCTAAGCCTAGATTTACAAGCTGGAAAAACTGAATTTAGCTACACTGTGTTAAATAAAAATGGTAATCCAAAAGTTTACCATTATAAAGTTATTGCAGAAGAGCTATTGCCTTTGCCTTATGGCAATATTCGCACCCTGAGAATAGCCAGAGTAGAAGATGACGCAGATAGTGATAAACAAATTTATGCTTGGGTCGCACCTGATTTAAACTATATGTTAGTTCGCTTATGGCGCGGTGAAGACAATGTTGAACAGTTTGATGTGCAACTGCATAAACTAACCCTAGATGAAACACATTAATAGTCAGCTTCCTTCTTAGTACTCCCTTAAAACCAACCGGATACCTTCCCAGCTATTCCGGTTGGTTTGTCTTAAAAATACAATAAAAACCTTATTACTTAGCAAGACATAGACTCTATAGCTATGCTTAGTTCGTCTAGCTGTAATTTAACAGCACAATAACAACAGACTATTAGCAAACTTCTACGACTTAGCTATTGCAAGTTTTGCAAAAGCCAATTACTCTTACCAGATAGTGGTCAGACCTCTAATCAGGAGAAAGTGATGAATGCTGTTATTTTAACTGTGGCGCTTATAGCTGCAATTGCCGTACTGGCATATAACCGTGCCAGTTTAACCCTCTTTACTGCAGCCATAGCCGCAGTTCTTTTCGTTGGTAGCCTATTAGACATTATTGGTATAGTGCCTTGGCTAATCTTTGCTGTTATAGCCTTGCCGCTAAATATTGCTTCTATTAGACAACAATATTTAACCAAGCCGCTACTGGGGTTATACCGCAAAATAATGCCTGAAATGTCTAGAACAGAAAGTGAGGCCATTGACGCAGGTACAACTTGGTGGGAAAGCGATTTATTCCGTGGTAACCCTGATTGGCATAAAATGCACAACTTTCCTAAGCCGCGTTTAAGTGCTGAAGAACAAGCCTTTTTAGACGGTCCAGTTGAAGAGTTACTGGCTATGGTTGATGACTGGCATATCACTCATGAGCGCACAGATCTAACGCCTGAAGTATATCAATACCTTAAAGATCACGGTTTCTTTGCCATGATCATTAAAAAAGAATACGGTGGTTTAGAGTTTTCTGCCTATGCTCAATCTTGCGTGCTACAAAAGCTAACAAGTAAGAGCATGGTATTATCTAGTGTTGTTGGTGTTCCTAACTCTTTAGGCCCTGGTGAATTGTTACAACATTATGGTACCGACGCGCAAAAGAATCATTACTTGCCTCGCTTAGCCAAAGGCTTAGAAGTACCTTGTTTTGCCCTAACTAGCCCTGAAGCGGGTTCTGATGCCGGCGCTATTCCTGATACAGGTATTATTTGTAAAGGCGAATGGCAAGGCAAAGAAGTTATTGGTATGCGGTTAACTTGGAATAAGCGTTATATTACGCTTGCACCTATAGCAACCGTATTAGGCTTAGCCTTTAAACTTTACGATCCTGAGCAATTAATCGGTGAAAAAACAGACTTAGGGATTACCTGTGCGTTAATTCCTACTGATACTGACGGCGTAAAAATTGGGCGTCGCCATTTTCCATTAAACGTGCCTTTCCAAAATGGCCCTACCCAAGGTGAAAATATCTTTGTACCGCTTGATTATATTATTGGTGGTGTGGAGATGGCAGGCCAAGGTTGGCGCATGTTAGTTGAATGTTTATCCGTTGGCCGTGCTATTACCTTACCTTCAAACAGTACAGGTGGCATTAAAGCCGTTGCTTTAGCTACAGGTGCATATTCACGTATTCGTCGTCAATTTAAGCTGCCTATTGGTAAAATGGAAGGTGTTGAAGAGTCTTTAGCTCGGATTGGTGGCTATGCTTATATGGCAGACGCCTCAACAGTGATGTCGGTTGGCGCTATTGATTTAGGCGAAAAACCTTCTGTTATCTCTGCTATAACTAAATATCATATGACAGAGCGAATGCGCCAAGCCATTACGGATGCTATGGATATCCACGGCGGTAAAGGTATCTGTATGGGGCCAAATAACTATTTAGCACGTGGTTATCAAGGTGCACCAGTTGCTATCACCGTTGAAGGTGCAAACATTTTAACCCGCAATATGATTATCTATGGCCAAGGAGCTATCCGTTGCCATCCTTATGTATTAGCCGAGTTAGAAGCCGCGCAACTAGAAGATGAAAACGCTGCAGTTACAGCTTTTGATAAAGCATTATTTGGCCATATTGGTTTTGCAATCAGCAACTTCTTCCGTACTTTCTGGTTATCCTTAACTGGCGGTATCTTTAGTCATGCCCCCTACAATGATGCGACAGCAAAATACTACAAACAGATGAACCGTTTTAGTGCATCATTAGCATTAATGTCAGACGTTGCTATGGCAACCCTTGGCGGTGACTTAAAACGTCGTGAACGTATTTCTGCTCGTTTAGGTGATGTGTTAAGCATGTTGTATTTAACCTCAACCGTACTTAAACGTTATCAAGACGAAGGCCGTAGAGTTGAAGACTTACCTTTAGTGCAGTGGGCATGTGAAGATAATATGGCTAGAGCACAGCTTGCTTTAAATGAATTATTTGATAACTTCCCTAACCGTATTGTTGCCGCTGTATTAAAGCGTATTGTCTTCCCTTGGGGACGAACCTTACGTAAGCCTTCTGATAAAGTGGAGCATGATGTTTCTCGTATTATGCAAACACCGAGCGAAGCCCGCTCTCGCTTAGGTCATCATATGTACCTAAAAAATGAGCCGTTAAACCTTTTAGGCCGCATGGAACAAGTGCTGCTTGACGTCCTGGCTGCTGAGCCAATTTTTGATAAAGTATCAAAAGCGAGCGGTAAGCGCTTACCTTTCTACCGCTTAGATGAAGTAGCAACTTTAGGCTTAGAACTTGGTGTTATTACGAATACTGAAGCTGAAGTCTTGCGTACAGCCGAAACGGGCCGTTTATTTGCAATAAACGTAGATGACTTTGAGCCAGAGTATTTAGCTGCAGATAAAAACTTAACGCAACAGGGTTTAGGCGCTAATGAAACCGATAAGGTAGCGTAGACTTAAACTCTGATAAGTTGAGACGTCAGTTAAAAACGCTAGCCAATTGGCTAGCGTTTTTTATTAACTAAACTCACGGCTAACGCAATTAACTATTGCTGTAATCTATTGTTACGCGTACCTTAAATAGCGATTAGCAATATAACATTCAACTGCAAAATATAGGATAGCCAATGGCCAGTATGCGACGCACGGCTAAGCAACCTCAGCCCACTCGACAGGCGTATGCCACTTCATTAAAGCAAACACTCGCTTTATTATGGCCTTATTTATGGCAGTTTAAAGCCCGCGTTATTCTAGCCATTTGTGCTCTTATTGCAGCTAAGTCTGCACTACTGCTGATGCCATTAGCGTTAAAACATATTGTTGACTCACTAGATACTGCACAAAATGCAATTCTTGTTGTCCCTATAGCTTTACTCATTGGCTACGGCTTTTTGCGCTTTGCCGGTATATTTTTTGGTGAGGTTCGTGATGCTTTATTTGGCCGTATTACAGAACACGCCATGCGCCAATTAGGCTTAAAAGTATTTAATCACTTACACAGTTTAGAATTAGCTTTTCATTTAGATCGGCAAACAGGTGGTATTAGTCGCGATATCGAGCGTGGTACTAACGGCCTGAGTTTTTTAATGCGCTTTTTAATGTTTAATATTGCGCCAACCTTATTTGAAATTGCCGCAGTAACCATTATTTTTGCTACGCTATTTTCGCCTCTATATAGCCTGATTACTTTATTTGCAGTGGCTGTCTATATCTTCTTTACTGTAGTCGTCACCGAGTGGCGCAACAAATACACTCGCGAGGCCAACCAAGCCGACAATACAACCAATAGCCGCGCTATCGACAGCCTACTTAATTATGAAACGGTTAAATATTTTAATAATGAACAATATGAAGCGAATACGTACGATAGCTTCTTAGCCCGCTGGGAACAGGCTAGGTTAAAAAACCGACTTAGTTTATTAGCCCTTAACTCAGGACAAGCATTAATTATTGCAGCAGCAATTACCAGCTTAATGTGGCTTGCAGCAAATCAGGTAGTAAAGCAGCAACTAACATTAGGCGACTTAATTATGGTTAATGCTTATATTATTCAGCTATTTATTCCATTAAATTTTTTAGGTTTTGTTTATCGCGAAATTCGCCGTGCCTTAACTGACTTAGAAAATATGTTAGGGCTACTATTACGCAAACCAAGGATTAAAGATGCTGATAATGCTAAAGATTTAGTAATTAACCAAGCACAAATTCAGTTTAACAATGTTAGCTTTGCCTATGACAGCCAAAGAGCCATTTTACAAAATTTAAGCTTTACCGTGCCAGCTGGCCATAAAATCGCTATTGTCGGTGCCAGCGGTGCGGGTAAAAGTACAATAAGCCGCTTGCTTTATCGCTTTTATGATATTGATAATGGTCAGATTTATATCGATCAGCAGGATATTAAAACTGTCAGCCTATCGAGCCTACGCCAAGCTATAGCAATAGTGCCTCAAGATACTGTGTTATTTAATACTAGTATTCGCGACAATATTCGTTATGGCGCACCAGATGCTACTGAGCAAGCAATTGATAAGGCAATTGATTTAGCCCATCTGCGCCATTTTATTACTAGCTTGCCACAAGGTGACGCAACTTTAGTTGGTGAGCGAGGCTTAAAAGTGTCAGGTGGTGAAAAGCAGCGAATTGCTATTGCCAGAGCTATTTTAAAACGCGCCCCTATTATTGTCTTTGATGAAGCCACCTCTGCACTTGATTCCACAGCAGAGCAAGCTATTCTTAGCGCCATGCGCGACCTAGCTCGTAATCATACCAGCTTAGTCATTGCCCACCGATTATCTACCATTACTGATGCTGATATGATTCTAGTGCTAAAATCAGGTCAACTTGTCGAGCAAGGTAATCATCAGCAGTTATTAGAGCAACAAGGTGAATATGCCCGAATGTGGCAGTTACAACAGTCCGCTAAGTCTAACTAGCAGTCTTAGTTAAATTACGTTTATACTTGTAGCGAAACTAACAGGCGAAAGTGCTTGTAACTGCATTAGCAACTTACCCAATGATAATCAATATAAGGCTATGTTATGAAACCCCTTAAACTTTCAATTACGGCGATATTGGTAGGCTCAGCTTTATTACTCACTGCCTGTGATAATACCCAGAAGGCCGATAGTGCAACGAATAAAAGCGCTGTTACTCAACAAGCGTTAACAGAAACCGATGCGGTTGCATTTTTAGCTGAAACTGAAAAAAAATTAGTTCAACTATTTTTAGAGTCTAATCGTGCAGAGTGGATTTACTCAAACTTTATCACCGAAGATACCGCGTCATTATCTGCCGATATAAATGAAAAGCTAACTGTAGAAATGATCCAATTAGCCACTGCTGCTGCTAAATTTGATCAAGTAAAGCTATCTGCTGACAGCCGT
This sequence comes from Rheinheimera sp. WS51, assembly GCF_050936095.1. Classification (NCBI taxonomy): domain Bacteria; kingdom Pseudomonadati; phylum Pseudomonadota; class Gammaproteobacteria; order Chromatiales; family Chromatiaceae; genus Rheinheimera; species Rheinheimera sp. WS51. The sequence continues at coordinate 108,228 of NZ_JBOTRC010000004.1, forward strand.
CGCAAACTAGATAAATTAAAGTTAACTTTAACTTTACCAGCTCCGCAAGATGCCGCTAAAACAGCTGAAATGGCTAAGATTGTAGCGGAGTTAGGTGGCCTTTATGGTAAAGGTAAATACTGCAAAGCTGATGGTAGCTGCATGTCTTTAGGTGAAATGTCTGCCGTTATGGCCTCTAGCCGTGATTACAATGAGCAATTAGAAATGTGGCAAGGCTGGCGTGAAATTAGTAAGCCAATGCGGCCTCTATATCAACGCTTAATTGAGCTAACCAACGAAGGCGCAAAAGAGCTAGGTTATGCAGATACTGGTGCTATGTGGCGCTCTAAATATGATATGCCAGCAGATGACTTTGCTGCTGAATTAGACCGTGTATGGGGCCAGGTTGAGCCTTTATATAACTCGTTACATTGTCATGTTCGTGCCAAGCTATCAGAGCAATATGGCGCTGACAAAGTGCCATTAGATAAGCCTATTCCAGCTCATTTATTAGGTAATATGTGGGCACAAAGCTGGGGCAATATCTATGATTTAGTCGCGCCTGCCGATGCCGATCCTGGTTATGATGTTACAGAGTTACTCGCTAAACATAACTATGATGAAATTAAGATGGTAAAAGGCGCTGAAGGCTTTTTTACCTCTTTAGGTTTTGATCCTTTGCCTGATACATTCTGGACCCGCTCTTTATTTACTAAGCCTGCCGATCGTGATGTAGAGTGTCATGCTTCAGCTTGGGATTTAGATGCAAAAGACGACTTACGCATTAAAATGTGTATTCAACGCACCGGCGAAGAATTCTCAGTTATTCACCATGAGTTAGGGCATAACTTCTACCAACGTGCCTATAAAGATCAACCCGTCTATTATCAAGAAAGTGCTAATGATGGTTTCCATGAAGCCATTGGCGACACTATTGCCTTATCAGTAACACCTGATTATTTAAAACAAATTGGTTTATTAGACACTGTACCTGATGAGTCTAAAGATATTGGTTTATTAATGAAAATGGCCATGGATAAAGTTGCCTTTATTCCATTTGGTTTAATGGTAGATCAATGGCGCTGGCAAGTATTCAATGGTGAAATTTCGCCAGATCAATATAACGAAGCTTGGTGGAAATTACGTGAAAAATATCAAGGCATCACTGCACCTGTAGCCCGTACAGAAACTGATTTTGATCCGGGCGCTAAATATCACGTACCCGGTAATGTGCCTTATACTCGTTACTTCTTAGCCCATATATTACAGTTCCAATTTCATAAGGCATTATGTGATATCGCCGGTAGTGAAGAATCGGTTCATCGCTGCTCTATTTATAACAGTAAAGAGGCTGGAGCTAAACTAAACAAAATGTTAGAGATGGGTTCTAGTCAACCTTGGCAGCAAGCATTAGAAGTTGTAACGGGCAAGCCAGAAATGGATGCCACAGCGTTACTTGACTACTTTGCTCCATTACAAACTTATTTAGATGAGCAAAATAAAGGCCAGCAATGTGGTTGGTAATTTAGCCCAACGCAACTGACTGATTAAGCTACTGCTTTGAACAGTCAGTGTTAAGCGCTAAGCAGAAACAAAAAAGCCTGCATTTTACAGGCTTTTTATTATTTTTTAGCTAACGCTTTTTGTCTTAACTTAGCTTTTATCGCACCTTTACTTGGTCCTTGTCTTGGCCCTTTTTTCGCCGCTTTGTTTCTAGCCTCACCTTCTTCTGGGGTAACATAGTTAGGATCATGCTCATAACCAGGTAAAACTTCAGGTGTAATAACTTGCTGAGTTAATCGTTCAATTTCTTGCAGTGCCGTAATTTCAGCAGGAATAATTAAACTTAGCGCAACGCCCGTATTACCCGCCCTACCGGTGCGACCAATTCGATGCACATAGTCTTCAGCTACTTGCGGTAAGTCGTAATTAACTACATATGGCAGTTCGTTTATATCTAAGCCTCTGGCGGCAATATCTGTCGCGACCATCACCCGAACCGTGCCTTGTTTAAAATCTGCTAGCGCTTTTGATCTGGCTCCTTGGCTTTTATCGCCATGTATTGATACCGATTTTAAGCCATCTTTAGCTAGCTGTTTGGCTAATCTATCTGCACCGTGCTTAGTGCGCACAAACACTAGTACCTGACGCCAATTATGGCGGCCAATTAGATGAGATAATAGTTCACGCTTACGGTGCCTATCGACTAAATAAGCAAGTTGCTCAACGCTGTCAGCGGTTGCATTCGTTGCTGCAACTTCAATTAAGGTTGGATTATGCAGCAATTGCTCTGCAAGTTGTTTAATATCATTAGAGTAAGTTGCTGAAAATAATAAGGTTTGCCTTTTCTCTGGTAGCTTAGCGATAATACGTTTTATATCAACAACAAAGCCCATATCTAACATGCGATCAGCTTCATCTAGCACCATGACTTCTAAGGCCGACAAATCTATTGTTTTTTGATGTAAGTGATCAATCAAACGCCCAGGTGTAGCCACTAAAATGTCTAGGCCTTGCTCTGCTGCTTCATATTGTGGCTTTATCGATACGCCGCCATAAAATACCGCAGAATGAATATCTAAGTATTGGCTGTATTTACACACATTATCATGCACTTGTTGTGCTAGCTCTCGCGTTGGCGTTAACACTAACACCCTAACCTGATTTTTAGCGACAACTTTAGGCGCATTGAGCATCTGCTGCAGCAGTGGTAAAGTAAAGGCTGCCGTTTTACCTGTACCTGTCTGAGCACCAGCTAAAACGTCTTTTCCTTCAAGAATAACCGGAATACTTTGCCTCTGAACTGGCGTGGCTTGATCATAGCCCTGCTCTGTTAATACTTTTAAAATGGGTTTTGCCAATGCGAATGATTGAAATGACATTTGAAATCCTGTTAAACCAGCCCTTAGCCGCACTATGCGCTATCTGCTGTAATATAAACAGTATAACAGAAGCCAACAAAGCAACCTATTTGCAATGAGTACGAGCTGGTATTTGTATATGGTACGAACCCATAGTAATCAATTATATACTGGTATCTCAACCGATCCCAAGCGACGCTTACGCCAACATACAGGCGAACTGGCGGGCGGTGCTAAAGCGCTTCGTGGTAAAGGCCCTTTACAACTGGTGTTTCAACAGCCGTTTCCAGATCGGGCTAGCGCCAGCAAAGCTGAGTATCAAATAAAGCAATTAACCAAGAAAGAAAAAGAGCAACTCATTAGCGCTTTTAAAGCTAGCCTATAAGCATGGAAAACTTTTATCTCGTTTTAATTTACTTAATTATTGGCGCCCTATTACGCCGTATTCCTGCTATGCCAGAAAGTAGTGGTATAGCATTTAATATGTATGTACTTTACGTTGCATTACCGGCATTAATTTTACAAAATGCTCCTCGTTTACATTTTTCGTCAGAATTACTGATCCCCGCAATTACTCCCTGGCTGCTGCTTATTGTTGTAGCACTGCTGATATTAGCCTTAAGTAAAGTATTGCAATGGTCTTCTGACGTTACGGGTGCTTTACTGATTATTTTACCTTTGGGCAATACCTCCTTTTTAGGCTTTCCGATGACAGAGGCCTTATTTGGTCCTGAAGCAATGCCTTATGCTGTGGTATATGATCAAGTTGGCTCTTTTATTGCTTTAGCCACTTATGCCACTATTATTGCAGCGATTTATAGTCCTAGCGCAACAAAACCAACGTTAAAAAATATTGTAGTTAAAATAGTCTCGTTTCCATCCTTTATTGCTTTAGTCATAGGGCTATTATTACGAGACTTGGGGTATTCAGAGTTTAGCCAAACTCTAATTGATAATTTATCTGCTACTTTAGTACCCGTTGTTATGATTGCCGTAGGCTTTGGCTTAACCATAAACTTTAGTAAAAGTGAATTAAGCCCATTAATTAGCGCCATGCTAATTAAACTTTTACTTATGCCGCTATTAGCCGCAGCGCTGTGGTTTAGCTTAGGAAAAAGCGGTATGGCGGTAACCATTAGTATATTTCAAGCAGCCATGCCACCGATGATATCAGCAGGGGCTATCGCCATAATGGCAGGATTAGCCCCAAGGTTAGTTAGTGGTATTATTGGTCTAGGCATTTTATTCGCGCTGATCACTTTGCCCATCACATTTACCTTGCTAAGCTAAGTAAGACAGCTATTTGAATTTTATACTTTTGCTCTTCACTTGAAAGCTATCAATATTGATAGTTTAGCTGTGCTAGATCTGTTAAATTTTCTCGATTTTTTATTTAAGAAGTTGGCCTATGTCTGAACAACTATTATTACTGCAAAAAAACGCATTACAGCTACTACAGCAAGTAGATTTATGGTGGCAATTTGGTTTTATCTTATTGTCTATTACAATCACTTATACCCTAAATCATTATTTACAACGTAGACTACATTTAAATGCGCAAACAATTTCAGGTATACGGCGCATGGCTGTGCGAGGTTCACAGCGCATCTTATGGCCTTTTACCTTAGCTTTGTTATTGAGTTTAAGTAGCTTTATACTAAAAAAATTAAATTTACCTTTTTTAGTAATTAACTTCTTAATACCTATAGTACTTGCCTTAGGTGTTATTCGTATTATTTTATATATTTTACGTAAAGCCTTTATTGCTAGCGCTTTAGCAAAAACCTCTGAAACTGCCATCGCAACGATGATTTGGTTGATTGTTATTTTGCATTTAACTGAGCTATTAACCCCGTTGTTAACGGCAATGGATAATTTATCCTTCACCTTAGGCGAAAGTAAAGTCTCGTTATTAGCCGTAATTAAACTTATTTTAGTGGTAATTATTGCATTTACCTTGGCAATTTGGCTTGCCGAATTATTTACTCAACGCTTAAAACGCTCTAAACATATTAGCCCTAGCATGCAGGTTGGCTTTAGTAAATTTAGTAAAGTGTTTTTAATTACCTTAGCTTTTTTAATCGCCCTAAATGCAGTAGGAATAAACTTAAGTTCACTCGCTATTTTTGGCGGTGCCTTAGGCGTTGGTTTAGGCTTTGGTTTGCAACGAATTGCTTCAAACTTTATCAGTGGCTTTATCTTAGTATTAGACCGTTCAATTAAACCAGGCGATGTTATTTCTGTTGGTGGTAATTATGGCTGGGTGCATGAACTAAAAGCTCGTTATGTTGTTGTCCGTAATCGTGAAGGGGTTGATACCTTAATTCCTAACGAGAATCTAATTACTTCTGAAGTAATTAACTGGAGTTATGATGATCGTAATGTAAGATTAAAGATCATGATCCAAATCAGCTACAACGACGATCCTGAAGAAGCGATGGCTATCATGCTTCGCTGTGCTGATAAATCAAGTCGGGTGCTAGCGTCACCAGCACCAACAGTGATGCTAAAAAGCTTTGCTGATAACGGTATTGAAATTGAATTACGTGTTTGGATTGGTGATCCTGAGCTTGGAGAAGATACGGTAAAATCAGATATTCATGTCGCTATTTGGCGAGCCTTTAAAGAGGCAAAAATAACCATCCCTTACCCGCAGCGCGATTTACATATTCGCTCGGACCAGCCTTTACTGCCTAGAAATAAATAACCATAAAAAAGCCCTAGTGAGCGTTAGAATTAATAACGCGGACCAGGGCTTTTTTTCACTTAGCACTTAACATTAAAAACTAAGCACTCATCACTGCTTTTAACTAAGCACTTCCAATCATATTACGTAATACGTAATGCAAAATACCACCGTGCTGGTAATAAGACAGCTCGTTACCGGTGTCTATTCGACAAACTACGTCTATTTCCTGCTGTGAACCATCGGCATAAGTAATCAGTACCGGCACTCTTTGCTTGGGTTTTAAATTATTTAAACCGCGGATACTAAATCGTTCATCACCTTTAAGTTGCAAGGTTTTACGATCTGTTCCTGCTAAAAACTGTAAGGGTAAAACCCCCATGCCTATTAAGTTAGAACGGTGGATCCGCTCATATGATTCAGTAATAACCGCACGCACACCAAGCATTAAGGTCCCTTTAGCAGCCCAGTCACGTGAAGAACCAGTACCATACTCTTTACCTGCCACTACAACCATAGGTAAGCCTTGCTCACGATAACGCATCGCCGCATCATAAATGGCGAGTTTATCACCCGACGGATAATGTCGAGTTACGCCACCTTCTTCATCAGGTACCATTTCATTGCGGATCCGAACGTTAGCAAAGGTACCACGTACCATAACTTCATGATTACCTCGACGAGAGCCATAAGAGTTAAAGTCTGCTTTTTCAACCCCTTGTTGCTGCAAATAAACACCTGCTGGACTAGATGCTTTTATTGCGCCTGCGGGCGAAATATGGTCGGTTGTTACAGAATCACCTAATAAAGCTAATAAGCGTGCATCTTCAATATCTTCAATAGCTGCAGGTGTTCTACTTAAGCCTTGGAAAAAATCAGGGTGCCTAATATAAGTTGACTCAGGCCATGGATAGGTTTTTTCTTTCGATACTTCAATATTTTTCCAAGCATCATCTCCTGAGAACACTTCGGCATATTCTTTGGTAAACATGCTGGTTTGCACTTGGTTAACAGCAGCTGCAACTTCAGCATTATCAGGCCAGATATCTTTTAAATAAACTGGATTGCCGTCGTTATCCTCACCTAAAGGATCAGTAGTTAAATCAATATCAATAGTGCCGGCTAACGCAAAGGCAACCACTAACGGTGGCGATGCTAACCAGTTTGACTTAACGAAGGGGTGAATACGGCCTTCAAAGTTTCGGTTACCTGATAACACAGCAGACACATTTAAGTCCGCAGAGCTAATTTTCTTCTCAATAACATCCGCTAATGGGCCAGAGTTACCAATACAAGTCGTACAACCATACCCCACTAAATGGAAACCTAGTTGCTCTAGAGGTGTCATTAATCCTGCTTGCTCAAGGTAACGAGTTACCACTTTAGAGCCTGGAGCTAAAGAACTTTTCACCCAAGGTTTGCGCTGTAAACCTTTAGCTAAAGCTTTTTGAGCTAATAACCCTGCTGCCATCAATACACTTGGGTTCGACGTATTAGTACAAGAAGTAATCGCCGCAATAACAACAGCATTATCTTTTAACTTAAATGTTTCACCTGCAAGTTCAATGTCTTGATCAGGAGCATGTTCAGCTTGTGGCTGACCACCGCCTTCATTTAATAAAGCCTTACGGCTTTCTTTATCGGCATCAATATTAAGCTCTAGGGTGTCATGACAATGTTTCTTTAAGCCAGGTAAACTAACTCTGTCTTGTGGCCGTTTGGGCCCAGCTAATGAAGCTACAACCTCAGATAAATTTAAGCGTAAGCTATCAGAGAAAATAGGTGTATGACCTTTTTCGCGCCATAAACCTTGGGTTTGGGTATAGGTTTTAACTTTGTCAATTAATGCTTGGTCACGGCCTGTTAAGGCTAAGTAGTCTAGCGTTACTTGATCAACTGGAAAAAAGCCACAAGTTGCGCCGTATTCTGGCGCCATATTCGCAATAGTTGCTCTATCAGCCAGCGACAACTTATCTAAGCCATCTCCATAAAACTCAACAAATTTTCCGACAACACCATGGGCGCGTAGTAATTGTGTAACAGTTAAAACTAAGTCAGTCGCCGTGATACCCGGCTGCAGTTCACCTACAAACTCAAAACCAATAACTTCAGGTATGGTCATCGAAACCGGCTGGCCTAGCATAGCCGCTTCTGCTTCAATACCACCCACTCCCCAACCTAAAATGCCTAACGCATTAATCATAGTGGTATGTGAGTCAGTACCTACTAACGTATCAGGATATAAAGTTGGCGTATCAGTATCATTATTTGTCCACACCGTTTGCCCTAGATACTCCAAGTTCACTTGGTGACAAATACCGGTTCCTGGTGGCACTACCCTAAAATTATTAAAGGCTGTTGCGCCCCAACGTAAAAACGCATAACGCTCATGGTTACGCTGCATTTCCATTTCTACGTTGCGTTGAAAGGCTTCTGGGTTAGCATAGCTATCTACCATTACTGAGTGGTCTATCACTAAATCTACAGCAGATAATGGGTTTACTTTTGTGGGGTCTTCACCTAATGACGCGACAGCAGCTCGCATTGCTGCTAAATCTACTACAGCAGGAACACCGGTGAAGTCTTGCATTAACACTCGCGCTGGCCGATAAGCAATTTCACGATCAGAGCGACCCGTTTTTTGCCATTCAACCAAGGCTTTTATATCGTCAACACTAACATTGTCACCATCAAGGTTACGAATTAAGTTTTCTAGTAATACTTTTAATGAAAAAGGTAACCGGGCAATATCGCCAAAGTCTTCACTGGCCGTTGCTAAACTATAATACTGATACTCTTTGCCACCAACGTTAAGTTTTCGGGCGAAATGAGCTGATGCTGTCATGCGAGTCTCCTTATTATTACTCTACTATCAGTGTAGTGCAGATAATTAAGGATGCTAAGTTTAAACGTTAGATAAACAAAGAAGTGAGATGCACAGCAGTTTCTAACTTGCAATGCATCATTTTGGTTAACTTATTTAAATTAAACAGATTTTTGCAAATTTACGCTTACCAACTTGATAGATATCATTAGAGCCTTTTTGCACCTCTAACTTAGTATCGGTAATTTTATCTTCACCATTTAATTTAACTGCGCCTTGCTTAATCATTCGAATAGCTTCTGAAGTGCTGGCGACTAAACCGGCTTCTTTTAATACATTCGCAATTGGCATGCTGGCCGCTGAACATGAAATACTTTGCTCTGGAATTTCATCTGGTAACGCATTTTTTGTAAAACGTTGGATAAAATCTTGATGAGCCGCTTCTGCTGCTGCCTCATTATGAAAACGCGAAATAATTTCTTTAGCCAATAGAATTTTAATATCTCTTGGATTAGCGCCATCAGCAACCTGCTGCTTTAATGCGTTTATCTCTTCTATTGGTTTAAAGCTGAGTAAGTCATAATAACGCCACATTAACGTATCAGAAATAGACATTATTTTGCCAAACATGTCATTAGGCGCATCAGTGATACCAACATAGTTACCTAATGACTTAGACATCTTTTGCACACCGTCTAACCCTTCTAATAAAGGCACCATCATTACGGTTTGCGGGCGAAGCCCTTCATCTTTTTGTAGCTCGCGCCCCATTAGTAAATTAAAGCGCTGATCCGTACCGCCCATTTCAACATCAGCTTGTAAAGCCACAGAGTCCCAGCCTTGAACTAAAGGATATAAAAACTCATGAATGGCGATAGATTGATTATTGGCATAGCGTTTTTTAAAATCATCACGCTCTAACATTCTGGCTACCGTTTGCCGAGCAGCTAATTTAATCATCCCCGCAGCGCCTAATTGCTCCATCCACTCAGAGTTAAAAGCAATACGGGTTTTATTTGCATCTAAAATCTTAAAAACTTGTTCTTTATAGGTTTCGGCATTTGCTAGCACTTCTTCACGGCTAAGCGGTTTGCGAGTGACATTTTTACCGCTTGGATCACCAATAGATCCAGTAAAATCACCTATTAAGAAGATGACTTCATGACCAAGTTGTTGGAAAGTACGTAACTTATTAATTAGTACAGTATGCCCTAAATGCAAATCTGGGGCTGTTGGGTCGAAGCCCGCCTTTATTTTCAAAGGCTTACCTTCTTTTAATTTGGCAATCAGCTCTTCTTCAAGCAAAATTTCTTCGCAGCCGCGCTTTAATTCCGCTAAAGCTAGCTCCCAGTCTGCCATTTTTATCTCCCGATAGTTAAAATTAATACTAAATTATGCCTATTCTATAGCATGTGCAAGCCCCTGCAAACGCACAAAAGTCTGGTGTATTAGAAAAAAAACGTTTATGCTCGGTTTTTATACGTTTGTTGAGATTAGACTAGTATTATGCATTCTTTAGTCACTAAAATTCCCAAGCCGCACCGCGTATTAATTGTCGGTATTTCGGTGCTGTTATCTATTGTATTATTATTGCCTTCAGAGCAAGCCGCTGCATCTAAAGGTACTAAAGCTAAAGCTCTTGAAATAGGTAAACGCTACAGCTTAGATTTACCTCAAACAGCTGAAGATCTAGCCGAAGAAGAAGCCATTGCAAGCTTACCTGAATTACCAGAGGAAGATCTGTCTTTAAATTGGTCGACACTCTCGGTACAAAAAGGCGACGTGTTATCTGCTTTATTTAAAAAAGCCAATGTTAGCCAAAAAACTATGTTAAGCATTTTAGATTTAGGTGCAAGCACCAAAACTTTAACCCGACTGTTTCCCGGCGACCAATTAGAATTTGGTCTAGATCAAACCGGTGAATTACAAGAGTTGCGTTATGCCTTAAACCATTTAACTACACTGCGTATTAGCAGAAATGATGAAGGCAACTTTATTGCTGAAGAATTAAAAAAAGAAGTTGAGCTACGCCAACAATTTTCTAGCGCTGTAATTCGCGGTAATTTCTGGAATGCTGGTGTTGAAGCTGGCTTATCTGACTCTCAGATTATGAACCTTGCCGGTATTTTTGGCTGGGATATCGACTTTGGTTTAGATATACGTGCAGGCGACAGCTTTAGCGTCCTTTACGAAACCCAATTTGTTGATGGTGAGTTTATTGGTACTGGCAATATTGTTGCCGCCCAATTTCAAAACCAAGGTCATTTATACCAAGCAGTACGTCATACTGACGGTAATTATTACAAGCCAGACGGTGCTAGTATGCGCCAAGCATTTTTACGAGCGCCTGTTAGTTTCCAATATGTAAGCTCTAACTTTAACCCTCGCCGCTTACATCCGGTTTTAAAAACCGTACGCCCTCATAATGGTGTTGATTACGTTGCCCCTACCGGCACCCCTATTATGGCGGCAGGTGATGGTAGAGTTGTCGCATCAGCGTATAACAAATTAAATGGCAACTATGTGTTTATTCAGCATGCGAATAATATTGTGACTAAGTACCTGCATTTATCTAAACGGCAAGTTAAAAAAGGCGAGAAAGTGCGTCAAGGCCAAACAATTGGTCGTTTAGGTGCAACAGGACGCGTTACTGGCGCGCATTTACATTATGAGTTTTTATTAGATGGCGTACACCGTAACCCTCGCACTATTAAGCTGCCACAAGCAACGCCATTGCAAGGCACAGAGAAACAATTATTCACCCAACAAGCGCAGCAAATTTTAGCTCAGCTACAAACTAACGAAAGAGTATTGCTAGCTAAAACAGAAAATGAACCTACAGCAGCACCCTAAGTTTGAGGGGTGAGTGTTGAATGTTGAGTTAGACTTAAAACAAAAAAGCCAATCATCTGATTGGCTTTTTTGTATCAGGTGTTACTGAGTTCATTAAGATAAATTGTGGAGGTTCGGTTTACCCTAAACTAACCATTGGAGCCCTGGACGGGCGGAAATGAGCCCCCATGGATGGGTTTACGGGGTGTTAGTATGGGTAAACCGAACCGTATATACACTTAAATTTAGTTTGAAACGGTTAGTGTTGAGTGCCTACTATTTGGGGCACACTACAGCCCACACTCAGCACTATCCTAGCTAACCTACTAGTGCTAGCAGAATACCTGCCGCTACCGCTGAGCCAATCACACCGGCTACGTTAGGGCCCATAGCATGCATTAATAAGAAATTATGCGGGTTAGCCTCTAGCCCCACTTTATTCACTACTCGTGCTGCCATAGGCACCGCAGAAACCCCTGCGGCTCCTATTAATGGATTGATAGGCTCTTTAGAGAACTTAGCCATGACTTTTGCCATTAACACCCCTGAGGCTGTGCCTATAGCAAAGGCCACTGCACCTAACAGTAAAATACCCAATGTTTGCATAGTTAAAAACTTATCCGCACTAAGCTTAGAGCCAACGGCTAAACCTAAAAAAATGGTTACGATATTAATTAGCTCATTTTGCGCAGTTTTACTTAATCTATCCACCACGCCAGACTCACGCATTAAGTTGCCTAAACAAAACATACCAATTAGCGGTGATGCACTTGGCAACAGTAGAATAGTTAATAAAAGCACTAATAGCGGAAATAAAATCCGCTCTTTTTGACTCACTTCGCGTAATTGATGCATTTGAATATTCCGCTCAGCTTTAGACGTTAGAGCGCGCATTATTGGCGGTTGTATTAACGGTACTAACGCCATATAAGAATAGGCAGCAACGGCTATAGCACCTAATAGATCAGGCGCTAGCCTAGAGGCTAAAAATATTGCAGTCGGACCATCGGCTCCACCAATAATAGCTATCGCCGACGCTTCTTGTAAGGTAAAGCTTAAACCCGGTACAACATTAAGAGCAACAGCACCTATAAGAGTAGCAAAAATACCAAACTGAGCGGCAGCACCAAGAAATAGCATTTTAGGGTTAGCAATTAAAGCAGAAAAATCGGTTAAAGCTCCCACCCCCATAAAAATAAGTAAGGGAAAAATCCCGGTAGCAATACCAACATCATAAATCATGTATAGAATACCGCCAGGCTCAGATAAGCCTGCTAATGGGATATTAGTTAAAATGGCACCAAAACCTATAGGCAACAGCAGCAGTGGTTCAAAACCTCGGGCAATGGCCAGATAAAGTAAGCCAAAACCGACTAGCATCATCACGACTTGGCCAAAGGTGAAATTCGCTAGTCCGGTTGAGGCAATCAACGTAGTTAATGAGTCCATGAAATATCCTTACGCAAAGCCTTAATCAAAACTAATTAGCACATCACCAGTACTTACAGCATCACCCGCAGCAACATGGATATTAGAAACAGTACCATCGGCAACAGCACGTACCTCGGTTTCCATTTTCATCGCTTCCATAATAATAACCACATCGCCTCGTTTCACTTGGGCGCCTGCTTTAGTGACTATTTTCCAGATATTACCGGCTAAAGGGGCATTTAACGTTGCAGCACCAGTCATAGAAGCACTACCAGGAATATTCTCAGAAACCACAGGCTTAATAGCCGTTAACTCGCCACCGCTGGCGACTTCTACCTGATACACTTTACCGTCAACCCTAACGCTATAACTAGCCGGCTCGTTAGGTTTAGTGGCAGCGTTTTGTACAGCTTGAGCTTGGGCTTTAGCCTTTTCCTCTTGCTCTGCTAACTCCTCAGGCGCTGGCTCAAAAGCCGCAGGATTATCACGATTTTTTAAGAACTTTAAGCCAACTTGTGGAAATAAAGCATAGGTTAACACGTCGTCTATTTTAGCTTCGGCTAAGCGAATTTGTTCCGTTTTAGCTAGCTCGGTTAGCTCAAGCGTGAGTTTATCAAGTTCAGGAGAAATTAAATCAGCAGGACGGCAGCTTATTGCTGTCTCACCGGCTAGGATCTTATCTTGTAATGCTTTATTCACCGCAGCAGGGGTTGCACCATACTCGCCTTTAAGCACGCCAGCAGTTTCTTTGGTTACACTCTTATAACGCTCGCCGGTTAAAATATTAAGCACCGCTTGAGTGCCAACAATTTGCGATGTTGGCGTAACTAAGGGTAAGAAACCTAAATCTTCACGCACCCGAGGAATTTCTTTTAAAACCTCATCTAACTTATCTAAAGCCCCTTGTTCTTTAAGCTGGCTTTCCATATTTGTTAGCATGCCGCCTGGTACTTGAGCAATTAAAATTCGCGCATCAACCCCTTTTAACGAGCCTTCAAATTGGGCATATTTTTTCCTAACATCACGAAAATATGCAGCAATCTCAGCCAGAAGCTCAATATTAAGCCCAGTATCACGAGATTCACCTTCTGTAATAGCCACCATAGTTTCTGTGGCGCTATGACCATAAGTCATACTCATCGAGGAGATTGCGGTATCTAGAATATCAATGCCAGCATCTATCGATTTTTGATAGGTTGCTGTGCTTAGTCCTGTAGTAGCATGGCACTGCATAGCTAAGGGAATTTTAGTTGCTTCTTTAATCCGTGTTACTAATTCTTCTGCTATATAAGGCTTTAGTAAGCCGGCCATATCTTTAATACAAATAGAATGACAGCCCATATCCTCTAGCTGCCGCGCCATATCCACCCACATATCTATGGTATGAACAGGACTCACCGTGTAGGAAATAGTGCCTTGAGCATGCGCGCCCACTTTAATGGCCGCTTGCACCGCGGTTTGTAAGTTACGAATATCATTCATGGCATCAAAGATACGAAATACATCGACACCATTTTTATGGGCTCGCTCAACAAAAGCCTCAACAACATCATCGGCATAATGACGGTAACCAAGTAAGTTTTGCCCCCGTAACAGCATTTGCTGCTTAGTATTTGGCATGGCTTTTTTCAGCTCACGTATGCGATGCCAAGGGTCTTCACCTAAATAGCGGATACAAGAGTCAAAAGTTGCTCCGCCCCAAGACTCAATTGACCAATAACCAACTTGATCTAACTTTTCGGCGATAGGTAGCATATCTTCAAGGCGTAAACGGGTGGCTAATAATGACTGATGCGCATCACGCAGCACTAACTCAGTTAATAATAATGGCTTGCTCATAATATGATCCTTTTTAATGCGGCTGTCGATGCTGGTGAATTGCGGCTGTAATGGCAGCGATAATACTTGGTGAAAGTGTATTAGCTGAGCTTGAGTTGTTATCAGCAGGACTTTGTTTTGTCGTGACCGGGAAATAACGTTGCGTCACCCGACTTAATAAACTAACAAAAATGACCAACAGCCAAAGAAAACAAAACACCGACCCCATGCCAATTAACATTAAGCCTGCAGACTCAACTAGTAAGGCTGTGACCATACATAACTCCTCTTAATTTCACTCGTCCGGCTTATATAAACCAAGCGTTTAGCTTAGCACTAACTCTTTCTATTGATAACTGCCAGCTAAATTGGTAGTCATTATGCGGGTTTATACCTCTGTCGCTAAATAACCAGGATTAATAGTTGTTATTAACAATAAGAATAATAGGTAATAACATAATTGCGACACCGTGACCGTAGCTAAACTATTCGATAGATTAGAGCCTGCTTAATCTGCCCCTAAAGAGGGTAACTGTTGTAAGATATCAGCAGCCAAAAATTCAAGCCCTTGGCTTAAACTATAAATTAAAGCAGCATAACCATCAGCCTCTAAAGGCAGCTGATAAGCAAAATGATGCTGTGTTATGTTAGTCTCTGTTTGCTTTAGGCTAAAACGCCCTTTTATCAATGCATGGCCTTTTGCTGTGCCATGAAATTGTTCTATATAAACGGTCAATTGAATAGCTTCATTGCTTGGTTGCAAGACTACACTGTAACTATGACTAGTTGCATCAAGGTTATTGGCTAACTGGCGTTGGATTTGTTGATACAGCGGCTCTGCCCATAAATGTTGTCTCGCTAAGACTAGCTCAACCTCAGACATTTGCATTACTATCGACTTACTATTTAAATAGCTAGCTACCTGCACGGGCTGTATGTAGATCGGCTTGGTTACCTCATTATTCACCGTCAGTGCTTGGCTAGCATTTAATTGGTAATAATTCACAGAAACTGCATTACTGCAGGCAGTAAGACTTGCTAACCAAACAATAGTGATAGTACTAACAAAAATTCTCATCATGGCTTGGCTCTCTTTGGTTCAGGATCCGCTGCAGTTTCAGTGCTAAAAAACAGCGCATTACTTTGTTGATTTAATAACTGCAAAATCGGCTGCACATCTCTTAATACCTGATCTAACGTTTGTAAATTGGTGTCTAAACGATCATATGCCGCAGAGCCAGGACTAAGGCCCGACAACATATCTTGTAGCTTTTGCATACTCAGTTTTAAATCTTCTGGTAGTTGCTGTAATTGCGGTGACGTTAACAAAGCGTCCACTTGTTGAATTAACACTGCAGCGCTTTGCATTAATGCATCAGTGCTTTGTAAGGTTTTATCCCCCTGAACAAGCAATTGCTCTATTGGTAAATTATTAATCTTATCTAGCGCCATTAAAACTTTTTGTTCTATATTACTAAGCCCACTTCGCGCCGTTGGCAGCATCGGATAGCCAGCATTGGTGCTCAAACGCCTTTGCTCAGCCAGCAAGTTAACTTGCGATTCAACAATGTTAGGATCATTATTTAATGCTAATTCAATAAATAGGCTACCGGTTAGTAAGTTGCCAGGTTTTAAGCTCGCATGCATTCCTTTGGCTACCGCTTTATCAATCTCAGCTTTTAGCTGGCTAACACTGAGATTTTCATATAAACGCCCCGTTTCAATCCGAATTAAAACCGGTATACCTTGCTGTAAAGAGATTTCAAATGGTTTTTCAAACGAAAAGAAAAAGGGCACACTTGCTACAGTACCAACGCGAATACCTCGATACTCAACCGGAGCACCCGATTTTAAACCGCGTACAGACTCATCAAAAAATAATAAATACTCAACATATTCATTATACATTCCTTCTTGAACCCGTTGTTTATTAGGGAACAGCTGAAACTCTGCCCCATCTTCAACTGTTTTGCCTATGGGCCAGCCTTGCAGCAAGTCAAAGCTAACCCCACCACTTAATAAGGTAGTAGCAGAGGCAATATCAACCTGTAACCCTTCAGCATTAAGATCAAATGAAAAACCACTGCTAAGCCAAAATCGTACATTCTCAGACACTAAGCTATCGTAGGGTTCTCGGATAAAAAGTTGATACTCAGTACGTTTTTGCTCTAAATTAAATTCGCTGTACTCAACAGTACCCACCTCGTAACCTCGGTATAGAACGGGATCACCAACGGCTAAACCACTGGTATCTGAAGCACTCAGCATCACTCTTACGCCAGGCGCATCAGCAGGAGCCGCAGGCTGGGCCGCGAGTAGCTGATATTGACGCTGCTCAACCTCTGAGTCACCAGGCTGTAGCTCTATATAAGCACCCGACAATAAGGTATCTAAACCGGTTACCCCAGCACGGCCTACTTGTGGCTTTACCACCCAGAACTGCGAGTCTTGATTTAACATAGCGCTAATAGTTGGTTTCATGCGCGCTTTAATAATAACCTGCTTTAAATCTTCACTTAGTTCAACCGACACGACTTGGCCAACATCAACACTACGGCTTTTAATCTGGGTTTTATTAGCTATGATACCTTCTGCGTTCTCAGCGACTAAAGTTAACAAAGCCCCTTGCTGTTGAAAATTATTATATAACATCCAACAACCCACTAAGATCGCAGCTAAAGGAACAAACCAAATAGGTGACCATTGCTTAATACTGCTAACCTTTGCTGTTGTACTTTCGCTATCAGTCACTTATTTTCCCCTCGTTAACCAGACGTGTGTCCCACAATAACCGTGGATCAAAACTTAATGCGGCTAACATAGTTATAATTACCACAGCAGCAAACACAATTACGCCTACTCCTGGATAAACAGTCATCAACAAATCAAACCTAACTAAAGCTGCCATAATTGCCACCACCAAAACATCTACCATAGACCAGCGGCCAATCCAATCGACAACACGATATACTTTAGTTGAATAGCGCTGTCTTGATGAATTAGCCAAACGAGTTAAGTAGCATAACCACAGCAAGACTAAAATTTTAACCACCGGAACAATAACACTGGCAATCAAGATAATAATTGCAACAGGGTAAGCGCCTTCCTGCCACATAATAATTAAGCCACTTATAATAGTTGATTCTAACTTATCGCCAAAGGAAACCGTGATCATTATTGGTAATAAGTTTGCCGGTATATATAAAATAATAGCAGCTACCAATAAAGCTAAAGTATTTTGTAAACTTCTAGGCTGGCGGGCAAACACTCGGCTTTGACAACGTGAGCAGTGCTTGTGAGCCAACGGTACTATAGCGGTACATACCTGACATAGTTTTAGCCCTTGCTCTAACCCTGTAACACCTACTTTTGCGGATACTGCTAAGGCAGGTGTGGCAGCGATTTTAGACCACAGCTCACGACGATCAATCACCTGAAATACCCGTAAATGTAATAAACAAAAAATACAAAACACCCAAAAACTAGGGCCTAAAGATATTTCAGCATCTGCAACAAGTTTTACAAAGCTAATAATCAGCCCCATTAAAAATATATCAACCATACTCCATGGCTTTAGCATATACAGCACTCGCGCCACCCAGACTCTAAACGGCAGCTTGTATATCATGCCCAGCTTTAAATAAATTATAGCCGACATGCAAAACGCTGGAATAGCTTGAATTAACAGCCAAATAAGCAAAGCTAACCATCGGTGGTGTTGCTGGAATAATACTGATGAAGTATCAAAGAAACTCATCTGATGCCGGTCCCCTGCCACATACATACTAACAAAGGGAAATAAATTGGCTAATAACAACATAAACAGTGCAGTTGCCGCATAAAGCACTGGCCTTAGAATGGGTTGTTGATGCCTAGCATCTAAAGTATGGTTACAACGGCTACAACACGCCTCTTGACCTGCTATTAAAGGTGTTATGTGTTGAACAAGATCACAATGCCGACATAATACCGTTTGCGGGCTATCAGCATAGACAAGTTCTGTCTTGGTTTGAGGTGCAGTTACAACCGTCACGATGAATTGGCTCACTGAATATCTGTAGCTAGATTATTGCGGGGCTAATCATTATTACGCTGAATAAATTAGCGATTATTTACAGAGTATTTATAGCATATCGTATAGAGTTTAGATAATAAATTGCAAAACGCGGGGCCAATTTGTTCCAGACAAATTGGTCGAACCTCTACGGAGCTTCTCACCCCACTGCGTCATGCATTCTGAAATTTAGACATTAAAAAACCCGCTTTGGTTTTCACCTAAGC
Source organism: Rheinheimera sp. WS51 (assembly GCF_050936095.1). NCBI lineage: Bacteria > Pseudomonadati > Pseudomonadota > Gammaproteobacteria > Chromatiales > Chromatiaceae > Rheinheimera > Rheinheimera sp. WS51. The sequence goes on from NZ_JBOTRC010000004.1 coordinate 126,940, forward strand.
GGGCTCTTCGTAATATGGCGGACGCAGGAGGATTCGAACCTCCGACCGCTCGGTTCGTAGCCGAGTACTCTATCCAGCTGAGCTATGCGTCCGGGGTACTGCATTACTTTTCAAAGTTAAGTAAAAAACTTGGTACTGCATTGTATTTTGCAACGTCTTTCTTTATTCGCCATTTAGTTTTAGATGGCGGACGCAGGAGGATTCGAACCTCCGACCGCTCGGTTCGTAGCCGAGTACTCTATCCAGCTGAGCTATGCGTCCGGTCTAAAAAAATGGCGGAGAAAGAGGGATTCGAACCCTCGATAGAGTTTCCCCTATACACCCTTAGCAGGGGTGCGCCTTCAGCCACTCGGCCATTTCTCCGCTGTGTTGCGGCGTGTATATTAAAGTCTTAAGAAAATATGTCAAACAATTTTTAGTAATACGCTGTCTGTTTGGCGACCTTTTAAACAATTGTTTATTAAAACAGCGTTAATCGGGTGAAATCAATACTATATAAAATAATATTCGCAGTTTAAAAAATTAACTTTACTCCTGAAAATCACCATCAGGTGTGCCTTTTTCTGCTTGAATACGCATATAGATTTCTTCACGATGTACAGAAACCTCTTTTGGCGCATTGACACCAATGCGAACCTGGTTTCCTTTAACACCTAAAACGGTCACTGTAACTTCATCACCTATCATCAGCGTCTCACCAACACGACGAGTAAGAATTAGCATTCGCTTGCTCCTGTTTCGTTTACTCAATGCCAAGAACACTGAGGAATTTTAGTCATTAATAATAACCCAGCATCAGTCAGGATTAAATGCCTGATGCTACAAATAAAGACATTTATTAGTTATTTATAATAAATGTCTTATAAGTGTAGCAAGCAATAACTATTTTCAAGCTATTTTTCGGTATATCTAAGTATTTCTAAGCTCAATCAACTGCACACTAGATCTATTCGGCTTTAACTACCACAGTAGCACTTAACGTCTTGGGTTACTGTGGTAATTATATGATAATAGCTAAGTTTTAGCTTAACTGCTCACTCACTTGCATTTTAGCTGCCTCTAATGCAGAGCCTAAGGCTTGCACATCTGTGCCACCTGCTTGTGCCATATCAGGTCGGCCACCGCCTTTACCACCCAGTTTCTCTGCCGTCCAACCCACTAACTTACCAGCATGCACTTTATTAGTCGTATCTGAGGTTACTCCAGCTATTAAACTAATTTTATCATTATTAACTGTCGCCAATAAAATAACCGCAGAACTCAATTTATTTTTAAGCTGATCAAGCATAGTCCGTAAAGCCTTAGGCTCTGTGGCTGGCAACTGAGCAATTAATACTGTTACACCAGCAATTTCTTCTGCTTGGTCTAAAATAGAGGCACTCGCTTGACTGGCTAATTTAGCTTTTAACTGGTCAATTTCTTTTTCTAACGACTTACTGCGCTCTAACGACTGCTCTACCCGCTCAGCAATGCTAAGCACATCACCTTTAAGTGCGGCTGCCACCTGCTGAGCTTGTCGCTCTAGTTGTTGGACATACGCCACAGCAGCTGAACCACTACAAGCTTCTATGCGACGTACACCTGAAGAAATCCCCGCTTCTGAAACCAATTTCACCAAACCAATATCGCCAGTGCGTTTTACGTGAGTGCCACCACAAAGCTCAATTGAGAATTCACCCATGCTTAATACCCGAACCTCGTCGTCGTACTTTTCGCCAAATAATGCCATAGCGCCAGCCTCTTTGGCCTGTTCAATAGACATTAAACGGGTATTTAACTGATGATTCTGCTGAATTTGTTCATTAACCAGTTGTTCTATACGGCGTAATTCGTCTGCAGTAACAGCTGAAAAATGACTAAAGTCAAAACGTAGTCTATCTGGCTGCACTAATGAGCCTTTTTGCGTGACATGCTCACCTAATACTTGGCGTAAAGCGGCATGCAATAAGTGAGTTGCAGAGTGATTTTGTTTAATAGCAGCACGGCGGCCACTATCAATTTGAGCATTAACACTATCGCCTTGCTTAATGCTTCCTAGCATCTTGCCTTTATGGGCAATTGCATTGCTTAATTTAATCGTATCTTCGACCTTAAATACCGCGCCTGACGGCAAACTTAACGTGCCGGTATCTCCTACTTGACCACCTGACTCGGCATAAAATGGTGTTTGATCTAAAATAACTAACCCGGTTTCGCCATCATTAAGCTGGGCCACAACTTGGCTATCTTTTATCAGCTCTAGTACGTTAGCTTGATTAGTTTCATCGTTATAGCCTGTGAAGTCAGATTGCTGCTCGGTAGTTAAATTAGCATTGTAATCGGCCGAGAAATTTGACGCTTGCTGAGCCCGTTTACGTTGCTCGGCCATGGCAGCATCAAAACCATCATGATCAATAGTTAAGTTGCGCTCTCGGGCCACATCGTTGGTTAAATCAACTGGGAAACCATAAGTATCATAAAGCTTAAATACTAGGTCGCCAGGTAATACAGTGCCCTCTAGCTGTTGTAGGGCCTGCTCTAAAATATCTAAACCACGTTCTAAGGTTTTACCAAACTGCTCTTCTTCTAACTTAATAATTTTTTCTATTACCGCTTGTTTTTGCGCCAGCTCTGGATAAGCTTCACCCATCTGATTAATTAATTCAGCAACTAACTGATAGAAGAAGGCACCTTTAGCACCTAATTGATTACCATGACGAACCGCACGACGAATAATACGACGTAATACATAGCCACGGCCTTCATTTGAAGGTTGCACACCATCAACAATTAAAAAAGCACAACTACGAATATGATCAGCCACAACTCGTAACGACTTATTGCTATGATCAGTCGCACCGGTAATCTTTGCAGCCGCGTTAATTAAAGCAACAAAGGTATCTATTTCATAGTTACTATGCACATTTTGTAAAATAGCCGCTATACGCTCAAGCCCCATCCCCGTATCAACACTCGGCTTAGGTAAAGGTTCCATTGTGCCATCAGCTTGGCGATTAAACTGCATAAAAACAATGTTCCAGATTTCAATAAAACGATCACCATCTTCTTCAGCTGAACCTGGAGGGCCACCCCATATATGATCGCCATGATCATAAAATATTTCAGAACAAGGTCCGCATGGGCCAGTATCACCCATAGCCCAGAAGTTATCTGACGCATAAGGGGCACCTTTGTTATCACCAATGCGGATAATTCGTTCTGCAGGCACACCAATTTCGTTTAACCAAATAGCATAAGCTTCATCATCGGTTTCATAAACAGTAACTAATAGCTTTTCTTTTGGTAGCTTTACTTCTTCTGTTAAAAACTGCCAAGCATATTGAATAGCTTCACGCTTAAAGTAATCACCAAAACTAAAATTACCTAGCATTTCAAAAAAGGTATGGTGACGAGCGGTATAGCCGACGTTTTCTAAATCATTATGTTTACCGCCCGCACGTACACAGCGTTGTGACGATACGGCACGGCTATAATTGCGTTTATCTTGACCTAAAAACACATCTTTAAATTGCACCATACCGGCATTAGTAAATAACAAAGTGGCATCATTTCCTGGGATCAGCGAACTGCTGGGCACTATCTGGTGTTGTTTACTTGCAAAAAAATCCAAAAATGCGCGCCTGATATTTGCCGAAGTCATTGTCATGAAAAAATCCTGTCCACGTTGTGTTATTCAAAATAAGGTTAGTCAAAATAAAGTTATTAAATTTAGTTACTACTCAGTAAAAATAGAGTGTATTTGTTCTATGCTAAAACCACGACGTTGCATATACGCCATGCGTTTCATTTTTTCTTTATAATCAGTCACAGGGCTATCCGCATATTTTTTGCTATATACCTGCCTAGCCAGCGTAAACCAATCGATATTTAATTCTGCTAGACACCGCTTTAGCTCGTCAACAGCAATATTATGTTGTTTACACTCTTGGGCGATATAGTTATAGCCATAACCTTTATTACTGCGGCTGCGCACCAACATACTAATAAAACGTTGTTGATTTAAATAATCATAGCTTTTACACCAAGCAATTACTTGTTCTATATCTTGCTCTAAACCACCAAGCTGCTGCAAACGCCGACGTAACTCTAACTCACTATAGTCGCGCCTTGTTAGCCAACTTAAGGCTTTATGCTTTAACGCTTTAGCCTCAAGCACAATTAAACTTCCAATACACCTTCATCATCTTTTGGTTTAACTTGTAAGGCAAAAAAGTCATTAAAAGATAAGAAAAAAGCGATATTTAAGATCGGGATCACCACAACTAAGCCAATAAATAGCGTTGGCACTGTTAGCAGCGTTAATAAAAAACTTAAAACAGCAAAAACCACTAAAGGCGTAATATTACGCCAGCAAGCAACAAAACTCGCCTGCATAATAGCTAACAGCCGCTGCTCTTGTAAAAAATAAGCAATAGCGACCGCATAAGCAAATACCATCCAAATAACAATAGAGCTCGCAACAAACAATAGCATTAACCAAGGGTCATGAATGCCACTTTGTTGTTGAGTGAAAATATGTTGAGCAAGAACACTAAGCGGTACGGCAGCAAGTATGTTTACTGCAGCTAAGCGAATAAACACCATACGACAGTTTGGCTGCTGTAAAGGAATAAACAGATCTGAATATTTTATGGTTTCTTTCTTTTGTACTGCAACAATACTTTTATAAATACCCGCGGTTAAAAATGGGCTAAGAAATAACGCAATAATATTTAATATCGTATGCAACGAACCTAATAGCGCCGTTAAAATTAAGGTGGCAAACATTAACAGCCAAATCAGAGGCGCTTGTTTAAATATCTGCCAAGCTTGCTGCAGCCATTGTAAAGGAGCCAAGGCTTTCACGCGTCTAACAATAAGCTTGATTTGAAACTGGTTATTCACTATATCTCCACGGAGTATTAAAGTGCCAATAAAAAGCGCAATTAAGCCACTATAATACTGCAAAATAAGACCAATTAAGAGTACTAGTTAATAATCAATCCAAACAAAAAAGCTAGTGGCCTAAGTTTAACTCTGTCAATAACGCGTTAGCGGCCTTATTCTGTTGTAATTGCCATATAATATATCGAGCATCAAGATGAATGGCACGGCTTTGTTTTTCATCATAATGCCAAGGGCTTATGACTGTTTCACAGGCGCCACCTGTGACTAAACCAACAATATCACCTTGTAAATTTAAGGTCATAGCGCCTGCATGACCTGAAGTTATATCCGCACTGCTCAGAAAATTCACCGGCAATTGCTGCTGCTTAGTTTGCACCAGTTGCTGAATAATACGTTGTATAGCGCTAGATTGCTCTAAATGCGCGAAATTCTCGATCAAGCCGGTCGCTGAACTAAAGGCCTGATACCATACCGCATCTCTAGGTTGATAGCCTTTAACTGTCGCCATACTTAACCGAATAGTGCCATTTGCATCAGCATAAGAGCTTTGATTATTGGCATCATTAAAAGCTTGCCATACTTCTACATAAGCAGGCCAGGCTTGATTAAGCTTGGCTTTAAGCTGTAATCGATGTTGAGATAATTTTTCATGACTTGCTTGCATCGCAACCGCAAAGCTAATTAAAGTGTCTTGGCTTTGTTCAAACTGCTTCACAGACGCGGTTAACCAAGCATTACGTTGTTCAGGATCATTTAACTGAGAACCACGATATATGGCAGCTAATTTATGGCGAACGATTTCTAAATTAAAACCATCATTTAAAGCAAAGTAATGGTCTAAATCAGCTAAGCGCAACTCTGCAGGTAATTTGGCATATTCCGCTAAAAAATGAACAGCTAGACTTTGATCAATGCGACTGTCAAAATTTTGTTCAATTTGCTCTATATGTGACATGAGTTGTTTTTTAGCTAGTTGTAATGCCAAACTGCTTGCCTGATCATTCTCCCGTAGCATGGCATAGTGATATAACTGTTGCGCTAAAGTAGGCAGTTGCACATAACTTAAGTTTTTTAAGGTTAAATCTCGCAAGGCTTGTTGGTGCTGTTGCTGATTAAGTTGAAAAACTTGCTGTAAAATTTGCGTATATAGCTCTTGCCTTACAGGGCTGCCGCTAATCCACTCCTGTAGTTTCTGCTCTTTTGCCAACTTATTTTTGAACACTGAGCTATGCTGGAACCTAGCCAATTTAGCTTCTTGCTTTGCCATAATATGCTTCAGCTGTTGTATTTGATCTTGATATTTAGCAGCAAGTTGCTGATCAGTTTTAGTTTGTTGCTGTAATAGCTCTAAAGCTTGTTGGTAATAATCTATTTGTAAAGGCATCAGTTGTTCAAACTGCCGCGCCAGTGCAGATGCAGTTTGATAACGCTCACTCGTAGTGGGATAACCTGCCACTAACACTGGCTCACCATCAGATATGCCTTTATTAGACAAGGTAAGAAAGTGTTTAGATTGGTATGGAATATTCTTTAACTCATATGCAGCAGACTGACCTTGAACATCAGTATAAGCCCGCAAAAAGACATAATCTGAATTGTATTGAGGCCAAGTTGCCACATCTTGCCTTTGGCCTAAGCGCGCTAATGCATCATTGGGCGTAAAAACCAACCTAACATCTCGACTAGTAAAAGATTTTACTAGGCTGTACTTTAAGCCTGTGTCGTCGGCATGGATTTGGCAGTTTAATTTAGTCTCTTGCTCGCATTCAGTAACCAACTGTTTAGTAAGTTGTTGCAATAAAAATTGCTGTTGCACAGCAGATAGCGAAGAATCAAGCTGACGTTTAATAATTAAAGTTACATCTTCAGTTTGTTGTGGAATAGTTAACTGGACATCGGTTAGTGGCAGCTCAGAGTCTGGGCTTAGTCCCGTTAGATCGCTAGATAAGTGCTCAGATACGGTTAAGCCTATTTTATCGGCAATACAGTTGTAATTAGTTAGCACTAACCCACGCTTAGATATAAAAACACCACTACAATTATTTACTTTTACGCTAGCTTGGACACTAAGGTCGATAAGTTTATGTAAAGACTGCGCTTTTAACTTAGCACCTTGCTTAACTAATTGAGCCGCTATCTCTGCCGATTGCGATGCTTGCCAAAAGCCTTCTTGTGCTGTTACTGCAAAACAGCCAAGTAACAACGTCGCGCTGACTATCCGACATAACTTCATTACATTCAACCACCCAATAACCACTGAATTTTAACGCTACCACACTATAAAAATTACGCTGCAATAATGCGGCAAGGTGCAAAAATATGCGGTAACCGCCGCAAAAATCAACACTTATTACAACTTGACCCAGAACAAGAACACCGGATAATACAGAATAAAAATTTTAGGGGTATTTATGGAAGCATTTTTTGAACGATTAATGTATGCATCACGTTGGATTATGGCGCCAATCTATTTAGGGCTAAGTTTGGCTTTACTCGCGCTAGGTATTAAATTTTTTCAAGAAATTTGGCACATTATCCCTATCATTTTCACAATGAAAGAAATAGATTTAATTTTAGTGGTTTTATCGCTAATCGATATCACCTTAGTTGGCGGCTTAATTGTTATGGTTATGTTTTCTGGCTACGAGAACTTTGTTTCTCGGCTCGATTTAGAAGAGAACGATGATAAATTAGGTTGGCTTGGTAAACTTGATGCGAGTTCATTAAAAAATAAAGTCGCTGCGTCTATTGTCGCAATTTCGTCAATTCACTTATTAAAAGTATTTATGAATACAGAGAATATCAGTAACGACAAAATACAGTGGTATTTGCTCATTCATATTACTTTTGTTCTATCTGCCTTTGCGATGGGTTACTTAGATAAAATTTTACGCAAAGAATCGCAGGCCTAAATTAGCCTTAAACTTAGGCCGAATAAATAACAAACAGAACAGAAAAAATTCAAAACACAGTGGTAAGCACAAACTGATGATTACCACTGTCATTGCCATAATTAACTCAGCCCATACATTATGGGTAGTATAAAAGACAGGCTCAGCCAAACAATCAGCGTTAGTGGCACCCCAACACGCACGAAATCCATAAAGGTGTAACCACCGGCATTCATTACTAGCAAGTTTGTTTTATAAGCCATTGGCGTGGCATAACTCATGTTAGCGCCGAATAAAACCGCTATAACAAATGGCTCGGGATCGAGCTGCAACTGCCTTGCAATACTAATTGCTATAGGCGTGCCTATTACAGCTGCCGCATTATTACTAACAATATTGGTCAATATGGCCATTAACAACATTAAACCAGACAAAATAATAGGAGCCGATGCACCACTTGTTAAGGCAACAAATACTTGAGCTAAATATTCTGCCCCGCCTGTCTGCAATAAAGCGAAGCCCAGCGCTAAACTGGCCACAACAATCAAAATAACCTGTGTACTTAGCGCCATAGACGCATGACGCCATGTTAAACAACGGGTTAATAACATCAATAGCACACCGCAAACTGCACTAATGGCAATGGTTGCTAAGCCAAGGCCGGCAACAATAATGATAGCCGCCATTATAAACAATGCCGTCATAGCTTTATCGGTATAAGGTAAATCTGCAGTGGCATCAAGCACTAATAAGTCACCGGCTCGCTTAATTTCAGTAATGTGTTTATCTTGCCCTTGCACCAGCAAAATATCACCTGTGCGTAACCGAACTTGCTCTATTTTCTCTCTCAAGGTTGCCAAAGTACTGCCTTTTCTAGAAATAGCTAACACTAATAATTGGTAGCGGTCATCAAAGTTAAATTGGCGTAATGTCATACCTTGTAAAGGAGAGCCTTGCACTACAATTATTTCAGCTATTTGTTGGCCAGCACCAGATAAAGGGTGTTCTTCATCTACGCGAGTATCACCAACATATAAGGTAGCCTTGAGTACCCGCTCAAACTCTTTTAAATTATCGGGAGTATCATTGACCAATAACCTATCACCAACATGAATATGGGTATCCGGTAAAGGCATAATAAAAGTGCCCTTATCGCGCATAATGCGTGATACTTCCATAGCGCCACCGGTCGCTTCAATTAGCTCGGACAAGGTTTTACTCTCACCGATCCCTTCATCTAGCATGACTAACTGAGCAGAGAATAGCCGAGGTGAGGTATCTGTTAGCGTCGTTTTTCGTGGCGGTAATAAACGTGGAGCAATTAACCACAAATAGAGAATGGCAATAGCAGCAACAATAGCGGCAGGTATAAAAAAGTCGAACATTTGAATTTTATGCATGCCCATGTCTGCTGCAACAGAGACAACTAATAGGTTAGTCGAGGTGCCAATGCTAGTGCTCATGCCTCCAACTAATGTTGCAAAGCCCATAGGCATTAATTTACGGGTAGATGAGGTGCCGGTGCGTAGCGATACACTAATTAAAATCGGCAGTAATAAAATAACAATAGGTACATTGTTAACAAAAGCACTGAGCAAGGCGCCCAAGATAAGGGTTAGCAACATACTTAACGCAGGGCTATGTTTCCATAAGCGAGCAAGGTTCCTACCTAAAGGCTCAAGAGCACCAGTTCGGACTAAGCCATGACCGGCAATCATCAAGGCACAGACGGCAATTAACGCTTCATGGCCAAAACCACTAAAGAAGTGTACAGCCTCAAGCGTCTCTCCTTGCCCACTAGTATAAGGAAATGCTGTAAAACCAATAGATAACAGAACTAAAATTATTAAACTTGATGTTTCAATAGCGATTTTATCGCGACTAAATAAAATAAGTGCTAACACAATTAATGCCAATACAGCTAAGGCATGAGGTTCGGGTAAAGAGGGATAACTCATTGGGTAAACTCGCTGTTATTGTTATTAGTTAGTGTCATTACTAATACTATGGGCGTTTATTAATAAATATTCCATCTAGATAAGTGCATTATCATCAGTATACCAATACTACTTCTCATTTTATGTAAGTTACTCTATTACCTGACCAATTTTATTAAGATCAAAAGGCGTAGCTTGATAGACATAATAATTAAGCCAATTACTGAATAGCAAAAAAGCATGGCTTTGCCACATTTTAAGGGGTGCTTGAGTCACATCATTATTAGGGTAGTAGTTTTCAGGCATACTGCTATTAATGCCTGCGGCTAGATCACGTTGATATTCTTCATCTAAACTACTGGCATCATATTCTGGATGTCCAGTGACAAAAACTCGGCTACCACTGGTATTTTGCAATAAATAAGCTCCCGTTGCCTGAGCACCGGCTAAAATGTGTAAGTCAGCCTGCTGTTGGTATTTTTCTATGGCTACTTGGCCATAACGAGAATGTGGCACTAAAAAAGCATCATCAAACCCACGCACTAATGGCACAGATGACTGATTAACCTGCTGCCAGTAAACACCTGATAACTTTTGCTCTTTTATCTGTGCCGCTAGATTATAATAATGATACAAAGCGGCATGAGCCGACCAACATAAAAACATTGTTGAGGTAACATGCTTATCTGCCCAAGCTAATATAGCAGTAAATTGCTGCCAATAGGTTACCTCTTCATAGTCAACTAAGCCCAAAGGTGCACCGGTAATAATTAAGCCATCATAGTTTTTATGTTCTACCTCAGAGAAATAATGATAAAAGCAGTTTAAATGGTTTTCGGGCGTATTTTTACTAATATGATCGTCCAGTCTTAATAGCTCAATATCTACTTGTAGCGGGCTATTAGCTAGTAAACGCAACAACTGAATTTCTGTGTTAATTTTATTAGGCATTAAATTAAGGATCGCTATTTTTAGTGGCCGAATATCTTGTTCTACCGCCCGACTTTGAGTCATCACAAAAACATTTTCAGCTAATAAAGCAGAGACAGCTGGCAATTGATCAACCACATTAATTGGCATAGCAAATACTCATTCAATATTAAAGTTAACAATAAGACAACTGTGCTAAAAACAACTCAACATGTCAACAATAAACATCTAGACGTCTACTTTAGATTTAAAAACTCATTGTGCTAACTACTCGTCTTTGCCACAATACTGATTAAAACACTCAACTAAGCGCTTTACTTGCGAGCCTGCCAAATATATGACACGCCTTTTAATTACTATTATTAGTTTACTAATTAGCCAGAGTGCTTATTCCCAGTGGCACCGCTTACCTTTTGAAACCATGGGGACTTCTGCTTATGTTGAGTTTTATAGCCAAGACTCTGATACAGCAGCTCAGCTAATACAGCAGGTACAAGCCGAATTTGAACGCATAAACCAGCTAATGAGCCCTTATATTGCAACAAGTGAATTAAGCCGACTCAACACACTTGCCGCCACTGAAAACATAACGGTTTCAACCGAATTATTTCAGTTATTATCACGCGCAACAGATATCTCCAACCAAACTGCTGGCGCCTTTGATATCACCTTTGCTTCTATTGGTTTTTATTATGATTATCGTCAACATAAAAAGCCTGATCCAAAAGTGTTACAACAAGCTAAACAACTAATTAATTATAAAAGTGTTTTATTATTAGCCGACAATAAAGTGCGTTATGCAAAACCTGGTGTCAAAGTTGATTTAGGCGGGATAGCTAAAGGTTATGCTGTTGAACAAGCGAGTTTACTGTTAGCCAAAGCCGGAATACAACATGCATTAATTACCGCCGGAGGCGATACTCGATTGCTAGGCGATAAACGAGGTTTGCCTTGGCAAGTAGCAATAAAACACCCTCGCCAAGACGATCGTTTTGCCGCACAACTGCCATTAATGGATACAGCTATCAGCACTTCGGGAGACTATGAACGTTTTTTTATAGAAGATGGTATTCGTTATCATCATATTATCGACCCAAGTACAGGTAAAAGTAGTACTGGCTTATTAAGTGTTAGTGTAATTGGTGCCGACACCACTTATACCGATGCCTTATCCACTAGTTTATTTGTCTTAGGCTTAGAGCAAGGCATGCAGTTAATTGAACGTTTACCTGAGTATGAGGCTATCTTTATTGATGCCGCTAAAAAAATGCACTTTTCTAGCGGCTTAGCTCAGCAATAGCAATTTACACTAAGCCTATATCTTGACAATATGCATTAGCTACTGCACCACTTAAACAATCGGAGCAAAAGCGGTTAACCTATCCATACTGGCTGCATTACCTAATCCATGAAAAGGTGCGACTGTGCTGAGCTGACCTTGCTCACCATGCAACGCCATATAGTTTAATAACACTGTCTGTACTAATAAATTAACATTATTAGCTGCCATAGAAGATCCGGTTTCAACAGAGCCATCTGCCCGCATAAATCCAATTTGTTGATGCTTAGCTTGTTCTTCAGGCGAAGAGCCAAGTAAATTAGGCCTACCTTGTGGGTTGTAGACTAGAATAAACGAAGCGGCTGTAGATGAATTGTCTCCAGTCCACTCACCTTTTCCGCGGCCAAACTCTGACTCATCAATTCGGCCATTACTTGCGACCGAACCATCACTATAGATATACATCATCAAAGGTTTATTCATACGTGCGGCATATTCAAGACAAGCTCCCATGCAACGGCCGGCTCGTAAATCGCGTAATTCACCTGTGCCTCGCTCGCCAGTATGATAATCAAACCCCCCCATGGTAATAGACCCCGCGCCAGCAAAACCATTAATAACTAATTTCATCACTGAGGCAGTTTTTCTAAATTCAGCATCACTATTAAATTCATCAACACTGAATATACCAGCCGCACCAACAATGTCGGGATCGGCAGCAGGATCTAAGGTTGCAGGATTACCAAATCTATCAGCAAGATCAGCACTTTTAACATAGCCGCATCGCACTAAGTCTTTAATTACTGCATCTTTTGTAATTTTAGTCTGTACTTGATTTAACTTACTGTCACTAATACGTTGAATCGACTCCATAACCGCAACAGCATCATCTTGACTTAATAAACCAAATAAATCGCCAACATCAACCAAGCCGGTAACATCACTGGGTCTATCAATTTTCGTGGGTCTAAGCTCAGGATTATAAAAAGCTTGTGGTGCCATAGAGTTAGCGCCAGAGTCTGAGCTACGTGAACCTATTAATGGCATTAACGAGCCACTCGCACCCGCTTTAGCTATAGCATACATTGGGTTATGTGGATTATTACTAGTATCATTTTCAGAACGTGTTGGTAATACTGCACCATTTGTCATGGCTTGAGTCGCCATGCTAGTGCGCTCTAAAATACCTTGCAACATAGCAGAATCACTATGAAATGCTAAGCCTAACTGAGTATTAATAAACCCTTCTGCCGGATTGGCCGCGTTAACAGCACCAGGGACCATATCCGCAGGAATACCAAGTTTGTTATAGCCTTGAGTAGATAGGAAGTCATGCTGACCACCTGCACCGCCAATCAAAACATTAGAGCCAGCAATGCTAGCACCACCTGCTAAATCAAAACAAATAAAAGGAATCTTACCTGCACCCTCAACATTAATACCACATTGACGTTTTAGTAGTTCTAAATCAGGTGCTAAATCAGCAAAGGCTTTACCTGGGTTAGCAAACATGCTCATCACCGAGCCGGAGGTAAGAATTGCAGCGCCGTAACTTAATCCTGTAGCAATAAAGTCACGCCGAGTTACCGGCTTACTATGACAATTATGTAGTAACGGACTGTCAGGGTGTAATGCTTTAGGTTGTTTCATTTTTTTCTCCTACTGCAACAGCAGTTCCGCACTAGCTAATACTGAAGTACAAGCCGCTTTTGCGATAGTTGCACTTCGCTCTGGACCACAACTTCCTCCGCATTGGCTTAACCTATCAATTAAACCGTCTACTTCAACTTCTGCAGCGTTACGAAGCGCAGCTGAAGAAGCAGATAATGGCATAAGTTGATCTAACAGTTGCTGTAAGAATTGCGTTCTATTAGTTGGGCTATAGGTTTGGGCTGGACTTAAGCTAAAGTCATGGCCCGCAAACCATCGACTACGGATCGCATTATCATCAACAGCCGCATTACAATAGGCTATTCCTAATTGGGTTACAGCCATTTGCTGCGCTGATACAAATGTTTCAATACTGTCTGAGCCAGGTAACTGGCGTTGAATCGTTTGATAAGTACTGGCAACTCCAGCCCGCTGCTGCGGCACTCCTGTTAAGGCACTCATACTGGCGTTAATTTCTGCAAAAGTACGCAAGCCAATATCTGCGGTTTGTTCAACTTGCCTAGTAATTTGCTGTACCGGCACAGTGATCCCGGTTCTAACATGGCTATGCTGGCCAATTTCGCCAAATGATAAGAAAAACTCATCGCTAGCCACACCACGTTCGGCTGGAATAATAGTGCCCTGCTCTGATAATACATGTCCTTGGCTTAAGTCAGTACTTACATCCAAATTATACTCATGTTTAATCCATGCTTGCCCTATACTCGCTTCTTGGCCATTAATACCAATGGCCATACCGCTAATAGAGAGAGCTTGAGGCAAGTTATCACCATTTAAGTTAACAACAAAAGGACGGTTAAACAGGTAAGAGAACTGGTCAAACTGAGCGACTTCAAACACGATATAGCTCTGGGCAAGATCAATTAAATCAGCAATACTAAACAGTAAATAAAACTTCTGTCCTACCCCAACTTCATAATTCTGTTTAATTTGTTCTGCGGTTAAAGCTTTGTTATGTAATGCCAACATGCGGATACTGCCTTGCCATTGTCTATTACCATTGGCTTCATTACCTATCATTAAAGCATAACTAGGATCCCAATTCCGTAACGGCTCTGACTCCGCACTGACACCGCTATCAACACCATTAACATAAATACGCTGCCCATTTACCGGGTCTTGGGTCATAACCACATGCTGCAAGCTAGCTTGTAATAATTCATCGGCATCATTGGTGCTCACAGCCGGTAAACCATCGGCAGCACTAGTACCTCTGCGCAACATAAAGTCATAATTATATTGCGATTGGCCAAGGGTAAAGTTACGCTCCGTCGCGCTACCGGCATAGCTGACTATTGCAGCTGGGCCCATTTGGCTTACATTAGCAGGGATAACCCAAGCTTCCACAGTCATTTCACCCGTTGCATTAATTAAATCAGTGAGTTTTTTGCTACTTTGCGTGCTAGCTTGAGCACGTCCCTGATTAATTTTTATACCCCAGCCTGTTAGCCAATCAATATTTCCTTGCATCGTTAAGTTGGCAGCAGGTTCTACACCTGAGGTGTCGTAAGCAATAGCACCTTCGCCAGTTTTAAATTGATAAAAAGCAATCTGATCTGACTCAAATCGACCTCCACTAGATGCCACTACTCCATCATCTAAACGCAAAGCTTTTGAAGGAACAAGTTGTGGATCAAGCGGTGTTAATTCAACATTATCGGCAATAGTTGTAATTGCCTGTAACATAACTTGACTATCGTCAGTGCAATCTGACCAACAATTATGAAATTCATTAGCCAAACGTATCACTAAACGTGATAGCTCAGGCGTATCTAAATTAATGAGTCTCTTACTTGCTTGATAAGCTGCATTTACATTTTCATCAGCAAAAAAAGGCGATTGCACTTGAGGAGCATTTGGCGCATGACAAGACACACAATGCTGACGCAAAAGAGGGTATACGGTATCGCTAAATAAACCGCTATCATCAGGTAATACCTTGCTGCTACCAGGCTCTCGTATTACAGGTGCCACTAGAGTAATAGTCGCAGCTTCAGCTTCTGTCGTGTTAGCCCAATTTCGTAACCATTGGCTCATTGTATCAGCACAAGCGCTATCACTAGCCAACCAGCAGTTATGACCACCCGCAAGTTTAGTTACCATTAAAGACTTAGATACATCAGTTAAATCAACCAAAGGTAGCGCTGCGCTATAGGCTAAATTAATATCATCGTTACGCGCAAAGTAAGGCGCGGTATTATTAGCGCTATGGCAAGCCCCACAGCGCTCATTAGATGATATATTATCCCATAAGGTTATTTTAAATTGCTGAATAGCTTCTGTTTTAGCAGCAGGGCCATCGTAATTACTATTATCCACTTCTACAGGAGGAGGCGGATTTTGTTCAACTGTTGTCTCACCACAAGCGGTTAATAAAGTTAAAACACTCATCAAACTCAGTATGAAATAACGCATTATTTAGTCTCCCATACAGTAAGTTGCAGTATCAACAAAGACTTGCTTCATACGATAACCACTTGTACTAAAGCGCTCGGTAATACTTCTTACGGCATCCACATCAGCTAAGGTTTGTGGTTGGCGTAAACACACAGTACGAAAAACTTTTTTCACCTGGCACTGTGCAAAAGCTTGAGTATTCGCCAACTCTTCGCCTAAACTTTTTGCACCTGCCCCTTTGCCAGGTAAGCTTTGTGACCAACCAAGAGATTGATTCTGACCTTCTCGCCAATAGTTCTCCCAACCATCATCAGGTGTGATATAGCCATAGACAAAATTACCTGAATTAATATGATACTTAGGTTGTACCTGTGACTGAGTTTGCTGATTAACCGTACCTGCAGCCTGATAAAAAATCTGACCATTATCACCATTATCATCTGTAAATTTATAATCATAATAGGCAAAAGCTTGTGCCATAGGGTCCATACCGGCGTGACAACCAATACAATTATTATTAAATAATCGACTATCCCCACCAGGGCTACGACTGATATCTTGACGAATTCTGCCAGGGCTAATACTAATATCCTGTAATGGCTCTAAATCAGTACAAAGTTGATTCAGTAAAGTAAAACGAAACATTGCTCTATTTGTACCTAAGTAAAAGAAGGCTTTAGCTGCTGCTCGGCTAGTCAATACCCCTGCGGTCGCAGAGGCAGGAATGGCATTTAAACTACTTTGTGCTCTTGGCTCAAGATGCTGCGCTAAATCGACAGCCTGTTGTTCAAGGGCAAGATAATGCGCATTATCGGTACTGCTATAACTCGGTAAGCCTAAACTATCGCTGCCAACATAGAGCACATCGGTCTGCAGCAACTGCCGAAAATCGATATCATCACGAATTAGCCCTATAACGGTAGCTGAGTAATCGTTCAAAGGTTCAAATACATCTTGATCACGGTTGGTTGCCGCGGAAGCAAATAGCTTTAACGTTGTCCGATAAAAGTCAGGATGCTCCAATGCCAATTCAGCGGCGGCTTTAGTATTACCAGCGTCAATTAGCTGCTGCATTTGGCTTAAGGTTGCGGCATCCGCGGGGACGCCTGCCAAACGATCATGTAGTCGCTTAGCTTGCTCTAAAGAACCAGCTTGAAGCGATAAGCTGCTTAACGCCAGCAGACAGGTAAAACTGATACGACCAAGCCAATTCAGTAATACGCTTTTTGGCTCTGAATCAGTGGTGATATAATTTACGTTCATAGCAACCTCAGCTATTTAACTAGGTAAAAACTCTACCGTCCATTGTGATCGCGTTACAGCAACCGGCTCTGCACCAAAATTCACACTTTGTAACCTTAAGCTTAACTGTCGCTCTAGCTTAGGGTCATTTAATTCACTTTGTACCACTTTAACATCGGTGATACTGCCATCAGGACTAATCACAAATTCAAACACAACCTTCCCTTGCAATAAGGGATTTTTACGTAAAGCGCGGCTATATAGGGCATATAAACTGGTTTTGTTCGCCTCTAATGTTTGACGTATTCTTGCCTCTGAGCGGCCTTTAGTCACCGCCGATTCTGTATCATCATCAGCTTGACTTGCAGCTATGCCTCTAACGGCCTCTTGATCTGCTAATCCTTCAATTTGCTGTGCGCTTAATTGCGTATTTCCCACTTCAGCTAATTTAGTCTGCGCTACATCAGCCGTTGCTGTTACAGCTTGTTGCTGAGCAAACTGTTGCTTCGCTTGATTGCTAACCAGATCCCTCTGCACTTGAGCTGCTTGTTGCTGACCTGTTGTTTTTACTTTTGCTTGATTTTTATTGCCGTTAAAACTTTGTCGCATTGCCGCTAAATCATCTTGTAAAGCTAATAACCCCGTCTGTTGCGCCTCTTGTCGCGCTTTGGCAATATCCTGCTTGGCCGTTGGCGTTTTCTCTGCAGCTACTGGCTCGGGTTTAGGCTCTGGTTTAGATTCAGGTTTTGGCTCTGGCTTAGGTTCAGGATCTGGCTCAAGTTGAGGTGTTTTACGCTGCTCTAGCATGACCTTAGCAAGCTGAGCGGGCACTTGTTCTAACTGCTGACGAGTTGGCATCTCCACTTTTAAGGCAGGAATAATGATGGCCAAAACAAGCCAGATAAAAGCACCTATTAGTAATAATCGATAAAATCGATTATCTTCAAATTGCCAGTCTAACTGCGTTGCTGCTAACTCTTCTGCCCCATTATAAGCACTAATAGCTGTCATAGTGCCCCCTGCCCGCTTGCGTTAGGTTTTGCGGTAGCACTAACCGCTAGCGAAATATCACGATATTCGGTTTTAGCACAAATAGTCATAATGTGACGTAAAACAGCATAAGGCGTGCTTGCATCACCTAAAATCGTTAATGCTCGACCCGTTTCTACTAATGCTTCGGGTAAGGCTTCACCACGACTCGCTAAATAAGCGAGCTCTTGACTTAGCGCATCATTAACTGCCAAAGATTCATTATCAATAATCGCTTGCCAGTCACCTTGCCATACCGCTTTACCTTGCACCAATAAACTATTGGCAGTAATGGTTAACATCACTTTTTCTGTTGGCAATACTTCAGAAGTCGATTGCGGTAAGTTTATATCCTTATTACTTTGCAACACTTTCACTTCAGACTGATTTACCATTAAGAAAAAAACCAAAATTGTAAAAATATCCATCAAAGCAACTAAGTTTAACTTGCTTGCTTGAGCTAAACGTCGATTTTGCCGCTCAAGCCTTTTAGCTCTAAATGACTGTTTCATGGCGCATTCTCCGCTTGCGGTAACTCGCCTAGTGAGATTAACGGAAACAGCTCTGCATCGACTACTTGTGCGGTAACGACAGCTTTAAAAGAACGCACTGTATCCATTGCCGTGACTAACGTTTGGTAGTCTAAATCTGGCTCAGCTAAAATGGTAATAGCTTGTTTATCTATTTGTTTTTGTTGCCACGTTAGCTTTAAATCTTGTAAATAAAGACTTAAGCTTGCGAAGTCCAGCTGCCCCTGTTCGGTTAAAACAAATTCTTGCAACGGCACACCTGCTGGATAATTTAAACGCAGCTTATCAGCATGAACTTCAAGCTCAAGCTGCTGCGGTTGCTCACGCTCTTGCTGAATTAATTGTTCGGTTATGCCAGGTAATTGAATATTCAAAACCCGAATTTGGGCAAACACTAAACTCAACAGTAACACCGGCACTAACACAATCATTAAGTTCATAAATGATGTGATATCTAGCTCGGCTTCCGCAAGCTGTGCTTTACGCCTGTTTAACATCCGCATCACCTGTGGTTCGTTTTGCAACACTGTTCATTAATTTGATGCCCGTCATCTCCATTGTATCGATGACGCTGGCCGTTTTACCTTGCAACAAAGCATGAATAAACACCAAAGGAATTGCTGTGATTAAGCCAAACGCAGTGGTATTCATCGCAACAGAAATACTTGCAGACAACAAACTTGCCTTCTCAGATGGGTCAGCATTGGCTACTGCCGAAAATGCGGTAATTAAGCCCATAATAGTGCCTAATAAACCAAGCAAGGTTGCGACGTTAGCTAGAGTGGCTAAAAAAGGGGTTCTTTTTTGTAAGCGAAGACTATACTCCAATACCACCTCCTCCATGGCATATTCCATGTCTTCACGGCGTTTTGAGCCTTGCAGGCGATTAACGCCACTCGCTAACATGGCCAACAAAGGCGCAGTGCTATTTGCGGCAAGCTCAAGGATCCGACCAGAATCGGCTTGTGTTACTGCTGACTTCACTTGCGAATAGGCTTTATTATTTACTCGGTGAACCGAGCTTAAAAACCACCAGCGTTCAACCGCGATAACAATACCTAAGGCTAAAATAAAAGCGATAGGATAAATAAAAATTCCACCTTGTTGTAAAAATAACACAATGCCGTTAAACCACTCCATACTGCTTTTCCTCGTTATACATATAATTTATATTAGTTATTTTGTTATTAGTTGCTATCTGGTTTTGTTTGCAAGCTCACAGTTGCCGACTGCACGGCTATAAAACGTAAAAACTGTTGCCGATCTAATGGCGAAACACTTTTATCATGTTCAGGTAACTGCTGGGCAGGGATCCGTATAATACTGACTGGAGTTTGCCAAGGCAGAATATAAATGGTTTTGGGCTGCTCTTGGTTACCACTAATAGTGGTGCGCAACTTAACAGTTTCAGGCTCAGCAGCTATAACTATTGCACTAACAAAGACACTTAGAATGCCTACTATCAACATATACCTGCTGTTTATCATAAATTCTCCTTAGCCGTTTCTGCACTGATAGCGTCTAATTGTCGCTCTATCAACGCTAACCACATCTTAGCTTTAGGATCAGCCGTTAAGGCATAATAGCGTTGATAATGATACTGCGCTTTAGTTAACTGGCTTAAGTAAAGCTCATACAAAATGGCTAAGTTTTTATGAGCGTTTGCCGTCTCTTCAGCTTCTAATGCACTAAGCCAATACTGTTCAGCTTGGGCAAATTTACCGCTTTGTCGAGATATGATACCCAACAGATTCAAACTAGCGCTATAACCAGGCTTAGCTAACAAAGCTTGCTGCAAACTTTGCTCAGCTTCACTATGCTGCTTTAATTGCCACTGACACAGCGCTAAGTTATACCAAACCCCAGCAAACTGTTTGTCTTGATTAAGAATGCCTTGTAACACTTGTGCCGCTTGCTCAAAATTTTGTTTCTGCATTAACACTTTAGCAAGTTCAAACTGTTTCTGATTATCATCACTTAATGCTAGCACCGCCTGAGCTGCAGTAGCTGTTTCAGCAGGCACATTTAGCGCTGCTTCACTCGGTTTACTAGGGGTCGGCTGCTGGCTGCAGGCTGAGCACAGCATCAAAACTAGCAGTAGGCTATGCTTAATGCGCTTCATCGGCAATCTCCAAGTAAGCTTCGGTTTTATCAAACTCAGCAGGCAATAAAACTTTTAATCGCTCAAAACTTTGTTTAACCCAGGGATCATAGAGTTGTTGCTGAACTAAGGTTGTTGTTTGTCGATACAGTTCAATGGCTTGCTCTTCAAATGGATAGGCTTGTTCTTCTAACAGCAAATCATATTGCTCGGCAGCTAAAGCCGTTAATTCTTGCGGTCGCTCTGATGCTAATAATGCTTTTGCCATTTCTTCATATAATTTAGCTATGCTAAATTGTGCCTGCGGTAAACTTGTTGCCACACCATAGCTGATGCTTTGTTGATAATGGCCAATAGCATCCTGCATATGCTGACGTTTTTTAGTAAGATTAGCTTGTAACGGCCGACGTAATTTAACATTAGTAAACAATGCAAACTCGTGGTCGCCTAGCGCTAAAGCTGCATCAGCTGCCAATTGCTGAGTCCGAGCATTACTTTGGCTAAAGTCAGTACCTTGCTCTGCTTGCTCAAAACTCACTAACTTAGCTAGCCAAAAATTCTTTCGATAGACATCGTTTTTCAATTGATATAACTCAACTAAGTGTTGTCTCGCTTCTTGGGCAATGTCATGCGGCTTAGTGTATTGATTGGCATAATCACGAAAAGTTGAGATTGCTAACTCAATATTTTCAGCCTGTAAGAAATAGTCTGCAGCTAACCAAAGCGCTTCTCGGCGTTGCTTAGGTTCGGTACTCGTTGTTGCATGTTTCAATAGTTGATCTGCAGCTAGCTGCCACTGACCTAATTGTTGATAACTCTGAATTAATTGCGCATTAGCAGCCGCTATGCGCTCTGAATTAGGGTAACGCTTGATATAACGCTGAAGTAACGTTGGCACAGTCGACCAGTTTTTTTGATTAATCAATAAACCAATTTTTTCAAACAGAGCAGCTTCATGAAAACTGGAGTCTGGCAATGCATCTAATAAACGCGTTAAGTGTGCTATCGCTGCCGATGCCTCTATATCTGGTTGCTGTGCTTGCTGATAAATACTTGAGGCATATTGCTGTTGAATTAAACTTTTCCGCTCGCTGCTTAATGACAAAGCTAAAAGTTGCTGTAAGCTTAGTTCAGCCTGATTAAAATAATTTAATGCTATTTCAGATTGACTGCGTAAAAACAAGGCCTCGGCAGCTAGCTGCTCACTTAGCTCTGTTTTGTATAACCAATCAATGACTTTGCCGGCTTGGTCTATAACATGCAAATAGCGCTTAGCACGGTAATCTTGCTGTAATTGCTGTAACGCAACCTGCTGAGCTGCTGGGTGCGCAGGGTGATGTTGAACAAAATCATTTTGCTGCTGCAACCATTGTTGCTGATAAAAAGTCCAACTTTTAGAATCAGAGCTTTGGCTTAAGGCACGTTTTTTGGCTACAAGTTGTTCAGCTAATACTAAGGCTTTATAAGCTGCTTCTTGTGGCACAAATAGACTGGCTGACTCTAGTTGCATATAACCTAAATCAACATATAAAGCATATGCGTTTTCAAATTGCTGACTGCCCGCATAAGATTCTGCTAATAAATAACGAATATCAGTACGGTTATATTCTAATTTATTTATGGCAATTGACGTTGGCTTCACCTCTTGGAGCACCTGACTATAGGCTTTAGAATCGACTACATTTAGCATCTGCTGCCAGTAAGGAATTGCCTGGTTAAAAGCTGCCTGCTGCTCGCTTTTCTTTGCAGCCAGCGCTTGAGCATAATGATAACGCGCAAAGTAATTTAAATACTGTAATAAATGCGGGATCACTTTGCTTTGTTCAGTTTCGTTTGCGCGTTGCCAAAAAGCAGAATCAGTATTAAATAAATCTATATATTGCTGCTGCGCCGTTAATACTTCTGTCGCATTAGCTGTAGCAAGATAGTGTTCAATAAGTTGTAACTGAAATTCAGCAGCAGTATAGGTATCAGCATAATCAGCAATAAATAAGCGATAACTTGCCAAGCTTTTATCAGTAAAACCTTTTTGTTGTAAAAATTCAGCTAAAGCTTGGTAAAGCTGTGCTACTAAGTTTAGAGGTCTTTCACCACTGTCATAGCGGACTTGTTGCAATAAGGCTTGTAAACTTTGCGCCTGCTGCTGATAGCTTAACGATATACTTAAAATATTAAATACTTCTTGGCGTAAACCTTGTTGCTTATCTTCGATCAATAAGGTGTTATAGCTATGATCTAACAATTGCAAAAATTGCTGATCCGCTAAATTAAATTGCTGTAATTTAAAATGGCTCCAACCCGCCATATAACGTGCGTGTTGACTTAAACTAGACTCGTCTTGATCTAATACCTCAAGATAGGCTGCTAAGGCTAAAGAATAATCACCTTTACCATAATGAATATCAGCTTTGCGAAACCAAGCTTCTGCAGCAAAATTAGAATCAGGGTAATCTGATAGCAGCAGCGTTAACTGCTGCAAGCTATTATCAGGCTGCGCCAATAAATCGTAGCTACGCGCTAATTGATAGCGCAACAGCTCATTATTCGGATCATCTGGATACTGCTGCAACAGTGCTTGATAATCTATAATCAAAGCCTGTAATGCTGACTTTTCCGCGGCTAATGGCAAGTCTTGCCGTTCAAATTGCTGAGTACGAAGCTGCGATAAACGATATAAAATTTTCTGACGCATCTGTGGTTGAGGCGACAAACTAAGAATTTGCTGATACAGCTCATCTAATGCTGTCTCAGTAATTTCTGTCTGCTGAGAAAAAGCACTAGGATCAAAGGCCGGCAATTGATTTAAAGTAGCAGGTGTCTTTGGCTCGTCTAAAATAGAACAACCGGCCAATGTTAAGGCAAGAGCTAATTTACAGACTAAATATTGATTAATTCGCATCCGTCGCCTCATGACGACTTAATGGACTAATAGGAGAAGCCGCCGTTAATAACAGCTCCATCATCCTAGCCATTGCCTGTTTGTTATGCCGTTGTAATTGCAACAGTCTCTCTACTTGTGTTATCCGATGTTGTTGTAGTCTTTGATTGACTTGAGCCACTGTGTGCTGTTGTTCGCTAAATAGTGCCATATTTAAATTTTGTTGATTAATATTTAACTGCTTAATCCGTTGCTGTTGCTGCACTAGTCTGGTTTCACCTTTACTCCATTGCGCTAATTTTTCCAATTTAGCGGTGACTTGCTCTAGCAATTTAGAGAGCGCTTGTTGTTTTTGGGTTAACGCCCACTCTCTTGCCGATTGATGATACAGATATTGCCATTGCAATACGCCTTCTAGACGTTGAACACGCATCGCTTGCTCTTGGTATTGTTCACTCTTCTGTTGCTGTAACCAAGTTGAGCGCTGTTTGGCTTGGCTTAACATTGCCAATTGTTGCTGCAATAGACCTTCACTTAAAAATAGTGAATTAGACTTGCTGAGCTCATGAGTTATTTGCTCTTGTACTGAGTTAATTTTTTCAATTAATAGTTGCCGCTGCTGTTCTAGTTTAGATAACTGAGTCTCTAATAAGCTTTGTTGTTTAGCTAGTTTATAATCAGCCACTTGCTGTAATCTTAATAACCGCTGTTGACGTTCAGGCGCTTGATTTATTAATTGTTGTAACATCATACTTTGTTGGTGCAGGCGATATAGCTGTTCATCATTACTAAACTGAATTTGCTGCCATGCTGATAATGGCTTAGCTAACTGATTAACATTTAAAGGATTAGCTTCTTTTAATAAACTCGTTTGTTGTTGTTGGTAATACTCATCAGCCCATCGGTAGGCTGCTAAAGCCGATTCGAACTGTGAATTTCGTTCTAATTGTGTGCCAATTAAGGTTGCAGCTTGCCATGCATTTTCACTAAAAGGCTGCTGCTTAATCTGTTGCTGTAGTACGGCAAGTAAGGTGGGGATATGCCGTTGTTCGGTCAATATTTTCTGATAAAGCGTCAATGCACTGCTGCTCAGAACACTTTGCTGAGCAAACTGGCTTAATATTTCATCTGCCGCTGCCCAATTTTGTTGTTTAATATAAAGATCTGCGCGTGTTAGCTGAACATAATCGACTAAACCTTGGCGCTCAGCCTTAGGGTAAGAAAAGCCTTCCGGGCTGTTTAACACAAACCAATGACCACTAAACAAGCTTTGCCAAAAATTAGTCTTAGCAGTTTGGTCTAATCTAGCTTGTAATTGTGCTAACCATTGTTGTGCAATCTCTGGTTGTTGTTTAGCAATAATTAGCGCTTGATTACTAATTATATAAGGCATTTCTGCTTGATCAGCTAAAGCTGTAAATTCCGGTTGTGTCGGCAGGCTAATTTGAGGCCAGTTAATTAATTGACTCAATAGCTGTTGCTGCCCCAAGTATTGCTTATCTGCGCTGATATTGACTTGGGACAAATAATGTTTCGCTGAGGCTTTATTACCCGCTTCTAATTGAAAACGTGCAAACTGCAATAAAGCTACATTGCGTAAATCTTGCGGCAGACTATCTTTGTTATCTGCAGGCTGGGCTAAAATAGTTTCTAAAAGTGTTGCAGCATGTAATGGCATAGCTAATTGTAGATATAAGCCCGCCTCTAAAAGCTGAGTCCGGGCATCATGGCTTGGCGCTAGCTGCAAAGCTTCTAAGGCCGCTGCAGGTTGCTGTAAATAAAACTGCCATGCTGCCTGGCGGTAATGTTTTT
The DNA here is from genome assembly GCF_050936095.1 of Rheinheimera sp. WS51. Lineage (NCBI taxonomy): Bacteria > Pseudomonadati > Pseudomonadota > Gammaproteobacteria > Chromatiales > Chromatiaceae > Rheinheimera > Rheinheimera sp. WS51. The sequence goes on from NZ_JBOTRC010000004.1 coordinate 152,524, forward strand.
CAGTTAGCTCAATGTCTGCTGCACTGCATAGCCAGCTAAAAAGTAACGTGAGTGCCGCTAGCAGCGGCAAGTTTAATTGCTTGCCCATGGCTGAACAATAAACTCAGGTTGATAATCACTACTGCGATCTTTGATTTTTAATTCCAGTAAAACGGCATCATCTTCTTTGATAAATTGATAACTGACTGCACGACGATAATCCGTATTATCTGGCCCCTTCCCAGTAAAAACTGCCGTTAGTTGATGCTCGCCAGCTTTAACATTAGTTTTAAATAACGGCTGTATAGCGCCGCGTTTTAATGCATCAAGTTGTTGTTTAGTATACAAATGCGCAGTAACCGGTTTATCATTTAATAGTAATTGTATGCTATCTAAATTAAAAAACTGCCCCGTATCTATCGAAACAAAAACGGCCACTTGGGTTTCTGGAGGAAATAGCAATTCTTCTTCTAGCAAAAACAATTCACGATTTAACTGAATTAGCTGCTGCTTAAGCTGTTCAAGTTGTGTTACCGCCGTGGGCTGCTCTGTTTGAGCTAGCACAGGGCAACTGAGCCAAAGTAAACAACTTAATACGACAAACCTCATGGCATAGTCTCACTAAAAATACAGGCTAAAAAAAGCCCGATAAACGTTAGCATCAAACTGATAGAGAGGCTCTAAGCCTACATCAGCACTTGTTATGGTGACATTTCTAAAATTAGCGTAATCAAATCGAATATGATCCCACTGTAAAGTTACTTCAGGTGTTACCTGAGGCAAATAGCGCCAAGTCGGTAATTGATAACTAGCACCAAAACCCAGGGTTAAGTTGCTAAATTTACTTAGTTCTTTATCTCGAGCCATATAGTTTTGTTGATCTTTAAACTGAAATAGATCTTGATAAAACTCAGCTTGATTTTGTCTGTATAACCGCACTTTAGCTTCTAAAGTCCAGTTCGTGGTCAATGGATGAATATACTCAAGCTCGGCATCAAATGCCTGAATATCCCAACTATCTTGGTAATGTCGTAAATTCAAGGTTAAAGCTGCGCGATAAGGTAAGTAAACCTTATTGACTAGAGAAACCGCTAGCGCATTGCGGGTATTAGGATAAATTTCGCTCTGGTAGGCATAACCTAAGGGTTGATTATCATCCCGATAGCGGACACTGCGATAAGGGTTATTAAGAAACCCTTCATCTTGATCAAATTGTAAATTAATCGCACTAATCCAGTTAGTGGCTAAAATTTGGCTCCAGCCAAACTTATAGTTATATCGACGCACTTTAGCTTTAAAATTGTCATCGCCATTACGGCTTACATCATCATTACCTAAGCCTGCTTCCATGCTTAACGTTGTCATGCCACCAAAGGTATCATGAGCAATTCCAAACGACATTGACTTAGCGTTATAATCATTCTCATCACTTTGCGCATAATTAAGGCTTAAAATACTGTTACCAGCTAAGTAATCGATACCTACCCTGCCCTCATTTCGCTTTTCAGTATAAGCAGAGGCTGTTGCTACAACATCAATTGATGCGCCTGACACGGTATCAACGTAATAATAAGCAGATAATGAAATAGCATCTGAGGCTTTTTTTCTTAACATTAACGCCGGGCCATCAATTGATACCCCACCACCTTCGTAGCGATGATACATAATATCCGCTCTATCTTGAGGTAGAATGGCAGCATTAGCACTGCTTACCGATACCAGCAGTATCATGACAAACTGCAAGATCAAGGCTATTTTAGGCTCAGTAAACTTAGTTACAGCCACAGCCACCCCCACCACTGCCATTAGCACCTTTGGCTGCTTCACGAGAATCTCTGACGTGAGCTATGTGCTGCAATGCAACAGGATGTCGACCAAACGCCATAATAGGATCTGCTAACTTATCTCTCTCATACGGCTGCACCCATGGTTGTAACGAACTACAACCACTTAACAATAATAAGCACACAGTGAGTAATAGCTGCGCTGTTTTTTTAAGCTGTGTTATTAGAAAATTATTCACGCAAAAGCCGCTTAATATCTTGTTCATACTTTTTCTCATAACCACTTTGATATCCATGATGAACAGCGCTCACTTCACCATTTTTATTAATAATAACCGTTGTCGGCATAGCTTTGACAGAGTACGCCGCTGAAACAGTATTAGCATCATCAAATAAAATAGGAAAAGTAACAGGGAGTTTATCCAGATAAGCCAAAGCAGCGGCGTTATCAGTCTCTACATTGACTCCCCAAACTTGCACTCCAAGTGCTTGATACTTTTTCGCCAGTTGATCAAGCTTAGGCATTTCTTGTAAACAAGGACCACACCAACTAGCCCAAAAGTTTATTAAAATAATATCACCGCGCTGTTCAGCTAATCGTAAGTTATTACCTTGTAATGTTTTCAAAGTAAAATCAGGAGCACTTTCAGCCACTGAAACTGGTGACCATAAGCCTAATAAGGCTAAGCAAAATATACTTTTAACAACCATCTTTATCATTATTTATACTCTTTTTTATTAACACTTTGCCTATTGTTCTAGTGCTTTAAAAATAAACGGAAAAACCTAAACTAACCGCTAAGTTATGACTCGTTTTAGTTTGAGCCAAAATTGTGGTTTCAAATATATAATCAGTCACTGTTAGCTCTGTTGCAAACCAGTCTGTAATAAATAATCTATATTGACTGCCAAGCTGCATAGCAAAAACATCATCACCGGCAAAGCTTACATTTCCAGCCCCCATAAACACCGACAAACCGGAGTTATAAGCATAATTTTCCGTTAAATATGCTTGTCCAGGCAGCAACATATACCCTAATTGAGCACCATAGAACTGCCATTCTCGCTGACTATCAGTTAATAAAGGCGCTGCGCCACTGAGTTGCTCAAAAGAAGTTAATCCCGCTTTAGCCATGGCTAACTCGGCCCCTAAATACCAATCTTCCGTTATGTGATAAGTTAACTGAGCCTTTAGTAAGCCACTATTACCAAAGTCTTCTATGCTTATGGCTCCGCCACTTAACGCTAAAGACCAGTTTTCACTATCCAGCTTATTCTCATTTATCACATTTTGCTTTATATCAGGAGTAACCTCCTGAGCTTGTACGGGGGCATTATTTACCCCCACCACCATACAACTTGCTAAAAAAATACGCTGAAACCAAGTTTCCATGTGTCTGTCTCTATGTTGTCATCGCTATCTGTCATAATTACACTATGTCGATAGCCGGCTCGCAGAATAAACTGCCTTGTCAGATAAAAGCGCCCACCAAACTCTACACTAGCTAGCGGGTGATTTCGCTCAGTAGTTTGTACTAAAACCGTGCGCGGATTGATATTGATCACGCCGCCACCAAGAGCGAAGTAAGGTGACAGTCGCCAACTAGGGAATGGGTTAATTAAAACACTAAGCTCAGCAATCCGATAGTTTGATTGTTGCCCTTGGGCCTGACCTATGGCCAGCTCAGTTTGCATATATTGGCTAAACGCATATTGGGTATTTAATTGATAATAACTGCTACCATTAAAGTCACCAAACATTAAACCTAACTGCCAACGTTGCTCATGCAACTCAGCACTTTTATCGTCATTTATTACAAAGATCTGATTATCTAAACTTATAACGTGAATTAAATCTTTACGTGCAATCCATAAGTTTTGTTGTTTAAAGTCTACCTGCACCCAGTCTGTACGCCGCTGCATTAAGGTTAACTGCTCGCCTTTTAACGCTACTTGGGTAATGGGATAGCCTCGCCCTGGACCTGAGTGTAAATTAATAAAATCAGATTTAACTTTTACCGCGATCGACTCAGCTACAGATAAAAAGCTAATAAACAACAATATTATGCTTAATCCAACTCTCATCTTAAGGCTCTACTGCTGCGAAGGGTGAATTATAGTATTGTCCACCAATATCAAGCCAAGTACTAATTAGCTTTAACTCTGTTGTCGACAGATAATTTTCATGACTGCCTGTAGCCGAAAATAACGTAAAAAAACGATTACTATTAACGGCACTACCCGCTCGCATTGAGGCTTCTATTTGCACAGTCACCATAATAGGAATAGGCTGGCCATTATCATCTAGAATTAAGTTCCCATCTTCATCTGTTAAGAACAGTAAATTACCATCAGCATCAGTTGCTTGAACTAAACGGTCAACTAAAACACCGCCTACTAATTCTTGCTCATTGTCAGGTCTTAATAATTCTTGATAACTGCGAAAGTGATCAGGCTCTAAATCAGAGGCAGCGGCATCTAATTCTAATTGTGCTGCTGGCAATTGGCTATTACCGTCGTTATCAGTTCGACTATGGCAACTGGTACAAGTGTTGTCTTGTATTAGTTCATTGGTTATAGGCGATATCTGACGTCTATCACGTTGCCAAATAGGCTGAATTTGACTGGGATAATCAATTCGTAACCGACAACGAGCCTGCCACTGTGCAAAACAACTAATGCCAGTGGGACTTGGTGTGTCTAAGTTTGCAAAATCAATATTTACACTTTGATCTGGTTGGCGCTTGTTTGGATCTGTCCAGATATCTACAAAGTTAAACCCCGCACTCAAGGTAGGGGTGCCAAACACTCGCGAGGCTGTTTGAGCTAGGGTTTCTCTTGGCTGTGAATACAATTGCGGATTAATATTTGCCATTAATCCAGCATATTCTAAGCCTGGGTTAATACTTGGCCATTGACCATCTAACCTTCCGTGCGGCCGAGTACTATCACTGGTATGACAGCCATTACAGCTCCGTACTTCACCAGGCCTTAGCGTGATCCAGTTACGGTGTATTGCACTGATAGCTTGACCATCAGCATTTAACACTGCCAAATTAAACGGAATATTTGCCGGAACTTTAACTCTAACTGATCCGTCTGGCGCAATGGGCACTGTACCTAGTATATCGCGCATTTGCTGATTGCGGTTCACCCCAAAGGCACTGTTGTCTATATCTAACACTTCTCTTGGCGGTATCGGCACACCGCGTAGTAATCTTAAATAATGTGCAGGCCGCTGCTCAGCTGTTGTTTGCATCGGATCAGCCAGCACTGAAATATCAACGCTCGACTCCCCTGTAAAATCATATACACTGCGAATATCTAAAATTGCACTTTGTTGGTCCACTAAACTCAAGTCTAAGTTCGCATTCTCAGGCAGGTAAGCTTGTCTGGGGTAAGCTTGCATCACGACAGGCTCAGTAACCAACTTACCTTCTTTTGCTAAGCGCACCGGCACTTGTGTCTGCTGCAGATTATCAAATAGCCAAAGTCCATAAAAAGGGGCTGCTAGATTATAATCAACAATATTATCTACCTGAGCGCAGTTCATTATTTGTTGTTCATTAATAACTCGACAAGGTGACCAGCTTACTAAATAACGGCCAGTATTATCTTTCAATGGAAAGTAACTATTAATAGCTCCAGCCGTAACGGCTTGATTACTATTACTAAAAAGCCAATTAAATAGAGGTGTTTGAGCGGGTTGATTTAATACTTCGCTAAATAAAGGCTGTAAATTATCACTGGCAATAGCTAACGCGACTTTTTGCGGCCAAACATTATAATACTCTGCCAAATTAGAGCTTAGGCCAACCGAAACGTCACCATTATCGAGCACAATGGCTTTAGTAAACTGCACGAGTGTATCCATAGCGCCACTGCTATGTGAATGCCAGCCATAAACGAGCTCATTATCAGTACCATCTGGTTGCATTTGATACCAGTTAAGCATGCTTCTACCTGGGTGATTATCCCAACGGCTGTATAAAATCTTACCGTTTTCTAATACCGTCGGATATAAATCATGGCTTAAATTAAAGCTAATTTGCTCTATATTGCTGCCATCTGCATTCATAACATGTAAATTAAAATTAGCATCATTCAGTCGCTCATCTAAAGCCGTATACTGCGGTTTAAATTCGTCGAGCAATATTTGTCGTGACAATTTCTGGCGACTAGAACTAAATATAATTCTGCCATCAGGTAAAAAGGCAGGGTTAATATCATGTCCGGCTTCAGCTTGTAGCGGATCAGAAATAATAGGGCTTAACTTATCGCTTAGACGATCATATAGCCAAATATTCCATTTAGGCTGAAATTCATCATCTAAGTTAGGGATTTCAGGGGCTCTTAATGCAAATAATAAACGGTTACCATCAGGCGATAGCGCAAGATCTTTAACGTCATAAGCTGCATCTTCAGCAAATAAGCGTGCGGTAATATCTGTTTCAGTAGATGAAGCGAAAGCATTTTTTTTAATAACTAACCTAGCACCAGGAAGAAAAGCAGAAGGTGTTCGCAAGTCTATTGCCATGCTTTCTTGCTCTGGCATAGCTAAACTACGTTCAACAAAAGCTAACGCAAACTCTTCTGTAACTGTTTGTTCAGGCTCTTCTTGAATACTTATATCAGCTTTGCAACTCACTAAGGCAAAACCAATCAGTCCCCAGTATAACCATTTTATTATTATCATAAATTGATACCGGTAATGCTTTATTTAATTAAAACAGCATTTTTATGTTGGTATACCATATCCTTGGCACTTAAACAGAGCAAGTTAATAATAGGCTTTTATTTACTCTTTACTAGCAAATTTGCTACCGATATTAAAAATTCCGTATGTAAATACTTAAGTAAGCTAACACCTTACCTTTAGCAATCCTATCGTATTTTAGATAAAGCAGCCATAAAAAAAGCCAGTAATAAACTGGCCTCTTATCAGAATACTTAATTAAAAAACTTATTCTGCCTCTATTTCTGCTACCGGATCTGTTGGTTTGTCGCCTGGTTTAAGGAGTAAACGCTGGCGTAACTCGGCTTCAATTTCATCAGAAATTGCTGGGTTCTCTTGTAAATAACGAATAGCATTCGCTTTACCTTGGCCAATTTTATTGCCTTTGTATGCATACCAAGCACCGGCTTTGTCAACTAAACCTTGAGCAACCCCTAAATCAACAAGCTCACCATGTTTGTTGATACCAGAGCCATATTGAATAATAAACTCAGCCTGTTTAAATGGCGGCGCAACTTTGTTTTTCACTACTTTTACCCGTGTTTCGTTACCGGTAATTTCATCACCATCTTTCACCGAGCCTATACGACGAATATCTAAACGTACTGAAGCATAGAACTTTAACGCATTACCCCCTGTTGTGGTTTCTGGGTTACCAAACATGACACCAATTTTCATGCGTATTTGGTTAATGAAAATACATAGGGTGTTTGAACGCTTAATATTAGCGGTTAGTTTACGTAGCGCTTGCGACATTAAACGGGCTTGTAAACCCATATGGCTATCACCCATATCGCCTTCAATTTCGGCTTTAGGTGTTAATGCAGCTACTGAGTCAACAATAACGACATCTACTGCCGCTGAGCGAACTAACATATCGCAAATTTCTAGCGCTTGCTCGCCGGTATCTGGTTGAGAAACCAATAAGGCCTCAACATCTACGCCAAGTTTTTTCGCATAAACAGGATCAAGCGCATGCTCAGCATCAATAAAGGCACAGGTTTTGCCCTCTTTTTGCGCCTCAGCAATCACTTGCAAAGTTAAGGTTGTTTTACCTGATGACTCAGGACCATAAATTTCAACAATACGGCCATAAGGTAAGCCCCCTATACCAAGCGCTATATCTAAACCTAATGAGCCTGTTGATACCGCAGCAATGTCTAATGCCGTGCTATCACCAAGACGCATTATTGAGCCTTTACCAAACTGGCGTTCAATTTGCCCTAACGCAGCGGTTAGCGCCTTTTGTTTATTGTCGTCCATTTTTAATTCCATATTTGAGTCGGTGGTTTTGTTGGTCATTTCTCGGTAGTTTGCAAAAAAGCATAACCACTACCAATCGACCATAACTGTATGAGCATACAGTATTCTAGTTTATGCTAGCTGTCAACAGCTCTATACTACGTTTTAACGCATAATCAATGCTTTGTTGCCTAACGTGTTGTCTATCACCGTCAAAGCATTGCCGTTGAGTGATTATAGAGCCTTGCATATAAAAACCAAACCATACTGTTCCTACTGGTTTGTCTGCTGAGCCACCACCTGGACCTGCTATACCTGACACTGAAATTGCACACTGAGCACCTGCCGCTTTAGCGGCACCTACGGCCATTTCAGATACGGTTTGCTCGCTTACCGCACCGTATTGCAATAAGGTAGTACTTTGCACCCCCAGCAATTGTTGCTTAGCTTTATTACTATAGGTAATAAAAGCACGATCAACATAGGCTGAGCTACCTGCTACCGCGGTTAACCAATAACCAATTCCCCCGCCCGTACAAGATTCAGCGGTGGTTATCGTTAACTTTTTCCGTAATAATAGCTGGCCTAAATCGGTTGCCAGCTGCAGACTGCTAACCATAACTGTCCTTATTTTAACTAGGAAGACATAGCCTTATTATGCCGTCAGATAAGAAAATTGAGCAAGCCTTAAGCGCTCACACCCCTATGATGCAGCAATATTTAGGGATTAAAAGCCAACATCCTGATATTTTATTGTTTTATCGTATGGGCGACTTTTATGAGCTCTTTTTTGATGATGCTAAGCGTGCCGCCGCTTTATTAGATATTTCACTAACCAAGCGTGGCCAAAGTGGCGGCGAGCCTATTCCTATGGCTGGCGTACCTTATCATGCCGTAGAAGGCTATTTATCGCGTTTAGTGCAGTTAGGTGAGTCAATAGCCATTTGCGAGCAAGTAGGCGATCCGGCCACAAGTAAAGGCCCTGTAGAGCGCAAAGTGGTGCGTATCGTTACGCCCGGTACAGTCACAGATGAAGCCTTATTAAATGCGCGTCAAGACAGCTTACTTTGCGCCATTAGTCATTCAAGACAACATTACGGTTTAGCTCAATTAGATTTAACCAGTGGCCGTTTTTTACTGAATCAAGTCGATAACGTAGATGATCTTGCCGCATTAATTCAACGCTTAAATCCTGCTGAATTATTATATCCGGAAGACTTTACTGCAGTAGAGTTATTCGAAAAACGTAAAGGTGCCCGACGCCGCCCTATTTGGGAATTTGATTTAGCCACGGCTAAGTCATTACTGTGCCAGCAATTTGGCACCAAAGACTTACTTAGCTTTGCTGTAGAAGATGCGCCTGTAGCGCTGATGGCCGCAGGCTGTGTAATGCAATATGTTAACGATACCCAACGGGCGCATTTACCCCATATCCGCGCTATCGGCCTTGAACGCTCTGAAGATAATATTGTATTAGATGCCGCCACTCGACGTAATTTAGAACTAACCCAAAATTTAGCCGGCAATACTGAACATACTTTAGCCGCTATTCTCGATACTAGCCAAACCGCTATGGGATCGCGATTATTAAAACGCTGGATCCATGCGCCATTACGAGATCAAAAGCAGGTAAACCAGCGCTTAGATGCCGTAACTGAACTGTTAAACCATTACCCAGCTTTACAACCTGAACTTAAAAGCATTGGTGATATAGAACGAGTAATTACGCGTTTAGCCCTACGCAGTGCCAGACCAAGAGACTTTGCCCGTTTGCGCCAAGCCCTGCAACTGCTGCCAGAATTAGCGCCCAAATTAACTCAATTGCACGCAGTGTCTTTACAACGTATTGCTCAAGCGACTAAGCCTATTCCTGAGTTATGCCAGCTACTAGAGCAAGCCATAGTTGAAACACCCCCAGTGTTAATTAGGGATGGTGGTGTTATTGCGGATGGTTATCATGCTGAATTAGACCAATGGCGTAACCTCGCAACAGGCGCCTCGGATTACTTAGTACAATTAGAGCAGCGTGAACGAGAACGCACCGGTATTGCATCATTAAAAGTCGGTTATAACCGAGTTCATGGTTACTACATTGAAACCGGCCGTAGTGCCGATATTAAAGTACCAGCTGAATACATTCGACGCCAAACCTTAAAAAACAATGAACGCTATATTATTCCTGAGCTAAAAGAATATGAAGATAAAGTACTTGGCAGTCAAAGCAAGGCCCTTGCTATTGAAAAGCAACTTTATGAACAATTGTTCGATCATTGCGGCCAATATTTAGCACCATTGCAGCAGCTAGCTCAAGCATTGGCCGAGCTTGATGTACTAACAACTTTTGCCGAGCGTGCCGATAGCCTAAATTATTGCCGACCAACCTTAGTTGCCACTACAAGCATTAATTTAGAACAAGCACGACACCCTGTAGTAGAACAAGTATTAACAAGCCCCTTTATAGCTAACCCATTGCAGATGCAGCAACAGCGCCGGATGTTGATGCTGACAGGCCCGAATATGGGAGGTAAATCAACCTATATGCGCCAAACAGCCTTAATAGTGTTAATGGCGTATATTGGCTGTTTTGTACCCGCAACTCAGGCTGAAATTGGCCCTATTGATCGTATTTTTACTCGCATAGGCGCCTCTGACGATTTAGCTTCTGGCCGCTCGACCTTTATGGTCGAAATGACTGAAACCGCAACTATTTTGCATCATGCAACCGAAAACAGCTTAGTGCTTATGGATGAAATTGGTCGTGGCACTAGCACCTATGATGGCTTAAGTTTAGCCTGGGCCTGCGCCGAGCACTTAGCAACAAAAATAAAAGCTTTAACGCTATTTGCGACCCATTATTTTGAGTTAACAGAATTAGCAGAGCGCACAGAAGGCATTGTTAATGTCCATTTAGATGCCATTGAGCATGATGAAAGCATTGTCTTTATGCATAATGTACAAGAAGGCGCGGCAAGTAAAAGCTTTGGCTTGCAAGTCGCCCAATTAGCCGGAGTGCCAAAAAATATCATTCGCCAAGCACAACAAAAGTTACGCCAATTAGAACAGCAAAGCTTAGTAGCAGAGCCAAGTAAGTCAGGTGATGCTGTACCCCAATTAGAGTTACCGCTTGTTGAGCATCCCGTTGTGCAGCAGCTAAGCCAGCTTAATCCTGATTTACTCACAGCAAAGCAAGCTTTAGATTTACTGTACCAATTAAAAGCCAACCTTTAACTACAGCAAGCTGTAGTAAGTGATAAATAAGCCAGAGTAGCTAGCCTTGCTAGCTACTCTGGTGTAATTACTCTTGAAACAAAATATCGAAATTTAAGCCTTGCTGAGTGACGACTTCACGCAGACGACGTAAAGCCTCAACTTGAATTTGTCGTACGCGTTCTCGCGTTAAACCAATTTCGCGGCCTACATCCTCTAAGGTTGAAGGTTCATGACCTAATAAACCAAAACGTCGAGACAATACTTCGCGTTGTTTCGGGTTTAATTCATCTAACCAACGGGTTAAGTGCTGCTTAATATCACTTTCTTCTAGGTTCGCTTCAGGGCCTAATTCTTTTTCATCGGCAATAATATCAAGTAACTGCTTTTCAGGCGCGCCTGCAACTGGCATATCAACTGAGGTAATCCGTTCATTTAACTTCAGCATTTTACGCACATCTTCAACAGGCCGATCTAGGGCTGCAGCAATTTCTTCAGGTGTAGGTTCATGGTCAAGCTTTTGCGATAGCTCCCTTGCTGTACGCAAATAAATATTTAGCTCTTTAACCACGTGTATAGGTAAACGAATAGTACGCGTTTGATTCATAATAGCGCGTTCAATGGTTTGCCTAATCCACCAAGTCGCATAAGTTGAGAAGCGAAAGCCTCGCTCAGGATCAAATTTTTCAACCGCTCTAATTAAACCTAAGTTACCTTCTTCAATGAGATCTAATAATGCTAAACCACGGTTAATATATCTGCGGGCAATTTTAACGACTAAACGAAGATTACTAACAATCATTCGCTTACGTGCGGCTTCATCGCCTTTTAATGATAAGCGCGAGAAGTAAACCTCCTCCTCCGCGGTTAATAAGGGGGAAAAACCAATTTCACCCAAATAAATTTGGGTTGCATCCATGGTTTTATAGTTTTCTTCACTACTAAACACTTCATCTTTAGCTGTATCCTCAGCTTCAGATGCTTCAGCTTCTAATAGTGCTTCATCATCAACAATATCGTCATCTTTTAAATCTACAACATCGTTGTCACTTTCCTTGCCCATATCCTGTCTCCCACGTTTATTGGGTGTAGGGTTAGCAGTTGTTTATCACATCCATGCTGACACACACTTCGGTACTCTACAATATGACACGTCTACATCATTTTTTAGGTAAATATTTAAGTGGGTCAACTGAGCCCCCACGATAACGAATTTCAAAGTGCAAACGAACATCCGTTGCATCAGAGCTACCCATTTCAGCAATTTTTTGCCCTGCTGAAACCATCTGACGCTCTTGCACTAACAGCTTCCTGTTATGCGCATAAGCGCTTAAGTAATCATCGTTATGTTTAATAATTACCAAGTTACCATAGCCGCGTAACGCATTCCCTGCATACACAACTTGCCCACTTGCTGCGGCATTCACTCTATCGCCATCAGCACCCGCAATATCAATACCTTTATTGCCTTGCTCTTGATATGAGAAGCCAGCAATAACTTTACCTTTAACCGGCCATTGCCATTGCACCAAATTATTATTTAGTGATTGCACAGCAGAACTTGTAACTTTAATGTTACTACCTGTTTGAACATACCCCGTTTGTTTTTTTGGTGCAACCGTTTTAGCTGTTTTTGTAGAACTATTTGATTTAGTTTGACTTGATGATTTTTTAGCCGAAGGTTTTTCGGCAACTAAAGGCCGGCTCTGTGGCTTATTATTATTAGAAATTTTAAGTTTAATAACTTGGCCAGGATAAATAATATAAGGACTGGCAATGTTGTTTGCTGCTGCTAAGCTACGTACATCTAAACCAGATCTAAACGCAATGGCGTATAAAGTATCTCCTTTACGTACAGTATACTGCTTAGCCTGTAAGGTTCCTCTATTACGTTCATTATAAAAGTTTTGTCTTAACTCTAAAGTGGTAACAGGGGCAGGCGCTGTTCGCGATGAACAGCCTTGAAGCATCATATTAATTAATATAAAAGAAAATACAATAAAGGCTATACGCATAGTTAAGCGAATGGCTCGCTCCTTCTACTTAAGCTCATGGTGCAGCATCATTTTCTAATGGCTTTCTTAACCAGCGCTCTAAGTTCAATAGTAACAACATAATAACAGCCCCAGCTAAAACACATAGCAATGCTAAAAACCCATCGCCACTGCCAGCTGCGTCTGGGTAATGCCAAGGTAAATACACTTTACTTTGCCACTGCCATGGCCAAATACGATATAAAGCACCCATTACAATGCCAATTAAAAACGCTAAGCTAGTATCATGGTATTTGCTTAATAACCAGTTTAGTAACCGCGAAAAACCTAATAAACCAGTAACGCAGCCAGCAAAGAACAAGGCTAACAGAGCAAATTTCAGCTCAGTTACCGCAAGCAACACATGACTATACATTCCCAAAATTAATAAAATAAAACTACCAGAAATACCAGGTAAAATCATGGCACAAATAGCAATAGCGCCAGCAAAGAAGTACATCCAACTCGTTGCTGCAAAGTCAGCAGGCGACAGCAAACTAATTGCAATAGCGAAAACCACGCCAAGTAAGCATAAAACTACCCGGGTCATTGACCAAGTTATACTACGACATAATTGTGGTAAGGCGGCTAAAATTAAGCCGGTAAAAAGTGCCCAAAGCGGCACAGGCTGGTGTTGTAAAAAATAACTAATAATACCGGCTAACGTAAAAATACTCAGTAACATACCAGTAAAAAGGCAGCATAAGAATGTGCCATCTACTTGTAGCCAAAGCTGCTTAAACTGACCACGAAATAATAGTTTAACTGCCTGAATATTAACTGCGCTAATTGCCGCTAATAAACGCTGATAAATACCAAGAATAAAAGCTAAAGTGCCACCAGACACCCCTGGCACAACATCGGCTGCGCCCATCGCCATTCCTTTGATGATCCATTGCAAGTACTGCATATTTTACCCTTATCTAAGCTGTATTAAGCTAATTCCCCTGGAATTAATGGTACAAAACGTACCGCTTCAATATCACGGCTTATCACCTTGTCACCTTGTCGTTGATAAATACGCAAAACTTGCTCTTGCATCCCCACGGGGATCACTAAACGACCTCCATCCGCTAATTGCTCTAACAGCGCCATTGGGACTTCCGTTGGCGCAGCTGTAACAATTATGCTGTCAAAAGGAGCCTTACTTGGCCAACCTTGCCAGCCATCACCATGCTTCATAGCAACATTATGCAAATCTAGTTGTTGCAAACGTCTTTTTGCTTGAAACTGCAAAGATTTAATTCTTTCAACACTACAAACTTGAGGAAAAAGTCGCGCTAAGATCGCTGTTTGATAACCTGAACCTGTACCAATTTCTAGCACCTTTCCCGCGGCTCTATCTTGTAGTAATAACTCTGTCATTCTGGCAACAATGTAAGGCTGGGAAATGGTCTGGCCTTGGCCTATAGGCAAAGCAGTATTTTCATAGGCTTTGTGTGCTAACACTGCCTCAACAAACAGATGTCTTGGCGTTTGACTAATAGCTTGTAGCACTAGCGGGTGCTGAATGCCATCAGATTGAAGCTTTTGCGCCAATACACTAGCGCTTCGTGATGTCGCGACTGCCATGTTACAGTTTAATCCCCTCTAACCACTGACGTAAGGTGTCCATGCTTTTATAAGCAGACATATCTACTTGCAAAGGTGTAATAGATGCATAACCATTGGCTATAGCGTGAAAATCGGTGCCTTCTCCAGCATCAAGCTCATTACCTAGCGAGCCATACCAATAAATAGTTTGGCCCCAAGGATCTTTGCTATTTGTCATAGTTTCTGCTTTATGGCGCCGGCCTAAACGCGTCACTTTTATGCCTTTTAACTGCTCAATTGTCACCGGTGGCACATTAATATTTAAAATTTGATCTCGGGGTAATGGATGTGATTTAAGTTTTTTAATTACCTGCACGGTAACAAAAGCCGCTGTCGTAAAGTACTCTGGGTCACGGCTTGCTAATGATACCGCAATAGCAGGTAAACCTAGATGTCGGCCTTCAGTTGCCGCAGCGACCGTCCCTGAGTATAGAACATCATCACCTAAATTAGCGCCATGATTTATCCCTGCCACCACAAGATCAGGTGTAAAATTTAACAATTGGCTTATGGCTAAATGCACGCAGTCAGTAGGAGTGCCATTGACAGAATAAAAGCCATTCTCCATCTGCTGTACCCGTAATGGATTAACTAAGGTTAAAGAGTTACTGGCACCACTACAGTTTCGATCTGGCCCGACTGTTGTTACATCGGCTATTTGGGTTAAAGCCTGCTGTAACACCTGCATGCCTTTGGCATTAACGCCGTCGTCATTACTTAATAAAATTTTCATTACTACTGCACCCCTGTATTCCCGCGACCACAATCTTGATACCGCACCAGTTCTCTTAAAACACTAGTAGCAAAGCAGCCGGCGGGTAAACTAAAGCTAAGTGTGATGTCTTGCTGCTCTATAGCAAACTGTAAATGCTGCGGAATAATGCGCATACTGCGCCGCTCTTGCTTTAAACGATAATCAATTAAACCATTTATAAGCTCGGGATGTTGGGCTAAAACTTGTTGCTCGAAGGCTAAACTATCCGCTGTTGCCATTGAATCACCCATGCCGGGTAATACCGCCGTTATGCTAAGATCTTGATTGTCCAAACGCTGATTTAGTTCATCATCAACTAGCGGTGCCTTAAAGACGGATGCAGTCCCGCTTAATTGCAGCACATCTCCAGCAATAATCTGATTAAATAACCCCTGTTTAATTCGCGCCGAGAGTTGTTGGTTAAATAAATAAGACCGAGCCGCAGAAAGTGCTAAACCTCGAAGTTTACGATCAGCAATGCTTTGCCCTGCAAACAACTGTTTAGCTAAACTTAAATTGCCGCCATTAATACCAAACCGCTGTTCGCCATAATAATTTGGCACACCTTGTTTAACTTGTTCAATTCTATTGATAACCGACTGCGGATCTGAGACTTGTCGTAAACGAATTTGAAATTTATTGGCTTTTAATGCACCCAGTCGTAATTTACGATAATGACGAACCATAGTTAGAATACGACAGCCTTCTAGCTGCCATTCTTGCCAAGGCAACGCTTGTTTAATGGGCCATTTAAAACAAAACCACTGCCGAGTAATAGCATGACGATCTTTTAAGCCAGCATAGCTTATGTCGCGAGCCCTTAGCTGAGTTAACTCGGCTAACTGTTTGGCCACAAACTGTGTATTTTGGCCAGTTTTTTCTATTTGCAATAAAATATGCTCGCCAGCGCCACTGGGCGTAAAGTTAAGTTGCTCATCGACAATAAAGTCTTGTGCTTGATGGCGTAACAAGGCCGTTGCAACTGGCGCTGTATATAAATAGGCTAATGGCTGTAATTCACTCATGCGCTAACCAACAACACCACGGCTTCAGTCGCGATCCCCTCTTTGCGGCCAACAAAACCTAGCTTTTCCGTGGTCGTCGCCTTAACATTGACTTGCCCTAAGTCACAAGCTAAATCTGCTGCGATAACTTGGCGCATATTTTGAATATGTGGCGCTATTTTCGGTGCTTGCGCCATTATAGTAATATCGATATTACCCACTTTAAAGCCTGCCGCTTGCACATCAGCAAACACCTTTCGTAATAAAATACGGCTATCTATACCTTTAAAAGCAACATCGGTATCAGGAAAGTGGTGGCCAATATCCCCTAATGCGACAGCGCCTAACAAAGCATCGGACAAAGCATGTAACACAACATCACCATCTGAGTGCGCCACTAACCCTTGCGGATAATCTATACTAACCCCCGCTAAGGTAATAGGGCCTTCGCCACCAAAAGCATGAACATCAAAACCATGGCCTATGCGAATATTCATTAATTAACTTGCTCCAAATAAAATGCCGCTAAGGCTAAATCTGCAGGCTGAGTAATTTTAATATTATCACTCTGGCCTTCTACTAATAACACCGGATGGCCAGCCCATTCCATTGCCGAAGCCTCATCAGTAATATGTACCCCTGCTTGAACGGCATCTTCTAATGCCGCCTTTAATAAAGCGGTAGGAAATAACTGCGGCGTTAAAGCATGCCATAAATGCTCACGACTTACTGTCTGACCAACAACTTTTTCGCCTCGTTTCATAGTATCACGAACCCGACAGGCTAGAATGCCGCCATCACCAGAGGCTAAACAATGTTCAATTAACTTTTCAATATCCGCTTGACGCACTAAGGGTCTTGCTGCGTCGTGCACCAGTACCCAAGGATACTTATAAGGCTCTATTTGCTGCACAGCATTTAATACTGAGTGCATACGCTCAGCACCGCCTCGTACTTTAATAATCTGTTTTTGATCTAAATTAACATCATTAATATAAGGGTCGTCTTGTGCTACTGAAAGCCAGATTTTAGTTAGCGCTGGAACTTGCAGTAATCGCATTAAACTATGCTCTAAAATCGTTTTTTGCTGCAAAACTAAATATTGTTTTGGCCGATCTGCCAGCATACGCTTACCTATACCAGCAGCGGGGACGACAACTGCGATAGCGGGCATGACCTTGTCGCTCATTATTTTTTTCCCGTATTATCTGTCTGACTAAAAATGCGAAAAAACACTTCATCTTTTTTGATCAAACCTAGCTCATTACGAGCCCGCTCTTCAATTGCATCTAAGCCTTTTTGTAAATCTGTGACATCGGCTTTTAATAACCTATTTCGTTTCTCTAGCTCTTGATTGCTGGCAAGCTGCCCTTGCAATTCATCTTGTTTATGCCAATAGTCGGTAATACTGTGCTGACCAAACCAGAGTCGGTATTGTAACAACCCTAGTAACACCAACAGCAATACAGTAAAGAGTCGCATCATAGCCGGTTCACTCGCTGCAGGTAAAAGAAAATAGCTCCCTTATTATGAAGCCTAGATAGGCCATTGCAAAGTAACAAATCTATATCTATCGCAGTGATATTGATCATAGCGACATTTTCGCAGGTAAAGGCTTAGCAAAATTACGCCAATTTAAACGACTAGCAAGCAATAGCTCACGTAGGCTTAATAACCTTGGCGTAGCTCTATCGCCTTTTAACCATTGATGGCCACAACAAGCTGCTGTCATAATAGTTTTAGTCGCTTTTAGCAAAAACTTTTCACTATTATCCGCTTGCAAAGGCGTACCCGACAAGGCGAACCAACCATGCTGATTACAGTGTACCCGCAAGCCTTCGAAATCTACCTCATCAATACTATCTAATAAAATATGTTCTTGGCTTAAATGCATAACATATATTGGTACCACTAAACCTGGCGCCGAATATTTTTGATAAAAAGCATCTATAGGCGCCGCTTGTTGCTTTCGCGCAGGGCATTGTTTTGCTTGAGGTGAAAACCAAGAACCATTTTGGCTATCTAGCTGTAATTCGCCCTGATGCTGTAAAATATGACTCGCAGCTCGGCGCACATAGAAGGTTAAGCTAGCTAAGCGTCCCGCCAAATTAGCCAGTTGCTCTGCCGGTAATTCAGACAAGCGCAATAACTCACGCTCATATAAAGCATTGCACAACTCTGTATAACCTTGGTTATCTGCAGAAACCTGCCAAAAATGAGGTTGTTGATTGCTAGAATTATTCATAAGCAGATGTTAACCAAAGCAAGATAACTTGTAAAAGCAAACCTGCATTTATTGGTTACCCATTTTCTTATGTAATTTCACAGCAGTAGTTTTCTTACGCCTTACCCGCAAGTTTATTAATTCGACACCAAAGGAGAAAGCCATAGCAAAATAAATATAGCCTTTAGGCACATGCACATCCAAACCTTCTGCCACTAAGGTAAAACCAATTAACATTAAAAATGATAAAGCCAGAATTTTAATGGTCGGATGGCTGTCGACAAAGTTACCTATAGACTTAGCCGCAAATAGCATCACTAGCACTGAAGCAATAACAGCAATCACCATAATAGAGAGATGATCAACTAAACCCACTGCGGTAATAACAGAATCTAACGAAAAAACGATATCCAATAAGGTGATCTGAACTAAAATAGCCAGATAATTAGCCGCCGCTTTTGTCGCTGTAGAGGTGCTGCCACCCTCTAAGCTATCGTGAATTTCGTGAGTAGATTTAGCCAGCAAGAAAAAGCCACCGATAATTAGCACTAAATCTCGACCAGAAATCTCGTAATCTAACACCGAAAATAATGGCTCAACCAAGCCGATAACCCAAGCTAAACTAAACAGTAAGGCTAGCCGTGAAATCATAGCCAAACCGATACCAATGCGTCTTGCAGAATCACGTTTTTCAGCGGGCAGCTTGGCCACTAAAATAGAAATAAAGATAATATTATCAATACCCAAAACTATTTCCAGTGCCATCAAGGTAGCTAAAGCCACCCAAGCTTCAGGGCTATAAATCCATTCAAACATAGTTAATCCTAATTTATCTAGGTTAATTCAAGATAAGAGAGTGTTTATAACCACTGAATATAGCATTATAAAGTATAGCTTTAGATGAGTTATCGCTAAAAAAGTGAAATAATTTTATCTAACAAGTCAGCTGAATTTGATTTAAATAAAAAAGCACTCAGCTAAGTCGAGATAACTCTTAACTTGAGTGCCAAAATGTTGCGAGGAAAATAACTTAACTTAATGACGCTGAGCGCTTTAATGGTATTTTTATATAACTAACACCATTTTCTTGAGGGCTAGGTAAGGCCCCCCCTCTGATATTCACTTGCACCGCTGGATAAATTAACCTCGGCACGCTAAGCGTTTTATCTCTTGCTTCTCGCTTTTCGACAAACTCTTGCTCTGATGTGTTTTCTGTTACATGAATATTCTGCTGTTTTTGTTCAGCTACGGTTGTTTTATAGCGTAAAGAACGCCCATTTGGCTGATAATCGTGACAAATGTAAATAGTGGTATCATCCGGCAATTGATAAATACGCTGAATAGATTGATACAACACATGGGCATCGCCTCCTGGGAAGTCACAGCGTGCCGTACCGCCATCAGGCATAAATAAAGAGTCACCAACAAATAAATTGCCAGCAATTAAATAACTAATACTGTCGTTAGTATGGCCAGGTGTATTAATCACTTTTGCTTGCAAGTTGCCAATTGTGAAGGTTTCATTATCCTGAAATAACTTATCAAAATAATCACCTTTAGCCTGTAGCTCTGTATCATCAATATTAAAAATCAACTTGAAAGTTTGCTGCACCTTTTTAATGCCTTCGCCAATAGCAACAGGCGCTTTGGTTTTAGCTTTTAAATAATCAGCAGCAGACAAATGATCAGCATGCGCATGCGTTTCTAAAATCCAATCGACCACTAATTCGTTCTTAGCTAAAAAGTAGAGTATTTCATCTGCTGATTCGGTGCTTACTTGGCCTGCTGCAGCAGCATAATTTAATACCGGATCAATAATTGCCGCGCGCTTAGTTTGGTTATCAATAACCACATAACTACAAGTAGAACTGTCGGTATCAAAAAACATCTCTATGGTTAGTGATTGTTGGTTTTCTGACATATTCTTATCCATAAGCACCTCGTATATTAGTAAACGCTAAATTTAAATTGCAGCATAGCGCTAACTACATTAGAATTCAATAATGTTATAAGCATATTACTTATTGCTATATGGAGCAACGTTATAATGCTAGTGTTTTTTTCAGCAATTTTAATTGGTTTAAGTCTCGGGCTTTTTGGCTCTGGTGGCTCTATCCTAACAGTGCCGGTGCTACTGTATTTATTAAAAATGTCACCCGAACTGGCTATTGCTTCTTCATTATTTATTGTCGGAAGCATTAGCTTATTTGCAGCAGCACGAAGCAGTTTAAAACGATTAGTTAGTTGGCCTCATGTGGCACTTTTTGCCTTACCTAGCATGTTTGGTACCTATGGCGGAGCTTGGCTTGGCACCCTAGCTGATAGTCGCTGGCAATTATTACTGTTCTCTATACTTATGTTTATGTCTGCCATTTTAATGTGGCGTAAAAAAGTTCAAACAACCGATGCCTCACAAGCATTAAAGCCGATGACTTTAATAGTAACCGGAATACTAGTAGGTACTGTTACCGGCTTTGTTGGTGTTGGTGGTGGCTTCTTAATTGTGCCCGTCTTGGTGCTTTTGGGCGGTTTAGCTATGGTCCGCAGCATAGCAACAAGCTTAGTCATTATTACCCTGCAGTCTAGCGTCGGTTTTATTAAATACTATGTCACCCTTAGTGCACAAGGCGCAATATTTGATTGGCGCTCTATCGCTATCATTATTGTTTTTGGCATTATCGGCAGCATCGTTGGTGGCGCTATTGCGAATAAGGTACCGAAAAAACAACTACAGCGCGGCTTCGCTTTATTTTTATTAGTGATGGCAGGCGTTGTTATTTATCAATCCGTACTCTAAATATATTGCATATACTTTGCATTAATAACCCTAAGTTAATTATTAACTAGCCCTAACTGGAGTTAAAAATGAAAACAGCACAACAACTTGTAGCCGAAGCTAAAAGTAACATTAAAGAAGTGAATATTGAGCAACTCGCCATTGCGTTAAAAACAAACTCTGAAGCCATTCTTATTGATGTAAGAGAGCCGGCCGAGTTTGCAAAGCACCATATTGCTGGCGCGGTTAATTACCCTCGTGGTGTATTAGAAATGAATATTCATAATCACCCTAAAGTTGCTTCTAGTAGCTGTGAGCCTGAAGTCGCATTACAAGAACTAGCAAAATCGACTATCTATGTTATTTGCCGCTCTGGCGGTCGTTCTGCCTTAGCTACAGCATCATTACAACAGATGGGCTTTAGCGATATTTATTCAGTAAGTCCAGGTATGCAAGGTTGGTTAGACGCCAACTTACCTACAGTTAGTTAATTATTTCAGGATAAAACATGACAAATTTTACCCCTATCTCAGCACTCATTGGTGGCAGTTTAATTGGCCTTGGCGGGCTAATATTGCTTATTTTTTCAGGCCGTATCGCCGGTATATCTGGTATTGCTAGCAATGCCTTATTTTCTAACCATCAACGTGGCTGGCGCCTTGCTTTTGTGGTTGGTTTATTAGTTGGTCCGGTACTATTTAGCCTGCTCCATGCTGGTTTTACCTATAGCACACCTAGCTTAGGCTGGCCGGTTATTGTCGCTGGGCTATTAGTCGGCTTAGGTACCGGCTGGGGCAGCGGCTGTACCTCTGGCCATGGTATTTGTGGCATCAGCCGTTTGTCACCACGATCTATTTTATCGACCATCTTATTTATGTTAGTGGGTGTTGTTGTCGCCACCCTATTACATTAAAAATTAAATATTGCCGGAGCAAACATGCCGTTATTAATCGCTTTTATTTCAGGCTTAGTGATGTCTATTGGGATCAGTTATTCACAAATGATCGATCCGAATAAAGTCTTAGCTTTTTTAACCTTAAACAAAAATTGGGATCCCAGCTTATTACTGGTAATGATTAGCGCTTTATTAACTTACAGTATGGGTTACTGGCTATTTGCAAAGAAGAACAAGCCCATATTAGCTGAAAAGTTTCACTTACCCACTAAAGCTGATATTGATAAACCCTTAGTGATAGGCGCCTTATTATTTGGTGCTGGCTGGGGGCTAGCAGGTTACTGCCCAGGCCCAGCAATAATAGCCATAAGCTCAGGCAGCCATGGCACCTTAGCCTTTGTCGCTGCAATGGTTTTAGGTTGGTTTATTAGCAGACATATCTCAATTAAACCTTAACTTTCAAAACAATAAAGCCAAGTGGCTACAATTTGTCGCTGCCCCAACTAAGCTATGATATGCTCATTATCTACGTAGTTTAATTGGGGCTAAGCAGCTTATGGCAGCCTTTAAAAGTTTATATTTTTTTATTGAACGTACTTTTTTTGCCAGTCTTACTCGCAAGATCATTGGCAATTTAATTTTTTTATCTTTCTTTTTCTTTGCCGCAATGTGGTTAAGCCATATGGCAATCAATGATGATAATAACTATACAGGTTATTGGTCGCTTCTTTTAATTTTAGGTATCAGTGCATTTATTTTTACTTTTGCTTATATGCACTATCTAATCGTTAGACCAGTACAAATATTAGTAAAAGTACTTCATGATACAAATAGCAAAGGGTCTGATTTACAACAACGTTTACCCGCTTTTACTTTTGATGAATTTCGCACTTTATCAGAAGAATATAATCAGTTTACCAATCAACTATCTGCTTTACTTGAGGATATTCATAGTCAAGCTAAAGACACCCACAATGTTAATGAGCAAGTTTCTGCTGCAGTTAACCATACACGCAGCCATCTAGCTGATACCGAGCAACGCAGCCATGACATCCGAAATCAAAGTGATCAAGTCTTAGAGTATTTAAGTAATATTGTGCAACATAGCGACCAAGTAGACAAAGCCTCAGCTACAACAGTCGATAAAGCAAATATTGCTGGTCAGCAAATGCTACAACTATCCGGACAACTTAACCGTATAGTTAACTTGTTAGACACATTTAGCACCACTATTACTGGCTTACAAAAAAATGCTGAGAATGTAAGACAAATTTTAGTGATGGTGGAAGATTTTTCTGATCAAACAAATCTCCTTGCTCTAAATGCAGCTATAGAAGCAGCTAGAGCGGGAGATGCTGGTCGAGGTTTCGCAGTTGTTGCCGATGAAGTTCGTACTTTAGCGGCAAAGGTAAGTGATGCAACGCGGCAAATCTCGGTTTTTTTAAACGATATGGAACATCTCGTCTCCAACACCCAGAAAGAATCTATCAACTTAAACCAACAAGCACAAGATGCGCAGCAACAAGTCAGCAATACTAGTGATGAATTTGTTTTATTAAACCAAGAGTTACAGCAAGCAAAATCAGGTATCTATAATATAAACCAAACTGTAATTTCATTAGAACAGCGCTACCAGCAAACGCATCAATACTTAAGCGCAATAGAGTCGGTAACCTCTGATGCCTACAAGCAAATGGCAGCCATAGACAATGCCGCTAAAGAGCTTCTAACTGGCACAGCCCGCACTCAACAGCAGTTAGAGCTATTCTCAGGCAATAAAAAATAAAAATTCGTCACTAAGCAGATAATGTTTTATCTGCCTTACTTAGACACTAGCCTGTTAGACATAATAGCTAGCGCTGTATTAATAGCACTGAATATAATAAATACCAATAGGATAAGAAATGGCGGAGCGGACGGGACTCGAACCCGCGACCCCCGGCGTGACAGGCCGGTATTCTAACCAGCTGAACTACCGCTCCGCACTGGAGTGAGCATTGCTCAAGGAGACTTGTTGATGTGGCGGAGTGGACGGGACTCGAACCCGCGACCCCCGGCGTGACAGGCCGGTATTCTAACCAACTGAACTACCACTCCGCAATCAAACAAGGTATGTAAAGCAGTGGCGGAGCGGACGGGACTCGAACCCGCGACCCCCGGCGTGACAGGCCGGTATTCTAACCAACTGAACTACCGCTCCACTGAAACACTTTACATTAAATTGGCGGAGTGGACGGGACTCGAACCCGCGACCCCCGGCGTGACAGGCCGGTATTCTAACCAACTGAACTACCACTCCGCACCAATTACACAGAAGAACTTCAATAGGGTGTCCTACTGTGCGGCGGGAATGATACGGTTTAGGACCAAGGTCGTCAACTCCTTTTTCACTGCTTTTGTCTAATCCTTAATCATCCGGTAGGGTTAGATCAAGAATATCATCTATATCGTTGCTTTTTTGAGCATTATTATTTTTTGCTTGTGTAGTTTGTTTATTATTGGCTGTGGGCTTTGTTTCTGTTGTGCCAAGATCTAATACAGGCTTTGTTTGCCAAAATAATAAATCTGACCATTTTTTATCAGTCATTACAAACCAAATAGCTAAACCTCCACTGATTAAAATAAAGATATTGCTAAAAATTATTAATAGCCAAGGAAAAGGCGCTTCTTGCTCTTTATTTTGTTCAGTTAGTTGTTCGCTTGATAAGGGGTTAGCTTCAACGACGACTTCAGGTGCAGGTACCATAAAGCTAATTTCTGGTAGCGTTAAGACAAACTCACGGCCATTGACCTTAGTACCAAAAGCCATAGTTTCAATAATATAACTACCTTGGCCGCGGTTCTTTAAACTTAGCCGGCGAATTGAGTCTCCGGCTTCATTCATTGAGAAATCAGCAATTTCACCATTAGGGTAACGAATACGACCTTGTAATAACACAGACTGAATATAAATTGATGGATCAGTAACATTAAATGTAATTTGGTGTGGCTTAGGCATTTCATCCGACAGCGCTTCATTAATTGCCGGTGACATTTGAATATCCGCCTCTATAGGCGTGTCTTTAAGCATAACAGGAGCCTGCTCGATTTCACGAGTATATAACGGTGTACGGACAATATATTTAGGGATCCACTCCCCCGCAGCAAAGCGTAACTGAAACTCGCCGGTAAAAACACCATCCCTAGCCCGCTCGTCATAACCTTTGCCGTCATCTCTGAACTGCGCTACCTGAGCGATGCCACGGCCAAAATTATCTTGATCAGGCTGATTAGTACTAACAAAGATCACTTCTAAACTTAAAACATCGCGAAATTCTTTGGCATTAATAGGCTCGCCACCATTAAGCAACCGCGCTGTCACCTTAACGGTTTCTCCAACCATTAAGCTTTGTGGAATAGGATCTACGATTAGCTCTATCTCAGTGAGCACCATAACTCGGCTTTCAGGCAGTAAACGACCAACCGCTTGCCAAGGCCCTGGCATAGGTTGCTTAATTTTAATTAAATCGTAGCTATCAGCATCATGCCAAGAAACATCATAATTACGGGCAGTATTAAAATGTAACTTACTGCCATCAGGCCTTACTAAAACAATAGAAGCGCTACCTGGGCGGCGAAAAAATAATAACGTAATTTCTTCTACACCTTCATCGATACGAAATCGATTATCAAATAAGGGAATTTGATTCTTAGTGGGTAAATCTTGCAACAAGGCAAAGCTATCCGCATCTAATTTCACACTAGATACATTTGCCTCTTCGCTTACAGCTACATTAGTTTCTTGCGCTGATATTTGGCCACAAACAACTAAGCTTAAAAATGCTAAAAAAATTAATCTCGCCATAAACAAGCACCTCCTTTTTTTTGCACTAAATCTAATCGTGCTTGATGTGCCTCTAACTCTGCAGCTGTTGCTTGAATTACCGTTAAGCGGCCTTTTCGCTTGATCCGTAATTCGCTTTCGTTCTGTTGCTGATTATCTTGCTCATTAGCTAAGTTTAAACTGACTTGACCGCCGGTCATCATCAAATAAACATCCGCTAATATTTCAGCATCTAATAAAGCTCCGTGTAATGTCCTGTGACTATTATTAATATCATAGCGACGGCATAAAGCATCGAGGTTATTTTTTTGCCCAGGATGTAACTCACGCGCTAAGGCTAAGGTATCTAGTACAGTACAATATTGCTCTAAAGGCGGAATGGGTTGGCGTAATAAAGAAAATTCATGATTAATAAAACCAACGTCAAAAGGCGCATTATGAATAACTAGCTCAGCACCTTTAATATAGTCATAAAAGCCTTGAGCAATATCGCGAAATTTAGGCTCATCTTTTAGCCGCTCATTGGTTAAACCATGGACAGCAACCACTTCAGCTTCAATTATCCGCTCAGGATTAATATAAACATGATAATTATTACCGGTAAAACGGCGATTAATAAGTTCTACACAGCCTATTTCAACAATGCGGTGACCATCTTTTGGGTTTATACCCGTAGTTTCTGTATCTAGAATAAGTTGTCTTTTTTTCATGTTCATTTCGCTTTGTGCCGTAATTAAGGTAGATTATACGCCGTTTATGTTAGAGGAAAGGCTTTATGAGTAAAACTGTTACCATCTTCACCGATGGTTCCTGTCTTGGCAACCCCGGAGCAGGTGGTTATGCTGCGGTTTTAATTTATAAGCAGCATCGCAAAGAATTAAGTGGTGGTTTTCGCTTAACGACTAATAACCGTATGGAATTACTCGCAGCTATTATCGCTTTAGAAAGCCTAACTAAACCTTGTGATGTAGAACTTACCACAGATAGCCAATATGTCCGCTTAGGCATAATGCAGTGGTTGGCGGGTTGGAAGCGTAATAAGTGGTTAACCAGTCAAAAAAAACCGGTAAAAAACCAAGATCTTTGGCAACGCTTAGATAAAGCGACCAGCCAACATACAATAAACTGGCACTGGGTAAAGGGTCACAGCGGCCATCCTGAAAATGAACGCTGTGATGAATTAGCCAGAGCAGCAGCAGAAGCCAAGCCGACAACGGTTGATCATGAATTTGAAGCTAGCCAAGCTAAAAACTAAACATTAAAAACTTAACACTAAGCACTACGCGTAAGCGCAGTCATTTCTAATCACCGCTGGTATCAGGCTTGGTTACTGGTTTGGCTTCTGCCAGCATTTTCTCTAACTCGGCAATAAAGTCTTTGTTATCAGGCTTTGTTCTGCTGCCAAAGTGTTTTACTGTTTGCTCATCAGCACTGACTAAATATTTGTTAAAGTTCCAAGACGGAGATTCACCTGTTTTAGCAATGAGTGCTTTAAATACAGGGTTAGCCTCCTTACCCCGTACTTTTGAACTAGCAAACATCGGAAATTGCACACCATAGGTTAAGTAACACACCTCAGCCGTTTTTTCCGCATCGGCATATTCTTGCTTAAAACTATCTGATGGAAAGCCTAGCACTACTAAACCTGCTGCTTGGTATTGTTGATATAAAGCCTCTAAAGCGTCAAACTGCGGCGTAAAACCACACTTACTCGCAGTGTTAACAATTAATAATGTTTTGCCCTGATAGGCTTGGCATAAATCAATGCTTTCGCGTGTTTTAAGTTGCTGCATTGAATGGCCTAAAATATCACCACATTGATTTGCCATGGCCGAAGACGCTACCATCCCCACTGAGACCGTAAGCACGGTTAACCATTTTTTCATTATTCGTACCCTCTGTTTAAAACAACTTTTATAAACCGCATAGGCCCCAGCTAAACGCAGGCATTATCAGTCTAGTCTATTTTACCTAACAAGCTATATGTTAGTTATGAGCGATTGGATCATAAGATTATTTTACTACATGCCTATTTCTAATTGATGTTAATGCTGTCACTGCATCTAGTTAAAATTAAGCTGTTGTTTCATAAAAGGTTTAATTTAAATTTCAGCTCTGTAAAAATTATTTATCGTCTACACAAAAATAATTCACTATCATTTAAATAAAGATTTGAGTAAATAAGCAAAAAAATCTTGAGGAAATAACCATGTCGGAAGTTGAAGTAGCTGAATTTGATTTAGATGACGCCTCTAATGATGAAGACTTGCTTGTTACGTTGTCAGCCAAAGACAGTAAAGCGCAGCAAAAATTAGAAGCTAGACGCCGTATCGATGACCTATTAGAGCAAAAGCGATTACGTAGCTTGCTTGATGATTGGGATCTAGATGATGAATAAAAAATGGGCGGTTAACCGCCCATTTTTTATTACTGACAACTTAACATTTAAGCGCAGCTTAAGCCTTATACTTTTGCATAATTAAGGTGGCATTAGTACCGCCAAAGCCAAAGCTATTAGACATTACCGTGTTAAGCTCAGCTTCTTGTGCTTTGGTGATAATATTTAAGCCCGCTGCCGCTTCATCTAGCTCAGAAATATTAATTGAAGGAGCAATAAAGTTATTTTTCATCATTAATAACGAATAAATAGCTTCATGAACACCGGCAGCACCTAAGGCATGGCCTGTCATCGCTTTTGTCGCACTGATTGCAGGCGATTTTCCAGCAAACACCTGCTGGATAGCAGCCAATTCTTTCACGTCACCCACAGGGGTGCTAGTGCCATGTGTATTAACATAATCAATTTTTTCAGACACATTTTGCATCGCCATTTCCATACAGCGTACCGCGCCTTCGCCGCTAGGTGCCACCATGTCGAAACCGTCAGAAGTTGCACCGTAGCCAACAACTTCAGCATAAATTGTTGCACCACGGGCTAGAGCATGCTCAAGTTCTTCAACAACCAGCATACCGCCGCCACCGCTAATAACAAAGCCGTCACGGTTTGCATCATAAGTACGTGAAGCCTGCTGTGGTGTGTCATTATATTTAGATGACAAGGCCCCCATAGCATCAAACTCCATCGCTAACGTCCAATGCACTTCCTCACCACCGCCAGCAAAAATAACATCTTGCTTGCCTAATTGAATTAACTCAACAGCGTGACCAATACAATGGGCACTAGTCGCACAGGCTGAACTAATAGAATAGTTAACCCCTTTAATTTTAAACGGTGTCGCTAAACAAGCAGAGCAAGTACTAGACATTGTTTTAGGCACAGCATAAGGGCCGACGCGTTTAACACCTTTTGAACGAAGAATATCTGCCGCTTCAACTTGAACTTTTGAAGATGCACCGCCTGAGCCTGCCACTAAACCAATACGAGGGTTAGAAATTTCTTCTTCAGTAAAACCGGCATCTTTAATCGCTTCTTGCATTGCAATATAGGCATATGCTGCAGCATCACCCATAAAGCGCATGGCTTTACGATCAATATGCTCAGCAGGATTAATTTTAATATCACCCCACACTTGTGAACGTAAGCCTAGATCAGCGAACTCTTGAGCAAAGTTAATACCAGAGCGACCGGCTTGTAATGAAGCCAAGACTTCCTCTTTGTTATTACCAATACTCGATACAATACCCATACCGGTGATTACGGCTCTTTTCATGCTAACTCCCATTGGTTGGTTCTTTACCACACCGTTGTAAATGATTTATTTGTGCTATTGTACGGACTTTGATTATTAAAGTGGTCAGCTTTCAGCGCACACTTGTACTCTATTACCAATTCTGCTTAAGCTTAAGGTAAACTACAAGAAAAAACTGTATTGGATTAACTATTTATGTCTCAGCTTAGCCATGCCAAGGTTCATTTTAATGCTCAAGGCATTCCTTTTGCTGAAGACTTTGCCGATGTTTATTTTTCACAAGACGGCGGCTTAGCAGAAACAGACTATGTTTTTTTACAGCAAAATAATTTACCTACTCGCTGGCAAGCACATCCATCGGCTAGTTTTCATATTGTAGAAACCGGCTTTGGCACTGGCGCCAATTTTTTATTAACTTGGCTACGTTTTTGCCAATTTAAACAACAACACCCAAACGCGAAATGTCAGCGGTTATATTTTAGTAGTGTAGAAAAGTTTCCGCTTGCTTTGGCCGATTTAACGCAGGCCTTAACAGCACACAGCGCCAGTAATTGCGAATTGCAGCCTTTAATAGCACAATTATTAGCTCAATACCCTATTGCCGTATCAGGCTGCCATCGTCTGGTTTTTGATCAGGGCCAAGTCATAGTTGATTTATGGCTAGGTGATGTCAGTACTATGCTGCCTAATATTGCGCCAGCAGATGCCATTTATTTAGATGGTTTTGCTCCTAGTAAAAACCCAGAAATGTGGCAAACCAAGCTGTTTTACGATCTTGCCGCGTTAAGTCATAGTGAAACAACTATCGCAACATTTACTGCTGCGGGCATAGTTAGGCGCGGCTTGCAGCAAGCTGGTTTTACTGTAAAAAAAGTTAAAGGTTTTGGCCGTAAACGCGAGATGTTAACAGCTAAGTTAGCTCAAAGTGCGCCAGCGCAAACCTGCACAGTCATACCGAAAGAAGTCACCATAATTGGCGGCGGCATTGCCTCTATTTGTCTGGCTTTAGCGCTAATGCAGCGCAATATAGCGGTACATTTAATTTGCGCTGATGCCGATGTCGCGATGCAAGCTTCACAAAACCGACAAGGGGTTATTTACCCCAATTTACCAGCTGAAGTCTCGGCAACTAGCCTCTTTCAAGTTCAAGCCTTTTTATATGCACGTCAGTTTTACCAACGCTGCCAGCAGCAAGGACTAAATTTTGTTATGGACTTTTGTGGCATGTTGCACTTAGCGACCACGCCAAGACTACAACAACGGCAAGCTAAACTTGCTAAGTTTTGGCCCAGTTCTTTAGCTCATACGGTAACAGCACAACAAGCAACAGCAATAGCAGGGCTACCCCTAGAGCAAAGTGCCATTTATTACCCTTTAGCCGGTTGGTTAAACCCCAAGCAGTTTTGTCAAACTGCCCTAGCTTATTTACAGCAACAAGCTCATTTTCGCTTTAGTAACAACTGCACGGTACAACACTTTGAGCAGGAAAATAATACTTGGTTAATTAACACTGAACAGCGCCAATTGCGTGCCCAAGCATTAGTCATCGCAACAGGTAGCGAACTTGCAAGCTTTGTTCAGAGCAAGTTTTTGCCACTAAACATTATTCGAGGCCAAGTTAGCCACATTAGCCAACAAAAAATGCAGCCGCTTAAAACAGTGATCTGTCATACAGGCTATATCACACCACAATGGCAAGGTCTGCATTCAATCGGTGCCACCTTTGATCGCGAAGCTAAAAACACCGAGGTTAGATCTCTAGATAATACTGAGAATTTGCAACAGATAGATGAACAACTTAATTCTCCAGCTTGGCTAAAAGGAGCTCAGGTTCATAGTGCAGCGGCTGCATTCAGAGCCAGCCTGCCAGACAGGCACCCTATAGCCACTGAAATTAACTCCTCTCTTTGGCTATTAGGCGGCTTAGGCGCGCGCGGTATTATGTATTCACCACTGTTAGCAGAGATAATTGCTTGCCAAATTTGCACAGAACCTCTACCGTTAACTAAAGAGCAAAGTGATAGCTTATCAGCATCTAGATTTATCAATAAAAACAATAACTAAAAGCCAGTTACAGCAACAACGAAAGTTGAGGTCAAAGGAATGTTATGAATAAAAATAAAAAAATCTTAATTGCTGAAGATGATGATTTTTTACGGTTATTATTGCAAACGCAATGTGAGGAGCTTGGAGTTAGTGTTGATAGCGTTGAGAATGGTGAACAACTAATAACCGCTGCTCTTAGTTATCAATACGATATTATTATCACTGATATCCAAATGCCCGTTTGTGATGGTATTCAAGCCATGCAACTATTGCGTCAGCTAGGTTATGACCGACCAATTTTCGCAATGTCTGCCGATGCCATTTCTGCAGAAGGTTTTACTGACACCCTAACTAAGCCTGTTGATAATCAGCAACTTGCGAATATAGTGCTGCAAACATCATCACAAAAACGGATCCCGTTAGTTATTGATGAAACACTTACAGAGCTATTTTATGAGAATTTACAACAACAAAAAATTGGATTCCAACAAGCTTTAACAGATAAGAATGCCACTGTGATGCGGCAAATTTGCCATAAAGTGAAGGGCGGTGCAGCCAGCTTTGGTCATATTGAACTTACTGATGCAGCCGATGAACTACAAAGCTTACTGCAACAAAAACCTCTGGATGCCCCGCTATTATTACGCTGTCAGCAGTTTAGCCAGTTACTACAACAGTGTGGAGAGAGCAATGCGAGAAGCTAAAGCTTTACTTGTCGACGACATTGACTACACACGGCAGCTATTACGCAACAATATTATGGCTATTGCCAAAAACGCTCCACTTGAAGTGGATAGCTTCCAGTTTTTCAATGCTAATTCAGCAGCGTCAGCTATGAGTATCTTCAGCTTACAAAGCCCTGATATTATATTTTTAGATATAGAGCTCCCCGATGGCTCTGGTTTAGACTTACTGGCTAAAATTAAGAAAGTAAAACCTGAATGCTTTATTATTATGGTAAGTGCCAACAGCACCTTAGAAAACGTACAAAATAGTATTAAGCTTGGTGCAGCAACTTTTATTGTTAAACCTTTTACTGGCGATAAAATACTGGCTGCTATGCGTTTATTCTCTAAGCACAATGTAAAAATAAAAATTAAAAATAATGATTAACAAGAAAAACTGACAAAACTTTGGTAAAGTTTAAATAATATCATGTACGTAAGGAAACAATATGCGCTTAGCTTTACTATTTATAGCGGCTCTAGCCACATCCAGCGCACTTCAGGCTGCTGACTTTTATCAAATACCTATCGCTAATGACGCGCGCGAATTTGCTCGCTTAGATAATAAACTACCTGCTGTCTTAAGCTATTTTAGCCAGCAAAGCATGCCGGAATTACGCCAATACTATATTCAGCAATTAGGTGAGCCATATAAAACTGAATCAATCTACGGCAGAGAAAACTTATTTTTCCAAGTAGATGGCCAGCAAGTTCGCATCTTATTATCAGAACGCGATAACTGGCGCCAAGTTGATATTATGGTGCAATAAAAAAGCTAACGAATATTAAGGCTTACTTAGCTGCAATACCACCCGGCGATTCTTTTTACGCTCAATTGCAATTTGATTGGGCGCAATATGCCGCCGCTCGCCAAAACCAGTCACTTGCACTTTATCTGCACTTAAGCCCGCTTTAACAAAAAACGATTTTACTTTTTCTGCCCGCTTTATCGATAACTGCTCATTCATCCAGCGACCACCATAACTATCGCTATAACCTTGAATTTCAACATAGTCGATATCTGAGTCATATTTTAAATACTCAGCTATTTGCGCTAAGCGTCTACTTGACTCACGACTTAACTGATCACTGCCTGTTTCATAATTTAAAACGGTAAATGCAATATCTTCAAAGCTATAAGGTAATAATCCGGCTATACATTGATTAAAAGCCGTAAAAGTAGCAGAAAACTGTACCGGATTAATAAACGCAACAATTTTATTGTCTGGGCTATACCAATCATTAAAATAAAAACTTGGGCTAAACCCTTGCTCTAATTCAGTAAGTAATGTCCAAGCAGCCTTTTTCGGCAACTCACCATTAAATTGTTTTAATAGCTGCATAGTGGCAATGGCCTTACTTGGCTCGCCTGCTCGCCACGCTGGTGGTACTGATATAACTTCAGCTAAAGCGTAGTTGTCAGGTAAACGAAGCATTTGCAGCTCAAACGCCATATTTAAACTTTTACTCGCCACACTGCGAAATAGCGCCTGACCAAACCGAGGAATATCATGCCTTAGCTGACATTCTAATGGCGTATTTGTGCTTAATTGCCATGTTGACTGTTCAATTGTGGCAGAATATTGACGCAACTGGGTTGTCGCCTGCACACTTGTTAAAGTTAAGGCGCTTGTTAAAACCATGAATATTGGTAGCATCTGCATGTTTCACCACTAAATTAATCTTAAGCAATTGCTTATTTCACTCTAACATAAGCAAACACTATGCCGCACCAAGACGTTACCGTTATTTTTTGGCATAATAGCCACAGATTTGTAATATGGCGTAATTATGACAAAACAAACTTCTCTACTCGCTCAACGCTTTCGCGGCTATTATCCTGTTGTTATCGACGTTGAGACCGCTGGCTTTAATGCAAAAACGGATGCTTTACTTGAAATAGCAGCAACCTTATTAACTATGGATGATGAAGGCAATTTATTGCCGCAGCAAACGCTGCATTATCATGTTGAACCTTTTGAAGGCGCTAATCTTGATGCAAGCTCTCTAGCCTTTAATGGTATTGATCCTTTTAATCCTTTAAGAGGCGCAGTCAGTGAACGCGAAGCCATTAGTGAAATTTGTAAAGCGGTTCGCAAAGCGCAAAAAGCCGCAGGCTGCCAACGTAGTGTTATCGTGGCTCATAACGCCGCTTTTGATCAAGGCTTCGTTAATGCGGCCATTGAACGCTTAAAGTATAAGCGCTCGCCCTTTCATGCCTTTGTTTCCTTCGACACTACTAGCTTAGCTGCTCTTGCCTTAGGCCAAACGGTACTTGCAAAAGCTTGCCAATATGCTGGCATCGAGTTTGATAGCAAACAAGCACACAGCGCTTTATATGATACAGAACGCACAGCAGAATTATTTTGTTATATTATAAATAAATGGCGAGACTTAGGTGGCTGGCCGCTATTAGGGCCGCTAGAGCAAGAGGAAGCGGACTCGGATCCAGCGATAGATGCGACTAGCAACAGCAGCGAAAATAACGATAACAATAACGCGAGTAAAAACCAGTAGTTGCTTATGATAGCAGCGGCAAGAATAACTAGACGTAAAAACATTCATTGCGAGCAAGCTAGTTAAGCTGCTCGCAATCCACTCTATCCCTTGTTAACGACTAGGGGATCCGCGTCTTTACTGGCTATCAGCGTCGTTTTCAGCACTTGTTCCTGCTTTAGCAGCAGTTTCTTTGATTAACGACTGTAACTCGCCACGTTGGAACATCTCTAGAACAATGTCACAACCACCTATTAATTCACCCTCTACCCATAGTTGTGGAAAAGTAGGCCAATTTGCATATTTAGGTAGCTCGGCACGAATTTCTGGATTTAATAAAATATCGACATAAGCAAATTGTTCACCACAAGCAATTAAAGCCTGAGATGCTTGAGCTGAGAAGCCACAACTTGGAAATTTAGGTGAGCCTTTCATAAATAAAAGAATAGGGTTCTCGGCTATCTGTTGCTTAATTTTGTCAATTGTTTCCATAATTACCTCTTACAAAAAGTGAGCTTAATACTATTTTACGCTGTTCTTTTCTTAGTTACACTTGAGTTTTAATAAAAAAACCCCATATCTTATAAGATAACGAAAAACGATTGATACTTTAGGTATAAAATCGTCATAAACTAGGCACGGTAAAACTTGAGTAAACTAGTCAAGTTTTGTAGTCTACGCCACACAGACATGTTAAACAACGTTTACGGAGAACAACAATGGCCTTTGAATTGCCTGCATTACCTTATGCAAAAGATGCTTTAGCCCCACATATTTCTGCAGAAACTTTAGAATACCACTATGGTAAACATCACAATACCTATGTTGTAAAGTTAAATGGTTTAATTGAAGGTACTGACTTCGCTGGTAAATCTTTAGAAGAGATTGTACGCACGTCTGAAGGCGGTATCTTTAATAATGCAGCCCAAGTATGGAATCACACTTTCTACTGGCACTGCTTAGCACCTAATGCAGGTGGCGAGCCTACAGGTGCATTAGCAGATGCTATTAATGCAAAATGGGGTTCTTTTGCTGAGTTTAAAGCTGCATTTAACGACAAAGCAGTTAATAACTTTGGCTCAAGCTGGACTTGGTTAGTTAAAACTGCAGATGGCTCATTAGATATTGTTAATACCAGCAACGCTGCTACCCCATTATCTGATACATCATTAACGCCAGTATTAACAGTAGACTTATGGGAACATGCTTACTATATCGATTACCGTAATGCACGCCCAACTTACTTAGATGCTTTTTGGGCATTAGTAAACTGGAAGTTTGCTGCTGAAAACTTTGCTAAATAAGCACTGTTCTACTAAAAACCCAGCTAAATGCTGGGTTTTTAATCATTACTACCTTTATTTAATCTTCAGCTACAAAACAAGTTAGCTGGTTTCGGCCACCTTCTTTAGACTGATACAATGCTTTGTCTGCCGCTTCAATCCAATGTACGTGCTGTTTCATGCTATTATCAAACTCGGCTAAACCTAAACTAATTGTCACCTTCAGCGGTGTCTGATTAAACATCACTGTCAAATTTTCAACTGCATAACGCACTCGCTCAGCAAAGTGAGTCGATGGCTCAATAGAAGTATCAACTAATAACACAGCAAACTCTTCGCCACCGTAACGACCGGCGATATCTGTTTCTCGTAAATTACTGCGAATAGTATCAGCAATCTTTTGGATCACTAAATCACCAGCCGTATGGCCATAGGTATCATTAATATTTTTAAAGTGATCTATATCGCACATTAGTAGCGTGCTGTTATGTGAGTAACGTTGTATCCGCTTAAACTCTTGAATTAAATTCTCTTCCCAAAAACCACGGTTATACAGCTTAGTTAAATAATCTATTTTCGATAATTGCTGCAAACGATGATTCATGTCTTCAAGCTCTATTCGGCTTATAGCAACATCAGTCACATCGTAAATAATAAAACAAAGATGGGTTACTTCTCCATTATTATTCGTTAATGGAACAATAGTGCAATTTTGATACATGTGCTCGGCAGAGCCAGTGATAGGTCGATAGTTGCGAAACTTAAAAATATAAGGTCTTTGTTCCCAAATAGTAAAGGCTCGATTTTTCAATAAAATAACAGGATCACACTTACGGCGTAACCAGTCTTCATCTATCTCTGAGAATAAATCAAATAAATAACGATCTCTAACTTGACGAGGCGTCAACCCACTGTGGTTTTCCATAAAGCCATTCCAAACTTGGATCCGGTAATCACAATTTAATACAACTAAGCCGACATCTACCGTTTGAAACATATCCATTAACCAATGGATTTCTGAAACATCTATTTGCGCCTGCGTCATGTTACCCCTCTAGCATATAGTGAACTTTATCATTTAGGGTCTTCAAACTATCTTCCGTGAATAACAACAATAAATCACAACTAATATTGTAATTTTCAATTCCATAAGTTAGTTCTATAGCTAACGTTTTTCGCCACCGCTTTGCATTGGCTTTAATTAAATCACTTACAGATTCACGCTGACCTAATACCACAGGGTGGCCTTGGCTAAACGTCATATTAAGCTGCTCAGATAACCCCTTTAATACCGCACCAATGAGAATATTACTGACATCCATCAACAGTTCTAGCTCAATTCTGGCCGTTAATCCGCCATGATAATTCATCAGCTTAGCAATATCTTTATAACTTGACTCCGATAAAATTAATAAAGCCTCACCTGAAACACCACCACCTATAAAGCCTTGGCAAACAGCAGCAGTACTTTCTTCCCGTTCTACAGAAGCCAGCGCCATATGCAACTCACTCACCTCAAGCAGGTTAACATTAGGTATAGGTAGCTTAACAAAAACATTGAGCAAACGAGCTAGCAAGTCCCCCGCTTGGCCCATAGCAACATTAGTGAGCTCCTGGAGTACATCTCGCATATCTGCACTTAATTCAATTTCTTCTAGCACAATTAAATCAGGTGTCTTCGTCTCTTTTTTCGACAAAGTAGAAGATGAGCCAAAACGTTTTAGTAATTCAAGAATTTTTGCTTCATTAACGGGTTTTTTAATGAAATCAATCGCCCCTAAGGCCTTCACACGTTCAAAAGCTTCAGGCTGAATATCGCCAGAAACAATAATGACTTTGGTATTGGTATTGATTTTCTGCAAGGCAGTCAACACCTGATAACCATCCATGACCGGCATATTTAAATCTAAAAATAGCCAGTCAATTGCATGCTTACTTAAAGTAGCAAGTGCCTCAGCACCATGACCGGCAAAAAATAAATTTTCTTGCCAATCTTGTGGTAATATCTTGGCGAGCTGTTTGCGCGCTAAGTTTGAGTCATCACATATTAAAACAGCAGTGGGCATCGGGTTCTCACTTTGCACAGCTTCAATTCAGTCTAGCCTGAAAAAGGCAGTTCACATAAAACAGTATTATAAAAATAGTAATATGTCTCTATTTTTAATAGATTAATTATATACGCAATTACCATAATAGGAGCGGTATTATGACTGCACTTTCTTATTCTAGCCTTAAGCTACTAACATTGTTTTTATTAT
Source organism: Rheinheimera sp. WS51 (assembly GCF_050936095.1). Taxonomy (NCBI): domain Bacteria; kingdom Pseudomonadati; phylum Pseudomonadota; class Gammaproteobacteria; order Chromatiales; family Chromatiaceae; genus Rheinheimera; species Rheinheimera sp. WS51. The sequence goes on from NZ_JBOTRC010000004.1 coordinate 191,031, forward strand.
TCAGCTTTAGCTGCAATATAGCTGCAGTTGATCTTCAAGCTAAACTTCCTGAAAGACTTAGCTCAATTAAAGCGGGTAATAAAAATATTGTCCTTTTAGGCAATCCAATTCAAGTTAACAGTAAAGCCATCAATTTTAAAGTAGTTGATAATAATTTTAAAACGGTACAATTATCTGACTATATTGGCAAAACAGTTCTAATTAGTGTTGTTCCAAGTATCGATACAGGCATCTGCTCATTACAAACCAAGCGATTTAACAGCGAAGTCACTGACTTACCACAACAAGTCGTATTACTGACCATTAGTACTGACTTACCGTTTGCCCAAAAAAGATTCTGCCAACAAGAACAAGTTGCTGATATGGCCGTACTCTCTGACGCAGTTTGGCGTGATTTTGGTACGAATTACGGCTTGCTTATTAAAGATATGGGCATTTTGGCCCGGGCAGTATTAATTATTGATAGTAAGGGACAACTTGTTTATCAACAACTGGTGCCTAACTTAGCCTCGGAGCCAGATTACTCTGATGCAATAAATGCATTAAACCGTATAGTGACTAAAAATTAACTAACAAAACTCACCGTCAACTTATGCAAAAAAAAGCCCAAATAAACATTTGGGCTTTTTAAACTAGCTTAATCGAGACAACAATTCACGACCAACTTCATCAACAGGCTTAGTACCATCTATATGATGATACTGAGTATTACCTGCCTCAGCTTCTTTTCTATAATAGCCTACTAATGGCTCAGTCTGCTCATGATAAATAGCTAAACGCTTACGAACAGTTTCTTCTACATCATCAACCCGGATAACTAAGTCTTCACCGGTAATATCGTCTTTACCGTCAACTTTTGGCGGGTTATAGCGTAAGTGGTATACCCGACCAGATGCCGGATGAACACGACGACCGCTCATACGCTCAACAATAACATCATCGGCTACGTCAAATTCAATAACATGATCTATTACAATGCCATTTTCTTTCATAGCATCGGCTTGTGGGATAGTACGAGGGAAGCCATCTAATAAGAAACCTTGAGCACAATCAGATTTTGCGATCCGCTCTTTTACCAAGCCAATAATAAGCTCGTCAGACACTAACTGGCCCGCATCCATCACTTGTTTTGCTGCAACACCAAGGGCTGAACCTTCTTTAATTGCTGCGCGCAGCATATCGCCCGTTGATATTTGTGGAATGCCGTATTTATTCATCAGGAGCTGAGCCTGTGTTCCTTTTCCGGCACCTGGGGCACCCAACAATATTATGCGCATAGCAAATCCTCATTTTCTGAGATAAATAGTTTAATAATAAAGTCCAGATCTTTACATAATGTCTAGCTTGAAACAAGAAGTTTGTCTGACCTACTTCAGCAAAGCCGCAATTGGCGCACCATTGTTAATAAAAACTGTCTGTAGTTAAAGCTTGAGTTGAAAAAGACCTCAAGTTAATAAAAGCAAGGTCTTACTTATAAAAATACAGCTATTCTGGCATTTAAAAATAAGCAATAGAAAATAAAAAACCACCCGAAGGTGGTTTTCTTTTTGTAAGCGTATCCTTAATTCGCTAGCGACAATAACAGCTTATTCAGGCGATTAACAAAGCTAGCCGGATCTTTCAAGTTACCTTTTTCGGCTAACAAGGCTTGATCAAGCAGAACTTCTGCCCACTCTTTAAAGCGATCTTCATCTTGCTGCTCAGAAATATGCTTAACTAAAGTATGCTCAGCATTTAATTCAAAAATAGGTTTAACTTCTGGCACTTTTTGTCCTGCAGATTCCATTAACTTAATCATCTGCGTGCTCATGTCATGCTCGTCAGTCACCACACAAGCTGGGCTGTCGGTTAAACGATGGCTAACCTTCACATCTTTAACTTGACTGCCTAGCGCAGTTTTAAAGCGCTCTAGCACTGATGCAAAAGCTTCTTCTGTTTCTTGCTGGGCTTTTTTCGTCTCTTCATCATCTAATTTAGATAAATCTAAGCCACCTTTTGCCACTGAGCGTAATTTTTTATCATTAAACTCAGTTAAATGCTGCACTAACCATTCATCGATACGATCAGAAAGCAGTAAGACTTCTAAGCCTTTTTTGCGTAATACCTCTAAGTGCGGGCTATTTTTAGCCGCTGCGAAGCTATCGGCTACAATGTAATAGATTTCGTCTTGACCTTCTTTCATCCGGCTAATGTAATCAGCTAGTGATACATTTTGCACGCTTTCATCGGTATGAGTTGAAGCAAAACGTAATAAAGCAGCAATTTGCTCTTTATTTGCCATATCTTCAGCCGGGCCTTCTTTTAATACTTGGCCAAACTCATCCCAGAAGGCTTGATACTTTTCGCTATCTTTAGTTAGCTTTTCAAGCATTTTTAAAGTACGGCTAGTACAGCCCTTGCGTAAACTTTGCGTTACCTTAGTATCTTGAAGAATTTCTCGTGATACGTTTAATGGTAAGTCGCTTGAGTCTAATACCCCTTTGATAAAGCGTAAGTAGCTTGGCATAAACTGCTCAGCGTCGTCCATAATAAAGACACGTTGTACATAGAGTTTTAAACCATGCTGCGCATCACGATTCCACATATCGAATGGTGCTTTTTTCGGGATATATAACAGGCTAGTGTAATTGTTGTTACCTTCTACCTTGTTATGGCTCCAGCTTAATGGCTCGCTCCAATCATGTGAAATATGCTTATAAAATTCACTGTACTCTTCATCAGTTAAGTCTGATTTATCGCGGGTCCATAATGCAGTTGCTTTGTTAACGGCTTGCCACTGACCCGGCGTCGCTGGCGTGGTTACTTCGCCGTCTTCCCCTTTCACTTCAGGCTGTTCTTCTTGCCATAACTCGACAGGAATACTGATATGATCTGAATATTTAGTGACAATTCTTTCAACCGTCCAGCGGCTTAAAAACTCATCTTCACCTTCACGTAAATGTAAGGTTATTTCAGTACCACGAGTCTCTTTAGTAATGGGTGTAATACTGTAGTCACCTTCACCTGCAGATTCCCACTCTATTGCTTCATTAGCTGCTGCACCTGCTTTACGCGTGCGTACTGTTACTTTATCGGCAACGATAAACGCAGAGTAAAAACCAACACCAAACTGGCCGATTAAATTTGAGTCTTTAGTTTGATCGCCCGATAACTGAGAGAAGAATTCTTTAGTACCCGACTTTGCAATAGTGCCCAGATGGCTTACTACGTCTTGCTCAGACATACCAATGCCGTTATCGTCTATGGTTAAGGTGCGAGCTTTTTCATCTAAACTAATACGAACGCGTAATTCGCCGTCATCACCATATAGGCTACTGTCTGATAACGCCATAAAACGTAGCTTATCTGCCGCATCTGATGCGTTTGATACAAGTTCGCGTAAGAAAATTTCTTTATTTGAATACAGTGAATGGATCATCAGCTGCAATAGCTGTTTTACTTCCGCCTGAAAACCATGGGTTTGTTTTTGGCCAGCTGAAGTTGCTGTGGTATCACTCATTGTGTTTATCCTCAAAATAACAGGTTAATGGCATTAATGTGCAACCTAAATAGCCGCAGCATACTGACAACTAATATGGGGCGGATTTACTGTATTTCAAGCATAAAAATGAAAGGTGATGGCAATACAGTGAATATTGCCATCTTATTAATAAAGCTTAATATTGTTTGCGGCCACTAAAAGCATGCGACAGCGTAGTACCATCAATAAACTCTAATTCACCGCCGATAGGTATGCCTTGAGCAATCCGAGATACTTTTACATGCTGCTTCTGTGCTAACTCAGCAATATAAAATGCGGTAGCATCGCCTTCAACAGTGGGATTCGTTGCTAAAATAAGTTCAGTCGTACTGCCTTTGGCTAACAGCGCATTTAAGCTATCTAGGCCAAGATCTTGAGGACCTATGCCGTCTAAAGGCGACAAATACCCCTGTAACACAAAGTAACGGCCTTTAAATTGCCCAGTTTGCTCTATGGCATATTGGTCGGCTGCCGAGCCAACAACGCAGATTATGCCATCTCGCTCTCGCTTAGGATCAGAACAAATAGCACATAATTCCGTTTGGCTATAAGTACGACAGCCTTGGCAATGGCCAATATGAGTCATTGCTTGGCTTAAGGCATCTGCTAAAGTTAAACCGGCATCTCTGTTGCGCTCTAGCAATGAAAACGCCATGCGTTGGGCAGACTTTGGCCCAACACCTGGCAAGATGCGTAAAGCGTCAATCAGTTGTTGTAATAACGGCGGAAAACGGTTCATTAAAATGGCATTTTCATACCTGGTGGTAATTGCATACCGCCAGCAACTGAGCCCATTTTTTCTTTGCTAGTTTCTTCAACACGACGCACAGCATCATTAAGCGCAGCAGCGATTAAATCTTCTAACATCTCTTTATCATCTTCTAATAAACTATCGTCGATGCTAACCCGACGTACGTTATGGTTGCCTAGCATGGTTATTTTAACTAAACCTGCCCCAGCTTCACCTGTAACTTCCATGGCTGCAATTTCTGCTTGGGCTTTTTGCATTTTTTCTTGCATAGCCTGAGCTTGCTTCATGATATTGCCCATACCACCTTTAAACATAATATTACTCTCTATAAGTTAGTATTAATTTGTTACGCTTTGCCATAGCTTAGCATTAATTGGCCCACTTTAGCTTTGCTTAGACGCGATAAGATAAAGATCCCCGCGGCTAAATACAAGTTTTGTTTAAGCAAGCGCTTTAGTTTACTTCTATTGTATCTTCTAGCATCTGAGCATCAAATATCTGCTGCAGTTGGATCACATTAGGATCTTCTTGCAATAGCTTATGCACATAAACCCGCCGCTCAGCCACTATCCGCTGCTGTATAGCAAGCGGGCTAGATGCTACTTCATCTTGATATTGGATCTCTATTTGCAAAGGCTGATTAAAACTATGCTCTAGCAGTTGCTGTAAATTTTGTCTAAAGTCAGCCTTGTCTAAATGCTGCTGACTTTGAGCTACCGTCAGCTGCATTTTATCGCCTTGTAAAGTCATAGCAGCGTTAAGTAAAAACAAGCGGCTTAAGCCACCTGTATCTAGCTGCTCTATTCGGGCAGCCCAAGCATCTACCTGAGCGGCAAATTTAACAGAAAAGTTTTGCTCATTAATGCTGCCATCAAATTCAGTTAAGCTTGGCACCTCTGTTTGATACTGCTGCCACATCGCATCAGCTTGGCTATCAGAAAATGACTCAGGCATATCCATATCAACTTCATCTTGCTCGTCAGTTATATCCTGTTGATAGCTTGCGTCAGTATGCCCAGCTTGCGTATCGGCTAGCTCTGCTGATGAAGTCATAGAATGCGCTACAACAGGGCTAGTCTGCTCTTGGTCCGTTGCCGCTTGTTGATAGGCCTGCGCTGAAACTGATTGGCGCTGAGGTGACTCGGTTAACGGCTGCTCTGTCGAGTGCGGCGCTAACGGCCGCTCAATCTTTTTTTCAACAGAAGGAGCTGCAGCATTTGGCTGAACAGCTATACCCCGCCTTGCCATAATGCCAGAGGTTACAGGATCAATACCGGCAACAGATGACATAGTGCTAGATTTCGGCGCTGGCTCAGGCTGATCCGAAACCTGTGCTTCAGCTGGTGGCTGTTGAGTTTGTTCACTCACCGGTGCTTGAGCAGAGTTAAACTCTGGTTTAGCCTGATTAACAGTTGGCTTTAGCTGGGTATTTTTAATCTGCGCAGTTGGGTTAACTGGAGCAGTTTGGTTAACTGAGGCCGGTGCAAATGCCATTGCCCGCAACAGCGCCATTTCTAATCCGGTTAATACATCAGGTGCATAGGCTAATTCTTTTTTACCACTAATGAGTAACTGATAATAAAGTTGAACTTGGGCAGGCTCTAAACGCTGGGCTAACTGTAAAATAAACTCAGCGCTTTCGCTACTCAACGCAGCTGCAGCAGTAAACTGGCTTAAGGCTGTTAGATGCAAAATTGACAGCATATCATCCAGCACTTGGCTATAGTCATTATGCTGTTGTACTAAAGTGGCCAACTGCTGCTGCAAGCTTGATACATCTTGATCTAATATGGCTTGGAGTAATTGCTCGGCCCAGCTTTGTTCTAAATAACCCAGCATGGCTCTAATAACATCAAGCTGAATATCATTATTACTTTGCGCTATAGCTTGATCAGTTAAACTTAACGAGTCACGTAAACTGCCTTTTGCTGCTTTAGCAATCAGTGTTAAAGCTGACTCGGCAAAAGGAATTTTCTCTTCAGTTAAAACATAAGCTAAATGCTGCGCAATCTGCGTTGGGCTTAAAGCTAATAAGTTAAACTGCAAACAACGCGACAAGACTGTTATTGGTAACTTCTGTGGATCCGTTGTTGCCAATAGAAATTTCACATGTGGCGGTGGCTCTTCTAAAGTTTTTAATAGCGCATTAAAGCTATGTTTTGACAGCATATGCACTTCATCTATCAAATACACCTTAAAACGGCCACGACTAGGCGCATACTGAACGTTATCTAATAAGTCTCGCGTATCTTCAACTTTAGTCCGAGATGCAGCATCAATTTCCATTAAATCGACAAAATTACCGGCATCAATTTCTTGACAAGCATTACATTTGCCACAAGGTGATGCTGTAATGCCTAGCTCACAATTTAAACTTTTGGCAAAAATACGGGCGATCGTAGTTTTACCAACCCCCCGAGTGCCTGTAAACAAATAAGCATGATGTAAACGATTATTTGTTAAGGCATTCGTTAGGGCGCTTTTTACATGCTCTTGCCCCACTAATTGAGAGAAATGCTGTGGACGCCATTTACGTGCTAGTACCTGATAACTCATAACCGCTGTTTACACTCTGTTTATTTAACTAAGCCCAGATTAATCTTATTCGCCCGCATACTCAACTAAGCTAAGTACTTTTAAATTAGCTTGTTCTAGTTTTGCTACGCCACCTAAGTCAGGTAAAGCAATAACAAAAGCCGCATGCTCAACAATACCGCCTAATTGACGTACCAGCTTAACCGTAGCCTCTATGGTGCCACCAGTTGCTAATAAATCATCAACTAACAGCACTTTGTCACCCTCTGAAATTGCGTCTTGATGTAATTCGAGGGTATCTTCACCATATTCTAATTGATAGCTTTGGCTTATTCTATTACGAGGTAACTTGCCTGGTTTTCTCACCGGAATAAAAGGCAGGCCCATGGCATAAGCTAAAGGCGCACCAAAAATAAAGCCTCGAGACTCGGTACCAACGATTTTAGTAAATCCCTGTCCTGTATAGGCCTGACAAAAAGCATCAATTACTTTTTTAAAGCTCGCACCATCTTGCATTAAGCTAGTTACATCACGAAACAAAATGCCAGGTTTAGGGTAATCAGCCACCGTTTTAATGACTTTTTTTAATTCAACTGCAAGAAGCTGCTTTTCCATATATACAAACCTTAAATAAATTACCGAAAATGTCTGACTAGATTGGGACAAAAAAGCCGCCTAAAGGCGGCTTTAAATACAAGTTGGATTACATAGTAACCGTATTAACTAAAAATTTGTAACCAACGCAAAATTGGAGCTAAGCACAACAAACCAACAAAGGTTGCTACTAACGCCAAGAATTGCCAAAAGTTAAATGAGTCTTTGAAGTTCTCGTCTGCCATTGCGCTACTCTTTATAGTGCGATTAAATAATACCGTTATGGTAATGAATTTTAGTCCATTTGAAAAGCCTGAATCACGCCTTTAGCCGCAAACTGCTGTAATATTTTAACAGCGCCTTGCTCTAACTGCTGCGGACTAATTTGCGGCACTCGCTCTGTTAGCTCTAAGAGCAATTTATCAGCCGTAGCTCCAGAGTTTTGTTGAATTAACTGTAGCAGTAAAGCTGTGAGTTGATTAATTAAAACAAATTTAACTTCGTCGTTATTATCGCGATATAGAAGATAAAACTGGTTTTCTGTTGCTGCTAAAGGTTGCTGCTGCTTACTTATTAGATGAACCGGAAAAGGATAGCTGACGAGCAAACTTAATTCTGACAGCTGTAAAGGGCTAGCTAGCACTTGTTCTGCTGTAAGGTTTTCAGCCTTTTTTTGTTGGCATTTAGTCGATAAATACAGCTCTGTCCATTCATAATGAGCAAGCTCTAGCATAAAGATAGGATCGCTTTCAGTGCGCTGATATTGCTGTTGCAAAAACTGGAGAAAATGCTCTGAAACATGTAAGAAATAAGGGCTAGAGCAAGAATAATTAGCAAAGAATTGACGCACTATTTTACGCCAAACATCCTCTGTATACAGAGAGCATAGAACAGGATACGCCGAACTAACAAAACTAAGCACATTATTAAAAAATAAATTACGATAAATAGCTAAACGGCGAACTTCTATCTGAGCTAACCCTGGCTGTTGTTCTGGATTTTGAATATGAGCCATAAATTGCTGCTGAATTTGCTGAAACTTCATCATAAAGCAGGCTCTAACTTTATTTTCGCACTTTCAGTGCCATTAGCTTCATATTGCAACTGATGGATCTGATTAAGTTCTGCTTGTAAATTACACCATGTTGGAATATTGAAATCTCGCTCTAACAGCGTCGCTTTAACACCATGCTGTTGATAGGCTAATGCTAAAAGTCGCCAAACAGGATCAATAACATCAGCACCATGAGTATCAATTAATAAATCTTTTTCTTGCTGGTAATGGCCCGCAATATGGTAATAAGCAATGCGCTCAGATGGGATCTGCTGTAAATAATGTTCAGCCTTGTAGCCATGGTTTACGGAATTAACATAAATATTATTAACATCTAGCAGCATTTTACAATCGGCCTGTTGTAACACGCTTAAGGTAAAGTCAAGCTCTGACATTTCTTGACCAGGTGCGGCATAATAAGACACATTTTCTAAGATCAGCGGCTGCTCTAAGATATCTTGTACCTGCTTTACACGATTAGCTACATAGTCTACCGCTTCAGCCGTAAACGGAATAGGCATTAAATCATATAAATGCCCTGCCCCTGAGCAATAGCTTAAATGCTCACTGTACGTCTCAATATTATGTTGTTGCAAAAAGGCTTTGATCTGCTTTACAAAAGCAATATCAATAGGTGCAGGGCCTCCTATTGATAAAGATAAACCATGACAGAAAAATCGATGTTGAGCGGTTAACTGAGCTAATTGCTTTTGTAATTTACCACCAAAAGGGATCCAGTTTTCTGGCGCAATTTCAAAGAAATCAATTTCGGCCGGCTTTTGCTGACACATTTGCGTTAGCATTTCACGTCGTAAACCTAACCCAACACCTTGTACCGCTATCATGGCTCTCTCTTAAAATGGGTTGCTAAAGTAACAGTAAATACTCAAATAATCCTAAGGACTAAAAAGCGCCGCCGCACTTAGCTTCTTTAGCTTTGTCTGCACCACATTTAGCTTCTTTGGCTTTATCGGCGTGTTTTTTCATCATTTTTTCGCCACACTTGCCTTCACCACATTTACCTTCTTTGGCTTTATCGGCGTGTTTTTTCATCATTTCTTCGCCGCACTTGCCTTCACCACATTTACCTTCTTTGGCTTTATCGGCTTGCTTTTTCATCATTTCTTCGCCGCACTTGCCTTCACCACATTTACCTTCTTTGGCTTTATCGGCGTGCTTTTTCGTCATTTCTTCGCCGCACTTGCCTTCACCACATTTACCTTCTGTTGCGCCCATCTCATAGCCTGAAGATAGCTCCTGAGCACTAAATGGATTAGCATCTACGTGTGTGCTTACTGTTGATAATGAGCCAAATACTAAAGCTCCTACTGCCATTGCAACATTGCTATGCTTGACTGTTTTCATAATAACACCTGTTTATTTAAATTAGTTTTAACTGCTTGATAATAGACCGTACTAATCACATCTGCATTTCATTGACTCTATTCGAAACAAAAAAATATACACTTTATAACGAAAAAAGCCGGTTAAAACATTAACCGGCTTTCATTATACTAATGCAATAGACATTAGAATGTCATGCGTACACCTGCATACATGCGACGACCGATTGGGTCAAATACACTAGCATTGGTCTCAGTACCTGTGCTATTACCTGGTAAACCAGAGATAATTGGCGCAGGCTCTTTATCAAACGCATTCTGTAAACCTAAATATAGCTCATAGTTAGCGTTTGGCTTATATGACACGTTAAGATCATGGTAAGTTGTTGAACCTACACCTACTGATCCAGGCGCTAAATCATAACCAGCTAACCATTGGTCATCAAAAGATGCTTTACCGATATATGTAGTGTTCCATGCAATGCTCACATCACCGATACTATAACCTAGAGATAAATAGAATTTATTTTCTGGTGCACCAATTTCACCAGCAAAAACATCTTTCTCAGAACCTGGTAATGGAATTGCATAACCATCTAATAAATGAGTGTATGATAAACGTGCATTAACACGACCCGCTAAATCAAAGTCTTCAAGATCTTTGCCGTAGGTTACTACAACATCTACACCCTCTGTAGCGAAACCACCGCTGTTAGTTACACCAGAGTCAATATACTCAAGCGAACCTGCGCTGTTTGCACCTTCAGACGTTGCACGACGAGTGATAAACTGACATAACGAAGCATCACCATTATAACATTGATCTAAAATGAACTGACGTGGAGTACCTACAATTGCATCTTCGATCTCAATATCAAAGTAATCAACGTTAAAGTCGAAATCACTTAAGAAACCTTCAGGTGAATAAGTAAAACCTAAAGTCCAAGATTTGCCTTTTTCTGCGTCTAGAGCTTCATTACCACGATTATAACCACTTACACCTTGAATATCTGATTGGTTAAGCGTAAATTCACCATTTGTGTCAATGTTTTCTTGAACACCTGGAGCAGCACGACAATTATCAGCTAATGTACCTGTTGTTGAGTTTGTTACACCTAAACAAGGGTCTGTTAAACCAGTTGGGAAAGTCTGGCTTGGTGGCGAATATAATTCATCAACATTAGGCGCACGTACAGACTGAGCACGAACTAAACGCATACGCAGTTCTGGGATTGGCGCCCAATCTAAAGCTACGTTCCAGCTAGTAGTGTTACCTACAGTTGAGTAGTCAGACAAACGTACAGCACCACGAAGATTTAACTGATCAGCCATGAAGACATCAGATAAGAGTGGAACATTTACTTCTGTGTAATACTCAGTAACATCATATTTACCTTCAGTACGAGGAATTGCATTACCCGCATTTAAACCTGCTTGTTGTAATGGATCAAACTCACTACGTGAAAACTCTTCACGATATTCCATACCAGCAGCAAGACCTACAAAACCGGCTGGCATTTCAAATAATTCACCTGAAACATTAAAGCCAGCAAATTTTTGAGACGCAAATGTTGCTAATAAACCTGGTGCTGAAATATATTTTACTGCTTCATCAGAAAGAGTATTTGCACCATATACATCAGCAGGCACACAACCTTGAGCACGAGCGATCTCATCACGACACATAACGCCGCCTTGGCCATCAGGAATAACTTCTAGAGCATTACGGAAGTTAAGCACGTTTACTTGACCACTTGAAACCTGAGACTCTTTAGTTTCACCATAACCAAAGTAAGCGTCTGCATACCAACCATCAGTAATCTCACCTTCCACACCACCTACAAGGCGGAAGGTACTACGGTCTGCAACGTTACCGCGATTAGCAACGTCTGCCAAGCGACGAGTAAAGAAGATATCACGTAAACCATCACCATTAGTATCTGTCGCTGCATCAACAATTGGCTGAGGAATCATTGGATTAACAGTCACTTGTCGAATATATTTGCTTGGATCATTTGGATCCGGAATAAAGTTTTCAAACTCAATAGGCATTTGCCCACCGCCTGTAGGGTAAATATCACCTGTTGCAAACGGAAATGGTTCTAATTGAGTTGTTGTTTGGGTAGCAGCATAAGTACCTTCTAAGAAAGAGGTCCAATTATCAGTAAACTCATAACTACCACGACCACCTAATAAATAACGCTCTGTAGGAATAGCAATAGTACGAACGCCATTTCTGTTAAAGCCATTAGCTTCTTGGGTATCTGAGCCATTCGTGCTCCAGCCTTCAATTAATTCACCTGCAGAATTATAAGTGAATTGTGTATTACCCGTAAAGAAGCGACCTTGTGGTGCATAGCTTGAATTAAACGGACTTACCGGTGTAAAGAAATCCGCTGGATCACCTGTAAAACCAGCACCTTCAGAGTAAATATCTACTGCTGATCTTGCGCGATCTTTAGAGTAAACAGCACCTTGGTCTGTGTAAGCACCATGGATCATAACGTTACCCTTACCGTTAGCAGAAGTTACACCTGTAGTAAATTGAACTTGAGTTTCTTCAGCGTCGCCTTTAGAGCTTTCCCCGTATTGAACATCAAACTCAACACCTTCAAACTCTTTCTTCAATATAATATTAACAACACCTGCTACCGCATCAGAACCATAAACAGCTGAAGCACCACCTGTCATGATTTCAATTCGTTCAATAAACTGAGCAGGGATTGTATTTAAATCGACAGCCATTGATCCCGGAACACCTGTAACATAACGGCGGCCATTAACTAATACTAAGGTACGTGCGGTGCCTAAATTACGTAAATCTATTGTCGACACACCAGCAGCAGCTGTTGAAAAGTTTGAGTTTGTACGGCTAATTCCTGGCGTACCAAAAGCAGGATTTTTCAATAAAAGCTCTTGGATATTAGCAACACCTGTTGTGTCGATATCTTCAGCGCCAATTACTTGAACTGGTGAAAAACCTTGTAAATCTGTAGAACGTAATCGTGAACCGGTTACTTCTATGCGTTCTACTTTTGCAGTTTCATCTTGTTCAGCAGCATTAACTGAAGCAGTAAATGCTGTGACTGAAGCCGCACCAAAAGCAATGGCTAATTTAACAGCCTTGCTTAATTTATTATTCGTATACATGTATTTCTCCCTGGAACACTACTAGTGTTTCTATTTTTCGATAGATACTAGCGTTTTTTGTCGCTAGCACTCCGCTTATCTCGGATATCGTCCGATTTAACGTACTAGATGATAAACGTATTTTTTCATAAAGGTCAACTCATTTAATGAACTTTTCTTGATCCTTGTAAATGACTTGTTTTTATTCTATCTGCACAAAAAAAAACGACTAAAATTTAGTCGTTTTTAAGTTATGTATTAGCTCAGATTAAAACTTAATACTTACACTCGCTTTATATGTGCGCCCCAACATATCATAGTAGGCAGGGAATGTGTTGCCACTATTGTATGCCGTTGAAGCGGAGTCATTCCCGACAACAGGAGCTTGTTTATCCAGTAAGTTATCTACACCAAAACTAATGTTAACTATCTCAGTTAACTGATAATTTGTGTATAAATCAAAATAACTATAAGAACTGATACTACGGAATGGCTCAAAAGTGTCTTCTTGCTGATCAGTTTCACGCTCAATTGAACCTAAGTAACGCCACAATAATGATACTGATAAATCATCATAATTCCACGTCATACGTTGGCTAGCGCGGAAGTCATGTTGAGGGTTACAGTTTGTACCATAAAAACCTTTACAGTCAATAACTTCAGATACTGGCGAACTTAATCTTTCAACTTTTAAATAACGATTAATATTACTGCTGAAGTCTAGTCTGCCTAAACTATCAAAGTCAAAACCGAAATTAAAAGCTACTTCTATTCCACTCGTTTGTAAGTAAGACAAATTGGTTGTATAAGCGTCAACACCAGCACCAGATATTGTTAAACCACCACCGATACGATTTATCTGCGCACATTGGGCATCATTGCCTAAAACATAACAGCCATCCAAAATCTCTTGTGGCGTATTCTCACCAATATAACCTTTTACATCAATATCATAATAATCTACTGAAAGTTGAACTCTTTTTACTGTTTCAAACTGAGGTGTCCAAACTACACCTGCCGTTAATGTGTCTGCAGTTTCTACATCTGGCAGTGCATTTGGATTAGAGCCTGATTTAATATTTATTTGGCCACTTGCAAGGTCATCAACAGCACCAACTTGGGCATCAGTCATCCCTGTTGCAATACACCGAGCACGTAATTCAGCATCAATATTTGCGGCATTAGCTGCAGAGCAAGGATCTTGTCTTGCATTATCTAACCCAGTAGTTAGTGGGGCATATAACTCACCCACGTTTGGAGCGCGTGTTGCTTGTTGCTTCATTACCCTAATTAATAGCTCATCAACCGGCTTCCAAGCTAAACCAAGCTTCCAACTACCATTTTCACCCACAGTATCATAGTTAGCATGGCGATAGCCGAACTCTAATTCAACAATGTCAGCAAAGTCTTTATTCTCGATTATTGCCAATTTACCTTCAGCAAATAGTTCGTTGACTTTAAAAGACCCGCCCACCGGCAATGAGTTACCACCGGCCCCTCCTAAACAACTTGCTGGAGCAAGCTTTAAACACTCATCAGGATTATAGAAAGCCATTTCTTCACGATACTCATAACCAAAGCTCATTGCTAATGGTGTATCGGCAAAAGGAGAAACAACAGCATCAAATGGTCCATCAATAATTGCAGAAAAAACCCGTTGTTGATATTCAGAGTTTGCAAAAGCAGTAGCTGAAGAATATGCCGCCATTTCAGGTGTAATAGTGCCATAACCTCCAAAGACATTTAGAGGCACACAACCTCCTCCACTAACACACTCTGTCGTTGACACTGCATTTAATGCATTCGCAATATTGGCAATATTCGTATAGCCCGCACTGACTTCAACTCTATTGGTTTCACCATGCTGGAACGATACATCATAGGCCCAACTGTCGTTCAGTAAACCTTTCATTCCGGTTACTATTTGGAACTGATCAGTATTAAATGAAGTCGAACGTGCACCTAATTCTGGGGTCCGTCGATTGACACTTAATAAAACGTAGTCTTCGTCATCTACAACACCATTACCATTCACATCACGCCATGTTTCAAAACCCGGTGCATTGAGTTTATCTATATTGTCATTTGCCCCTGTTAAGATGGCATCTCTAGCTTGTGCACTAAAAAACGGATTAGCCATCGGTACCCAAAATGTTGAACCAAAAATTCCTGAAGGTGCAACCTGTTGACTTACCGAAGTGTTAGTATAGTTAAAAGTACCGTAGACGGTATGCTCGTCATTAATATCATAATGCGCCATTGCGGTAGCACTATAACGTTTTGCCGGAGTTTGATAGTAATTGAAAGGATTAAAGTTAAAATCACTACAGCGATCACCTAAGACTAATGAACCATCATCTCTAAATTGACCTGACACTGCTGGAACACCAGCTAAGCCTACTCTCGTTGGAATACCGGTTGGGCTACCACCGCCTACAGCAACTACGTTTGGCGTACCACCACCACAAGTTGGGTCAGATGGTGTTAATGGAGCTTGACCTGCTAAAAACTGTTGATAGTTTCTACCGCTAGCGGTAGCAATCCCGTAATTACCCAAACTACGTTGTCCAAGTAATAAAGGGTCACGATTAAGCCAGCTAAAAGATGCTACTGCATTACCACGCGAGTCATCAAAATTCCCCCCTAATGTTAATGCAATATTTTTTGTCATCGCATCCGCATCAGCAGTACGAGAATGTGACATATCTAACTCAACACCCTCGAAGTTCTTTTTTAAGATAACGTTGATGGCACCAGAAATTGCATCTGAACCATATACAGCTGAAGCACCGCCTGTAACGATATCTATGCGATCGATTAACGCAGTAGGAATAGTCGATGTATCCACACTACCAGCAGTGTTATATGGCACCATACGTTTGCCATTCATTAATACTAAGTTTCGGTTTGAGCCTAAGCCTCTTAAGTTAACTGTAGCAGCTCCACCAGAGCCATTATTAACGTTACTATTATCACCTGGCATTGCAGCCGGCATATTACGAAAAATTCGCTCAATTTCTGGTTGTTGCTGCTGCTCTATCTCTAACTCACCAACAGTCGCAATTTGGCTGGTTGATACCGCATTAGCACTTCTAATTCGACTACCTGTGATTTGAATTTTTTCTATTTCTTTTTCAGCTGCAGTATCCTGCTGTGCACTGACAGCAAAAGATTGCATTGCAAAAGTTGACGCCGCTCCAAATACGATCGCTAATCGCACAGCATTAGCTATTTTATTTTTGGTATACATGTTCTCTCCCTGGATCGCTATATTTTATTAGCAATTCTATTTCTATAGTAACGAATCAAACAAACCGCCCTACTACTTATAAGATGGCGCTTAAATATAGACCAACATTTAAAATTGCGAAACATTCCCTAAACAAGATTTACACCATATGGACACAGAATATATACAATTTTCATTTTAAACAATAAGTTAAAATGCAGAACTCTTACCTAAATATTTTATTTTTAGATTATTTTAAATTTTTGCTTGTCTGGGCATTAAAAGTATACAATCCAATAACTGTATATAAACACATGCCAAGCTATGTTATCTGAACAACTAAAAGCACAAATTCGCGCTATTCATCAAAGCATTAAATTAGCGATGCCTCATTATCAACCTCGGCCGTCGCAAAATAAGCTAATTGCTGAAATAGCCAATATAATTGCTGGGCAATATCACAGGCAGCAGCGGATAGGTTTAATAGAAGCAGGTACAGGTACGGGCAAATCTTTAGCTTATTTACTAGCAGCTATTCCTTATGCCTTGCAACAAAATAAAACGGTTGTTATTGCTACTGCCACAGTTGCTTTACAAGAGCAATTAATTAGCAAAGACTTGCCCTTTTTCTTCCAGCACAGCAAATTAAACTTTGAGTTTTCACTGGTAAAAGGTCGACAGCGCTATGCTTGTATTGAGCGTATAAAACAACAAATAAAGCACCCTGAATTATTCGGCTCAACCCAAAGTGACCATACAGTGCCAGATTGGGCTGAACTATTACAGCAGTGGCAACAAAGGCAATGGCTGGGCGACAGAGACAGTTTAGCTATTACAATGCCAGAGCCGCATTGGCAAGCCATTAATGCTGACGCTATGCATTGCAGCCCAACTAATCGGGCACATATTAATTGTCCGTTTCATCTAGCGCGTGCTGAGGCCGACACTGCCCAAGTATTAGTAGTGAACCATGCACTTTTATTGGCTGATTTATCAAATGGCAATAGCATTTTACCGCCACCTGCAGATTGCATCTATATAATAGATGAAGGCCACCACTTAGCTGAAACCGCTCGAGACTTTCTTGCTGCCAGCGCCTCCATAAATCAAAATTCAGTCTGGATAGAAAAAGCGGCTAAAACTATTCAGCAATTATTTTCACTTTTACCTGAAACAGAAATAAGAAGCTTAATACGCTTAGAAGATAGTTGTAACGAGTTAAAATCTTTACTTAAAGCCATTGAGAATACAACAGTGCCTTTTAAAGCTCGCTGGTTTGAACAAAAAACCCAATTTCGTTTTGCAGATGCTGCCTTGCCAAAACTACTGCAGCAACAAGCTGAAGAAATAGCGCAAGTAAGTAGTAAAGCCAAGTCACAACTAGATAAAGTACAGCAACGAGTACAAGACCATATTAGCTCAAACAAAATTAGCTTTAAGCAGCGCTTACTTTTACTACAAGACATCAACCACCTAGCCTTACAACTTGAGCAGCAAAATGCGCTTTGGCAACTTTATGCTGTAGAGCAAAAACAAAATAAACCCGTCAGCCAAGCTAGATGGGTAGAACTTACTGAGCCACATGATAAGCTAATGGCGCACGCTTGCCCTCTGACAGTAGGCGGCAAGTTAGCCCAGATGCTTTTTGCAGAAGCTTTTTCAGTTATAGTTTGCTCAGCCACCTTAACGGCTTTGAATTCTTTCAATTATATTAAGTATGATTTGGGTCTGAACGACTTTGAGGGCGTGCAAATAGTCCAAGTCGCCTCGCCTTTCGCTTATGCCGAAAAAGGCACTATTATTATTGCAAAAATGAAAACAGAGCCTACAGTCTCTGAATTTACCGCTGAGTTAATCCAGCAACTACCACAGTATTTACCTAAGCAGCAAGCTAGCTTAGTGCTGTTTGCCTCTTATTGGCAAATGCAGCAAGTGGCGACGGCTTTGCGAGATAAAGGCTTTTCACTGTTAGTTCAAGGTGAAGCATCGCGCCAAGCCTTATTACAGCTACATAGCATAAATTGCGCTAATAAAAAAACCAGTATTTTATTTGGCACCCAAAGCTTTTCTGAGGGTTTAGATTTACCTGGGAACTTATTAACCAACTTAGTTATAACCAAACTTCCGTTTGCTGTGCCCACGTCACCATTAGAAGAGGCATTAGCTGAAGCTATAAGCAGAAAAGGCGGTAATGCTTTTACTCAATTAGCTATACCTGCCACAGCCAAGAAGCTGGTACAAGCTTGTGGTAGACTACTTCGACAAGAGCAGGATCAAGGCCGTATAATTATCTTTGATCGTCGCTTGGTTAATAAGTCTTACGGCACCGCCATGCTTAATGCGTTACCGCCATTTCGCCGTAAGATAGAATACTAACTACTACCCGCTTTTAGGCGCAGGAAAACCAGAGTGTTACTAGATATTGCCTTAGATCCCTCAGTGTTATTGTTATTATGTAGTATTGCCTTTATTGCCGGCTTTATTGATGCCATTGCCGGTGGCGGTGGCTTATTAACTATCCCAGCTTTGCTTACCGCAGGCCTACCCGCCCACAGCGCTTTGGGCACCAATAAATTAGCGGCTACCTTTGGTTCGTTAACCGCCTCCGTTACTTATTATAAAAAGAAGTTGATAAACCTAAAGTATTGGCGACAATGTATTATGTTTACTGCAATAGGCGCACTCATTGGTACTATTGTGGTTGACCAAATAAGCACCGAAGCTTTAGAGAAGTTATTGCCTATTATTATCTTATTAGCGGCAGTTTATAGTTTATTTAACCGCATGCAGCCAGACGATAAACTAACACTGCCGACGCCCTCTAATAAAACAAAATGGCAGCAACGTATACAAGGGTTAAGTTTAGGTTTTTATGATGGTATTGCTGGGCCAGGTACTGGGGCTTTTTGGATGGTATCTACTATGGCTATGTACCGGATAAACTTGCTTTTAACTAGCGGTGTTGCCCGCACCATGAACTTTGTCAGTAACGGATTTTCATTAGTTGCCTTTATTGCCTTAGGCCATGTCGATTTTGTCATTGGTATTGCTATGGGGCTATGCCTCATGCTGGGAGCTTGGCTTGGTGCTCATTCTGCTATACGTTTTGGTAGCCGCTTTATTAGGCCTATTTTTGTCACTGTGGTAGTAATGATTGCACTACGTTTAGCATGGCAAGCTTGGGGCTAAGGAGCTAAGCGATGCAATTAACAGAAATACTCAATCAGCAATTAATTCAGCTACGCCAGCAAGCTGAAGCGACTGACTTAAAGCGGCCTTATGGTAAACCACAAAATTGGTTCGATAGCGATTTATTTAGCTGTCGCTCGGCCAGCTTGGCAGATTACGTAGCAGAGGCTCAGCGCAACTTAAAACATTTAACTGAAGCTCGTAGTATGTCAGTACTCGCTAAACAACGTTTAGTGCAGCGACTAAGTGAGCAAACTAGTGCCCTAACCCAAGCCTTTCGTAATATCGGCTTGCACCAACAAGCATTTAAACGTCAAGCAGCCAAGCAGGTGATAGAAAAAGTAACCATGTCTAGTCAGCAACTATACCAGCAGTTAAGTGACTACCAAGGCTTTGAGCGCCGTTTACTCGATATGATAAGCTTAGCTAGCCGTGATGATAGTACTGAACAAGTTCAACGCATCCTTGTTTTGCACCAGCGTCTTGGCCGTTGCCGCAAGGCTATTTCTGCGGTAGAACAACAAATTCAAGATTATGAACGACAACAAATGTCATGATGCCTAGTAATTTACCGGCTTTAATTTACCATCCCTGTTACAGCGAACTCACTTTACCTGAGCGGCATCGGTATCCTATCGATAAATATCGCCAGCTTTATCAACAGCTGCTAGCCCTAAATGTGCCAGCAGAAGCTTTTGCAACACCTAACAGCGCTAGCATAGAGCAATTAGCGATCTGCCACAGCCCAGATTATATCAAGGCCTTACAGGATGGCAGCCTTTGTCCTAAAGCAATGCGCCGTATTGGCTTTCCTTGGTCAACAGCCCTATTTAAACGCTCATTGCAGTCGTTAGGTGGCAGTTTAGCCACTGCCCAGCTTGCTATGCAACAGGGTATAGCTATTCACTTAACTGGCGGTTATCACCATGCCTTTTATGATGAAGGCTCAGGGTTTTGTTTATTTAATGATTTAGTTTTTACTGCTAAGTCGATGCTGCAACAAGGCGTAGAAAAAATCCTTATTTTTGATTTAGATGTGCACCAAGGTGACGGCACGGCTCATATGGTAGCAACCGAACCAAGAATAATTAGCTGCTCAATTCACTGTGAGAAAAACTTTCCAGCTAGAAAGCAAGTTTCAGATTGGGATATAGGCGTAAGCAAAGATTGCAGCGACACGGAGTATCTAGAAACGGTAGAGCAAAGCCTTAGCACCTTAATTCGTTTACACCAGCCAGAGCTAGTTATTTACGATGCAGGTGTTGACTGCCACCAAGCAGATGAACTAGGTTTGCTTAACTTATCAACCGAAACACTATATCAGCGAGATTTATTGGTTTTAAATTTTTGTCGCCAGCAACAGATCCCCGTTGCTGCGGTTATAGGTGGCGGCTACCAGCGCAATATTATTGCGCTGGTGCAATTACATCTGCAACTATTTAAAGCTGCATTTACTGTTACTGGTTCAAGCTTGGCCAGCAAAATAAAAACCTAAATGCCGTTTAATGTCTTTTGGTAATGCCGGTAAATCAGACTTAGGCAACAAGAAAGTAGCCATATTAAATAGGTCGGTAAAGATCCTGTTTTTTTCTGTGGTTCGCTTTAAGTAATCATGACCTGATGAGCCACCAGTGCCAATTTTAGTGCCTAACATCCGTTGCACCATCATGGCATGTTTATAACGCCAAATAGTCAGATTTTCATCTATTTCAGTTAAACAAGTTAGTAACTGAAACGGTAAATTAAACATCGGCTCTTCTTGGTATAAATTAATAAACAATGCTGACAACATGGCTTTTTGGCTTAACCTAAATGCACCGTCTTTTTGTAGTTGCTGATATTTATCGGCATCTAATAGCGCTGAAAATTTTTCAGCCGTGCGTTCAATTTCTTTTAACTGCATTTCACGCTCATGTTCAGCAATTTGCTCTATGCCTTGCACGGTTTCTTTATCATCCGCAAGCATTGTTCCAGTAGCTTGCTGATACATTTGCCAAAAACTAAAGTTATCTAATTGCAAAAACGGCATCCGCTCTAACCATTTTTCAATGCGCTCGAATAAACTCGGTTCATGCTCTAGTTGTTGCAAGAAATCACGATCTTTATCATTTAAGCGGCTGTAAAATGAGTTTTTATCAAAATCGATTCGATAGTCACTCTTTAAGCCTAAACCAATTTCCAGCATTTTAAATTGAACACTTTGAAAACCTGAAGCTGGTACTAGGTAGTCACGAAACGACATAAAGTCTTGCGGTGTCATTGTTTCAATAACACCGATCTGGGTATTAAGTAGCTTTTGAATAGTAATAATGCGTTTTAATTTATGCACTATACCGGTTAGCTGCTCATCTTTAACTTCGGCCTCGGCAAACACAGCCATAACAGCTTTTAATTCATGCAGAATTTGTTTAAACCACAGCTCATACACCTGATGAACAATAATAAATAAGGTTTCATCGTGGGCTTCATCAGCATATTTAGCACTCTCTGGCGCTTGGGCTGTTAATACTTTATCTAGCTGTAAATAGTCACCGTAGTAACAAGGAGTAGTATTTTTTTGCATTATTATTTTCCGCTGTTCTAATTATAAAATCATTGTAACAAGCATCTTGCTGAACTCAATGTTTCAGTGGTGTTTTAGCCTAAAGCTTATTATGCTCTAAACTTAAATTAAAACTTAAACAGCGAGCTACCTATGAAACTAAATGACGATATTCACAATTATTATGAAAAACTTCTTTTATCACACTTAATAGACTTAGGCTTAGATCAAACTAAAAGTGCAGAATACTTAGCCGACTTATGCTGTATCAGCCTAAATTTATTACCGCCCCGCTACATACGCTATGAAGTTGATATGGCTTTTTACTTACCTCAAAGTGAACGGTTTGAAATGGAAATGAAAGTAAAAGAGGCCGTGGCCCGCGCACAAGAATTTTTGGACAACCATCGTGGCTAATTCACTAACAACTGCGCCTAAGCACATTCAATTAGCAGTCGATTTAATTTTATTGCTAGAACAAAATGAAGTAGAAGCCGAGACAGTGTTAGCTGCTTTAGATATTGTGAAGCAAGATTATATAAAAAAGAGAGATGTGGGTGGCAACCCCAAGAGCCGCATCCCGGCACATACATCATAAACTATGGCTGCTTCCTTCCGGACCTGACCAGGTTTGCTTACTAGTATTGCGAGAGGACCAATGGGGTTACCATTGACAGTTGAATAATCAACTGGCGCGCATTATGCGCAAAACAGCAGCGGCTTGCAAGTCTAGTAAGCTCTTATTGCTGAAGTTCTGTACGATATTGCCGTAAAATTTGTTTAAATCGCTTCTGGTTGTCCGGCCCCATCCGCAACATCATTTTTTGTGGCGCGGGTAATGCTTCTAATTTTGGATCGGCAAATTTATACATTACTGATGGCCGCTCTAATGCAATAGGATAAGTGACTTCAGGGGTTTGTAATAAAACATCAATCGCAGTTAATAAGCGTTGTTTAAATGACGCATCTGGATAACCTAGTTCAGCAAAAGCTTCTGCTGCTAAAGGTTCAAAACGTTCAAAACTAGCTAATAACTCAGAGGCTGACACACTTTCTAATAAAGTAAGGTAAGGCTCATAACGGCTAAAGTTAGCAGGATCTAATTGATAAGGTGGCTGCTTGGTTCCAATAAAGCGTTGCTCTAAAGGCTGCAGAACGTTATGGCCTTTTACTAATTGTCCATGAGCAATATTGTCAACCTGAACTACAAAGTTACGTACCATTTGGTCTGTTACAAATAAAGCAGCTAAACCCGGTTGCCAATTTAAGCTAAGTAATTCTTGCTTTATCTGCTGATCAGATTCATCTAAAGCCGGCAGTGGTATATCTTCAACCACAGTGAGATCTGGCTCAACAGTCGTCTCAGGTAGCACTGACACCGGTTTTTCTGGTACTAAAATAGGCTCAGGCTCTGGAACTGTTAGTTGCTCTGTTTTCGCAGGTACTTCAGCTTGGGGCTCGACAACCTCCGCTTGAGGTTTAAATAGCAGCCAAAGCGCCACTAATACCGCAACAACAGCCGCAGCAATAGCCACATAATATTTTTCTTGCCCCTTGGTACTCGTCTCTGTTGTCATAAATACCTCATAAAATAATCGGTTGTTCACCCATTAAGCATTGCAATCTGTATAATATCTAGCAATATACTAATAATGAGCCTGTGATAGGGAATAAGTTCAACTTGGTAACGTCGAAAAGCACAGTTAATACCAACACTCATAATAATGGGGCTCAAACAGCCCTACTTTTAACAGGTGGCGGTGCCAGAGCAGCCTATCAGGTCGGGGTATTGAAAGCCATTGCTCAACATTACCCTAGAAATAGTGCCATTCCTTTTAAGATTATCAGCGGCACCTCCGCTGGTGCAATTAATGGAGCAGCTTTAGCTTGTTACGCCTCTTGTTTTCATTTAGGTGTAAAAAAACTCGAATGGATTTGGCGTAACTTTTCAACTCACCAAGTTTATTATGCAGATTACATTCGCGTATTCAGACATATATTTCGTAGTATTTTTAGTGGTTTCCAAGCTGACTACGCTAACAAAACACCAGTAAGCTTATTCGATAGCAAACCCCTACGCTTAATGTTAGCGCAAATTTTAGATTTACAGCGTATAGATCGAAATATAATGGGTGGTTATTTATCTAGCGTATCGGTTACCGCTTCGTGTTATAACAATGGCGACTCTATTTCTTTTTTCCAATCGAAACAAGCTCAAGAATGGCGCCGTGCTAAACGATCTGGCCAGCGCACCTTATTAGGTGTCCATCATCTAATGGCTTCTGCGGCTATTCCGTTAGTGTTTCCATCAGTTCGTATTCATCAGCAATATTTTGGCGATGGCTCAGTAAACCAACTTGCCCCTTTAAGTGCCCCTATCCATTTGGGCGCTGATAAAATTATGGTTATTGGCTTGGCAGATCCACGTAGTAGCGATTCTGGTCAGCGCTTAATGCATCACCCTGATCTGGCCAACATTGCCGGTCATTTATTAGATACGGTATTTACCGATACGCTTAATTCTGATTTAGAGCGACTACATAGAGTAAACAGTACTATTAGCGTGTTAGAGCAACATACTATTGTTTCACCATTAAAAAAAATAGACACCCTACTTATTAATCCTAGCCAAAACTTTAGCCAAATAGCTAGCGAGCATTATTTATCACTGCCCTTAGCGGTAAGAACTATTTTACGTTTAACCGGTACTCGGCAACATTCAGAGTCTAGCTTAGCCAGCTATTTACTGTTTGAAAAAAGTTATACCCGGCAATTAATTGAGTTGGGTGTTGAAGATGCGAATCAGCAAATGCCGCAAATTTTAAAGTTTTTGCAAGGTTAATTCTTAATAGAGGCAAAAGCCTTAACTCGTCTTAGAGCAAACCTAACTTTGCTACTCTGATCTAACCCCCTTACTAAAACTTGGCCTGAATACTGCATGAAATTAATTGTATGTAACAAATAACAATACAGTATTGCTAAATTAAGTAAGGATTTAAGTATGGATTATGCTTTGCTACAAGATTTAGGAGTTAACCAAGCCCCTTGCTATGCAGCTATAACAAAGGTGCAACATTGGCCTGAGCAGCCTCAGACTGCTGAGCAAAGCCTAGTGAGTCAATTGCAAACCACCTTAGATATACATGAGCAACTTAATATTGTTTCTATGGCTGTCGGCAAGCTTTTGCCTTTATCTTCACTGCAATTGCACACAGCAGCGGGTGACTTCACCGCTAGCGGTTCAAAGGCAGGCCAGTACGAGCACCGAAGCATGTTGATTTTAAATCAACAGTGTTTAGCCGAGCTGGTTTACCAAAGTGATAATGCTTTTACGCCTATGATGCAGCGCCAATTGTTACAGTTAGAAACCGAATGGTTATTCGCACTACGCAATGCCTTAGTCGTCAGTCGTTTACAACAGATGGCTCTAAAAGATACATTAACTGGCCTAGGTAACCGTCGATTTTTTGACGATAGCTTAAACAAAGCCGTGCAATTAGCTCACCGGCATAATGAAAGCTGTGGCTTGTTATTGTTAGATTTAGATAACTTTAAACAAGTCAATGATATTTCAGGTCACACTACTGGCGATGAACTATTAATTGCTGTTGCCAATATCGTTCGCGAAACATTGCGAGCAACGGATACTGTGTTTAGATTCGGTGGTGATGAATTTGCCATTATCTTATCAGCAGCCGACGCAGCGAGTGCTGAACTGATTGCCCGTCGCTTATTAAAAGCTATAAATCAACTAGCGATCAGCAAACAATATCAGGTTACTGTTAGTATTGGTTTGGCCCTACTACAACCAAAACAAGATCAAACCGCATTATTTAATGCAGCTGATACTGCGCTGTATCAAGCCAAAAATGCCGGTAAAAGCACAGTACGTTTTGCTCAATAGCCGCTAGCCGTATTTGTTAAATAACATTGTGGTTCTACTTCTTAGTCAGAGCAGTTTGCCTTGCTGCATAGCTATTGTTTACGAATTAAAGTGATAAATATCTATTGTGTTAAATCAGCTGGATACCATCGAAACCAACCAAGCGCCTGCTCATCTGTTACAGCTGCTGCATAACCTGCCACTGCGATAAGTTGCTGTTTATTATCTAACACTAAAGGAATTCGTAGTCGCTGCCAAGGCGGCACTTGCCATAGTTTAAACCACTGTTTTAACGGTTTATGCTGTAATGCGCCTGCGGGTTTAAATGCTAAATTTAACTGACCAAAAACAATATAACCAGCTTCTACGGCTAAAGGTAAGCACTCAGAGCTAGCTTTATCAATAAAGCTTAAATGGCCTAAATCAGCAGATAACGACAAATCACAATTCATATGCCAGTTTAACTTAACAGTTGGTTTATCTACTGCTACTGGTGCAACTTTATAAAGTTTATTAGCGAATCGCCGCACCTGATAACCGGCTAGCATCAGCTTAGGGCTGCTATCTACTCGCGCATGGATCACCGTTTGATATAAGGTGTCTAGCCATTGCACTGAGGGATTGAGCTTAGTGTCAGCTAACCAACGACGGATCAGTAAGTCTTGTTGCAATGGAATATGCTCTGCTAACTTATCAAGCAATAAACACTCATCCGCCACAACTTGCTGATAAAATTGTTCGGTATAATGATCCGCTAACTGCTGCATATTAGCTAATAGCTGCATACTCCGACTCGCTGTCTTTGCAAAATGTGGCCAGCGTTGCTGCAGCACTGGTGTAATTTGATGGCGGACAAAATTACGTTCAAACTGAGTATCAGCATTACTTTCATCTTCTACCCACTCAAGCTTATTGTCAGCGGCGTATTGCTGCAATTGCGCTTGGCTAAAACTTAATAAAGGCCGCTTTATAAAGCCTGCAGCAAAAGATTTTACTGCAGCAATACCGCTTAAACCAGCAGGTCCAGCTCCGCGCTTTAAGGCCAATAACAAGGTTTCTATCTGATCGTCGGCATGATGGGCGGTTAATAAACTATGCTGCTTAGTGCTAATAAACTGCGCAAAAGCCTGGTAACGCGCGGCCCGTGCTCTTGCCTCTAAGTTATGCCGACCAGTAATGTCTAAACTAACAGCGCTAAATTTAACCTGACGCTGAGCACATTGTTGCTGACAAAATTCTGACCAAGTAACCGCATTAACACTAAACCCATGATTAATATAAACCGCTTCGAGGCTAAAACCGCACTCTGGCTGCACTTTGGCTAATAAGTCTAGAAGTACCATTGAATCTAGGCCACCGCTTAACCCTAAGACAAGATGCTGATCAGCTTGTAGCGAACAATGTTGTAAAAAAAGCGCTGGGGTCACTGTGCTCATGGCGTTATGGTTATCACTAATCTAATAAATGAATGCTAAATTCTGCGGCATTAAGTATAAATTATGCCACGGCTAAATAATAAAAAAGCCAGTACAAGAGTACTAGCTTAATAAGTAGTGTAGCGACTTAGTCTTTAGCTTAGCAAGTGCGTTTGTATGCTTTTAGCAGTAACCATAAGACATTAAACGTTTATAACGACGCTCTAACAACTCTTCGTGAGTCAAGCCATTTAATGAAGCTAAGTCTTGTAATAATACTTTCTTTAGATTTTTAGCCATTTGCTCAGGTGAACGGTGTGCACCACCTAAAGGCTCAGCAACGACTTCATCAATTAACTTTAACTCTTTAATACGCTCTGCAGTAATCCCCATGGCATCAGCTGCTAATGGTGCTTTCTCGGCGCTTTTCCATAATATAGATGCACAACCCTCTGGTGAAATAACCGAATAAGTACTGTATTGCAGCATGTTAACTTTATCGCCAACCCCTATAGCTAATG
The DNA here is from genome assembly GCF_050936095.1 of Rheinheimera sp. WS51. NCBI lineage: Bacteria > Pseudomonadati > Pseudomonadota > Gammaproteobacteria > Chromatiales > Chromatiaceae > Rheinheimera > Rheinheimera sp. WS51. Next base: position 218,736 of record NZ_JBOTRC010000004.1, read on the forward strand.
CGCCACCAGAGCCGCCTTCACCAACGACTGTACATACCACCGGCACTTTTAGACCCGCCATCACTTTTAGATTACGCGCAATAGCTTCAGATTGGCCACGCTCTTCAGCGCCTATACCTGGGTAAGCACCTGGCGTATCGATAAAAGTGATGATTGGCATTTTAAAGCGCTCTGCCATTTCCATTAACCGTAAAGCTTTACGGTAACCTTCAGGTCGAGGCATACCAAAATTACGTTTTATTTTCTCTTTGGTATTACGACCTTTTTGATGGCCAATAATCATTACCGGTTTACCGTCTAAACGCGCAGTTCCGCCAATAATGGCGTGATCATTGGCAAAAGCACGATCACCAGCTAAGTCATCAAAATCGGTAAAGATATGCTTGATATAATCTAAAGTATAAGGTCTTAGAGGATGGCGCGCTAATTGCGCAACTTGCCATGCACCTAAATCAGCAAATACTTTTTTGGTTAACGTTAGGCTTTTTTCTTTTAACTTATTAATCTCTTCTTCTAAGCCCAAATCGTAATCGCCATTGCGACTTACGTTACGCAATTCGTCTATTTTTGCTTCAAGTTCAGCAATGGGTTGCTCAAACTCCAAATAATTCAGCATCATCGACAGTCACTACCTAATTAATTAAATTCCAGTTCTATTGTTGCCAATTGTTTTAACTGATGCAACAAAGCGTCGGCAGGGGTTACCCACCACGGGGTACCTAATTGTAACATTACTTCGCCTTCTTGGCGCTGATACCGGATATTTACCGGTACGGTACCTGCTTTATATTCACTGAGTACCTGCTGTAATTGCTGCAGATAATTGTGGTCTATCTGTGCCGATTGTACAGTGATATTTATACAACGCAGAGACTTTTCTCGTACTTGCGTAATTTCACTGACATCGCGACCGGTCATTGTAAGGCCACCATTAAAATCATCAAAGCTGACCTGTCCAGTTATCACTAAAATAAGGTCTTTTTGCAGCAATTGTTCAAAATTTTCTAACATATCAGGAAAGAAACGCACATCTAACCGAGCTGATTTATCATCTAAGGTAACAATTGCCCAACGCCGTCCTTTTTTATTAACCATTATCCGCACTGAGACCACTAAGCCAACCACTTGTACTGATTGATCTTTTCGAGTCGGCTCTAGCTCATTTAGACGACAACTTGCATAGCGAGGTAATTCGTCTAGATAACGATTAATCGGATGTCCGGTTAAGTATAGCCCTAAGGCTTCACGCTCGCCTTCTAGCCAAATTTCATCAGGCCAAGGCGCAACTTGTACAAAAGAGCTAGTGCTATCGTCAGCTTCGGGGCTTAATAAACCAAATAAGTCATCTTGGCCTACGGCTTGCGCTTTCGCATGCTGCTCAGCGGCCTTCATAGCTTGCTCTAAGGTTGCCGATAAGGCGGCTCTGTGTGGGCCAAGTTTATCCATAGCGCCAGCTAAAATAAGCTTTTCCATCACACGTTTGCCAATTTTTTTCAAATCAACCTTAGTGCAAAAATCAAATAAATCAGTAAAGGCGCCGTGCTGCTCTCGCGCAGCTATAATGGCGTCAATTGGTCCTTCACCTACGCCTTTTATCGCCCCTATACCGTAAACAATATGGCCTTGTTCGTTAACGGTGAACTTTTGTACTCCAGCATTCACATCAGGCGGAATAAGCGTTAGCTTCATTCGCTCGCACTCATCGACTAAAGTAACTATTTTATCGGTGTTGTCCATATCAGCAGACATTACGGCTGCCATAAACTCTGCTGGGAAATGGGTTTTCATCCATAGTGTTTGATACGACACTAGTGCATAAGCTGCAGAGTGCGACTTATTAAAACCATAACCGGCAAACTTTTCTACCAAGTCGAAAATTTTAATAGCAAGTTCAGGATCAATACCGTTTTTAGCCGCGCCCTCTTGGAAGGTATCACGCTGTTTGGCCATTTCCTCGGGTTTCTTTTTACCCATAGCACGGCGAAGTAGATCAGCACCACCTAATGAGTAGCCAGATAACACCTGAGCAATCTGCATTACTTGCTCTTGGTATAAAATAATACCGTAAGTCGGCTCTAATATGGGTTTAAGCGACTCGTGCTGCCAAGTTTCATCCGGATAAGAAATGGCTTCTCGACCACGCTTACGGTCAATAAAGTTATCTACCATGCCCGATTGCAGTGGCCCGGGTCTAAATAACGCCACTAGCGCTATCATATCTTCAAAGCAGTCTGGCTTTAAGCGGCGAATTAAGTCTTTCATACCCCGTGATTCAAGCTGAAACACGGCGGTTGTATCTGCTCTTTGCAATAAATCAAAGCTAGCTTTATCAACCAATGGAATATGGTTAATATCAATTGGCTGCTTGCCTTCTTTGGCTAAGCGAGCATTAGCCATATTCACAGCCCATTGCAAAATAGTGAGGGTACGCAAGCCTAAGAAGTCAAATTTCACTAAGCCGGCGTATTCCACATCATTTTTATCAAATTGCGTAACAGGGTTATTACCATGCTCATCGCAATACAGTGGAGAAAAGTCAGTAATTTTAGTCGGCGCTATTACAACACCGCCGGCGTGTTTACCGGCATTACGAGTGACGCCTTCTAGTTGCCTAGCCATATCGATGAGATCTTTGACTTCTTCATCTTGGGCATATAGCTCGGGTAACCTTGGCTCTTCTTTAAAAGCCTGTTCTAGTGTCATACCTGGCGTCATAGGGATAAGTTTAGATATCCGCTCTACAAAGCCATAGGGATGCCCAAGCACCCGTCCCACATCGCGGATAACAGCCTTAGCGGCCATAGTGCCAAAGGTGATAATTTGCGATACGGCTTCACGGCCATACATATCAGCAACGTGCTCTATCACCTCATCCCGCCGGTCCATGCAAAAGTCGACGTCAAAGTCAGGCATAGATACCCGCTCTGGGTTTAAAAATCGTTCAAATAATAAGTCAAACTCAAGTGGATCCAAGTCCGTTATTTTTAAGGCATAGGCAACTAAAGAGCCGGCACCAGAGCCTCGACCGGGGCCAACAGGAATATCATGATCTTTACTCCATTGAATAAATTCCATTACAACCAAGAAGTAGCCTGGAAAGCCCATTTGGTTAATAACATCTAATTCAATTTGTAACCGCTCGTCGTAGCTGGGTCGCTGTTGTGCTCGTATATTTTCATCAGGAAATAAGGTTAGTAAGCGCTGCTCTAAACCCTCTTTAGACTTCATAACCAAGAAATCTGCGTCAGACATTCCGCCTGTTGGAAATGCCGGTAAAAAGTATTCACCCAAGCGAATAGTGACATTGCAGCGTTTGGCTATTTCTACTGAGTTTTCTAGTGCTTCTGGCAAGTCTGCAAATAAATGCTGCATTTCTTGTTCAGTGCGCAAATATTGCTGTTCAGAATAAAGCTTAGGTCGTCGTTTATCATCTAGGGTAAAGCTGTCATGAATGGCGACCCTAATTTCATGGGCAGCAAAGTCTTCGCGCTTTAAAAACACCACTTCGTTGGTAGCCACTACAGGCAATTGATGCTGTTCAGCTAATGCTACGGCTTGTTGAATATAGAGCTCTTCATCAGGCCTGCCGGTGCGACAGAGTTCTAGATAAAAACGATCGGGGAAATACTGTTGGTAATACGCCACCAGCTCATTGACTAAAGGCTGATTCTGCTTAATGAGGGCCTTACCTAAGGCACCATCTTTGCCACCTGATAACACAATAACGCCACTGGCATGCTCTGCTAACCATTGATGATCGATCTGCGGCTTGCCAGCAACATGGCCTCGTAAATAGGCTTTAGAAATAATATTACATAGGTTTTGATAACCCGTGTTATCAGCGGCCAATAGCAATAAACGGCTGGTCTCAGTGCCAAATGCCGGATGCTGCACCCAACAATCGACACCAATAATAGGTTTAATACCCGCATCGTGAGCCGTACTGTAGTAGCGTACTAAGCCACAAAAGTTCATTTGATCAGTTAGCGCAATTGCTGGCATTTTTAATTGGCTTGCCGCTTTAATGATCGGCTTTACTTTGGCAACACCATCAACTAATGAAAAGTCACTATGGACACGTAAATGAATAAAACTGGGTTCTGCCATTAGTCTTGCTGCTCCAATACTAAGCGTACCGGCTTAAAACTACTCCTATGTTGCTCTAACACACCGTACTGTGCTATTGCAGCCAAATGCGCAGCCGTAGGGTAGCCTTTATGCGCAGCGAACCCATACTGCGGATAGGCTTGATCTAATGCATACATTTCGTTATCTCGTGCTACTTTAGCCAAAATAGAAGCCGCGCTGATTTCAGGCACCAACCCATCACCTTTAACTATAGCTGAAGCACTAATACCAAAGTCAGGTGTGCGATTACCGTCAACCAATATCCAATTAGGCACAATGGGTAACGCCGCTACAGCTCTTCGCATAGCAAGCATAGTGGCATGCAGAATGTTTAGCTGGTCAATTTCAGCTACTTCAGCCCGGCCCAAAGCCCAAGCTAAAGCATTTTGTTTTATTTGCTCAGCCAGTAATAAGCGTTTTTTTTCAGACAGTTTTTTTGAGTCAGTTAAACCGGCAATGGGCTTAGACGGATCAAGAATAACTGCCGCTGTTACCACAGCACCAATTAACGGGCCCCGCCCCACTTCATCTACGCCACAAATTAACGCTATATTAGGCCTTTGATACTGCATCCTGATTAATTACCTTAAAAATTGCTGTTGCTGCTTGCTGGCTTGCATCGCATTTAATTGTTTGATGAATAGCGGTATATTCCGCTAATAGCGGTGTGCGATCTGAACTAAGTAAAGGCTGCATTTTTTCTACTAATGCTGCCGGTGTTACTTGATGTTGTAATAACTCCGCAACCATACCACGACCAGCTAATAAATTGGGTAAGCTAAAATGTGCCAGTTTCACTAAACGGCTACCTATTTGATAGGTTAACCAATTGGCTTTATAGCTGACCACCATTAAACATTTAGCTAGCATCGCTTCTAATGTCGCGGTGCCAGAAGTAATGAAGGTAGCATCAGAGGCCAATAGCACCTCTCGTGCTTGGCCAATAAATACCTGTACGGTTAGATCTGGTGCGACTTGTTGTTTAATTTGCGCAAATTGCTCGGCCTTTTCTTTCGTCACCATATTACAAATAAGCTGTAAACTAGGTTGTTGTTGCTTAAGCGTTGCCGCCGCTTGTAAAAAATCGGCTGCCAGTAGTTTAATCTCATTACTTCGACTACCTGGCATAATAGCTAATACATTTTCTGCGCTATTTAATTCTAAAGCTTGTTTTGCTTCTACTTTATTGACCTGTAAAGGAATGCTATCCGCCATGGTATGGCCGACAAAGGTACATGGCACTTGGTATTTATCATAGAACTCTTTTTCAAAAGGCAATAATGACAACACCATATCGGTTGCTGCGGCTATTTTAAAAATTCGCTTGTGTCGCCATGCCCACACTGAAGGACTGACATAATGCACAGTTTTAATGCCAGCTTGTTTTAATTTAAGCTCTACTGGTAAATTGAAGTCTGGTGCATCAATTCCTACAAACACATCGGGCTTATCAGCTAGTAATGCACTAACAATCTCTTTTTTGACTTTTAGCAAACGTGGCAAACGGCCTAAAACTTCAACAATGCCCATTACCGCTAGCTCTTCCATATCAAATAAAGCGGTAAAACCCAAAGCTTGCATGCGCGGGCCACCAATGCCATAAAACTGGGCATTAGGATAACGCTTTAAACATGCTTGAATTAGATCTGCCCCTAAAATATCGCCGGAATGCTCGCCAACAATAATAGCTATTTTAATTATATTCTCTTTTTCATTAGTCATTAATTGCTCTTTGCACTTAAATATAGCGACAAGTTTTCACCAAGTTTATCTGCTCAATGTTACCCGCTTTAGCACTGGCTTGGAAATTTAATTATATATAGAACTGGCTATAAATTGGATTATGATCAGAGACAGCGGCTGTATTAATAGCAATAGCCGAGCGCAATTTAAGATCGCGATATAAGATAAAATCTAAAGGTTGGCGGCGGAAACTTTTAATATGATGAGCATCTTCCATAGCCACTTTTTTTAGTCCCATTGCACGACAAAATTGTGCTAAATACAAACGGCGCGAACGGCTCCAAATATTAAAATCACCAGCAACAATTAATGGGCCCTGATGTTGTAGCAATATTTGCCGTAATATCAGTATTTCCTGTTGAAACTGACCATGACGAACAAAATTAACCGCATGAACATTAACAACTAATAGTTTCTGACCGGTAGTGAGCGGATGTTCAGTAATCATTTGACTTTTATGTGTCGCAAAACTGAGTTCTCTGCCTCGGCTAAGCACAGTGTCAATATAACTAAAAGCACATTCACCTGCAGTGAGCACTCCAAATAAATGATTGGCCGTTTGCATATTAGGCGAAATTGCATATGACCAACCACCGAGCGGTAAACTATTGCTAATAGCCAACTTCGCTTCTTGTAATAATAATAATTGGGTTGGATACTGCGTTAATAACTGGCTTAAACAGTGCTGAAATGCAGCTGTCATTGTTAACTTTTGGCTATTCCAACACATAACACCCAGTAAACTAGGATCTAATGCCTTATCCTGATGAATAAGCTGATGAGGTGCTAACTTCGGTTTCAACATGCTAAGACACCCTGCATTTACAAAGTAGAGTCTACAAAGATATTAGCACCGACAAAAAATGATGCTGAGTTTATAGTTAAGACAAATTAAAGCAAATTAATTAAAAACGAAATCTAGATTAATTTTTCAAGTAAGGGAACAAGAGCACACAGCAGGTTAATGTGGTGTACTCTAATGCAAAATCAGGCTGTAAATTTGCGAGGTTGCCTGATGCTTAGCGCACTATGCCACGGCTAGCATTAGCAATAAAGTCAGTAAAAACTTTAAGCTCAGGGAATTGCGCAGCTTTATCTGCCAACGCAGCTAAGGCTTCAGCAGTAGTTTGATTTTTACGATAAACTTCTTTGTAAGCACGGCGTATTTCTAATAGTGCTTCACTACTATAGCCTCGACGTTTTAATCCCTCAGTATTAATGCCACCTGGAACACAAGGAGCACCGTGTACCATAACATAAGGGGGAACATCTTTAAGAACAATAGAGCCGCCACCACAAAAACTATGGGAGCCAATATGAACAAACTGGTGCACCCCAGTCATGCCACCTAAAATAGCCCAATCACCAATATGAACATGCCCTGCAGCTTGAGCGCCGCTAGCAAAAATCACATTATCACCAATAACACAGTCATGGGCTACATGGGTAGTATTCATAAATAAATTATGACTACCTATAATGGTTTTACCTTGATCTTGAACCGTGCCACGATGAACCGAACAGCCCTCTCGAAACACATTATAGTCACCCACCAATAATTGCGTATCTTCACCGCGATATTTTTTATCTTGGCAAGCTTCGCCTATGCTGGCAAATTGAAAAAAATGATTGCCACGACCAAAGGTACTAGGACCTTTAATAGCTACATGAGACTCAACTATACAATCATCACCTAAAGTGACATTATGACCAATATAACTAAAAGGACCGACAGTGACATTTTTACCAATAACGGCACTGGACTCAATTACTGCTGATGGATGGATCACGTTATAATTCTCTTCTGGCACACATTAATTCAGCCGAGCAAACTACTTGGCCATCGACTTTAGCTTCACCGTAAAATTTCCAGATATTGCGACGCTCTTTTAAAAACTTCACTTCTAATACCATCTGATCACCCGGCACGACAGGCTTTTTAAATCTAGCTTCATCAATAGCTGCAAATAAGTAAAGTTCATTTTCTGCACGTTCAGTAACAGTTTTAAAACCTAAAATACCCGTTGCTTGCGCTAGTGCCTCAAGAATTAATACTCCTGGAAAAATAGGCATGTTAGGAAAGTGACCAGTAAAAATAGGTTCATTAATTGACACATTCTTAATGGCGGTTAAGCTTTCACCAGGAGTATAATCAAGCACACGGTCTATCAGTAAAAAAGGATAACGGTGTGGCAATAAAGCCATTATTTCCTGGATCTGCAAACTGTTTAATTGATTAGCCAAAGCTATTCCTCTGTAGTAGTGTCAGCATTTTCTGGATCTAGCTGAGTTTTAAACTGTGACTCTAATGTTTTCACGCGTTGATAAAGCTGGTCAATTTGCCGCAACTTAGCTGTATTCTTACGCCATTCACGATTGGCAACCGCAGGAATACCTGATGAATAAACACCTTTTTCTGATATAGGCTTCATAACCATTGCCATACCAGAAACATGAGCGCCATCACAAATAGTAATATGACCATTAATAACAGCAGCACCGCCAATAATACAGTAACGGCCTATAGATGTACTACCTGCAACCACAGTTGCACCGGCAATAGCGGTATGATCGCCAATATTAACGTTGTGGGCAATCTGACATAGGTTATCAATAATAACATTATTACCAATAAGTGTATTTTCAATTGCACCTCTATCGATAGTCGTATTAGCACCAATTTCACACTGATTACCAATAACAACACTACCAACTTGAGGTATTTTCAGCCAATTACCCTTTTCATTAGCAAAACCAAAACCGTCGGCACCAATTACAGCACCGCTATGAATAATACAGTCTTCACCTATCTCAACCCGATGATAAATTGTTACATTGGGCCATATTTTGGTATTGCTAGCAATTTTAGCATCTTGACCAATAAAACACCCTGCCCCAATTTGTACGCCTGATGCCAAAGTGGCCCCCGCGGCAATGACTGCGTTAGCACCCACTGACACATCTTCGGCAACCTTAGCCAAAGGATCGATAACAGCAGATGGGTGAATATTAACTGCAGCATTAGGCGTGTTATCTAAAACTTGAGCTATTTTGGCAAAAGCAATATACGGATCGGTAACAACCAATGCTGCAACGCCTGGTGCCACAAAAGGTAAAACCTCTTCAGTTACTATCACCGCAGATGCGTTGGTTTCAGATAGGTATTTACGGTATTTAATGTTAGATAAAAAACTAATCTGGCCGCGATTCGCATTTTCTAACGTGGCAATTGATAAAATTTTATCTGTGCAATCACCCATTAGCCGAGCGTTTAACATCTCGGCTATTGAGTTTAAAGTGTAGCCTGTCATTATTATTTCTTGCTCGCAACGCTGGTTACTGAACTGGTAATATCGTATTCAGGCTTAGCGTATAAAGCCGCGCTTGCATTTAATATTAAGTCATACTTATCACGCGCTGCCACTTCTTCAATAGCACTTTGAATTAAGCCTAATAATTTATTACGCTCTTCAGTTTGACGTGCACGCAGGTCTTCTTGTAATGGACCTGCTAGTTGCTCATATTGTTGACGCTGCTTATTTACAGTTTCTTTTAAATCATCTTGCTGTTGTTGACTCATGGTTGGTCCATCACGGCGAAGCTTTTCGATATTGAAACCAATATCTTTTTGTAATTTCTCTACCGCTTCCATGCGCGAGCCAAATTCAGAGCGGATAGTTTTCTGCATTGCTGTAGCTTGTGGCAACTGACTTGCTACCGCTTGAACATCAACGTAGCCAATTTTCATTTCTTTTGCAGCAACTGTTGCGGTCATCAATAGCCCTGTTACTAAAACCATTGCTGTTTTGAATATATTTTTATTAATCATCATGTTTCCCTATTTATACTTAAAATTAAATTTTATTATTGTACTTAAAAAGTTGTGCCAATATTAAAACTAAAGTTTTCTTGTTTATCACCTTCGTGCTTTTTGATTACTTTAGCCAAACTAAATGTCAACGGTCCCATTGGTGAAATCCACTGCACTGACACCCCCGCAGATGCCCTAATTAAACTAGGATCAGAATAATCAACTAACGCAGGTTGCGATATAGAATAAGTATAATCAACACTTAAATCATCATAACGATGAATATCAAACTCAGTATCCCACACATTACCAGCATCCATAAAGAGGCTAGTTCTAACTGAGTTACGATAATCATCACTTAAGAATGGTGTTGGTGTGATTAATTCCATTGTTAAAATGGCTAACGCATTACCACCAAACGATCGTTCTGAAACTTCATATCTATCGCTAGATAAATCGCCGATAAAATTACTGCCAGGATTAACCGTTGGGATCCCAGGTACAGAAGATGTTCTTCGAACAATCGCATGAGGTCCTATAATGCGGCTTTCAAAACCACGTATATTCTGGCCCCCAGCATAGAAATTCTCAGTAAACGGCAAGGTGTAATCATAACCATTTTTATCACCATAACCATTGCCATAACCTAGTTCTAGCTTACTTAAAAATGACCACGCATGATCTTGACTTAACGGGAAATACTTTCGCGCTTCAAAATTCGCTTTGTAAAATTGTAAATCAGAATTTGGTGTAGTTACTTTAACATTAAAACCAAAATAATGACCTGCAGTTGGAAATAAGCCGCGATTTAATGTGCTTTGCACCCAACCGGCAGATAATTCATAGTTAGTAAAGTTATAACCACTTTCTGGATTATTAGGTTCTAAAACAACAGCACGAAAATGCCTTAATTGGTCATACTCGGTAATACTATTTATTTTATTAACAACATAGTTAGCACCAAAATTTATTCGGTTATATTCATTAATTGGGTACCCAACGTTAGCCCCAAAACCGTATCGCTCAGAATTGTAAGCTTCTAAGCGACTAGAACGTTTACTGTAATCTAATTCACTGTAGAAAACCTGACCGCCTAAACTTACGCCGTCCAAAGTAAAATAGGGATCGGTATAGCTCACGCTTAACGATTTTTGAAATTGATTTGTTTGCAAACTGATTCCAGCAGAGTTACCTGTTCCGAGGAAATTTGCTTGCTGCACGCCTAATTCAAAAGATAATCCCATATAGTTACCATAAGAAACCCCTGCATTAAAACTCCCTGAAGGCTGCTCTTTGACTGTAAAGCTAATATCAACTTGATCATCTATCCCTAGCACTGGGGTCGTCGAAAAGTCTACCGATTCAATATAACTTAAACGTTGGATTCGTTGCTTGGATAGCTCCAATAAATCATTCGATAACCAAGCTCCTTCCAACTGACGCAGCTCTCGGCGAATAACTTCATCTTGAGTGTTGCCATTACCAAATACATCGATACGACGCACATAAACACGTTTTCCTGGATCGACACTAATAGTTAACTCAACTTCTTTTGTTTCATCATTGATATTGGGAATAGTTCTTACTTTTGAATTTGCATAACCAAATCGCGCCAATAACTTAGCGATACTCTCCTCAGTATAGGTTACTAAAGCACCGTTATAAAGTTGGCCCTCTTCTATCGGTAAAATGGATTTTATAAACTCATCTTTACCAATTAAATCACCAACAAACCTAACACCGTTGACGGTATATTGCTCACCTTCAGTAATATTTAATGTCACATAAACTGAAGTTTTATCAGGGCTAACAGATACTTGAGAGGAATCAAGCCTAAAACGAAGATAGCCACGATCTAAATAGTAGCTAGTTATTTTCTCAATATCACCTTGCAGTGTTTGTTTTTGGTAACGATCCGATGACATAAAGCGCCACCAAGGTAAATCTTGCTTTGATTCAATATTTTTTAGTAATTCATCATTGGAAAATAATTTATTACCGACAATATTAATCTGACGAACAGAAGCGGCATCACCCTCAGAGAATTTAACTTTTAAATTAACTCTATTCCGGGGTAAATAGATCACATCTATATTCACTGTGGCCTGATACTTACCAACACCATGATAGAATTCAGTTAAGCCATTTTCGATATTAGATAAAATGGTCTTATCTAATGGCTCTCCGACTTCAACCCGATTACCAGATAAACTTTCAATGAGCTGATCATCTTTAATATCTTTATTGCCATCAAACTCTATTAAATTAATTGTAGGTCGCTCACGTAAACGATAAATAACCGTATTGCCATCACGGTACACTTTGACATCATCAAAATGGCCTGCTGCGTACAAAGTACGGAGGCTTCGCGATAGGCTATATTCAGTCACCGTATCACCAACGTTAAAAGGCAGATTATTTAATGCTGCACCTAAAGCTACACGTTGTAAGCCTTCAACCTGAATATCTTGAACTGTAAAACTTTCTTCCGCGAGCACCGAGCCACTTGCTGTTGCAAGTAACATCGCTGCTACTAATCGTCTAATTGTCATTATGTGAACTACTTATGATTAGTTATTTATAAACGAGAAATATCATTTAATAAGGCTATTCCCATTAACATTAACAGGAGTAACGCGCCAAACCTGAAACCTATTTCCTGCGTCTTTTCAGAGACAGGTTTACCCCGAATTAGTTCCACTAGCATATACATTAAGTGGCCACCATCAAGAATAGGTAACGGTAATAAATTTATGACGCCTAAATTAACACTTATTAAGGCTAAAAACGATAAAAAAGCAACGAAACCTATGCTTGCGGTGCTTCCTGCGCCTTGTGCAATAGAAATTGGGCCACTAAGATGTTTCATAGAGACATCGCCAGTGATCAACTTCCCTATCATTACAAAGCTTAATCTAATTAACTGCCAACTATGTGTAAAGCCGGCTGACACCGCTTCTATGGGACCATAACGCTGCGTGTAAACCACTCCCTCTGACCAAGGTGTTACTTTAGGGCTCACGCCAAGCATTCCTTGAGAAAAGCCATCTTTACCAGCCACACTAGCTGGGGTTACGGTTAGCTCAAGCTCTTGACCTTGGCGCTCTATAAGCATGTGTAAGGGTCGTTCAGGGCTATTACTTACTATGGTTACTACTTGGGACCACTGATTAATAACAGTCTCATCAATTTGTATAATTTTATCATTTTGCTGTAAACCGTCACGCTGCGCAGCGCTATTTTCAGCGATTAACGCTAACTCTGTCAGGGCTTGAGGCCGATCTAGCTCTAAACCTAAACTAGCAAAAACACTCTGCTGCTCCGGATTAAACTGCCAGTCAGTAGTGTCAAGTACTATGGTTCTCGCTTGGCCAGTAGCAAAGTCTTTGATCCCTAGTTCTATCTGATCACGGCCTAATTGCTCAACTAGCAATAAGTTAACATTATTGGCATCGGTAGCCGTGTGACCATTGACTGAGACAATTTGCGAGTTGCTAGGCACTTTAGCTTGAGCAGCGATAGACTGTGGAGCCACTGTCGCAATAACAGGCTTAATGGTTTGCACACCCAGCATATACATTAGCCATAAGGCAATAAAAGCAAAAATAAAGTTAGCAGCAGGGCCCGCAGCTATAATAGCCATGCGTTGCCAAACTGTTTTACTATTAAAAGAGAGGTCTTTAAATTGGGGCAAAACAGGATCTACCCGTTCATCTAGCATCCGTACATAGCCGCCTAAAGGAATGGCCGCAATGACAAACTCAGTACCTTGCCGATCGCGCCAGCTGACTAACGCTTTGCCAAAACCAATAGAGAAGCGTTTAACTAAAACACCATTTTTTCTAGCTACCCAAAAGTGACCAAACTCATGCACTGTGACCAATATGCCAAGCGCGACCACAAAGGATAATAAGTTCCATATCGCACCCAACATTAACAGTGTTTCCTTATAAAATGCTCAGCTTTTTGTCGAGCAAGTTGATCTAGCTGTAAAATTTCGTCTAAGGTACAGACCTTAGTTTGAGCAAATTGTTCCAAGCTAGCCGCATTAACACGATAAATATCGGTAAAGCGGATCTGTTGTTTTAAAAACGCCGCCACGGCTACCTCATTGGCTGCATTAATTGCAGTCGTAGCGCCTTGTCCATATTGGCAAGCCGTTATCGCTAGATATAAATTAGGATATCGGGCTCTGTCTGGCTGGGTAAACGTAAAATCTCGCATCTGCTTGAAGCTAAGTGGCGAAACAGGACTGGCCATGCGTTCAGGGAAAGCCAATGCATGAGCAATAGGTGTACGCATATCTGGCTGCCCTAACTGAGCCAATACAGAGCCATCACTATATTGCACCATTGAATGGATAATACTTTGCGGGTGAATAACAACTTCTATGTCATCTGGCTGACAATTAAATAACCAACGGGCCTCAATAAATTCCAAGCCTTTATTCATCATAGTGGCGCTATCAACTGAAATTTTAGCCCCCATACTCCAATTAGGATGCGCCACAGCTTGATTGGGCGTTATCTGGTCAAAATCAGCTAAGTTTGTTGTTAAAAAAGGGCCGCCACTGCCGGTTAGCAATAACTTGCTAATACCATAACTAGCTATAGCTTGACTATGGCTCTGCTGTTGCATGGCCGCAGGCAAGCATTGAAATATAGCATTATGCTCACTATCAATAGGTAACAAAGTAGCTTTATGTTGCTGTACTTTATTAATAAATAGCTCGCCACTCATTACTAGGGCTTCTTTATTGGCTAGTAATACTGTCTTGCCTTGCTCTACAGCCGCTAACGTAGGTAATAACCCCGCCGCGCCTACAATAGCCGCCATTACAATATCAGCTTCACTTGCAGCGGCCACATAGCTTAGTGACTCAACACCCGCTAATACCTCGGTTTTACTGCCTGCTTGTTGTAACTGCACCTTTAAGCTTTGGGCAGCAGTTACATCAACCATTGCAGCGTAACGTGGCTTAAACTCTAAACATTGCTGCAGTAGTTTATCCGTCTGAGTAGCTGCGGTAAGTGCAAATACCTGATACTTATCAGGGTGCTGCTCTAACACGGATAACGTGCTCATGCCTATAGACCCCGTCGAGCCTAGAATCACCACATTACGCATTAATAAAGACCGCTTAATAAGGCTATAATCAGTGCAAATAATGGCGCTGTTGCCGTTAGACTATCAATCCGATCTAAAATGCCACCATGGCCAGGAAGAAAAGCACCACTGTCTTTAACGCCAGCAACACGCTTAAACATACTTTCACTTAAATCACCGAAAACAGACAATATAGTCAACGTCAATGCAGCAAGATACCAAAGCCAAGTTTGCTCAGGCCAGCCTCGCTGAACAGCAACAAGGGTAACTAATAACGCCACAAAACCTAAGCCTCCCAGCATACCTTCAACTGTTTTTCCTGGGCTGACTCGTGGTAGCAATTTATGTTTACCAAACGGCTTACCGATAATATAACCACCAATATCTGCCGCCCAAACTAACCCCAGTAATGCACAGATTAACCAAGCGCCGGTAAATTCAGATTCGGCATAACCAGTATGGCGAATATAAAGCACTGCAGCCCAAGCTGGAATCAACGTAAACCAGCCCATTAAGGCTTTTAACCAATCTTTTGCTGCCCATATTGTTTTACTACGCGGGAAGCTAAGCACTAAAGCAATGGCAATTAACCACCAAATAACACCGATCAATAACAGACTATGCAGCAAGAGTTGTGTTGTCAGTGGTTGTGTTAATTGCGCAGGTAATAAGATGTATAACAGTAAAAATATAATTGCTGTGATACCAACATAAATAGCGCGGAGACTCTTTTTGGCTAAGCCACAAAACCCACTCCACTCCCAAGCTGCCAATAAAAAAGCGGCACTAATAAACACGGCAAAACCAGCTAGTGGTAAATAGAATACAGCTAACAGCGCTAGTGGCGCTAATAAGAGTGCGGTAATAACCCGTTGCTTAAACAATATCTTTATCCTTTGCTACTTTGAGCTAACTGCCTGATTTGCTCACCGGTACAACCAAAGCGACGCTCACGGTTAACAAATGCAGCAATTGCCTCTGAAAATACTTGCTGATTAAAGTCAGGCCATAGAGTATCAGTAAACCATAGTTCAGCATAAGCTGCTTGCCACAGCAGAAAATTACTGATCCGTATATCACCACCTGTTCGAATAAGTAAATCTAACTCAGGTTGGTCATTCATTTGTATTTCTTTTGCGAACATATCTTCAGTCAAATCTGTGCTCGCTAACTTACCTTGTTCCACCTTTTGCAGCAAACCTTTTGCTGCATTAACAATATCCCAACGACCACCATAATTCGCCGCTATATTAAGCGTCATGCTGGTATTATTAGCGGTAAGTTGCTCTGCCTTTGTAATATTTGCCCTTAACTTGTCATTAAAAGGCGTTAAATTACCGACAATTTTCAAGCGCACATTGTGCTTATGTAATGTCTTAACTTCGCTTTGCAGTACCATCAAAAACAACTGCATTAATGTACTAACTTCTTTTTCAGGGCGCCGCCAATTTTCACTACTAAAAGCAAATAAAGTTAGAGACTTAATACCCAACTCACGACAAAAACTCACGCTGCGACGAACGGATTCAACCCCTTTCTTATGACCCCAAACTCTTGGTTTTCCTTGCCGCTGTGCCCAACGTCCATTGCCATCCATGATTATTGCCACGTGTTGTGGTAAATTTTTCGGGTTGAGCTGCGTTATTGCAGTCATAATGTGAGACCTATCCTTGTAATTGCCTTAAATTAGTCAGACATTTGATATTTGAAAATATAAAAAGCGTTGTGCCACCGAAGCGCTGCAACGCTTTTTTAAAAGTAGAGAGTTAATTAGACTTCCATTAAGTCTTTTTCTTTATCTGCTAGAACTTCATCCACTTTCTTAATAAAAATATCAGTCACTTTTTGGATCTCGTCTGCTGCGCGACGCTCATCATCTTCACTGATTTCTTTATCTTTTAATAACGCTTTCAATTCACTGTTAGCATCACGACGAATATTGCGTACAGCAACACGGCCGTTTTCAGCTTCACCTCGAACCACTTTCACTAAGCTCTTACGGCGTTCTTCTGTTAAAGCGGGTAATGGAACACGGATCACTGTGCCTGCAGACATTGGGTTTAAACCTAAGTCTGAGCCCATAATGGCTTTTTCAACTGCCGGCGTTAAGCTTTTATCAAATACGGTTATGGCTAGTGTACGTGAATCTTCAATAGATACATTACCTACCTGATTCAATGGTGTGTCTGCACCATAATAAGATACCATAATGCCATCTAATAAACTTGGGTGGGCACGGCCTGTACGTACTTTACTTAACTGTGACTTAAGTGCATCAACACTTTTATCCATGCGAACTTTAATATCTTTAATAATGTCGTTAATCACGATCTGTATCCTTTTCTATCCAATGCGCTTAGGCATAACTTATCTAGTTTACTGTAAATTTTCCGCGTGGTCGATCACTGTACCTTCTGGATCACCCATAACTACTCGTTTTAATGCGCCAGGCTTGTTCATATTAAAGACGCGGATCTTCAAATTATGATCTCGGGCTAACGTAAAGGCCGCAAGATCCATCACTTTTAATTCTTTCTCTAACACTTCAGCATAACTCAGTTTTGTGTATAAAGTAGCAGTAGGATCTTTTACTGGATCAGCAGAAAATACTCCATCAACTTTAGTCGCTTTTAACACCGCATCAGCGCCAATTTCAATACCGCGTAAACAGGCAGCTGAATCTGTAGTAAAAAATGGGTTGCCTGTGCCAGCAGAGAAAATAACAATACGCCCCGACTTTAACAAGCTAATGGCTTCGGCCCAACTATAGTTATCGCAAACACCATTAAGTGGAATAGCACTCATTAAACGGGCATTAACATAGGCACGATGCAATGCATCACGCATGGCTAGGCCATTCATTACGGTAGCTAACATGCCCATATGATCGCCCACTACTCGGTTCATGCCTGCTTTGGCTAAGCCTTCACCACGAAATATATTGCCGCCACCAATCACAATGCCAACTTGCACACCTAGCTCAACTAATTCTTTAATTTCTTGTGCCATGCGATCCAACACTTTGGGATCAATTCCAAAGCCTTCTTCTCCCATTAGCGCTTCGCCACTAAGTTTTAATAAGATCCTACGGTAACTTGGTTTTGGATTTGTGCTCATGACAACCTCATAGTGCAGTGTGAATTTGCTAAATTATAGATAAAAAAAACCGCGGCTTAGGTAAAAACCTAAAGACGCGGTTATTCTAGCTTTTTTTGCCCTTAGGCAGAAGTGCAAATTACTTTTTAGCAGCAGCAATTTGTGCTGCAACTTCAGCAGCAAAGTCTTCTTCTTTCTTTTCGATACCTTCACCAACTTCTAAGCGAGTGAAAGAAACAGCTTTAGCGTCATTTTGTTTTAAGAAATCACCAACTGACATTGATGGATCTTTAACAAACGGCTGACCTGTTAAGCTTACTTCACCAGTAAACTTACTCATACGGCCTGCAACCATCTTTTCAGCGATTTCTTTAGGCTTGCCTGAGTTTACTGCGATATCTAATTGAATTTCGTGTTCACGTTGAACAACATCAGCAGGTACATCTTCTGGTGTTAAGAAACCTGGGTTATTAGCAGCAACATGCATTGCTACATCTTTAGCCACGTCTTCATTACCGCCTTCAAGTACTGCTAATACGCCGATACGACCTGAGTGAACGTATTGACCAATCGTTTCGCCCTCTACTACAGCAGCGCGACGTACATTGATGTTTTCACCAATTTTAGCAACTAAAGCAGCACGGGTATCATCTACAGAAGTACCGTTTAAGTCAGCTGCTAAGATAGCTTCAGCAGTGAATAACTTATTAGCATGTGCTAAGTCAGCAACAGAATTCGCAAAGTTTAAAAAGCTTGCATCACGTGCAACAAAGTCTGTTTCACAGTTAAATTCAATTGCTAAGCCAATACCGTTACCTACGCGAGTAATGATAGCGCCTTCTGCTGCAATGCGGCCAGCTTTCTTGGCTGCTTTAGCCAAACCACTTTTACGCATCGCATCAATTGCAGCTTCTACATCACCACTAGTTTCTTCCAGTGCTTTTTTACAATCCATCATGCCAGCGCCTGTGCGCTCGCGAAGTTCTTTTACTAAAGCGGCAGTTACAGCCATGAGAGCTTCCTCGTATTAATTCTGGTTGAACAAACAGGGGCAAAAGCCCCTGTCGCAATTTTACTCTGTATTTACTTTAAATCTCTTAAAGCTAAAATCAGAAAAATTACTCGGCTTCAACGAAAGCTTCGGCTTCAGCCTGTACTTCGATATTTTTTTCACGGCCATCAGCAATCGCTTGACCAGCAGCTGCCAAGTATAACTGGATAGCGCGGATAGCGTCATCGTTACCTGGTACTACATAATCAACGCCAACTGGATCAGAGTTAGTATCAACGATTGAAACAACAGGAATACCTAAGTTATTTGCTTCTTTGATAGCAATATGCTCGTGATCAGCATCAATTACGAATAGAACGTCTGGTAAACCGCCCATATTCTTGATACCGCCTAAGCTTTTTTCTAACTTGTCCATTTCGCGAGTACGATCTAAAGCTTCTTTTTTAGTTAACTTGTCAAAAGTACCGTCTTGGCTTTGTGCTTCAAGATCTTTTAAACGCTTGATTGATTGACGCACAGTTTTCCAGTTTGTCAGCATGCCACCTAACCAACGGTGATTTACATAGAACTGATCAACTTTAGTTGCCGCTTCTTTGATTGCCTCAGATGCTGCACGCTTAGTACCAACAAATAAGATTTTGCCTTTCTTTGCAGATACTTGTTGAATAAATGCCAATGCATCGTTCATCATTGGAACAGTTTTTTCCAAATTGATGATATGTACCTTGTTACGCGCACCAAAAATGAATGGTTTCATTTTTGGATTCCAATAACGAGTTTGGTGACCGAAGTGAACGCCCGCTTGGAGCATGTCGCGCATAGAAACTTTTGCCATGATTTATTTTCCTGTATAAGGGGTTAAGCCTCCATACATCCCATGTGCCGACTTTGGTTAGGCTTTGGTTAAACGCCAAACAAAGCACCCCGGTGCATGTGTCGATGTATGTGTGTTTTGGTTATGTTTTGTTTAAGTTTCGCCAATTTACACTGCATGTGTGATGTCAGCAGCAAAAATGCTACAATAACCGCACCAATGCAATTTGCTTATTAGCGGCGCGCTTTATACCATAGGCGCGTGGTAAACACAATAAAATGTGTATTTTTACAGCAAATCGTTAGTAACTAAAACCTGACGATATTAAAGAGAGACTATGCATGACTGCAATTATTAAAACTGCGGCAGAAATTGAAAAAATGCGCGTAGCCGGGCGCTTAGCGGCTGAAGTATTAGAAATGATTAGGCCGCATGTGCAAGCTGGCGTAACCACAGATGAATTAAATACCTTGTGCCATGACTATATAGTTAATGAACAGCAAGCTATACCTGCACCGCTTAATTATCATGGTTTTCCTAAGTCAGTATGTACCTCAGTTAACCATGTTATTTGCCATGGCATACCAAATGATAAAAAATTAAAAGATGGTGACATTATTAATATTGATGTCACAGTAATTAAAGATGGTTATCACGGCGACACTTCAGAAATGTTTGTAGTGGGTAAGCCCAGCATTATGGCTGAGCGGTTAATTCGCGTGACTCAAGAATGCTTATATTTAGCCTTAAAGAAAGTAAAAAATGGTGTTCGCTTAGGTGATATTGGCCATATTATTCAACAACACGCTGAAAAGCATAGCTACTCGGTTGTCCGTGAGTATTGCGGTCATGGCATAGGTGCAGTGTTTCATGAAGAGCCGCAAGTGCTGCATTATGGTCGCCCAGGTACGGGTGAAGTATTACACACTGGTATGTGCCTTACGATAGAGCCGATGATTAATGCTGGTGCACGGCACAGTAAAATGCTTAAAGATGGCTGGACAGTCGTCACTAAAGATCGCAGCTTATCCGCCCAGTTTGAACACACTATTTTAATTACCGATACTGGTTGTGAAATTTTAACCCTGCGTAGCAATGAAGATTTAGAGCGAGTGCTTACGGCTGAATAACTATTGTTATAGCTAATGATGTTATATCTGAGGGCTCAGCATTAAACTGAAGCCCCTCAGGATCTACCAGACCACCTATCTCTGTAACCACTGACAGTACATATTTTATGATTTTTATTAATGAAACCCCACCAATTTGGACTGTTTACTCCGACAGTGCTAGGTCGTAATACGGTCATAAAGCTACCGCCGCAGATTGCAGCAAGATTGCCACTATTTGGCTTTTTGTTTGCGTTTGCTCATCGTAAAACTCCTTTGGTTTAGCTTAAAAGAAATTCTACCAATAAACTGTATTATTTTACGGGGTAGTTACACTTCCAATACTTCTTAACAAACTTACCAAGTGCTTTAAAGAAATACCCACTCGGGTCGGTATAACTCATCGGATTATTTAATACATAACTATACCGGTTATAGTTCTGAAAGTTCTTTGGCGCTTGTATAAACGGATCTGCCTGCATAAAGCGCCCAAGGTGTGGGTTATAGGTGCGCCCGCCCATATGAATAACCTCAAAGTCATTCACCATATTGTGGCCGGTGTAGCCTTTACTGGTACCCGGGTTGCTGTAAGTGCTAAATAAGCTGTTGCTGCTTACGCTGTACTGCTTGCCCCAGGGGTCGTAGATAAACTGTTGCAGCAAGCTGCCAGCAGCATTGGTAATGCTGCTGGTAGAACCCTGGCCGTCTTTGTGCAGGTAATACTCGTCATGGGCGTTATTGCTGCGCTTGGTAATTACCGCATTACCAACATAAAACTTATGTTCGGTGACCGCTGTGGGTAAGCTTACCCGCTCGTATAAGCCGCCAATATATAACGTATCGGTGGTTTTGTTGTCGCGCACATCAGTACGACGATACAGCTCGCGGTTGGGGCCATAGGCAAAGTCTGTCCGGTTGTCGCCCCCAGATTACCTATTGTAAGGTATCGCTACCTTAAAAAATCCGTTACCCAGTGCTAAGGTAAAGCTAAGCACCGGCT
This sequence comes from Rheinheimera sp. WS51, assembly GCF_050936095.1. Taxonomy (NCBI): domain Bacteria; kingdom Pseudomonadati; phylum Pseudomonadota; class Gammaproteobacteria; order Chromatiales; family Chromatiaceae; genus Rheinheimera; species Rheinheimera sp. WS51. The sequence continues at coordinate 240,555 of NZ_JBOTRC010000004.1, forward strand.
TCGTTATCAGTTTGTTAAAGAGCAATAGCGTTTCATTTGCAATGAAACAATAAAATTATCCAAAATTTAATCGGGCTCTCTGCATGGCGAATGACATTAATAATCAAAAACCAGCAGCCTATTTAATTTTGATCTGACCCCAATTATCTATTATTACGGACATTCATGGCTGTTGGGCCTCAGTGATTTTTGGCGATTGATCTGATCACCGAACGCCATGAATGTTCCTTCTGAATTCATCTTTTTGTTTTAGCTAGCAATTTTGTGGGGATACCTCAGAATCTGACCCCATTTATTTAATTTTAATCTGACCCCATTTATTTTGACCCCATTTATTCAAATCAATGACCGTGACCCCATTGTTCCCTTTTTACCCCAAAGTTCCTTTATAGCAAAAGGCAAGACCTGCCCCGTTGATTTTCGTGATCTTGCCCTGACCTGCTTCCAAAGCTTCTCTAATCGACAGAAACAATATCTATATCCTCAACTTTAGTAATTCTCCCGAAAAGCTTAATGTTATCCAAGCTTTCTGATTTATATGTCCCATATACAATTACAATATTATTAGATAAATACTGACGAGCTGCCTCAAAGTCTTCCTTAACAATGTCAATCTTCACAGACTCTTGAATATTGAACTCATCTCTACTCGCCTGACTAGGGAATAGTAAAACTTTCTGATAATTACCATAATCATAAAAAGCTATCCAACCACGCAACGCAATCTTTTTACCATCCAATTCAGGATGCATCGAAGCCAGAGTGTAAAAATTAACTTTAATATGCCCACTTTCTTTATCAGCTGATACTGATAAGGAAACCGACAAACATATTAATATAAAAAAGCTTTTTAGAAATTGCATGTAACACCGCATATCGTTGTTGCTCCACCGTTTCTCCATACATCTAGAGATATACCATCACCTGTATACGTTGGTCCTCTAGATACATACGCAGAGCGTGACTTAGACGCGTCTGCCCAATCTGTATCTGCACCTATTGTGTGACCGACGTTACTATTCCCATGCGTGTGCCATTTGGAGCTAGCACGCAACGAGCCATATTGAGAACCAGATAAATCAACTTGATTTGAGTAATGTTGAGTTACGACGTTACCTAAGAAAAACTTGTCCACAAGAGTTTCTCCAATCCAGATCTCGTTTTTAAAGATGTTAGCACCAAATTCAGTATCGTATTCGATTCCTAATGGATGCACCTTTTCGTGGTACCATGCTGCGGCAGCCTTTTCATTTGCAAAGCCTCCCTTTTTATTGATTCCTGCAATTTCCGTATTCAACGCATCCATTTTCTTCTCAATCTCTGCTCTTTGCTCTGGAGTTGTGTTTGCCTCTGTTGGTACGTGAGATCTTTGTTCATAGTGAGTTTTAATCTCTCTCAAAGACGCCGCAAAAGCCGCACTCGCCGCACCATTCACAAACTTGCCGCCAGTGACTTTGGAGATAGTACCACCGATAATTGCACTAACTGCAACCCGGCCATAAGGGTTACTGACCTTACCACCCAAACCACTAAAAGCCGCGCCAAAACCTGCGCTGAAAAAGCCATGGCCAAACTTACCACCTTGCAACACACTTAACGCGCCGCCGGCAACACCGGATGCCAAAGCCCCCGTTACCCCGCCTAAGTCACCCAAACCACCTATCATGCCGCCAACATAGGCAAAAGCACCGGCGCGCAGTGCGCCGCCTAAGCTGCCCGTTACCGCATAACTTTGTACTGCGGAATAAAGCGCGGTACACCAGCCCTGACAGCCTGGAATAAAGTTTAGCGCAACCATCACAATGCCGTTAAGTAGCGCATTATTAGCTAAAAACTTCATCGCAGCCGTGACACCAGTGGCTTTCATCAGTTTCTTGAAGAAATAGCCACTAGGGTCGGTATAGCTCATGGGGTTATTCAGCACATAGCTATAGCGATTGTAGTTTTGCAGGTTGCTTGGTGCCTGAATAAACGGGTCGGCTTGCATAAAGCGGCCCAGTATCGGGTTGTAGGTACGGCCGCCCATATGAATAACGTCAAAGTCGTTAATCATCTTATGGCCGGTGTAGCCTTTGCTGTCGCCCGGATTGCTGTAAGTGCTAAATAAGCTGTTGCTGCTTACGCTGTACTGCTTGCCCCAGGGGTCGTAGATAAACTGTTGCAGCAAGCTACCAGCTGCATTGGTTATGCTGGTGGTAGAACCCTGGCCGTCTTTGTGCAGGTAATACTCGTCATGGGCGTTATTGCTGCGCTTGGTAATTACCGCATTGCCAACATAAAACTTATGTTCGGTGACCGCTGTGGGTAAGCTTACCCGCTCGTATAAGCCGCCGATATATAAGGTGTCGGTGGTTTTGTTGTCGCGCACGTCGATACGGCGATACAGCTCGCGGTTAGGGCCATAAGTAAAGTCTGTACGGTTGGCGCCCTGGGTTACTCTGGCTGGCTTATCAAACGCCGTGTAAGTAAAGCTGCGCTTACCGTCGTTGGTGACATTGCCATTATTATCATAACTAAAGTTGTAATGGCGGGTGCCAGTGCAATTGCTACCTGACCATACACCGGTTAAACGGTTGGTTTTACTGCTGTCATAGCAATAATTACCGACATTGGTTTTAAAGGTCATATTGCCAAAATGATCGTAGCGGTAGCTTTCGTTCATTTTCAGCGCACCAGGTAAGCTAGTATAACCACTGCTGCCACTGACGGCGCTGATAGTGCGCGAGGTAACCCGATGTAATTCATCGTAGCCAAACACTTCGGTAAAGCCGGCACGGCTGCCGACGCTGCCAAAATTAAGCTGGCGTTGGGTAACATTGCCGACATAGTCGTAGTTGTAATCCACAGTTAATTTAACCAGCCCACCATGTTGGTACTCATGCTTAATAACCAAATCATCGGCCGGGTTTAGTGTCCAACTGGGGTATGTAAGTAAGTTCAGTCAGTTGAATAAATGGGGTCAGATCAAAATTAAGCTCTTGAATTTCGCCTGTTTAATATTGATCTGACCCCAATTATTTTAAAGCTTTTTAATTTTGATCTGACCCCATTTATCGCAAAACGCCCGGTACTGGCGCAAGCTGGCATGTTGCTTTTGTCACCGCTTATATCAACAAGTAGTATGCTTTTATCACCATGCACAAACACCCCGGCACCAATAATAGTGCGGCCTCTAAAGTACTCCGCGGCTTGCGTATCAGGCATATAAAGCGCTAGCGCTGCCGCAAAAGCCACTGCCCATTTTGTTACAGCTGGCATTTACGCAATATCCTTTTAATTGTGCACCGTAAAATACATCACGGTGTCTGACATAGATTGATCTACACAGTCGCGATAGGTTCTAAAACTCACGGTTTTCTGCATAGCAAAGGCCATCATCAACACGCTTAAATAGTCTTTCGCCATCGGGCGGGCCATGCTAAATGATAAATAATCACCGTTAGAACCATGGCAAGCCGGTTTATTCTGTACACCACCCACCGGGTAGATATAAACTAGGTTACCGCCTTCATACATTAGTATCTTATCAATCTTGGCAGTGGTATCGGCTTGCACACCGGCAGCGAATAACATTATTAAAGCCACTAAAAACGTTTTCATTTTCATCCTTTATCAACATGGCGAATGGCCAAAGCTGTAATCAATGACTCTGACCCCATTGATTTCTAATCAATGACTCTGACCCCATTGATTTCAAAGTTCTTCAAAAGGTAAGACCTGACTCCAAAGTTCCCCCAAAGTTCTTCAGTGCCGACCAATATAGCTAGAAATTCTCTCTGAGAACCTAGCTTCGAACACCTCTTCAAAAAAATTAGAACGATATTTCACAAACATTGAGAATTGCTCTGAAGCGGGGATAATATCTATTGGAAAAATGTATCTAATACAGGTAAAAACACTATTAGATAATTCAACATCATTCCCCAACAAGGCTGGGCTATCATTATACCTACAACCATCAAGCTTTGCGTATCGCCCTATTATCGCACCAATACTCTTGTACTTATTTCCTTTGTAAAGCAAAACCCCATCAATATCAAATTCAACGGATGCTGCAACTGATTTCACCACCAAATCTATAGACATATTATTGCCGAAAGAATCTCCATTTAAACCATTAACTAAACTCCTATCATACTCAAGAATAAATCTCTCTTTCACATTTACATAAGAAGAATTGTTAACTATGAATCCGACCTCAACAACTCTATCGGTGAACACGCCCTTGTTATGATACCAGCCATCTATTGAAGCATAACTACTAGACACTTTACTTTCAATTGCACAACCAGAAAGAAAAATTACCAGTAGCGAGATAAATAACTTAATTATTCTTAACGTTATTATAGTAATACTCATAATCCTTAACCCCTAACGCAACATAGTTTAATGCAATACCTGGTATTATAGTCATTTGGTTAGTGAAAAGACCACCAATCAACTGAGCATTACTTGACCATTGATGCATACCTATAGTTCTTTCAATGTGCCCAACAAAGACATCATGGAATATTGCGCCAGAATTAAATCCAGGTATAGAAGCTAATGCTCTCGATCCTGGGCCTCCTTCAGCAATGGATTTCCAGTGTGTATCATTTGGTGTTAAAGAGCCTACAATTTCACCAGCATTTGCTCTTAAACCAACACCGATATTATTGGAATCACTATCAACAACATCACAATAAACACAGTACTTTTCATCTACAATAGCTTTGTCACTAGGTTTAAACGTACCGTTTTTATTTGATGGCGTCTTATATGTTGGTTTGCTAGTGGTATACATTTCTATCGATATACTCAGGGACTGACTCAAAGCAGCCATGTTAGCTCCTTTTTTACAAGATCCGCCTGATGCGGCTCCTGCAGCACAGCCTCCTGCAGAGGATATTGCCATTCTTTTAAGAATGTCTTTATTAGATACTCCCATACCACTAATTGCACCGGAAGCTGCCCCTGTTGCTGCTCCAGAAATTGCTCCATTCACAGCGCCGCGAAGGCTACCTGTGGCCAGAGCGCCTCCGACAAATCCACCTGCAGCTCCTGCTATTGCTCCAGCAGTCATTGCACCTGCTGTTGAAAGCCCCGTCACAAAAGTCGACGTTGTACCCATGACTGTCATTGAAAACCCTTGGGTCATTCCCCAACCGGCGGCCCAACCTGACGCGGCCCCATAGGTTGCAACTGTAACAGCAATAGCAACAGCAGCTTTCCAATATTTCTTAACAAACTTTTTAAGCTTCTTAAAGAAATACCCACTCGGGTCGGTATAGCTCATGGGGTTATTCAGCACATAGCTATAGCGATTGTAGTTTTGCAGGTTGCTTGGTGCCTGAATAAACGGGTCGGCTTGCATAAAGCGGCCGAGTATCGGGTTATAGGTACGGCCGTTCATATGAATAACCTCAAAGTCATTCACCATATTGTGGCCGGTGTAGCCTTTACTGGTGCCGGGGTTGCTGTAAGTCGTGAATAAGCTGTTGCTGCTTACGCTATATTGCTTACCCCAAGGGTCGTAAATAAACTGCTGCAATACTGCGCCACTGCCATTAGTAATGCTAATGGTCGAGCCCTGATTGTCTTTATGCAGGTATAACTCGTCATGCACGCCGTTACTGCGTTTGGTAATAACGGTGTTACCCACATTAAACTTGTGCTCTACCACGCCAGATGGCAGCGTTACTCGCTCGTACAGGCCATCGATATAAAACGCATCGGTAGCTTGGCCGCTTCTAACATCGGTGCGCCGGTAAAGCTGGCGGTCAGTGCCATAAGCAAAGTCGGTGTAATTGCTGCCTTGCGTTAGCTGGCCCGACTGCCTGTTTCGTCGTCAGTTTGTTAAAGAGCAATGGCGTTTCATTTTAGAGATGAAGCCAATTTCTATTTCAGACTTATTAATAGCATTTAATTTTGTTCTGACCCCAGATATTTAATTAATAGCATTTAATTTTGTTCTGACCCTGAGGGATCCCCACGAATTTAGCTCCAACACAATCCATACTCTGCGGTTTTCTGCCTGAAGTAAAGAACGCCGGATAGCCAATGTTTCAAGGTTATCCGCAGTTCCCTCTGATGTATTAGTCTTGCCGCAATATAGCAGTAGCTTAGTACCTTGCGATGCCTAAGCCAAACCGGGTTGATTTTTGGTCGCGGAAGCTCTCTTCAATTTGCATACGTGATGTGTAACCGTTCACCACAGCTTGTACTTGGGAAGCGTTATTTATTGGCAATGACGTTGG
>NZ_JBOTRC010000040.1:0-1395 GCF_050936095.1 Rheinheimera sp. WS51
GTTTCACAAGGAAAGTTTGTGCGAATATTTAAAATTCTTGTACCTGTTTTTATATTGCTTCTTTTTGCGTCTTTTATCTTCTTTAAAAAGGATGCGATAGCATGCGAAATGATCGGGCAGACGCATTTTTCTAAGATTTCAACAAATCTCTATGTTGATGACAGTCTTGACGAAGCACAGAAATCGAACTTGATAGAAGCAATAAATGATGCAATCGAAAGAGTTTCAAATGTGTATGGTAACCCTATATCTTCACCAAGAATTATTGCTACAACTGAGGATAAGTACTCCAGTTTTGGCTTTAATCCAACGGGCATGCAAGCATCAGGGTTCTTTAGAGAGTGCATATTTCTAGGCCCTAAGGGGCTCAACACAGACGTGATAGCGCATGAATTTGTTCATGCAGAGGTAAGGTACAGAACTGACCTTCTTGTAGAGCTTACGCAATTACCAGCCTGGTTTATTGAAGGAACAGGTATTAAAGTTGACTATCGCAGACCTTTTTTACTTGAAAATATAGAGATAACAGAGGAAGAACTAGCAAAAGTTAAATCTATTTTTTTTCTAAGCGACTTTCCAAATACAAGTGTGAAATACTACCAAGCATCAAGAATAGCTGTTGAACCAATGCATACTAAAAGTTTGTACTCAGGATTGGAAAGGTTAAACAATGGAGAGAAGTTTGAAGTGGTGTTTGGGCTGTGAAACTAACAAGGCGCTACTACGGAAAATTTATTCGCTAAGGCTCCTATATTTCCGCAGAGCGTGGCGTTATGCATCAAGGTGAACGATGAAGTACCTCCTATTATTTTTATTACTCTGGCCTTTTTGTACTCATGCAATTGAGTGGGAAGATGAAGATTGCGGGTCTTGGAATGCTTACCAAGGAAAAGTATTTTCTCTAGAGGTTGGCACTTCGTTTCACGGGCAGGTCACTTTTAAACTGTGTAAGTCCAAAGAGCAAAGTACACTGGCAGTTAAAGTACATCGCATACAGTTCGATGAGAAGTCTGAAAAAAGTACAGAAACCATAGTTCGTGAACATATCAAGCTGTCGAATCAAAAATACGATGAAATATATAGTCGTTACGAACAAGCTCTAAAATACAATGCACTCGATGAAATTAGTGGGTTAGATGGGTCAAATTGGTGTCTTGAGTCGCAACGTGGCTTTACATATACAAAAGGGTGTTTTTGGACTCCTAGCCATGAACCGAAGGAGAGGGGCTTAGAAGACTTGTACAATCTTGGTGTTTACCTTTGGTCAGTATCAGGTCTGGAAAAAGATAAAACTCTTAAACTCTATTAAAAAATGCATAACAAACACATCAAAAATCGCTCCACTTCGTTCCGCTGGACCTCCTTACGCTGCGCTCCAGTCGGCCCTTTATGTGG
>NZ_JBOTRC010000042.1:0-1297 GCF_050936095.1 Rheinheimera sp. WS51
TGTTCGGGTTTCAAGGGTTTTAGTCAGTAGTTTTGTTCCGGCCTTGCTCGCGTTTCGTATTCTTAGCGGCAGCGCCAAAAGGTTAAGTCCGCCAGTTTGTGGGTTTAGTGCAAACGGTGGTGGCGGTAGCGTTGTTCTTAGTGGCTTCGCTCAACAGTTTTACAGGTTCCGGTTGGCTCGCCGTATCGGAGCTGGCTGGTTTAGTTTTTAAATTTGCACAGTGGTGCATTTGTTCAGCCTCGCCAGTGCGGCAGTGCCGCGCGGGTTTTAATTTAAGCTGCTAACAAGGCGCATCACTCGCGGCCTGCGGCCGCTGGGATGCCAACCGCTACGCGGTCGTCACCCGTGTGCTTAGCGTTAGCCCTCAGGAGGAAAAATGAAAATATCTCTTATGGCAGCTGTTTCCGAGAATGGAGTAATTGGCTCTGGATTGGATATACCTTGGCATGTACAAGGCGAGCAGCTCCTATTCAAAGCCATGACTTACAATCAATGGCTTCTAGTTGGTCGTAAAACCTTCGACTCAATGGGTAAACTTCCGAATAGAAAATATGCAGTGGTTACTCGTTCTAAAATTATCTCGAATGACCCTGATGTTGTGTATTTCGCAAGTGTTGAATCGGCATTAGCTTACCTAAACAATGCGACAGCACATATCTTTGTTTCTGGTGGTGGTGAAATATATAAAGCTTTAATCGATCAAGCAGATGTTATCCATCTTTCAGTGATTCACAAGCATATCTCTGGCGATGTGTTTTTTCCTCCAGTTCCACAGGGCTTCAAGCAAACATTTGAGCAAAGTTTCAGTTCAAATATTGATTACACGTACCAAATTTGGGCAAAGGGCTAACAATCTGTTTAAGAGTGATTCGCAACGCGTGGCATTTTTACTATGCGTTGCGTTTAGTGTTTAAGGTGGTATGCGGAGGCTTCGGTATTGCGTTGCTCACACCTTAACAGGGCGTTAGCAGGCTTTCGGGGTTTTAACGGTTTTCGTCAGTAGTTTTGTTCGGCATTGTTCGCGTTTGGTTTTCTTAGCGGCAGCGCCAAAAGTTTAAGTTCGCCAGTTTGCGGGTTTGCTTTTAACGATGATGGCGGTAGCGTTGTTCTTCTTGGCTTCGCTTAACAGTTTTACAGGTTCCGGTTGGCTCGCTGTGTCGCAGTTAACGGGTTTAGTTTTTAATAAAAAGCAGCTTGCCGTTGTTCGGGTTTGCCAGTGCGGCAAGCCGCGCAAGTTCGGTGTAGGCTGCTAACAAGGCCAGTCAAGCGACGCCAAACAGCGTCGCGCTTGCTGGCA
>NZ_JBOTRC010000043.1:0-1270 GCF_050936095.1 Rheinheimera sp. WS51
CACCAAGACCAATCCTTGCTGTACACCTGCGGCTACACATAACTGGCTTTCTATTTCTGCAGGCTCGATACGATAGCCTCGAACTTTAACTTGTTCGTCTTTGCGCTGTAAGTATTCTAGTTCGCCATCACTGTTATAGCGGACTAAATCTCCACTTTTGTATAGTTGACCTGCACTAAACGGATTAGCAATAAAGCTCTCGCTGCTAAGCTTTTCTTGGGCTAAATAGCCTTGACCAACGCCGGCGCCGCCTATATATAATTCGCCTCGCGCTCCCATTGGCACAGGCTGCAATAAGTCATCTAATACATATAAGCTAACACCCTGTAATGCTTCTCCTAGATGAGGTCGGTCGCCACCAATTAAACAGGCACTGCTATTAACGGTACATTCAGTTGGACCATATAAATTATATGCAACACGTTGGTGTCTTTGATTATGCGCTACAAGATTACGCCATAGGTCTACCCGAATAGCTTCGCCACCTATCAATTGATTTGGTAAGCCTTGCTCTTGCGTACACTGCTCTAACAAAACTTCACTTAGCGATGGCGTCGTATCTACCCAATCTATCTGCTCTTTAGCAAAGTAAGACAGCATTTGCTGAGGATCTTTGCGCTGCTCATCCGATAAAACATGCAAACAAATACCTTCACCTAATAAGGCTAAAGCTTGCACTGAAGCGTCAAAGACCACCGGCGCACGCCAAGCAAAACGGCTTCCTGCTAGCGGGTATGCGGACAATAATTCAGCCATTGCATCACATAAATGACTTAAATTTCCTTGGCTAATAACCACACCTTTAGGCTCACCACTTGAGCCTGAGGTAAATAGGACATAAGCTGCTTGCTCTGCCGATAGCGGCGGCAATGTGACCTTTTGGCTGCCTTTAGCATTTAAGGCCAATAACGTCACACCTTCAAGCGCGGCAATTTTGTCACTCAACTTGTCACTGAATAAGAAACGAACATTTGCTTGGCGTACTATCTGCTCTACTCGGCCAAGTGGTGTACTGTCATCAAAGGGCAAATATGCAGCTCCAGCCCGTTGGATCGCTAGTAAATTAATAACTAGCTCTGAATCACGCTGTTGCCAAACACCTACAATATCATTAGGTTTAACACCTTGCTCCACCAAATAGCGCGCCCGGCTTTCTATTTCAGTCAGTAGTTGGTTATAACTTAGCAACTGTGATTGACAAACTAAGGCTGATGCCTCACCTTGCTTAGCGGCATAAGCTGCTACTCGAGACACTAAGCTTTGGAATTCA
>NZ_JBOTRC010000044.1:0-1213 GCF_050936095.1 Rheinheimera sp. WS51
ACAAGTCCGCAGCTTCGGTGAATGATTTAGCCCCGTTACATCTTCCGCGCAGGCCGACTCGACTAGTGAGCTATTACGCTTTCTTTAAAGGATGGCTGCTTCTAAGCCAACCTCCTAGCTGTCTATGCCTTCCCACATCGTTTTCCACTTAATCATTACTTTGGGACCTTAGCTGGCGGTCTGGGTTGTTTCCCTTTCCACGACGGACGTTAGCACCCGCCGTGTGTCTCCCGAGTAGTACTCATTGGTATTCGGAGTTTGCATGGGGTTGGTAAGTCGGGATGACCCCCTAGCCCAAACAGTGCTCTACCCCCAATGGTATTCGCTCGAGGCGCTACCTAAATAGCTTTCGAGGAGAACCAGATATCTCCGAGCTTGATTAGCCTTTCACTCCGATCCACAAGTCATCCCCTAATTTTTCAACATTAGTGGGTTCGGTCCTCCAGTTGATGTTACTCAACCTTCAACCTGCTCATGGATAGATCGCCCGGTTTCGGGTCTACACCCTGCAACTATTCGCCCAGTTAAGACTCGGTTTCCCTACGGCTCCCCTATTCGGTTAACCTCGCTACAAAATGTAAGTCGCTGACCCATTATACAAAAGGTACGCAGTCACCCAACAAGTGGGCTCCCACTGCTTGTACGTACACGGTTTCAGGTTCTATTTCACTCCCCTTACAGGGGTTCTTTTCGCCTTTCCCTCACGGTACTGGTTCACTATCGGTCAGTCAGGAGTATTTAGCCTTGGAGGATGGTCCCCCCATGTTCAAACAGGATATCACGTGTCCCGTCTTACTCGTTTTCACTAAAAAGGTATTGTCGTGTACGGGGCTATCACCCTGTATCGCTACGCTTTCCAACGTATTCCACTAACACCTAGCTAGCTTAAGGGCTAGTCCGCGTTCGCTCGCCGCTACTGACGGAATCTCGGTTGATTTCTTTTCCTCGGGGTACTTAGATGTTTCAGTTCTCCCGGTTCGCCTCGTTACACTATGTATTCATGTAACGATAGTGCATAAATGCACTGGGTTTCCCCATTCGGATATCTTAGGCTATAACGGTTTTTATCACCTTACCTAAGCTTTTCGCAGATTAACACGTCCTTCATCGCCTCTGACTGCCAAGGCATCCACCGTGTACGCTTATTCACTTAACCATACAACCCCAAGATGTCTTGAGTATTATACAGTGTGTCTTGCGTCACACTCACTTC
>NZ_JBOTRC010000045.1:0-1102 GCF_050936095.1 Rheinheimera sp. WS51
TTTCCATCCAGCAAAGTATCCATTGGCGTTCTGCCATTGCACATCTTGCCTTGATGAGTTCGTTCATTGTTGTAATAAACCAGCCATTCGTCCAGATCTTTTTGTAGCTCGGCTAGGTCTCCATAGAGCTTTTTACGGAACGTAACCTGATAGAACTCCTGCAATATCGTCTTGTGGAACCGTTCGCAGATCCCGTTAGTTTGCGGCGACATGGCCTTGGTTTTGGTGTGGTCGATGTCGTTAATCGCCAGATATAGCTGATAATCGTGCTGTTCTACTTTGCCGCAGTATTCTGTACCCCGGTCAGTCAGAATGCGCAGCACAGGCAAGCCCTGAGCCTCATAGAATGGCAGCACTTTGTCGTTGAGTAAGTCTGCTGCAGTGATCGGCGTCTTGGTGGTATACAGCTTACAATGCGCGACTTTACAGTAGGTATCGACGTAAGTTTGCTGGTAAATCCGGCCAACACCCTTCAGGTTGCCAACGTAAAACGTATCTTGTGACCCCAGGTAGCCAGGATGGGCAGTCTCAATCTCACCACAGGCTTCATCGTCGTGTTTTTTCTTCTCAAGGGCGGCAATTTGCGCATCTGTCAGGAGTATACCTTCATCGGCAACCTTGGCTTCCAGCGCCTTCAAACGCTTCTTAAAGTTCTCCAGATCGTGTCGTAGCCAGATAGAACGAACACCGCTGCCAGAGACAAACACGCCTTGTTTACGCAGCTCATTACTGGTGCGGTGCTGGCCATGAGCAGGATACTCGATAGCATAATCAATAACCGCCTTTTCTATGGTTTCATCCACACGGTTTTTGAGGTTTGGTGCTCTACGGCTTTTATCGATAAGAGCATCGACACCACCTTCAGCGACAAGCTCCTGATAGCGGTAAAACGTGTCACGTGACACGCCCATAACCTTGCAGGCTTTTGATACGTTATTAAGCTCCTGAGCTAAATTCAGCAGCCCAGCCTTGTGTTTAATTATCGGATTGTTAGTATGCAGCATGAGAGTTACCTTTTGTTTTTGATTACGGATTCGACACCCATATCAAAACTGGTAACTCTCATCTTTTCAAGTAGATGTGTCAGATTAAGTCGAGACTA
>NZ_JBOTRC010000046.1:0-1026 GCF_050936095.1 Rheinheimera sp. WS51
GAGATAAAAATGAACATAGCACTCCGAAAATTAACTAAAAAAGATTTGCCAGCATTTTCAATGCTTTGGCAATTTTATCAATACCATCAAAGTAATTTTGATAACGAAGATATCGATAGTTCAGGCAGATTTGATATTGATGAAGAATACCTCAGCGATGTCGCTGCGGGTGACGAAGACTGTGACGCTTACTTAATTATTGTTGAGAACAATCTCGCAGGTTTCGTGACTGTGGAGCCAACAGAAATATTAGAGCGTGAAATGCCTGAGCTGTCTGATATTTTTATCCTACCTAAGTACCGATCAAAAGGTATCGCTGTGCATGCTGTTCGCCAGTTAATGTTAAATAGCTCATCAAATTGGCATGTAGCCGTTTATGAAAAAGACCGCGAAGCATTAAAGTTTTGGGACAGACTTTTTGCAAAATTACCTATTGAGAATGTATTGAAAGTTGAACCACCTGAGACCGAAGGCTTTCATGAATTTGTGATTACAAATAAATAAAATATGCAGGATGCGATGAGTATCAGACTGGAAGCAGTAACAAGTTCAAATTATGAGGCCGTGTGTGATTTAGATGTCACGGATGAGCAACAGGAATATGTTGCGAGCAATATGTGGTCTTTGGTTGAGTCACATTACTGCCAAGGGCATACCTGCAGAGCGATCTATCAAAACGATAAACCGGTCGGTTTTTTCATGTGGGTATCTGAAACGCCTGAAAAAGTGTCTATTTGGCGCTTTATGGTGGATCAACGTTACCAAAAAACGGGCATTGGTAGATCTGCGCTAAATTTGGCGCTCAATGAAATCAAAGCCAGTGACAAAGTAAAAGAAATAGAAATTTGCTATGACCCTGAAAACCCAGTGGCAAAAGATTTTTACTCTAGCTTTGGCTTTCAGGAAATGGGTTTGGATAAAGATGGTGAAGATATGTTGGCAATAATCAAGCTGTGAGCTCTAACAATCGCCAGCACAACGCGCCTGCGGCGCTCGACTCGCAACAAGCTGCTCGCGTGTGTGGCG
>NZ_JBOTRC010000047.1:0-971 GCF_050936095.1 Rheinheimera sp. WS51
TAACGCCCGCCACAAACGCGAGCAACTTGTTGCGAGTCGAGCCGCAAAGCGGCGTTTTGGTGGCGTTTGTTATGCAGTAGCATTCTCTACTGGCACCAATAAAAATTTACTTGCAGAGCCAGACTGGCGCGCTTGTTTAAACGGCTTATATTCCTCAGAATTGTAAAAGCCTAACGCATCCTCTTTGCTTGGAAATTGAGCAACTAAGCTAAACTGCGGCTTTTCTGTACCTTCCAGCAATTCAATCGCTGAAGATCTGGTTAAGTATTTACCACCAAATCGACTCACGAGGGGCGTAACTTTTAGAAGGTATTCATTGACCCATGATGGATCAGTGATATTGGTTTCAACTATGAAAAGATAACTCAATGTTTACTCCTACTGCATAACGCCCGCCACAAACGCGAGCAACTTGTTGCGAGTCGAGCCGCGAAGCGGCGTTTTGATGGCGTTTGTTATGTGTTTTGGACACTTAATTTCTTTCCTTTGAGATAGCACCATATAAAAGTTAAAACGCAAGCGGCTTTAAGAGCTAATAGTTCCAACGGTTTCCACCATGCGCCGGTCTCAGCTTCAATTATGTCTGATATGCCAAATAGAGTGAATGCAACTGTAGCTACCAGAAAAAGTGTTAGCCAACGATTATCTCTGCGTCTAATGAGAGCAGCAATTAGCATCCCTAATCCAATAATGAACCACAAGCCAGCTTCAATATGGTTGAACGTTTCTATGGTCATAATCTACACATAACGCTTTGCTAATTGGCTGCCGCAGCGCAGCGTAGGCAGTCCAGTGGAGGCCACGCTTTTTGTGGCCGGAACGAAATTAAGCAATTTGTTATACGTTTTTGCATTTACTTTCTTCATGGCTGCCACTTGTTTTTAGCTGAACGTCTTTGACTGAAGGGTTGGCATTTGAAAGTGCGACATAAACCTCAGCAACCATAACTGGCCCTGCACAATAGTCAACGT
>NZ_JBOTRC010000048.1:0-931 GCF_050936095.1 Rheinheimera sp. WS51
GCGTTATATGCGTTTTGATATTTTTACCCAGAGAGGGAGTTCTATATTTTGAAAATTATTTTTTTAGTACTTATGGTGTTTATTTCAGCTGGTATTAATGCATCGAATTTTGTAAGCATTAAAATACCTCAGTCAAAAATTGTGACCGATACACCTAATATAATCGTTTCGCTACCGCCATCTTACGAGTCAGATATAACAAAAACTTATCCAGTCTTATTTGTTTTGGATGGTGAACTCAATGGAGAGTTAGTAAGCGGCATGCTCCATAGGCTAAATCTATCTAATGGTTCAAATGAACATATTATTATTGGTATAAACAGTGCAAATCGCATTGGAGACTTCGCACCAACAGTAAACATGGATCCAAGGGGGCCGGTTGGTCAAGGTGGTGGTGGGGATAAGTTTTTAGACTTTTTGGAATCAGAACTGATTCCTCATATTAATGAGCAGTATCGAACGTCGAAATTTAATGTTATTGCAGGCCATTCAATCGCTGGTTTATTAGTTATTCATACTTTTCACTCTCGCCCAAAACTCTTTCAAGCTCATATGGCGTTTAGCCCGGCAGTATGGTGGGGCGCAAGAGAAACTGCAAAATCAGCACAAAACTACATTCTTTCAAAAGAAGCCGTGGCGAGCTATTTGTATATGAATATCGGCAGCGAAAACGGTGAATTGCGCAATGTATATGACTCATTTGCGCAAACGATTATGAGAAACCGCTCGACTGAATTGGAGTTACAGTTAAACGAATTCGATGCTGTTAGCCATGATTTTACTATGGCTGCAGGGATCTACAATGCTCTTGCGGGGTTGTATAAATATCAGGGTCGTAGTGGCATATAACAAACAAATATTATCGCCGGCAAAAAGCGCCGGCTGCGACGTCAACCCGCTGCGCGGCTTTCCGCGCTAAATTTGGGCGTTA
>NZ_JBOTRC010000049.1:0-779 GCF_050936095.1 Rheinheimera sp. WS51
CCTGCTAACGCTGCCAGCAGGCGCGCCGCTTTTTGGCGTCGCTTGACTGGCCTTGTTAGCATACTTTCCCACGCTCCGTTGTAACGTAAAAACGCCTATTGGGACGTCCCTCCCAAACCGAAAGTTAATTTAATAGACCTCTAACACCCTTATTAACGTTGGATCAGGGCTTATTTCACGAGGTTCTTTGTAACGTGGATCTTCGACCATATACCAGAACCATGTTTCATCATAATTATCATTTCTAGTAACTCTATAATAAGCATTCTTGTCAGGATCGAGACGGTAAAATGGAAAGCCTGTTGATGAAGTAAATGTTTTGTCGTTCTTCAGAGTGATCTTGTAAAAGCGAGATTCGGCTAAATATTCAGCCTTGGCTATTTGAAAAAACGGTATAAATCCACAGGTTAATATTTGAAGCCCAGGTACTTTAGGAGTATCTACGAAATACTCCTGATATATATCTTTTTTACCAAATTGCTTGATTTCATGAGAGTAAGTTGATCCATATGAAGCAATTGTTACCTTTCCCCTGAGCTTAAATAATGGATCTTCAGTAGGGAGGCCTCTTTTTAATTCATCACAATAAGATTTCGCTATTGGTCGTTCTTCTTCAAGTGTCAGCTTGGCCGGACTAATTGGACTCGTAGCTTCACCAGTCGTGCCAGCAGGCTTGTTTGGATTAGAAGCTACACACCCAACAAGAATTAGGGTAGCCGTTACGGCAAAAACAGTTTTGTACATATATCTCTCCTTAGAAAAAAAGTTAACGCTAACGC
>NZ_JBOTRC010000005.1:0-176755 GCF_050936095.1 Rheinheimera sp. WS51
TTAATTAACACAGGTTTATAATTCGGTTGGTTACTGATCTCAGCCAGCACATGTGTCGCTAATGACGCTTTAGGTTTAACGATAATTTGTCGTATAAGAGCAGTATATGCTTGGCTAAGATTACCAATAGTCGCCTTATTAAATAACCCAGTATCAAACTCCCAGTTGAGTTCAATACTTGAATCATGTTGGATAATATCTAGGGTAAGATCAAACTTAGCAATCCCCACAGGGCTGTCTTGAAGTTGGCTAATCAATTGATTGAACTTCGGTGCTCTATCAGCTTGGTGGCGGAAACTGAACATTATTTGGAATAAAGGATGGTAACTTAAGCTGCGCTCAGGCTTAAGAACCTCTACTAGCTTTTCAAACGGATATTGCTGATTGGCTAACATAGCACTATGTTGTAATTTATCTTGTTCTAATTGAGCGATAAAACTACGAGAAACATCAACTTGAGTGCGTACTACCAACGTATTAACAAGATAACCTACAAGTGACTGCTGCCAACTTTCTGTGCGATTTGCCACCGGAGATCCCATAACAATATCACTCTGTTGGCTATATCTTGCCAACAAAATGGCAAAGCTACTTTGTAATAATTGATATACAGTCGTATTTTGTTGCGCTGCTAATGTGCTAAGTGATGTTAATACACTAGCATCAAGTTCAGTACGAAGGCTATCACCACAAAATTGCTGTTGTGATGGCCTTTGATAATCTGTAGCAATCTGATGCAATAGCGGTAAATCAACTAATTTCTGCTGCCAATAATGCCCTTGTTGCTCTATTGCTGAAGATACATCCTGCTGCTGCAACCATGATGTAAATTGCGCATAATTAACTGCAATAGGTTGCAAAACTTCATCGTTATATAATGCGGCTAACTCTTCAAGCAACAAACCAACCGATTCGCCATCGACAGCTATATGATGAAAACACAATAAAAGCTGATATTGATTCAGACCATAATGTAATAATTTAGCTCTAACCGGATAATCAGCAGCTAAATTAAATGGCAGCAATGCCATTTTATCAATCTCGGCTTCCAGCCATACAAAAACATCACACTTTTCTGGTAATTCGTCGTATTTCAACACAGTTTTGGGTACTGACAGTTTACTAACAGTCAGCATATCTTGTTGTTGATACACAGTTCGTAAAATAGCATGACGTTCAATTAGTTGGCATAAAGCCCAATCCAACTTATTCTGATCAACCACTCCCTTTAAGTCTAGGGTCAGTGGAATATGATACGCCGTTGATTGTTGCTCTAATTGACATAATAACCACATCTGTCTCTGTGCTGCAGATGCCAAGCTCGACTCGGTTAAACTAGATGCAGAAACAGATGTTAGTGTTTGCCCCTGTTCGTCTAACCAAGCTGATAATTTCTCTATCGTCGGATTATCAAATAAATGGCGAATAGTACACTGAACACCCCTTTGTTGTGTAATAGCACTAACCACTCTAGCGGCTAGTAACGAATGACCACCTAAAGCGAAAAAATTACTATCAATTGATGTTTGCTCTATTTCCAGCTGTAAATACTCGGCCCAAATTTGCTGTAATAAAATTTCAGTACTCGTTGAGGCTGCTTTAAACTCAGTATTAATATACTGCCAGTCTGGTAACGGTAAAGCATTACGATTAAGCTTACCGTTAACACTACGTGGTAGTTCTGAAACAGTAACAAAATACCCTGGCACCATAAAAGCAGGCAGTTGTTTAGCTAAAATTTGCCTTAATTCATATTCGGCTAGTGCATTGGCCTGTTGTAAAACATAATAAGCGACCAATACAGGCTGATCTGCGCGATCTTGTAGCAATAATACCGCTGCTTCTTTAATTTGTGGTTGTTGACACAAACAAGCTTCAATCTCAGCCAGCTCAACTCGATAGCCTCGAATTTTTACCTGATGATCTTTTCGGCCAATAAACTGATAATCCGATTCAGAAGTTAAACGAACCAAGTCACCCGTTTTGTACAATCTCTCATTGGCAATAAAAGGATTATTAATAAAGTTTTGTTCTGTTAACTCAGGACGATTTAAATAACCTCGGCCGACAGCCATACCTCCTATATATAACTCACCAACGGCACCTACTGGTAATGGTTGCAAGGCATCATCAAGCACATAGAGTCTGACAGTTGGTAATACTTGGCCTAGCGTAATGCGCTGTTTGGGCATGATACGGCCTAAAGTAGCCGCGATTGTGCATTCTGACGGCCCATAAGCATTATATAACGCATAACGCTCAGCCCATTTCCACGCCTGCTGCTCATTACATGCCTCTCCCGCAACTAATAACGTCTGTAAGCTATAATCATCGCGACAAAGTAAATGTGGTAATATGGCCGGAGGTAGTACTGCGTGTGAAATCTGCTCTTGCAACAATTTCTTCTCGAGAGCTAGCATATCTAGTCTTTGCGTCTCATCACATATATGTAATGAAGCACCACTACAAAATGCCATTATCAACTCAAAAGTCGCAGCATCAAAACTCACAGTAGCGAATTGTAATACTCTAGATACTGCGGTTATCTGTAAAGGTTCCCGAAGTGATAAACCTAACTCCAATAAGGCGCCACGCTGTAATAATGTGCCTTTCGGCTTGCCTGTAGAACCAGAGGTAAAAATAACATAGGCAAGTTGTTCAGAATGAAACATGATATCTGGCGTATCAATGGAGTAATTTGCTAAATTAAGGTGGTCTAACGCTATCGTATCAATAGTCGTTGGTAGTTGAGCTTGTAAACTTTGTTGAGTTAATACTAGCTGACAATCACTATCGGTGAGCATATGTTCAATACGCTCTTCTGGATAAGTTGGATCAATAGGTAAATAAGCACCACCAGCTTTAAGTACAGCCAAAATTGCAACCATAGTTGCAATGGACCGTTCAGTACAAACCGCAACAATTTGTTCTGGCTGCACTCCTTTATTAATTAAATAATGCGCTAACTGTGAAGATTGTTGATCTAATTCTCTGTAGGTTAATTGCTTTGAATTAAACTGGATAGCGACTTTATCTGCATAAGTAGCAGCCACTTTGGTTAAATGTTGGCCAAGCTCAATACCACTGCTAATAAAGTGTTCTGTACTTGGTTTAGCACAGCTAGTATTTGCAATCATCGCTAGCTCTGCCAGTGGTCTATTCAACTGTTCAGCCAAGGTGTCTAATAAATAACAATAGCTATCAGCAAGTGCTTGAATGGTCTTTTCTTCAAAGAGATCCGTGGCGTAAGTCCAACAACATCTAAAGCCCGCTTTACCAGATACTACTTCTAAAGTCAGATCAAACTTAGCTTCTTCGCTGGCATTTTCAGCCAAGGTGGCGGTTACATCATCAAATAACGTTAATTCATTATTGAATCCGGCATCGCGAAAACTAAACATTAACTGAAACAAAGGATGATAGCTTAAGCTGCGTTCTGGGTTGGTTAAATCTACAATGTCATCAAAAGGTAGGTCTTGATTATCCAGCACCTTCAACAAATAATTTCTAGCTTGCTGTAAAGTCGTAACCAAACTTTGCTGCATAGATAATGGCAAACGAAGAGGCAAACTATTAACAAAGAAGCCTGCAATATCTTCAAACTCGGGTAATAGACGATTAGCAACAGCTGTCCCCACTACTACATCGTCGGTAGCACTAAATCTAGCAACAAGTATTGTAAATAATGTTTGTAAAACACAAAACGGGCTTAATTCTAATTCAGTACACAATTTATTAAGAGTATCTGAAGCATTAATAGATAAAGCGCTATGCAACTGACGTCCAGCATAACTTTGATGCTGTGGTCGAACATAATCGGTCATTAAACTATGTAATGACGGAGCCCCTAGCAACTGACTCGACCAAAATTCTCTTTGCTTATCAGCTGCGTCGGTTTGAAGCCATTGCTGTTGCCACTGAACATAATTAGCATAATGCCATGGAGCTTCGGTTAACTCTGATACAATACCTGCACAATGCTGATTGTAATAATGTGCCAATTGTTCAAGTAACAGGTCCATACTCCAACCATCAGTTATAATATGGTGACAAGTTAGAATTAACACCTTTTTCTCTGAGAAATGAATCAATTCAGCTGCGAACAAAGCTTGATTAGATAAGTCAAAAGCTATTTGACTTTTCAATGTAATGTACTCATTTAACACTGTTTCAGTGTTTGTTTTATCAGTCCAGTCTTGTTGTTGCAGTATCGTTGTAGGTACCGGTAAGGTTTCTTGCCATAATTGATTACTTGCACTATCCATTAAAAACCGAGTACGTAATTGTGGCTGACTATATACTAGTGATGTTAATGCTTGCTCAAGCGCAATTAGCTGCAAAGAGCCCTCGAAATAAATAACCGACTGGACATTATTTATTTCTTTTTGCGAAGATAAGCTGTTGCTAAGCCACATACGCTGCTGGCCGGACGACGCTAAAAACCTTTCGGGCACAGGCATTTTTTGCAATATACTCTGATTCTTCTTTGAATTTTGCTCCAACCATTTAGCTAGTTTTCTTACGCTGTTACATTCAGAGAACTGAGCAAAACTTAACTCAACACCATATTGTTGTGTCAAACGGCCCAACATTTTAGTTAATTGAATTGAGTGGCCACCTAATTCAGAAAAACTATGGACAACACTGACTAGCTCAACTTGTAGTATATCTTGCCAAATCTTTGCTAGCTCGGTTTCGAGCTCTGTTGCAGCATATTCTTGCTGAACTAATATTGGTGTAGCCATTTCGTGCGTAAGCAAATGTTTTCTATCAACTTTACCGCTACTCAATAATGGGAACTCTTTCAACCAATAGCCTTGCTCAGGTAGCATATAACGCGGCAACTTAGTTGATAACCAAGTACGTACCTCTAACCATCCAGGTTGAAGCGAACCAGCCGGTCGAATAAAAGCAATTAAACTATCCTGTTTAGAATGTTTAACAATAGCTGTTTCCGCGATTGCTGGATGACTATTAAGCTGGTTTTCAATTTCACTAACCTCTACCCTAAAACCACGTACTTTCACTTGTTGATCGCGTCTACAAATAAATCTAAGCAATCCTGAAGCATCACGCGTGACAATATCTCCTGTACGATACCAGCGCCCTTGTTCGTCTTCATAGAACACGTCTTTAGTTTGTTCCGGCCTATTAATATACCCCTCAGCAAGACAATCCCCACCAAGGTGTAACTCTCCTTCGTGTGCCGCAAAACCATCAACAGGTACGACTCTACACAACCTAGGTTGTAAAACTTTACCTATAGCTACCGCAGTAGCTTGCAAATCCTTTGCGCTAATATTATGGTAACAAGCAGAAATAACTGCTTCAGTCGGACCATAAGCATTTAATAAATGACAACGTCCAAACAAATGATATTCTTGCCAAAAGTCAATAATTTGCCTTGGTAATACATCTCCCCCTACAACAATTGTTTTTAACGAAGTAGATGCCCAATAAGCTTTGGCGCCATCTCCTTCAAGTAATAACCCTAAATAAGCAGGTGGAATATCAGTCATAGTGACCTGATACTTCTGAGTATAGCGGTAAAAATCAGCCACACTAAATTGTTGCAAATGTTGTAAATGTAAATTGCAACCATGAAGTAAACTTAACCAAAGTAATTCCAGCGAAGCATCAAAGGTTAAAGAGTTTAAATGCAGTAATACATCAGAAGATGATAAAGAAAATTGTCGCGAGATCTGTTGCACATGCTTCAGTAATGCTGCGTTACTAACTAAGACTCCTTTAGGTGTACCAGTACTACCTGATGTATAGATTATATACCCTGCAACATCTAAATTTTTCCATTCATTATCAATAAGATAATCACAACCATTAAGATTAGTTGTGGATACTTTAAATAACTTACAATGCTGTTCTGGCTGGTCTGAGATAAGAAGCTTTAATCCTGCATCTTGAATAATGAATCGTGTTCGTTCAGCTGGCGCTTGAGGATCTATAGGAACAAAAATCGCATCTAATCTGCATATAGCTAAGTAAACTACAATGTAATCAATAGATTTTTCTAAAACTAAACCAACTGTACTTCCTGGCGTAATACCTAGTTTCTGCAGCTTTTCTACAAATAAACTCACTCTTTGAGTTAACTTTTCATAACTTATAGAATCACTTTCAGAACTTATCGCAATACAATCGGCAAATTTAGTACTTGTTGCCATAAAAGTAGGATATATAGTTAATTTTATTTCATTACCCACAATTAATTCCCTTGATAATACATTTTATAATTATAATTATGTAAACATCATCAGTTAACTTAACTACATTTTCAATCGCAAATTAACAAAACAACGACACACCAACCACCATAAGAACAATACAGTAACAAAATCCAATAAAAAATACACCGATTAACATCTGTTGACTAAAAATTCTTTTTTAATTACAGTTCCCACCGTACTTTGTAAACAAACGTGCAATTTTGAGTTAAATGTTAGCTCATTGTGCTCAGTTAAAAGCAATGTTGGTAGCAACAAGGGAGCGCAGTGCAAACACGCTGCTAAGAAGTAATACAATGAATATTGAGTATTTGATCGGCAAAGCAGAAAAACATGATATCGAATTATTTTTAGATAACGGTAAGCTAGGGTATCGAGCTTATAAGGCACAGCCAAGTAAGGGTTTGCTGCAAGAGTTATCAGAGAATAAAGTGGCAATTTTGCAGTATTTGCAGCAGCAGGCTGTAAGTACAGCGGATTACAGCCAGCCTATACCAGTTTCAACTAGTCAACAAAGAATTTGGACGATTGATCAGCTTGAGCAGGGTAGCACCGAATTTCATATACCAACTGTCTTCTTACGTTCCAGCTCGACTGATTTATTAGTATTAATTGAAAGATTAAAATCTATTGTTGAACAACATTACGTATTACGTTGTAACTTCATGGAAAAGGATGGGGAATTATATCAACAAGTTGAAAGTGTTAATAAATTAAAAATTACTCAAGAAGACCTGAGCCATCTTGAGTACCAAGATGCTATCACTCAAGCTAAAGTACACATAGAGGAAGATAACCAGCTAGCATTTAATTTAGCAGATGACCTTCCGTTGCGAGCAATATTTTTTCGTCTACCACAGCAGCATGCTATTATTTATATTAATATTCATCATATTGCAGTAGATGAAAACTCAGTTAATTTATTACTTAACCAGTTATTTTCTGAAGAGTCTGCTGAAAAATCAAACTCACTTTCCTATCAATATGCAGATTACGTCTATTGGCAACAAGCACATTTGCGTTCATATCCATTTAAACAGAAATTAGCAGCTTATGCAGAACAGTTAACTGGGGCTCCTGCTTTGCATAGTTTGACACTTGATTTCCCATATAGTACCCAAACCACTAATGCAGCGGCTCAACATAAAATTAAACTCAACCCAGTCTTAACTCTCGCTGCTTTTAAATTATGTCATCAACAACAAATCACCCCCTTTATGTTATTGCAAGGCGCACTATCGGCATTTCTTAGTGTTTGGACTCGTTGTGATGATATTGTTCTTGGTACACCGAGCATATTGCGACCACAAGATAAGTTTGAACAGGTAATTGGTTGTTTTTTAAATTTATCAGTACTTCGCAGCCAGTTTAACGAGGGAATGACAGCGTTAGATGTGATAAAGCAAGCTAAGAAAGTAAGCCTTAATTTACTAGATTGGCAATCTATCCCCTTTGAAACCTTGCTAGAAAAGTTAAAACCTGAACGTAGTCCTTTGTATAGCCCGTTATTTCAAATTTTGTTTTCTATGCATATGCTAGAACAACCTAAGAATGGAAGTGAAAATAACAGCATAAGCGCTATCGGGGTTAATAGATTCACAACTAAATATGATCTGACCGTTCACGCCAATGTAAGAAAACAACATATTGAATTTAATTTTGATTACAAAACAGACTTATTTTCTGCCAGCAGTATCGCTCAGCTAGCAAATGCTTTTAACTTGTTTTTAGATACTTTTATCCAAGCTCCAGCTACAGAGATAACAAAAATTAATTTGGTATCTACAAATGACGCCGTAAAAATTAGCCAGTTTAATGCGACGCAAATTGATTACCCAAGGCAGAAACGGATCGATCAACTTATTAGCCAACAGGCCAAAGCTACCCCTAATAAAATTGCAATAGAAGCAGAGCAATGCCTTACATATCACGAGTTAGAACAATATAGCCAGCGTATTGCGCAAGCTTTGGCGCTTCAAGGTGTCAGATCAGGTGAGCATATAGGAATTATGCTGGAACGTTCTGCTTTAATGGTTTGTACCATGCTGGCATTGATGAAACTTGAAGCTGCCTATGTACCGCTGGATCCTGCTTATCCAGCACAACGATTACAGTATATTTTTCAAAGTGCTCAATGCTCTATTTTAATTAGCGACATTCCAGGCGCATCGTCAATAGTAGGTGCTACAACATGCATTTCTCCAGAGACTTTATTACATAATGCATCACCTTTGACCTTACCAAATAGCGTATTAGGTAGCGAGGCTCCGGCATATCTCATTTTTACATCAGGCTCTACAGGTCTGCCCAAAGGCATCGCTATACAACATCACAATGTTGTAAATCTATTAGTTTCGATGCAGAAAAAGCCCGGTATCACTAATCAAGATAAATTACTTGCCATTACTCCCATATCCTTTGACATTTCAGTCTTAGAGTTGTTTTTGCCTTTAATCAGTGGTGCTTGTTTAGTGATCGCTTCTCAAGATGCTAGGGATGGTTTTAGTTTACGACAACGTTTAGAGCAAGGTGATATTAATCTAATGCAAGCAACTCCTGCAGGCTGGCAAAGTTTAATTGACGCCGGTTGGCAAGGTAATACTCAACTAACCGCTCTTTGTGGCGGCGAGATATTATCCGCACAACTTGCCAATGAGCTTTGTCGTAGGACAGCGTCTCTCTGGAATATGTATGGTCCAACAGAAACGACGGTATGGTCCAGTGTAGCAGAAGTTAATGCAACCGATCACAAAAATATAACTATCGGTCAGCCTATTGCTAATACGGGTATTTATATAGTTAGCACTAAGCTTCAGCAATGCGCATTAAATCAAACGGGTGAGATTGCAATTACAGGTGAAGGTGTTTGTTTAGGCTACGTTTCACGACCTGAATTAACACAAAGTCGCTTTGTAAACTTAAAAACAGCAGATGGAGAAAAACGGGCTTATTTAACAGGTGATTTAGGCCGCATGACAATAGAGGGAAAATTACACTGTTTAGGCCGTACTGATGATCAGGTGAAACTCAGAGGCTTTAGAATTGAGCTCACTGAAATTGATGCAGTTATGTTATTGCAACCCAATATTAAACAGGCTGCCACGGTGATCCATCAACACAATAACGGCGCTACACTTGTCTGCTATTATTGTCCGGAGCAACAAGATATAGCTAATAACGAACAGCTATTATTACAACAGCTCAAGCAAAAACTGCCGAATTATATGGTACCTGATCGCATTGTCAGGATGTCACAGTTTCCGCTAACTCCAAGTGGTAAAGTTGATCGTAAGGCGCTTAGTACATTAACGTTAGAGCAACAGCAAACTCAACAGTTCCCGCCTGAAACCGAATTACAGCGTGAACTGGTTACCTTATGGCAGCAATTAACCGGCGAAACCGAAATAGGCATTACTGACAACTTTTTTGCTATAGGTGGTGATTCTATTTCTTCAGTAAAAGTCGTTCGCTTTTTGCGGGATCACGGCTATGACATGAATAATAAATTATTATTCAGTCATCAAACAATTCAAGAACTTACAGCGCATTTGCCTCCGCTTATAGCAACAAACACAAGCAAAATATCTGAAATACAAGTCGACGGTATTGATATGTTGTTATCTGCAGATGACGACGATAGCGATCTTGCTGCTATTTTAAAAGAATTTTCAACACATTAATTTAAACAATAATAATAATAATCAGGATATTGGTAATGACATCTACAGAAAATATTGCAGCAATCTACCCCATGTCTCCGACACAAGCAGGTTTATTATACTACTTGTTAAATGCCGATAAAAATGACTTGAGTTACCGCGAGCAATTAAAATTTACTGTCGATAAAAATTTATGCTTATCTAAATTAAAACTTGCTTGGCAACATGTCATCGGTCGTCATCCTGTATTAAGATCAATATACAGCTGGCAAGATAAGTCAAAACCATTTCAAATTGTACTTAAACATGCTTCTTTAGACTGGAAGCAGCATGATTTAAGTCAGCTGAGTAATGATGATGCCCAACAATGCATACAAGAAATAGCCCGGCGTTCTAGGCAAAATCCATTACAACTCGACCAAATCCCACCGTTACAGATGGACTACTTCATACTAGCTGATGGTAGTGCAGAATTAATTTTTAGCTTTACTCATTTACAATTAGATGGCTGGTCAATGGCGCTAATTAGTAACGAAGTAGAAGCTGTTTTAACCCAGTTATTAACTTCCGATGAACCAAGACTACCAGAAGTTGGCGAGTACAAAGAATACGTAAAATGGCTACTTTCTCGTGATCAGACTGCCTCATTGCAGTACTGGCAACAACAGCTAAATGGATGCGATCCTACACCGCCTATACATGTAAAACATCAAACTGGACAAAATGAAGAGATCAACCATGAGCAATCAGTACTTAAACAGCAATTAGATGCCGTACAAAGTGAAAAAATACAACAATTTTGTCGCCAAAATGGCGTAACAGTAAATGCGTTTATGCTAGGTGTATTCGGTTATCTCAATAATCTAACAAGTAACCAATCACAAAGTATTATTGGATCGGTTGTATCTGGTCGCCCAGCAGAAGTTGAAACGATCGAACGCACAGCTGGCTTCTTTAGTAATGCTTTGCCTACAGTTATAAAAACAAATGAATTAGATGTTATAAATTGGATCCAACAGTTGCAACAACAGTTAGTAGAAGGCCGCGAGCATTCGTTTGTATCACAGGAGCAAATTAAAACAGCTGTTAATATTGCTGTCACTGAGCCTTTATTCTCAACTTTATTTATATTTCAAAACTACCCTAAAAACATAATCAGTGGTGATGGAGATCAGAAACCCAGTGTAATTCAACAACAGCAAGGTGTCGAACAGAGCCATTATCCATTAACCTTATATATTAGTGTAAAAGACACTATTAATATTTGGGCTAGCTTTGACAATCAGCAGTATCAACAGCATGAAATCTTGATGTTACTTAATTACTATCAAGAATTAATGTTACAGTTTATTGAACAAGCACAAAAACCTCTCTCTGCTTTAAATTTGCTTACCGACTATCGTAGAGAACAACTGGAGAAAGTTGCGAACGGTCCAGATAAGCCTGAGTTTATACAACAAAGCTTATCGTCAAGACTATTTCAAATACACGCTAAACCCCAACAAGTCGCTCTTATCGATGGTAGCCGTCGTTTTACTTATCAACAACTTGCCCAGCAAATCGAAACTGTGCGCCAGCATTTTTTATCTCGTGGAATTGGACCAGGTAAACGCATAGCTTTATGTCTACCCCGCAGTGCCGAATTTATTATCTCGAGCTTAGCTTGCCTGCAAGCTGGGGCGAGTTACGTCCCTATCGATCCCGCTATGCCCCCAGAACGCCAGCAGTTTATTTTTGAAGATGCTGGTGTTGCATTAATTATCAGTGATAGTCCCCCGGTTACTGAGCAATTTCCAATTTTACTAACAACGAATTTATTAACGGGTCCTCTTTGCCCTGTTCCTTCTACAGAATATTCTTTTGAAAACTCTTCAGAAGCCTATGTAATTTATACGTCAGGCTCTACAGGCACACCAAAAGGCGTCGCCGTTTCTCGAGCGTCTTTATGTCATTATGCGCTATCTGCAGCAGAATATTATCAATTAAACACGGACGATAATGCACTGCAATTTGCCTCGATAAGTTTCGATACTGCAATTGAAGAGATTTATCCGACTTTATTTAGTCATGCACGTTTGATTCTACGTGATGATTCAGTGCTTGGTACCGCAAAGGGTTTTAATCAGTTTTTACAGCAACAGCAAGTTTCTATTCTTAATCTACCAACAGCATACTGGATGCATCTAGTCACCATGCTTGAAGAAGAGCAAATTACACTTAGTCCGCAAATTCACACAGTAATTAT
The DNA here is from genome assembly GCF_050936095.1 of Rheinheimera sp. WS51. Classification (NCBI taxonomy): domain Bacteria; kingdom Pseudomonadati; phylum Pseudomonadota; class Gammaproteobacteria; order Chromatiales; family Chromatiaceae; genus Rheinheimera; species Rheinheimera sp. WS51. The sequence continues at coordinate 12,147 of NZ_JBOTRC010000005.1, forward strand.
AGGTGGTGAAGAAGCTTTACCTGGGGTTTTAAAGAAATGGCAACAATATTGTCGGCTACATAGTTTAACAACTAAGTTATATAACACCTACGGGCCAACAGAAACTACTGTCATTTGTAGTCGTACTGAGTTAAGTCAATATCAAGCTAATAACACGGCATTACCGATAGGTCGAGCCATTGATAATAGCAGCTTATATATTATAAATAACCATCTACAACTTCTTGCGCCTGGCTGTGTTGGAGAAATTGCTATTTCGGGCCCAGGATTAGCATTAGGTTATTTAAACCATCCTGCGCTTACTGCGGAAAAGTTTGTTCAATTACCCCAAGCGGGACCTGCCTACCTTAGCGGGGATTTAGGCTACTATCAAGATGGCCAATTGTTTTATTTAGGGCGTAAAGATTTTCAAGTTAAAATACGAGGATATCGCGTTGAGCTTGGTGAAATCGAACAAGTTTTGTCTACTCACCCCCAAATTAGCGAATGTGTTCTAACAAGTTTTACTGACCAAAATGACATTCGGCAGCTTGCAGCTTATTTTGTTGCTGCAGTTTCCCTATCGCATCAGCAAATCAGGCAGTTTTTAGCTGATTTATTACCTGATTACATGTTGCCATCTGCTTCGGTGCAATTAAAAAGTTTACCCAAAACCTTAACCGGAAAATATGATCGGAAACAATTGCCAACACCCCAGCTAGACTCTAGCCAGATAAATAACTTTTCTGATCCTTTCCAAGATTTGTTAGCGCAAATATGGCTAAAACTGCTTGGCGATCAGCCTTTAGCTACTGATAGCCATTTCTTCCGTCTTGGTGGGCACTCTATTCTAGTAACAAAACTCATTGCTGAAATACGTAATAATTTAGAGGTAAATCTAAGTTTTTCCGATGTGTTTCAACATCCGGAACTTGGACAACAAGCAAAGTTACTTCAACTTCAGCAAGCAAAAGCGCAGCAAACATATACATTGCCGACTATTCAATCTTATCCTGCACAACAGGATATACCATTATCATTCCAACAAGAGCGTGTATGGTTTTTACAACAACTGCAACCCGAAAATACAGCGTATAACTTTCAGATCAGTTTTTGGTTAAAAGGGCCATTACAACCTAAATTATTAGAAGAAAGTCTGACTGAAATAGTAGCTCGACAGCAACTGTGGCATACCAGCTTTCACCAACACTCGGGAATTCCCCACCAACGTGTTTGTCAGCCATTTTCAGTTGATTTACAACTTGAATCTTTGGTGCATTTAGCAGCAGATGATAAAGATAAGTATGCTAAACAAATTCTTGAGGAGCTAAGTCAAACTGCATTTGATGTTAGTCAACTTCCCCTAATTAGATGGAAGCTTCTACAGTTAGATACCGATCATTACCAATTAATTCAGGTTGAGCACCATCTGGTCCACGACGGTTGGTCTGTTGGTTTATTTTTAAAAGAGTTGCAAAGTATTTATCAAGCTAAATTAAACCGTACCGAGCATTCATTACCCAACTTGCAAGTTAGCTATGCTGATTTCTGTTTATGGCAACGTGAAGTATTATCAGGGCCTTACTTCAATCAGATGGAACAGTACTGGTTAACAAAGCTAGCTGATTGCCCAACCCAATTAGCATTGCCTTATGATTATTCTCGTCCTACTACGCCTAGCTTTCGTGGCGACTCTGAAATGTTTCATTTACCCGACTCACTTTATAGTCAATTACGCCATTTTAGTAAACAACAAGGCTACACACTGTATATGACTATGCTAGCGGCTTATTATGTTATGTTGTATCGCTACTCTCAGCAAACAGACATTTGTGTTGGTGCCGGTGCCGCATCTAGAAACTTACCAGAGTTACAACCTATCATAGGCATGATGGTTAATAGTATCGTGCTTCGTACTGATTTAAGTGGCAACCCCAGCTTTTTAGAGTTATTAGATAGGGTTAAAACTACCTGTTTAGGCGGCTACTCCCACCAAGATATGCCTTTCGAACAACTAGTTAAAAAATTATGTCCCAACCGTATTGGTCATGCTAACCCGCTATTTCAAACCATGTTCAGTTTTCATGATTCAGAAGTACCTGATTTAAATTTCGGTGGACTTGAAGTAAAAGCACAGGTGAAAACCAACAAGTCAGCTAAGTTAGATTTAAATATTATTGTTGCACCACAGGCTGAGCAGAGGGTAGGAAAAATAAGCTCTCGTCCTGATTACGCGGTGGTGACATGGGAATACAGTACTGAGTTATTTAATCGTAAAACTATACTAGATATGATTGATACTTACTTGCAACTGTTAGATACACTAACGAAACAACCGCAAGAAGCAATCAACCAGATTAATGCCGTTAGTCCTGAATCAATGCAAGAGCAAATATTCTCTTTAAATAAGACTGAGCGAGTACTACCTGATGCATCTATTCCTACATTATTTGACCAGCAGGTAGCATTAACACCAAACAAAATAGCAGTATTTTGCCCTTTAGCAGGTGAGGTAAGTTTTCAACAGCTTCAGCAACGCTCATTACAATTAGCGACTTATTTACAACAAAAAAATGTTAAATCAGAACAAATTATTGGCTTAGCTATTCCTGCTGGTATGGACTTATATGCTGCTATGCTTGCGTGTCTTCGTATAGGCGCTAGCTATATGCCTATTGATTTAACCGCGGGAGAGCTACGTTTAAACGCTATGTACTCTGATTTACAGCTGCAACAGCATTCCGTTATTTTATCGCATCAGCCCCAACTTGAGCACTGCCCTGAAAAAATTAGCATACTGAGTGTACCAGAGACTTGTCCCGCCAAAGTATCAATATTTGATGCATCAAGCCCACAACAACAAGCTTACGTACTTTATACTTCAGGCACTTCAGGTCGACCTAAAGGAGTATGTGTTCCGCAACAAGCGATTATTCGTTTAGTTAAAAATAATCAATACATAACCATTACCGAACAAGATCGTATATTGCAGCATTCATCAGTGTACTTTGATGCTTCAGTACTAGAGATTTGGGGAGCCTTACTAAATGGTGCTTGTCTTATAGTTCCAGCTCAACCTAAATTAACATTAGAAGAGCTTGAGCGGTGTATAACCCAAGATAATATAAGTATTTTGTGGCTTACTGCCGGTTTATTCCATGCTTTTTCTGACTATATAAATGATCGTCCCTTGCCTAGTCTTCATACACTGTTAGCCGGTGGTGATGTTTTATCTGCAGATAAAGTGAGATCCATGTTACAACGATATCCAGATTTAACACTGATCAATGGTTATGGCCCAACTGAAAATACAACATTCTCATATTGTTATGCAATGCAAGCTGACAACCTACACCAATGGCAACACCTACCATCAGTGCCGCTAGGCTATGCTATCAGCAATAGTCGGGGTTATATCTTAGATCAACAACAGCAATTACTACCCTATGGCGCTACAGGTGAGTTATACCTTGCAGGAGAAGGACTAGCTACAGGCTACCTTGGGTTAAACTATGCTACTAACGATAGCTTTATCGACTTAGAGCTAGGTGAAGCTGAGTATAAACGTACTGAACGTTTATACCGCACCGGTGATTTAGTACGGTACAGCAAAGATGGTCTATTATGCTTTATTGGCCGACAGGATAGCCAAGTTAAAATTCGTGGCTTTAGGGTTGAGCCATTGGAAGTCGAAGAAGTGCTTCGGCAGCATCCTAATGTTAAACAAGCTGCAGTTGCAGTTGAAGATGATGTTCAACTTGGTAAGTCTCTATTAGCATTTGTTAGTATTGATGGCCAGGTCACTCATGCTGAGCTCATGTTATATTGTCAGCAAAAATTACAACCTTTCCAGCAACCTGCCACTATTACTTTGTTGACTGAGTTACCATTAACCGCTGTTGGGAAAATTGATAAAGCCGCATTATTAAACTTAACACGTTCAGAACCTGTTGCTGAAAACCTACAACTAGCGACCACTGATACTGAGATCCGCCTCCAACAAATTTGGTCTCAAATTCTAGGGAAAAATAATATTACCTTACAGCAAAACTTTTTCAGTTTAGGTGGTCATTCCTTAGTCGCTGTAAAAGTTATAGCCGATATTCAGCAACAATTCGGTGTCCGATTAAGCTTACTTGATTTTTTTCACCGCCCAACTATTGCTGCGCTAGCGACTTTGATAGAGCAACAACCAAAAACAGAATCGATAACCTCTAGCCCAGTTAGCCAAGCTGAAGTTGAACCAACGCCTGATGAGTTAGCTAATTTATCAGACGAACAGCTCGATGCAATGTTAGCTGCACTTACGGAGCAAGAGTAATCATGACGTCATCAATGACTCGTGCAGAAAAACTGCAAAAACTAGCAAACGCCAAAAGACAACTTGGGCCATTATTGCCGTTGACTACAAGCCAGCAAAGGTTTTGGTTTATAGAACAACTTGAACAAAACAGTGGCTTGAATAATATTTTCAAAGCTATGTTTGTCATTGAACCGCTGAATATTACTAATTTGCAACAGGCACTGTATTTAGTCACTCAGCGTCACCCTATAATGTGCAGTCGCTTTATCAATACCAAAAATGGGCCTAGGCAGCATACTGTTCCAACTTCAACGGCATTACTGACGATAATTAATGCATCAACGTTAGAAGAAGCAAAAACGCTAGCTAGTAAAGATTCTCGACGTGGATTTGCTTTATCTTCTGAGTTGCCATTTCGTGCAACGCTTTATGTTTTACCACAACAACAATATCTGATAACGCTTTGTATCCATCATATCATTGCAGATGGCTACGCTTTAAATTTAATTTTATCTGAATGGCGGCTACTATATCGTCAGCAGCAAGATGAAGAAGTTGCGATATTAGCCTCTCCTACTATAAATATGCAGCAGTTTTTACAACAAGAAAAACTGACTGAGCCTGAGGCTTTAGAACAGTTCTGGCAAGAGACTCTTAAGGATTGCGAGCAGCAACTGCAAATTAGCCGTAAATCTAATCCCTTGAATAATGAAGGGGACTACTATTATTTTAACTTACCAACCGAATTATCAGTTCAGCTGACACAATTCTGTCAAAGCCAGCATATTACCCCTTTCAATCTATTATTAGCTGTTTTTAATCTTTTATTGTACAAACTCAGTGAGCAACGAAACTTCATTATAGCTACACCAATATTAAACCGCGATCAACCACAGTTAAAACATTTTGTTGCACCTGTTGCTAATACCTTATTAATTCCTGCTTGTATAGATAGCAAATTGGGGGCGAGTCAGTATGTGCATCAATTACGTGAGCGGTTTTATCAATGCCTAGCACATCAGCAACTTAGCTATGCACAGATCTTGGAACTACTAAAGCCTGAGCGAAATATTAATCGTAACCCTCTTTTTCAAGTCATGTTTTCTTATAATGCATTACATGATGCTTTAGCGGATTCTGATAATACTTGGCAAAGTAGTGCTATTAAACGCCATTATGCAAAACTTGATTTAACCTTAGAGGTTAGCTGTCAACACGGTGAGTACCAAGGCTATTTTGAATATAATAAAGCTCTATTCGAACAAAAAGATATCAATAAATATACTGAACACTTTGTCAATTTATTACAGCAACTTATAGCAACACCTGAAAAACCGATAAGCCAATTTGCGCTCAGCTCGTTAGCACAACAACAAAAACTATTAAGTCATTTACCTAAGGTAGACTGTGGCCAGCAAGATATCTTACAGTTGCTGGCTCGAACCGTAGAACGTCAGCCACAAAAAGAAGCGCTTACCCAAACTGAAGATGAATATGTAGTTAACTACGCTGAATTATGGCAACTAGTCTTACACCATAATGCGGTATTACAACAACAGGGGGTTCAACCTGGAGATGTCATTGCTATTAGCTGTGAACATAGACTGACAACCATTATAGCAATGCTATCCGTACTGGCTGCAGGTGGCTGTTTTGTTATCCTTGATACTGATATTAGCAATGAACGTAAACAATTTTTATATCAAGATAGTCAGGCACGCTTGACACTGTCGGATCAACCCAATAGTGCTGATATCTTAATAACATTGCAACCTACTCTTCTTCTTGATTCTACCGTGCTAGCAAGCCAAGCTAATCATTCGGCTTATATCGTTTACACTTCAGGCACAACTGGCACCCCAAAAGGGGTAATGATAAAGCGTCAAGCGCTGAATAATCACGCTTTTAGTATGGTGCAACATTATCAACTTACACAGTATCGTACTAGCTTGCAAAGTTCTGCTTTATCTTTTGATTTAGCCTTAGAAGAAATTTTTCCTAGTTTACTCGCAGGCTGTCATTTGTTACTTCCACCTCAGAAAAACACATTAACTTTTACCGAGTTAATGCAACTTATTAACCAATACAAGATTGAGCACTTAAGCTTGTCCACGGCCTACTGGCAAAGCTGGGTTAATAGTCTACTAGAATCTAAACAGCATTTACCGACATGTATCCGACAAATTGTGGTTGGAACAGAGCAGTTAACCGGCCCAGGAGTGTCAAACTGGTTTGAGCTTAACTCCCAAGCAACGTTATTCAATGCCTACGGCCCCAGTGAAGCTACCATCAGTTGTAGTATTCATAAGGTATGCCCTGAAGATAAAGCAGCTTTTGAAGTACCAATAGGTAAAGCCATTGCGCCAAACCAATTATATATATTAGATACAGATTTAATGCCAGTACCAGCCAATGTTAAGGGACAATTATATATTGGCGGTGAAAATCTAGCCTTAGGCTACCAAAACCAAGCCAGCCTTACCGCTAGTAAATTTATTTATCATCCACAAAGTGGCAATCGATTGTACGCTAGCGGTGATATCGTATATTTTCGCGATGATGGCAATATATGCTTTGCTGGACGTAACGATCAACAAGTTAAGCTTCGTGGCTACAGAATAGAATTAGAAGGTATTCGCCAGCAAATCTTACGAGCAGGTACTGTCGCAGAGTGCTATGTCATGATTATTGAGCCTCAGCAGCTCGTTGCCTATATTGTTCCCCGTAGCCAGAGGTTTGACTTAGCCGAATTACGTCAATACCTAGAATTACAACTTGCTGAATATATGCTACCACAACAGTTGGTGGTACTTGACTCTTTGCCGCTAACTAGCAGAGGTAAGATAGATAGAACCAAACTACCACTACCTCATACTCATGGTGAGTCAGCAACAGCAGAAGATAGCGATGATATAATCGAACACGCTATCTTAGAAATTTGGCAACACATATTACCTAGCACACCATTGCATATGACGCAGAATTTTTTCAATGCAGGAGGCCACTCCCTACTTGCGTTATCTGTGCTTGCTAGAATTAAAGATAATCTACAAACGAGTATCAGCTTACGCCAATTTTTTCAGCAACCGACGATCCGCGCACTTGCAAAATTAGTTCGTGAACAAAGTGAACAACAGCCTGTAATTCCAGTTTTAAGACAACCAAAACAAAAAGTTTTCCCACTAACAGCAAGCCAACAACAAATGTGGGTTTTACATCAACTGGATAGCAGTGCTGCAGCATATAATATGCCTATGCTATTGTTATTAACCGGTGAGCTTGATATAGCTTGCTTACAGCTAGTTTTACAAAAAATAACTCAACAACAAGCTGCCTTTCATACAACTTATTTTGAAGATGACGGCACAATACTTCAGCGTATTGATAATAAAATCCCTTTACAGTTTACGAAACAAGACATCAGCCACTCAGCCGATAATTTAGCAGAACATTTTGCCTCAGATTCTAATTTACCTTTTGCTTTAACCGATAAACCAGCATATCGATTTATATTGTATCGACTCGCTGCCAATCGCCATGCCTTAGGTGTCGTTATACATCATATAAATGCCGATGGTAGTAGCTTCCAGTTACTGACTCGTCAACTAATTCAAGGATATCAGCAGCTAATACAAAACCAAGATTGGCAAGCTGCACAACCTCAGTTACAAATATCAGATCTTGCTTTATGGCAACAACAGCAAGATTATCAACAATGGCAACAACAGCAGCAGAGTTATTGGCTACGGCAATTAAAAGATGTACCACAATTAATTGAACTAGCAACAGACTTCTCTCGCCCACCTCAACCTAGCTTTCAGGGAGGCCGCTGCCGTTTTAATTTAAATGCAGACATTGTTAATAATTTAAAATCTCAAGCAGAACAACTTGGTTCTTCTTTGTATATGCTTAGTTTTGCAATTTGTGCTCAACTACTGCATGAATTTTCACGCCAAGATGATTTTGTTATCGGGATCCCAGTATCAGGACGAGACAATTCGCAATACAGTGAGTTAATAGGCTTACTATTAAATACGTTGCCTATTCGAATGAAATGGCAACCTGGCATGACATGCAGCCAATTGGTAGCTCAAGCAAAACAACACATTTTAAGCGGATTTGAACATCAACAGTTTCAACTACCTGAATTATTACAACAGTTAAATATAGAAAGAAGCACCAGCCATAACCCACTTTTTCAAGTGCTGTTTAATTTTAATCACAGTACATCATCAGGCCAAGAAGGGTTTGCTATAACTGACCAATTAGCTCTAACTATGCCTAATTCTGACAATCACAGCGCACGATTTGATTTAAGTTTTAGTTTGACCCTAAAAAATAATCAACTATCTGGCTTTATTGAGTACAGTCAGGATTTATTTCTAGCCGATTCAGTTCAATTAATGGTAACTAGATTAGTTCAGCTATTTAGCCAGTTTGCTCAAAATACAGATAGACCTTTAGTGCAATTAGAGCAAGAACTACAAGCTGTATTCCTAGAACAGTTACCTAAATTCAATACCAATTGTGAGCCTAAGTTTAAAGATCTATATAGCTGGTTTACTAATACAGCAAAATGTTATCCAAATAAACTCGCTGTGTTTGGTTCAGATCGTCAATTAAGCTACCAGCAACTGCTACAAGAGGCTGACTCTTTGGCTGCTAAGCTTTATAGCAATGGCGTCCGTCCCGGCGATTTAGTTGCTGTTTGTCTACCCAGAAATAGCGAATTGGTAATTACTCTTTTGGCTATTTTCCGCTGCCAAGCAGCTTACTTACCTCTGGATCCTGAATATCCACAAGAAAGGTTACAATATATTGTTTCGGATGCGGCTGTCTGTGCCATTATCACTACAGAATCGTTGCAACAACAGCTTGCTTTGCAAGGTGCCCCTATATGGTTGTTATCGCAGTTACAGCAACAAGCTGTAACTTTTTTTCCTTTATTACAAAATCAGCCACAACATTTAGCTTACTGTATTTATACTTCAGGTAGTACTGGGTTACCAAAAGGCGTTGAGGTTAGCCAACATAGTATGCTGAATTTCCTGGCTGCCATGGCAACAGAGCCGGGTATAACAGATAAAGATAAAGTACTTGCCATAACACCTATTTCTTTCGACATATCAGTATTAGAACTGTTTTTACCCCTATTATACGGTGCCAGTATGGTGCTGTTACCACATCAAAAAAATCGTGATGGTTATGCTATTGCACAGTATTTAGATGAACATCAAATCAGCATAATGCAAGCGACCCCCGCTGGTTGGCGCTTGCTACTCGAGTCTGGCTGGGCTGGTCAGTCAAACTTAACCATGCTAACCGGAGGTGAAGCTTTACCTAAAGTGTTAGCCGAGCGGCTTCTAAATAAGGGCCGCGAGCTTTGGAATATGTATGGACCAACTGAAGCAACTGTCTGGATTTCATGTCAGCGTATAACAGTTGATTCACTCGAATTAATAAGCACGGGTAAGGCGATCAGCAATAACCGACTCTATGTGATGAATCCATCTGGAGATCTGGCTGCCATTGGCAGTAAAGGTGAACTATTTATCGCTGGCGATAACCTAGCCTTAGGTTATCGTGGTAAAGCGGAGTTAACAGCCGATCGCTTTATTACCAAACAATGGCTTAATGGTAGTCAAGAACGATTGTACCGCACTGGAGATCTTGTTAAACAGTTAGCTGATGGCCGTTTACTCTATTTACAGCGGCTAGATGAACAAGTAAAACTACACGGATATCGAATTGAACTAACTGAAATAGAAGCCATCGTTGAACGTCATCCAAAAGTAAAGTCTTGTGCTGCCGTCTTGAGTAAAGCCAGCAATGGTGAACCTATACTAACTACGTTTTACACCGCTGATATACCTTTAGCTATTTCTGATTTAACAGAATATGCAGCAAAATGGCTGCCATCTTATATGCAACCCACCTCATGGCAGCAACTAGAAACACTTCCTACTACACCTAGTGGTAAGGTTGATAAAAAACAATTAAGTCAGCTTGAGCAGATTGAACAATTACCACACCAAGAACTGAGCTCCTCTACAGAGCACAAATTAGCAACGCTATGGCAAAAATTACTGGGTATAAATGTCAATAATAGTAACAGCAACTTTTTCCGCTTAGGTGGTAACTCTGTACTTGCCATGAAACTACTTGCACTAATCCGACAAGATTTTGGTGAACATTTAACACTTACACTGGGTGACTTATTTGTATATCAACAATTAGATCAACTTGCAAAACGGTTAGATGAGTTGCAATTGCAATCAGTTGATGAAGATGAACTATTGGCCCTGATGGCTGAGATAACCGGATAATTATAATTAAAAATGGATATCCCTATGGACCTAGAAGCAAAACTTAAAGCACTCTCTCCTGAACAACGAGAGCTGTTAATACAACGCTTGGCGCAACGAAAAACTAGTGCGGCGCCAGCGAACTTAAAGTTGCCCAAAGCAAAAGAAGCAGAGTATTACCCGCTATCACATGAGCAACAACGGATCTGGTTTATGTCGCAATTTGATCCCAGCAGCCCTGAATATAATATTCCAATTGTCTACTCAGTAAATGGTGAATTAGATAGTGCTCGGCTTGGTGAAGCTATGCTTCGCACCATAGAGTTTCACCCAATACTTCGTAGCCAGTACCGTGAAGTTGATGGTATAGCAAAGCAAAAAGTATTGAGCGTAACTGACTTTATCAAAAATATGGGACACTCAATTTTACCGCAAGTTGATTTTACAGAGCGAAGTGAAGAGCAAGCTAAAAACGACGCATTACGTGAAATAAAAGAAGATGGACACACACCTTTTGATCTGCAAAGTGAGGGTGTTTTTCGTAGCCGATTATTTAAGATAGGTGCTTCACATTATCTTTGGTATCTCAATGTACACCATATTGCTTTTGATGCTTGGTCTCACTCATTACTGATTCAACAAATTTTTCAATGTTACGAACAATTATCAGAACAAAGTTCTATTAGCAGTATTACGGATTATAATTATCTTGATTATGCCTGTTGGCAACGTTCTGAAGCACAAGAAAAGCTTCTATTAAACAAGTTAGCATATTGGAAAGATAAGTTAGCAGATGTACCACCACTCGAGCTTTATACCGATAGACCAAGGCCTTCCGAGAGAACTTTTAATGGTGCCTCTGTAGCAATAAAAATTGCTCCTCAACTTAGTAATCAATTAAAGCAACTTAGCCATAATACGGGAACGACGCCTTTCACAGTGATGCTTGCTGCACTGCGAGTATTATTACATAAATACAGTCGACAGGATGATTTTGCGCTAGGTACTTTAATAGCAAACCGTAACCGAAGTGAACTAGAAAATGTAATTGGTTTTTTTACAAACACTTTGGCCTTTCGCACCCATATTGATCCACAAGTTAATTTTCTACAACAATTAGAGCAAGAGAAAAATACTGTTTTTGATGCCTTTGCTAATCAGGATGTCTCTTTCGAAAAATTAGTGGAGGAATTAAATCCACCACGTGACATGAGTCGTGCAGCCATCTTCCAAGTAATGTTAATTCTTAACAATACTCAAAGTACTACTGAGGATAATCAAGCTCCTACAATGTCAGTAAACCAGGCTTTACAAATAAAGCCTCTAAATACAGAAAATCAGACCGCTAAATACGATCTGACATTTTATTTTAATGATACCGGTGCTTTAGACGGATTTATTGAGTACAACACCGATTTATTCAATAGCGATACCATATATAGAATGGCAGAGCATCTAACTCTATTGCTTGAGCGCTTATTAGCTCAACCTCAGCAAAAAATTGCTAATGTCAGCCTACTTAGTAAACAAGAAAATCTGCAGATAATACAGCAATGGAGTAAAGGCGAGTCTTATCCTATATCGGAATCTACTTTAGACCAAATGCTTCATAAACAAGCGCTTGAAACTCCAGACTTAGCTGCTGTTATCTGTCAAGATAAAACTTTAAATTACCGGCAGCTAGATACGCAAAGCACTGAATTAGCAAAATACTTAGTAACAAAAGGTATAGGTAGAGGTAGTTATGTTGCTATCGCGACTGAGCGTAGTCTCGCTATGATTGTTGCGATGATCGGCACCTTAAAAGCTGGCGCGGCATATATTCCTATTGATCTGAATTACCCTAAAGATCGGGTACAATATATGTTCGATACTGCTAGCATTGCGGCAGTGATCACCCAAGAACAACTCATTAATGCATTACCAGAAATAAAATCTGAGGTGGTACAACTTAATTCTGAAGGCCAGATTCAAAATGTTCATGTTTCATCTAATTCCTTGCAATGGCCCAAAGCACAATTAACTGATCAAGCATATGTTATTTTCACTTCAGGTTCGACTGGTTTACCAAAAGGTGTCATGCTTAATCACAAGACCGTTGTAAACTTCCTTCAAGCAATGAGTCGCTCGCCAGGAGTCAATCAAGGTGAGAAATTATTAGCAGTAACCACTATTAGTTTTGATATAGCTGTCTTAGAGATCTTTCTACCTCTAATCAATGGCGGCACAGTTGTACTTGCAGATAAAGAGCAACTTCAAGATGTAAATTGCATCTTACAGATGATCCAACAGCATGATATCAGCGTAATGCAAGCGACTCCCTCCATGTGGCGTATGTTCTTAGATTTAGGCTGGCAGGGTAAGCGGGATATGCGTATTCTCTGTGGTGGAGAAGCTTTACCCCCTGAACTTGCTGAAACTTTATTGCTACGCTCGTCTTCATTTTGGAATTTATACGGACCTACTGAAGCAACAGTCTGGTGTAGCAGACATCGTATAGAAAGTGGCGATGGCGAAAACGGAGCTGTTACTATTGGTAAACCCATAGAAAACACCCGTATGTACTTATTAGATGATGAGATGCAGCCCGTTCCTGTCGGAGTGCCAGGTGAAATTTATATCGGTGGTAGCTGTTTAGCCGACGGTTATATGGCCAGAACTGATCTAACAACAGATGCTTTTATTCCTGATCCAGTAAATAGCCAAGGCCTGTTATACCGTACTCGAGACTTAGCCCGCTATAATAATGTAGGTAATATTATCTTTCTTGGTCGAGCAGACTCTCAGGTCAAAGTTCGTGGATTTAGAATTGAGCTTGGTGAGATTGATTCCACATTAAATAAACATCCTCAATTACAGCAAGCGGTATCTGTAGTACATGAGCTAGTACCTGGTGATAAACGTATTGTTTGCTACTTCACTGCCAATGAAGTCTCTCTTGATCACGATAAACTTCGTCTTTACCTAAAAAAGCATATTCCTGAATATATGGTTCCGGCTATTTTTGTGCAGTTACAAAGCCTCCCCCAAACACCTAATGGTAAGATAAATCGTCGTGCTTTGCCTAAGCCTTCTGCCGAGCTCATTAAAAGCGGAGTACCCTATCTTGCACCTACTAACGATATAGAAACCAAATTATGTCAACTATTTCAACAAATTCTACGTGTAGAGCGCGTCGGGATTGATGATGACTTTTTTAGCTTAGGTGGAGACTCTCTGCTGGTTATTCAATTAGTATCTAAAGCAAAACTATTGGATATCAGCCTTACTGCACGTCAAGTTTTTCAACATAAAACACCGCGTATATTAGCGGAAGCATCATTGACAACACGCATTTTAAGGCAGTTAACGCCCGTAACCGGTATTGTTAATATGACGCCTGCTCAACGTCATTTCTTAAGCTTACAGCATACTAATCCTCAATATCACACCCTTGGGGTCTATCTTCAGCCTAGAGATAATGACTTTGATATTACTGCTATAGAGCAAGCCTTACAACATTTACTCTGTCGGCACGATAGTTTACGGATGAGACTGACTGACGTAGATCCAAACCAGCCATCTTTACTTTGTGATGCGCCAATTAATAAAGTAAAGTTAAAACAGATACTTATTGAAGCAAAAGATGAAGCGAACTACGAGCAACAGCTAGGTCGGCGTATCTACTCTCATGTTACAGAGTTAGATTTACAGCAAGGACCATTATTTCAAGCTTATTTATATCGTTGTAATTTAGCCATTAAACCAACTTTATTTTTATTTGGTCATTTTATGTTGGCTGATATTGGCTCTTGGCACATTATTATAGATGATTTTGAGACTTGCTATCGCCAATTCAGTCGTAATGAACCATTACAATTACCAGAAAAAGGCACTTCATTTAAGCAGTGGGTTGAAAAGCTAATCTCATGGGGTTGTAGCGATGAGATGAAAAAGCAACGCCCTTATTGGCTGCTCCCAGCGAGAAAATATGCAGCAGAGCTTAGCAAAGACTTTCCTGATGGCCAGAATTTAATGTCTAGCTCGCAAAGTGTCTATATAAATTTAGATGAACAGCAAACCTCAATTTTGCTTGACCAAGTTCCAAAAGTTACTGGAGCAAAAATAGATGCCATTTTACTAACAAGTATTGTTTATGCTTTTAAACAAAGCTGTCATTCAAACAGCTTAATGATAGATTTATTAGGGCACGGTAAAGAAGCATTATTTGATGATGTTGATTTATCTCGAACCGTTGGTTGGTTTAATACAATTTATCCAGCTTTTCTCGATTATGGCAACAATAATAACGCTGTCGCAGCCATTAAATCGATTAACGAACAACTACGTTCTATTCCTAATGGCGGGATCGGTTATGGCGTTCTGCGTTATCTCAATCAAGATCAAGAATTAATTGAGCATTTCAATAACACCCCCGAACCACAAGTTTTTTTCAATTACTTTGGCCATGACAACCAAGCCGATTTACGCGTATTACACAAAGTAGATGGTTTTGGTGGCTATGGTTTAGATAATAAAACAAAACGCTTAAGACCATTAGCCGTTGGAGTCTATATCAAAGAAGGCATATTAGCTGTTCGTTGGGAATTTAGTAATACTATTTATAGGGTCGAACGTATTGAAAAACTTGCCGCTGATTGTAAGCAATGTATTTTAGAAATTTTAAATAACTACAATAAATTATAAAAGGATAATGTCAATGTTACTGCAATTTAAGGGTGCCAGCGAAGGTATGAGAAAATACCAATTAATGTGGACTGGTCAACTTTTTTCAATTTTAGGTTCAGGCCTAACTAGCTTTGCGTTAGGACTCTGGATCTTGAGTCAAACTGACTCTGTTACATCATTCACCATGATTGCCGTCATTGCTGGCCTACCAGGAGTGTTATTAGCTCCTTGGATAGGGGCAATTGTAGATCGTTATGATCGAAAATTAGTAATGATCTTATCTGATACGGTATCGGCATTAGTTACCTTATTTATTGCAGTGCAGTATATGAACGACAACCTCGTGTTCTGGCATATTTATGTTTGTGTTCTTATTAGTTCAATTGCTACCGCTTTTCAAGCTCCGGCTAACATAGCAGCGATTACTTCACTTGTAGAACGTAAAGACTACGGCAGAGTTTCAGGCTTAATGCAAATTGCAGACTCCAGCAGTATGATTGTTGCTCCTCTATTAGCTGGTGCTTTATTAGCCTTCACTGACTTAACTACCGTTTTACTTATTGATCTAGCAACATACTCCATTGCCATGATTACGCTAATACTCGTTAAAATTCCTAAGGCTAAAGCTTTTAAAAAAGATACAAAAGGCTCCAGTCTGTGGCAGGAGTTTAAATTAGGCTGGTCATATTTATTTCAACATAAAGACTTAGTTTATTTATTGGTGTTTTTCTGCTTAATTAACTTCGTTGTTAGCATGGGCACCATTTCTGTACTCCCAATGATGTATTTTATCGCAGATGAATCTCAAATCGGTTTAGCTTTATCGATAGGTGGTATAGGAATGCTATTAGGCTCCTTCTATCTTGCTTCCACTGGTGGTCCCGAAAAAAAGATCCACGGTATTTTAGGTAGTGGTTTTCTAATGGGCTTTTGTCTGTTGCTACTAGGCATCTACCCATCAATCTGGTTAATTATGATTGGTCTATTCTGCTTCAAGTTTTTATTACCTATCATCAATGGTAGTAGCCAAGCTATCTGGCAAAGCCGTATTCCACAAGGCGTACAAGGTAGAGTGTTTGCTTTACGACGTATGTTTGCCCAATTTACTATTCCGTTAGGTGATTTTCTTGCAGGTCCGCTTGCCGATTTTGTTTTTGAGCCAGTGATGCGTGGTGAAAATATAGTCTCTAACTCAATCGGTCCTCTAATAGGAACAGGTCCAGGTCGAGGTATTGCTCTAATGTTAATCTGTCTATCTATATTCCCTATTTTATTTGCAATTTGGGGCTACAGTAAAAAACAAATTCGTAATATTAGTGAAGAACCAGATGAAGAAAATGAAGAATCAGAATCTCAAGTTCAGACCGGCACAACGACTGCGGCTTCAAATACTTAAATGAATGCTCAGCAATTAAATAACAGGAATAGTGTATGGATGTAGTTAAACCAAAACCTACACATGCCCGGTATAAAAACAAAGCAATGCTTTTATTAAGCATTGCTGTTATCGGTATCATGGCCTTTTTGCTTATGGGCAAAGAGTCTTATCGTCAGGTTGATCGTAGTCAATTAGTCTTAAGCACTGTTATGCAAGGAGATCTGCGCGTCCAAGTAAAAGGATACGGAGTACTCAGATCTCATCGGCAAAAGCTGTTGACGTCTCTAAGCTCAGCAACAGTAGAGGAAATTATCTTACGCCCAGGTGCCCAAGTAAGTCCTGATAGTGTGATTATGCAGCTCAACAATCCTGAACTTCACGAAGAAGCTGAACGCGCAAGAATGCAGCTTAATCAAGAAAAAGCTAATTTACGTAAGCTTAAATTAAATAATCAACGTGAACTACTAGCTGAAGAATCTAATTTAGCTGATATTTCAGCTAAATTTAATATGATTAAGCTACGTCGCGAAGCTGAGCAAGAATTAGTTGATAAAGGAATTGTATCTAGAATCACTTACAAAACGACTGTATTAGAGCAGGAAGTTTTAGCTAGTAGTATGCAAATCCAAAAAAACCGCATAGCACAACTTAAATTAGTGAGCCAAGAAGCGCTAAATATACAGCAAGAACAAATTAATCAGGCTGAAGCTTTATATCTAACTGTTAAAAATCGTGTTGATGCATTGGCAGTAAAAGCCGGAATACACGGTATATTACAACGATTGCCCGTCGAACTCGGACAAAGTATTCCAGCTGGTCAAGAGTTAGCATTAGTTGGCAGTGAGCAAGATTTACTAGCATTAATTCGTGTCCCCCAAGCTCAAGCAGAAAAAGTTCAGTTAGGACAACTTGCGGAAGTAACCACTCGCAGGGACATGATTCCCGGAGTTGTAAGTCGCATAACACCTGAAGTCCAAGAAGGTACTGTGACAGTAGAAGTTAAATTTACTAGCCCACAGTTACCTGCATCAGCTCGTCCTGAGTTGAATGTTGATGCAATTATTTACACTGCTGAATTAAAAAACACCTTATATATTGAGCGACCTGTCAATGTTCGGGTTAATTCCAAAGATAGCCTGTATAAACTTGATAAAACAGAGCAACTAGCTGAGTACTCTGAAGTACGTTATGGAGAAGATGCCGGAAGATACATTCAGGTACTTAGTGGTGCAGCTGTTAATGACACTTTTATTGTGTCTGATATGACTGGCTTTACTGAACATAAACGCATAAGTATTACAAACTAAATAAAAAAGGAACAAGCTATGCGCGAATTAAAAATCAAAATGACTGGCATTACTAAGGTGTTTAGTACTGATGAGATGGATACACACGCCCTACGAGGTATCGACCTTGAAATTTATGCAGGAGACTTTGTGTCTATTTGTGGTCCATCTGGTTGTGGCAAGTCAACGCTATTATCACTTTTAGGTTTACTTGACATGCCAACTAACGGCCAATATTACATTGAGAATAACGATGTAAGTAACCTATCGTTAGCTCAAGCCGCAGAAATCAGAAATGCCAAAATAGGTTTTATATTTCAATCATTCAATCTAATAGATGAGCTTTCTGTTTTTGATAATGTTGCTTTACCTTTACGTTACGCAAAGCAAGTACCGACAAATAGCGAGCTTGAACAACGTGTAATGCAATGCTTAGAAAAAGTAGACATGGCACACAGAGCTAAACATAAACCTAATCAGTTATCAGGGGGCCAGCAACAACGGGTTGCTATCGCTAGAGCCTTGATTGCAAATCCAGCCATATTATTAGTTGACGAACCTACAGGAAATTTAGATTCTAAAAATGGTGATGCAGTTATGGATATGCTAATGCAACTAAACCAAGAAGGCACAACCTTATGCATGGTAACCCATGATAGCCGCTACGCTGAGATGGCAAAACGTAAACTGCATTTACTCGATGGCCAGATAGTTGACTCAGCCGCCGTGTTGGCGGAGGTAGGTTAACATGTTTAACTATTATATCCGTACGGCAGTTAACAGCTTAAAAAACGTACCAGGTTATGTGTCAACTATTGTATTGACCTTTGGTATCACCCTTGGTGCATTAGTTTGTATGTTTAACCTTAATTACTTATTACTTTACCAGCCATTACCCTACCCTGATCAAGAACGGCTCTATATTAGTAACTGGGCTCATCATGACAACGGCAGACTTCGTTTTAATAATGCTCAGAATATACCTGGTTTAATGGAGTTATATCAACAAGCAGACCAATTTGAACAACGTGCTTTTATTAAATATGAAGAAGCAGTATTAACCAACGATGACGCGAAGCCAAAACTAAAAGCAGGTTATATAACACCCGATTTTTTAACACTATTAGGTAGTCAATATGCCGTAGGCCGAGGTTTTTCAGCTGAAGAAGGGATAAACTCTAATGTGCCTGTCGCTGTAATTAGTTACCAATTATGGCAGAGTTTGTACCAAGGAACCCCTGATATTTTATCTAAAAAGATGACCTTTAACGGGGTTAGTTTTAATATTATCGGGGTTACAGCCAAAGAGTTTATAGAGCCGCAATTACACGAGACTGGTCGCAACACACAAGTATGGCTACCTTGGGACTTTACCCCCCTAGTGCCAGGCGACGAAACAGATTGGACAATGTTTTTGATCGACTTATATCTTGTCGCAAAATTAAATGAAGGCCAATCTGTCAGTCAAACAGAACACAATATGTCCACGCTAATAAATAAGCGTTTCAGTGAAGAAGTCACTGGCAACGCCTATTTTGAAAACCGCACTATCAGCGTAAGCTTACGAAGTTTTAACGAGGTTATTTTAGGAGACTCTCAATCAAGAGCTTTATTAATGTTTGCTGGCGTCTTGGTTTTAATGTTGATTTCTGCGGTTAATATTATCAACTTAATTCTAGCCCGAGCGGCGAATAATCATCGCAAAATCGTTATCCAAATAGCATTAGGCGCAAAGCGTAAACATATTTTCGGCATCATTTTCACAGAAATAATGCTACTCATGTTTACCGCAAGCATATTAGCGCTTATTGTTGCACAGCTTGGTAATAACATGTTGTTTTCAGTAGCTCAAACACAATTACCAAGGGTGGCGGAATTATCTTTGAATCTACCTACATTATTATTCTCAGTATCTGTAGCTATAGTACTAGCGACTATATTTTCTTTAATTACTTCGAGCCAAATTAACTATCGCGAGTTAAATAAAACATTACAAGCTAGTGGTAAAGGCGCTGGTTTACAGATTTCGTCACGTATTCGTAACATCCTAATAATCAGTCAAGTCACTTTGTCGGCAATATTAATTAGTTGTAATGTCCAGGTCTTTAGTTCCGCCATAAAAGCCATTCAAGCTCCGCTAGGTTTCACAACCGAATCTAAAACCTTTCTCGATTTTGATTTAGGTGATTTAGCTAAAGCTTCAGCTGAAGAGCGACGTAACTATATAGAGGCTATTGCAAAGCAACTTAAGGAACATAACGCGATTGAAAGCGTCAGCCTAGCCAGTAACGCACCAATGGCAAGGACAGTCAATATTGAGTGGACCACAGCTGTCACATCAGAGTTTGGTGGAGGCGTATCGATAGGCCCAGGAATAGCAACTATAGATGAAAACTATATCCCTTTAGTTGGTTTACCTTTTATTGCTGGACGTAATGTAACAGCAGAAGAAGTAAATGCTCGTGATAAGGTAGCAATTATCAACGAAAGCATGGCTGCTATGCTTTCGGAAGATGATTCTGCTTTAGGCAAACCGTTTTACTTTACCCGTCAAAAAGACCCCTATCATGTCGTTGGCATTGTTAAAGACTTAACAATACCTAACCAACTAGATATGCCTCGTATTTATGTGCCAATGCTCAGAGCTGCAACCTTTATGGTGGCTTACAAACCCAACCAAGAGCTAACAGCAGTACAATTAAATCAATTAGTCAGCAAAATCAGCTCGCAAATTTACTTATACGATAAATTTTCAATGGATGAAGTACATGAGTTAAAGATATCAATGGAAAAAATCTCTGCCTGGGTAACCGCTACACTTGGCTTATTATCGTTATTTTTAGCCGCAATTGGCGTTTATGGAGTACTTAACTACAGTATGACATTACGTCAATTCGAACTGGGTATACGTATCGCGATTGGCGCTAGCCCTAAACGCATCATGTTACTAATATGCAAAGATACCATGACACCAGTTTTAATAGGCCTAACCATTAGCACAGCTTTTTTACTGGCATTATTATCCTATGCGACAAACAAGGCTTGGTTTTCGGTTTCAGTAGAGCTGTCATCGTTTATAGTACCAATCATATTGATAAGCTGTATTGCTATTTTAACAGCCATATTAGCTGTTTGGAATGTCGCTAATAAACCCGCAATTTACTCACTACGTAATAATTAAAAGGGTATAGAGTTTAAAAAAATATGCTAAAGCCATCATCAAACATTTGGTGATGGCTTTTTATTTGGCGTCTACTCAGTCTAAAGCTGACGTTGTCAGTTTAGGGTTCAAGAAAAACTTGCTTTTTGTCTAACTTACAACTACTGTATACCTATACACTGTATGGATATACAGACATCAAGTTGAGGTTAGCATGAATTATTTATTAGAAACCCCTACGATAGCAATCGATAAGTCCTGTAATAAAGATAAAAGCTTAATGCCTAGTTCTGCAGAACTTAATTCGCAAACAAATCAATTTATTAACTTACAGCAAAAAATGTTGGTGCAATTAATAAAGCAACATCAAAACCAATCTGGCTGGATAGTTCTTTTAGCACCAACTGCATTTATGATTAAGTTGCTCGCTAGCAATAATCAATTACCACTTCATAAAATACTCGTAATACACAAAAGCCAGCTAACTAAGTTAAATGCTGTCATTAATGCCGCTTTAACTTCTGGAAAATGTAAAGTAGTTATTAACTGTAGCCAGCCTTTAACTGATAGTGTCAATCATGGTTATCAAAAATTAGCTGCACAACATCAAGCTTGGTTTTATCCATTAGATAACTTGCGCCCTAGTCTGAAGTCACATTAAACTACATACTTATAATGTTAGGCTGTTAGAGTAGTTTATTAAGGAGTTTTTGTGCTTTGTTATTGTGGATCATTGTCTGCATATGCAGAATGTTGCCGGCCGTTTATTATACAATTAAAGCAACCTGAAACTTGTGAGCAGTTAATGCGCTCTCGCTATAGTGCTTATTGTATAAAAAACGCTGACTACATATATATGACCTATCATCCCACTCAGCGCTTAGCTAATTCGATACAGCAAATCGCAGATTTTGCCAATAATAGCCATTGTATAAAGTTAGATATTATGGCTAGCCAACAAACAGATAATCAGGGTAGCGTGAGATTTAGCGTAAGTTACCTACAAAATAATTTATTATTTGAGTTTCTGGAAACGTCTGAATTTATCTTTGAAGATAGCTGGCTATATACAACTGGACGTTTAATAGAGTCACCAACGCTAAAAGTTGGCCGTAATGATAAGTGCCCTTGCGGGAGTAACAAAAAATTTAAACAATGTGTTGAGCATTTACCGTCAGGAAGCCAGGGCTAATTAAACTTTAGGCATAGCGATTCCCCCTGTTAAGCCGCTTCGGGTTGGTGCAGTTTTTCTAATACTTCATATAGTGCAGCAGGATTAGCTTTTGCTTTTTCGATTGGCTGTTTGGTATTTATTCTTCTTTTAGTGTGTAAGTCTAAGCTTTGCCATAATTCAGATGGCAACTTTAGCTTATTATCTTCATAAACAATTGGTTCAGGATTTAAGTAGCTTAATAATTTTTGCTCAGCTAAACCGGATCGTTGTAAGGCTTCTCCATAGCTTGTGATTAAACCCTGATCTTGCGCTTGCCAGCCAAAAGGCCGCGCAACTCTGACACTAAGCTGCTGTGCTACTGTTTTTGTACTCGAAGCGGTTTGCAAGCTATCCGGGGTGAAAAACTCAGCATTTTCTTCAACTGCTTTAGACAGTAGAGCTAAAAATAATGAAAAATCACCTTGATGATTCTTTTGCAACGCGACATTTAACCGAGTGTCGAGCTGCCATTCGTTAATAATTGCTGTCATATTATACAATGATTAGAAAGATTGTCCTTTTTATCGGCAGTTGAATAAAAAACTTTAGTATTTTACTTTACATCAAAAATAAATTTGATAAGATGCTGCCCAGTTGTGGAGGGGTTCCCGAGTGGCCAAAGGGATCAGACTGTAAATCTGCTGGCACTGCCTTCGAAGGTTCGAATCCTTCCCCCTCCACCACTTCTACTCTTGCTAGCCTAACTACACCATTCAGAATAGATTTATATAAATCTAGCGCAAGTTAACTCACAATATATTCTTAGTTATAGCCTGTTCAAACTCTAGTATATCTATATACACTTTCACTCGCTACAATAACTCTACTCGCTTAGCGTCCTTGCTTGGGAGTTTAAAGCTTAGAAAGCATATCTAGTCAGTTATTTTCTCTAATTGCTGGTTTAACTCTTCTGCTAGACTACTGGCTCCAATCCGCATCGTCTCTTTCGTCGCTATTTTGCCAGTGATCTCTTCATACAACTGAATTAACTGAAAAGCTTGCTCAACGCTGCGCACTCCTCCTGATGCTTTAAAACCAACCTCTCTATCAGCTGCTGCAATAACAGTTAGAATGATTCGTGCAGCTTCTTCACTAACACCAAAAGGAACCTTACCCGTTGATGTTTTAATAAAATCAGCCCCACACTCAATAGCAAGCTCAGTTGCTTTTGCTACCTGCTGGGCTGTAATTAACTCTCCAGACTCAATAATTATTTTTAAGCAACAACTGGTAGCGGCTTGTCTAACATCATATAAAAAACTGGTTACAGCGCCATGCTCACCACGCATCAATGTTTTGTATGGCAGAACACAATCAATCTCTGTAGCACCTAAATCAATCGCTTGCTGGATTTGTTCACATACAATATCGGTAGCTATGTCACCGCTTGGAAAGTTTACTACCGTTGCTATTTGTGCCTGCTCAGAGCGACCTTCGTGCTGCAATAGTGCTGATATAAAGTCTGGGTAGACACAATAAGCCGCATAAGTAAGCTTTGGTAAAGCTGTCACCCAATCATTAAATGCCGTTGGTGTATCGTTATCATCTAATCTTGTAATATCAATTAACTTAACCAATTGTTGTAACCGCAGTGAATTTGTCATTTTATATATCCAAGTAGTAGGCAGCACTGCTGGCTGTCTTATTATTAAGTCCGTAAATTAAAACGCAGAGCAGCTTAAAATAAACCTCAGGGAAAAGCAAAAAGCGTATAAACATAAACTAAGTAAAAATAAATTGAATCTTTTGCTATTAACCAAGTCTATTTACAAGTAGTAATACATAATCTCCCTTTTGATGTCATTATTTGTCGCCAATACCTAGTTGGCGACTTTTTTTATCTTTTTTTATCTCAGTTATAAAGTCAATTTATGTTGATGTTGCTTTAACCACTGTTTAGCAGCTGAAACATGTTCACAATACGCTGCGACTAGTGACCAAAAATCAGTAGAATGATTCATATGTTTCAAATGACAAACTTCATGAACGACCACATAGTCTGCCACCCAGGATGGCGCCATTAACAAGCGCCAATTAAAACCTAAGCGACCATCTGAGCGACAATAGCCCCATTTGCTTGACCAGCAACCAATAATAATAGAGTTTGATTTGACATTTATCAGAGCCTGCCAATGTTGTACTCTAACTGTAAACCAACTCAGGGCTTCTTGTTTATACCAATCAGTAACTAATTTTTGCTGCATCAGATGTACCCGTTCAGGTTTAACTCTAGAAGAGATACTAAGAACAAGCTTATCTTGTTGGCGTCGTATCTGACTGTGCTTAGCTCGTTGTACTTCCAGTTGCAGTCTTTGCTCAAATAGAGGTAAACGTTTTTGCTCTAGCCAATTAGGGCTAGTTTGTGCTGCACTAAGCTGAAGTTTTTCAAGGATCCATCGTTGTTTGTTTTGTAATAAAGCCTCTATTTCACATTGAGTTAAGGAAAGAGGAGCCCTGACGATAACCTTGCCAGACTTTATTTGAATAGCAAGGCTTCTTCTTTTGCTGTAATACAATTCATAGTCAAAAGCTCCTGCTTGGAGCAATAATCCAGACATCTTTGGCCTCAAATCGTTACCGCTTAATATCGGCAGTTAATGCATTGTGCCATAGCGCAACATAAAGTGTTATTATCCTTATTATTTTGTATTATTTTAATAAGTAGGAACAACGTAAACATGAAAGTAATATCGTTTAACATCAATGGAATACGAGCAAGACTTCATCAGCTGCAAGCACTTATAACTAAACATCAGCCAGATGTAATTGGCCTGCAAGAGATAAAAGTGCATGATGATGTATTTCCGTTAGCTGATGTAGAAGCGATGGGCTACCATGTCTATCATCATGGTCAAAAAGGCCATTATGGTGTCGCAATATTAAGTAAAGAGCCAGCACTGGCAATGCAATATGGCTTCCCTACTGATGAAGAGGATGCCCAGCGCCGAATGATTATTGGTCGTTTTTCTATGCCGGATGGTCAAACTGTAACAATTTTGAATGGTTACTTTCCACAGGGCGAGAACCGCGCCCATCCAACCAAGTTTCCAGCCAAAGAAAAGTTTTATCACGATTTGCAAAATTACCTTAACAGCCACCATACTCCTGATGAGTTATTGGCTGTCATAGGTGATATTAATATTTCTTCAATAGATCTAGATATTGGTATTGGTGAAGCCAATGCAAAACGTTGGCTTCGTGAAGGCAAGACTTCTTTTTTACCTGAAGAGCGCGAATGGCTTAAACGTTTAAAAGATTGGGGGCTTAGCGATACTTATAGAAACTTACACCCAGATGTAGCTGATAAATATAGTTGGTTTGATTACCGTTCAAAAGGCTTTTTAGATAACCGAGGTTTAAGAATTGATGTCATTCTAGCAACAGAGTCACTAGCAAAACGTTGTATTGAAAGTGATATAGACTATGAATTACGAGGTATAGATAAACCCTCTGATCATGCCCCTATTTGGTCCGTATTTAAGTAGTAGCCAAATATGATAAAGCCTTTATTTATATCCATTCACGAATAAAGGCTTTATCTAATTGAGCATAAGCTTGCTGCAGCACTTTAGCTAAGTCACTATATTTACCAGGCTGTTTAAAAGTAGGTAAGTCGAGACCATGTTGACTCATCGCATGACAAATTTGTTTTAACCAAGCCGAATGAGAAGACACTAACTTCGTTTTAGAGCGCACTCCTAACCAATATAATCCCTGTAAAGGCACACTTGCAATAAGTAGCATCATAGCTAAAATCTGTGGCAAAAAATCACTACCAAGCAAGTTATACTGAATATAAGCTGTGGCGACTGCTAATATAGGTAAATAGCGTCGACTAAAATTAGTAAGTAAGATAACTTTATTTTCAGGAAACAAACTGTTTAACTCAGGCTTAACTGGCCATTGTTTGCTGTAAAAGTGGCCCCGCTTAAGTATTGAGAATATCGACATTATCATAACAACTCCATTAATTTTGCTTTTAACATACTAGGATGTAACTTTAGACAAAGTGTCATTTTAACTATAGATAACATGACACATGAACATAGCCATTTATCAGAAAAAAACAGCACTTTAACAATATCTTTTACAAATCAGCAAATATAAAACTGACTAAGTACTGCTTTTAAGGCTTATTTAGCTTAAAACAGAACTAACAAATATTGTGCCACAAGCACTATATTTTAATAAACAACAACTTAAATAACTTAAACATTCTTACTAACAAACTTATCCACAGAAATTGTGGACAAGTTAAAGCTAGTAGATATCGCTAACTAGCTTTTTTCACTCAGATTTAACTTATTAAAATACTGCTTTTAAAAAGTTTACAGCATCAAACAAGTAAATAAGTACATTTTCTGAAGCCATAGCAATGAATGTCGCTGAAAAATGATTAAGACTTCATGAAGACAACTGATCTACAGTATTGTACAGTAACTAGCAATAAAGAAGGAAAGTCTGAATTATGGTTACGACGCAATTACAGTGGCTGCCTCATTTAAGGGAAACCCGCGGAATAGGTATTAAAAGCCCCGTTGGTGGTGATATTTGTTCGCTAACAGAGCACCCAGATCCCTTATATAGTGCTATGTACTTAGAGCAAGCGTTGTGTATAAAGTTGCAACAAACTAGTATTAAAGCACCATTTAAAGGGAATTTAAGCTTTAGCCTACAAGGTAACCGCAGATTGTGTTTTAAACATAAATCAGGCATTAGCGTGCAATTAGACTTACCCCTTGCTTTATTTGAGCAACATGCCAACGCACTAAGGCGCTTGAGTATAAGCCCTCTGGAGGTTACAGCAGGCCAAGAGGTAATATATATAGAGCCGCACTGGCTTAATTCACAGCAACCTTTATATTGCACTTTAGCGCTATTACCCCACCCTATGATTAAAGCATTATTTTGCTCTGAACGTAGGGTGATCGCAGCACAAAATGCGGTAATGATTATTCAAACTCACTAAAACTGGAATTTATGGCAATTATGACGACTAAAACAATAATGTATGGCATCAAAAACTGCGACACCATAAGAAAAGCTCGTAATTGGTTAACAGAGCACAATATAGATTTTGATTTTTTTGATTATAGAAAAGATGAATTAACTCTGGAACAACTAAAAGCATTTTCTGCAGCCTGCGGTTGGAGTAATTTACTTAATACCAGGGGCACAACTTATCGTCAGTTAGCTGCGCAAGACAAAGAAAACTTAGATGAAAACAAAGCACTGGCATTAATGTTAGCACAACCCGCTATGATTAAACGGCCATTGGTACACCATAAGGGTCAATACCACCTTGGTTTCAAGCCCGATCAATATCAGGATATTTTCAGCATTTAACATGAAATCGGAAGATAGTTTAATAGCCTGTATAACGGGACTGTCAGAGCAGCATTTAGTCCCTCGGCCAGATGGGTTTAAGTTACACGCTAAAGCCTCTGAGCAATTTGATGCCATGGCCACAGCAGCAGCAAAAGAGGGAATTAAATTAACAATAGTCTCAGCGTTTCGCTCATATCAGCGTCAGGCACAAATTTGGCAAGCTAAGCTTTCAGGGCAGCGCACAGTATATGATTTAAACAACCAGCCCGTTTGTCTTGAGAGTTTAGATACCAAAGCGAAACTTGATGCTGTATTGCTGTTTTCAGCTTTACCTGGCGCAAGCCGACATCATTGGGGAACAGATATTGATCTCTTCGATGCACACGCAGTAGCGAATGATTATCAACCTCGCCTTGAACCAGCAGAATATCAAATTGGTGGACCATTTTTTGCCATGACTAAATGGCTAGAGCAACATGCCAGTTGCTTTGGTTTCTTCATGCCCTATAAGCATTACCAGCAAGGTGTCGCAGCTGAAGCTTGGCATATCAGTTATGCCCCTGTTGCTGATCAATATCAGCAACAGTTAAGTTGTCAATTACTCGCTGAGTGCATTAAACAAAACCCAATTGCAGAACAAGAGGCTGTATTAACGCATTTAGCCGAAATTTATAAACACTATGTCCAGAATATTTGCCGTTAATCTTTATTCATCTTTTGTTTTATGTTCAAAAGATGAATACCCCTGAACAAAGCGTTGTAGTTGATCTCGTAAATTTGGTGGGGTACCTTTTATTAATAACGTATCACTATGTGCGTCATACTGAACTCTATCGCCTAGCAGCTTCTGCTCAAAACTAAGCGATACTCCGCCCCCTTGCCCTGCAAATTTGACTAAATTTTTTAACTCTTTAACTTCTACAGGAAATTTTTCTTCTACAGTAAGCTGCTGCTCTTGGCAGTAACGCATAAAACCTTGTTGTTCTTGCTCATCAACAACGGCAGATAGCTCCGATAACACAACCTCTTGGCCGGACTTAGCCCGCTCTTCACAGTAGGCATAAACTTGTTTTCGAGTATCATTTTTTTCAGCCTCATCAAACTCAGCTGCACTAAAGTACTCTTCAACAGACGCCAGCACCACTTTGCTATTTGCCTTAGCATCGGCACCTTCTTCACAACCTAAAAAGTCTAAGAAAAAATCAGCAACTTTGCGCCCTGCTCTGCCACGTATAAAACTTAAGTAATTACCACTTTGAGCAGAAGTTTGATAAGCCGTTAAATCAATTCGAGCGGCTAATTGCATTCTAGCAATATCAAGATGACGAGAAGTAGCAAGCTCTAACTCATCACTTAAAGCAAAGTGATCTTTACTGCCTAATAAGCAAAACAGTAGATAATCGCTAGCTAAATAGCGGTAATGACAAATTAAAAAGTAGCCATGCTCTGGTAATTTGTGAGTCATTAACTGCTGCTCTAACTCGGCAGTTGCTGCATTAGCTAATAAAGTAAAGTCGCTGGTTTGCTGTAGCCAATCATTTAATGCCGTAACAACTTGCTGGGGATTTTCAGCATTAAATACCGCATAGCCTTTTGCCGGTTTACCATTATAAGCTAGATGTAACTGCTCGATTAAATGGCTAACTGCGATGGTCGGCTCGACTAAAGAAGCACGGTAATGCGCCTTACTTTGCGCTTGATCATCCAGTTCAATATGATTTATAGCCAACTGTTTTACTTCGATTGACATAACTTTTCCTGTTTAAATTGAATTCTGTTACTATTCTATCTGTTTAATCATTAAAACTTCAGGTAATTCATGGCAATTGTATCAAAGTATTCCACAGCTAAAATCGAAACTTTAGTAAATCAACTGTTAGACGTGTTACATGCAGAAAATGCGACGACTGAATTAAGCTTAATGTGCTTAGGAAATGCGATAAGTCATGTTGTAAATAGCAGTGTGCCGTCAGCCCAACGTGAAACAGTAGTAAAGCATTTTAACCAGGCTCTGGTTGATTCTATCACCAGCAAAAGTAAGTAAATCATTATGGTGTTAGAGCAAAATGTATCTTTAGTAAAAAAAGTAAACCGACTACTTAATTGGGGTCACTGGTTTAGTTTTTTTAATATTCTCCTGGCATTAGCCATAACGTCAGTTTATTGGCTTGCTGAGCCTGCTCCAACATCTGTGATCGGCTGGGCCTATTTAGTACTGAACTGGATTGGCCATACAGCCTTTCTTTGTTTTATGTTTTTTATATTAACAATTTTCCCCGTATCCCTTGTATTTCCCTACCAAAGACACGTGCGAGGAATTGCTGCCGCCATTGCAACTACAGCATTTGTGGCACTCATTTTTGATGCTTATGTCTATAAAAGTCTAGGCTACCATATTGGAGCAGCCTCACTTGAACAAACAATCGATTTATTAAGACAACAAGTTGTTACTAACTTAAGAAATTTTATTATTATTGTTATTGCTGTCGGCGCTTTATTATTTGCTTTACAATTAACTCTCAGTAACTTTTGTTGGAAAAAAATAGAGCGTTTAAAGCAGTCAGGTTTTGCTCAGCCATTGATGCTGCTATTGGTCGGCAATTTTATGCTAAGCCATATAATCCATATCTATGCTGACGCTAACCTTAAGTGGGATGTGACAAAACAAGATAATGTCTTACCTTTGTCTTACCCAGCTACGGCTAAAACATTTTTAGCCCGCTATCAGCTAGTTGATTTAACCAAGCGTGCCCAACGTCAACTAGATAAAATGACAGTACCGGATACCTATCCAACCAACCAAGCTTTGCAGTGCTCAGCCTCAAAGGCAAAGAAAAGTGCTGTTTTAGTTATTAGCCAAAGCCTTGGTTTGTCACAGCAACAGTTTTTAAAATCACAGCAGCTAAAGCCTATTGAACAGCATTATGCACCGGTAAAAACGACTGAAGCTTTAGTAAATTTATTATATGGTCAGTTCTATTATAATCAAAACCAAGTTATCAGCTTAGCTTCAAAGCCGGCATGGTTAACACAGCTACCTGCTAATACATTAACGATAAATAGACAAAAAAGTACAGAAATCACCACATTACCTTGGTTAACTACATTCTCTACAATGACTGATTTTGCAATAGTATTCGATAACCACTTTGAGAAAAACTGGGAAGATTATCAAAAATTTGCAAATATAATCGTATTACAGTTAACAGCTGAGCACGAAAAATTTAGCCCTGCGCCATCACCTGTCTGGACCAATTGGAAGCAGCTAATTAAGTTACAACACCATGAAGTTTCACAACATCTAGATTGGCTTCCTACCTTGCTTACTCAAGCTGGATGTAATAGCGATCACAGTTGGCTTGGTGATAATTTACTGCAACCGAGCAAACTGCCTAAACTATTAATTAGCGATCAGAAGATTATAAGTTTTAAAAAAGATAAAATGGTAATTCTGCGTGAAGATGGCAGTTATGGTGTCTGGTCGGCAGGCACGCTATTACCCTTAAATGAAAAGCTTGATTTACCTATGTTAACCGATGCACTAAAACGAATTGAACATGATAATTAAGCAAGCTAATAAAAAAAACGTTACAATAGCTAATATTACCAACGCCTGTAATTAGGCTTTTAATTGGATGCAATATGTTAGCTCTTGGAAAAATAAATCGCCTTAGTGTTAAGAAGCAAGTTAAGTTTGGCTATTACCTTGATGGCTTAAGCTGGGGCGAGATTTTACTCCCCAATAACGTTGTACCGGCTAACTTAGAAGTTGGTCAGGAACTAGACGTTTTTCTATATTTAGATTCAGAAGATCAATTAATAGCGACAACTGAAAGACCGAAAATTAAAGCAGGTGAAGTTGCTTATTTACCCGTAGTCGCGGTAACGAAAGTGGGTGCTTTTGTTGATTGGGGCTTAAAGAAAGATTTACTAGTGCCGTTTAGTGAACAACAAATCCCTCTGAAGGAAGGCCAAAAATATCTGCTCTATTGTTATGTTGATGTCAGCAATAGAATCGTCGCCTCGACTAAATTAGATCGTCATTTGCATAAAACCCCTGCTAATTATAAAGTTGGTGATCGAGTTGATATTATTATTAGCGAGCAAACTGATTTAGGTTATAAAGCCGTTGTTAATCAAACCCATTGGGGTGTGCTATATAAAAATGAAGTTTTTAAACCGTTACAACGCGGTGATAAAATGTCAGCTTATATCGTTAAAGTTCGCGATGATGACAAAATCGATTTACGCTTATCCTCAGCTACCTTTAAGCAAGCCCAACAATTAACTGACAAAATTTTGCATCGTTTACACCAGAATAATGGCAAGCTTGCTTTAACTGATAAAAGTTCGCCAGAACTCATTTACGAAGCTTTTGGTGTAAGTAAAAAAGCTTATAAGCAAGCTATAGGTGTACTATATAAAGCCAAGAAAATTGTTATTTTTGAGCAAGGCATTATTCTTACGCCAAAAGATAACTAAATTTATATTAGTGCTAGTCACTGCGCTAAACTAACTTTAGCGCAGTGTTAATCTTTACCCTGTTTAACTTCGGCAAATAGCGCTAAGGTAACTTTACGTGCTTGCGCATGATCCACAATCGGTTTTACATACCCAGCATCAGCAACAAGCTGACTATATTTATGTGGCCAATGGATCGTTTTAGCATCAAACTTAGCAAGTTCAGGAATGTATGCACGAATAAAGTCACCGTTATGATCGAATCTTTGACTTTGAGTAACCGGATTAAAAATTCTAAAGTAAGGAACGGCATCGGTCCCTGTTGAAGCTGCCCACTGCCAGCCACCATTGTTAGCTGAGAAATCACCATCAATCAGTTTTGACATAAAATAACGCTCCCCCCAGCGCCAATCGATATGTAAATCTTTAACTAAAAAGCTTGCT
Source organism: Rheinheimera sp. WS51 (assembly GCF_050936095.1). Classification (NCBI taxonomy): domain Bacteria; kingdom Pseudomonadati; phylum Pseudomonadota; class Gammaproteobacteria; order Chromatiales; family Chromatiaceae; genus Rheinheimera; species Rheinheimera sp. WS51. The sequence goes on from NZ_JBOTRC010000005.1 coordinate 44,672, forward strand.
GTAATCATCCGCAGCCTATTATGCATCCAACCTGTTTGATTAAGCTGCCGCATAGCCGCATCGACAATGGGGTAGCCAGTATTCCCCGAGCACCAAGCATGAAAAGCGCCTTTATCTTTTGACCAAGATATAGCATCTGTTTCAGCTTGGAAGGCTTGATGCTTAATTAAATTTGGATAAGCCACTAAGATATGTTTATAAAATTCACGCCAAACTAATTCTGACAACCACACCTCTGCGCCTGTTTTATCAAGCGCCCAGGCATCTGGAGCTTCAAGCTGTAAGCGGGCAACGCATTGTGCAGCAGAAATCGCCCCTACCGCTAAATAAGCTGATAGTTTGGAGGTGCCTAAAACGGCCGGATAATCTCGTAGCTTTGCGTAATCAGCCACGGTTTGCTGACAAAAACTGCGTAACTGCTGAATAATAGCAGCCTGCTCTACAGGCCAAGCTTTTGAGCAAAGATCACCAGCATTCATTGCTTTAAATCCTTTTAATGTCAAGGATTTAACGGGGAATACATTCTGTGTAATAACCGCTGGCTTAGCTAAACACTGCACCCCTTGCTGAAAAAGTACTGACAACCATTTTCGTTTAAAAGGCGTAAAGACTTTATATACCGCTCCTTGTTGATTCAAAATACTGCCTGGTGGCATAATACATTGACTATCAAAACGAATAAGTTCACTATCGGCTTGAGTTAAACAAGCTTCAACTTGGTTGTCACGCTGGATTTCATCAATCTCATAGTCAGTTTGAATAAACACTTTTAATTTATATTGCTGAGTTAACTGATTAAAAATTTCAACCACAGCGTGATAGTCAGTTCCCTCAACCGCCAGCATTGTAAGGTTTATCTCAGCAGATTCTTGCTGTAAACAACTCACACGGCGCCGGATAAAGTCTTGCTTAATATCTGCCATATTATGCTGCTGCCAAGTAACAGGCGTAGCAATAAATAACCCTAGAACAGCTGCATCCTGCTGCTTAGCATCCTCGATAGCACTGCTTAGCGCTTTGTTATCAACTAGCCGTAGATCGTTTCTAAACCAAATAACATTTAATTTTTTCATTTTAAGCCCGTAAACCTAAACTCTCAGGGTAAGGGTCAAAATATCGCTGCTCTAACAAATACTGATTCGGGTGCAAAGTTAAGTAATGTTTTAATAAAGTAATAGGCGCTAATAGCGGCACATAGCCTAAGCGATATTTAGTAATGGTCTCTGATAATTCTTTTTTTGCTTGTTCATTTAAAACGTGTTTTAAAAAGCCTTGTAAATGCTGCAACACATTAGTGTGATTTTTACGGCTAGATAACTTTTTAAGTGCATTCATAAAATCAGTTAAATAGCGTAACTCTAATTCTTTTGCCGAAAACAACTTAGCTTGTGCTACCAAACGCCCTAGCTCTCTGTAAGCGACTGGATGATGCGCTAAAACTAAAAACTTATACTTAGTATGAAACTTAACTAGCTTACCCACAGTAAAGCCATCGAGCATTGTTTGCTGGTAATCATGACAAGCAAATAATCGCGTTATAAAATTTTCTTTAAGTTCGGCATCAAATAAACGGCCATCCTCTTCAACTGGTAGCCAAGGGTAACGTTGCATAAGCGCCTTTGTGTACATGCCAACGCCAATTTTGCCTAACTGATGGCCATTGGCATCAAATAAACGCACTCGTTCCATGCCGCAACTAGGTGATTTAGCACAAACAATATAACCACTTAAAGCTGTCAATTGTGGTAGTTTTTGCTCAATAAATGTCTGCATTTTTTGGGTATGATCAATACTTGGCTCTTTGCTACGCACTAAGTGAACTTGCTCTTGATGATCTAACTGTAAACGAATAGCAGGACGAGGAACAGGCATCCCAATAGCCACCTCTGGACAAACTGGAATATACTGAACATGATCAGATAATACACTAGTACAAAAAGCAGACGCTTTATGGCCACCGTCAAAACGGACTTTATCGCCTAAAACACAAGCGCTAATACCAACTTTTATTGTCATATCTATCTCTTAATTTATTTGCTTAGCTTTTATATGGTTAAAAGCAGAACTTGGATCAAATAGCATAGCAAAAAGATTATAATTCTTTTAAAAATAAAAAACGGCAGCATAGATCCCCATGCTGCCGTTTTTATTTTAATTTATAAAGAACTTATTTTTTACTTGTACCAAGCTCAACCCGTGACTTTAATTTTTGCCCTGGGCGAAAAGTAACCACACAACGTGCAGAGATTGGAATATCTTCGCCCGTTTTAGGGTTACGTCCTGGTCGCTCATTTTTGACTCTAAGATCAAAGTTACCAAAGCCCGATAACTTAACCTGCTCACCAGACTCAAGAGCCTGACGAATTTCTTCAAAAAAAGCTTCTACTATAAGTTTAGCATCACGTTTACTAACACCAAACTTTGTGAATAATCGTTCTGATAAATCGGCTTTGGTAAGCGCCATCCTTAATCCCTCAACGTTGCGTTGAACTCTTCACCTAGCGCACTAACTACTTGATTTACAAGCTGTTGGATATCTCTATCCTCCAGAGTACGTGCTAAGTCTTGTAACGTAATAGCAATAGCTAGTGACTTCTCACCGTCTGCTACACCACTACCTGTATAGACGTCAAATAACTTTAGGTCAACTAATTGATTTCCGCCAACTTTTTTTATAGTAGCAGCAATATCAGCAAAACGCACTTTTGAGTCAACAACTATTGCTAAATCGCGACGATTTGCAGGATATTTAGAAAGTTCTTGCGCTTGTACTATGTTGCGTAAACCTAAGGCAGCTATTTCTATTTCAAATAGGAAGGCTTTACCTTTAACGCCAAGTTTACGCTCTATCTCAGGATGTAAAGCACCAAGTTGGCCAACTAAGGTATCACCACGATAGATTGCCGCTGTTTGCCCAGGATGTAACGCGCTAAGCTCACTAGTAACAAAACGGAACTCAGCAGCTGCAGAAGTTAGCGACAATAAAGCTTCAACATCCGCTTTTATGTCATAGAAATCTGCAGCACGTTGCTCAATATTCCAGTGTTCATCATTTAATGCACCAACAATTACACCACCTAAGACTTCTGTTTGACGCACTCCGCCTTCAGCTGTGGCGTCAGGAGTAAATTTCAATCCATATTCAAATAAACGGATCCGACTTTGTTGACGGTTCTGATTATATAATACGGTTTGCAATAAGCCTGGCCATAAGTTTAAGCGCATTGCCGACATATCGGCTGAAATAGGGTTAGGTAATACCAAAGCGGCCTGCTCTGGAAATAATCGCTGTTGTATTTTCGGGTCAACAAAGCTATAAGTTATCGCTTCTTGATAGCCACGATCGACTAATAAGCTACGCAACCTATCAATATTCATTTCAGCTTCGTTAAAACGACGCATTTTTAGTGCAGCTTGCGGCGCAACATTAGGAATATTGTTATAGCCATAAACGCGGGCCACTTCTTCAATTAAATCTTCAGCAATTTTCAAATCAAAGCGGTAGCCTGGTATAGTTACCAGCCAGCCATGCTCGGTAACAGTAACGTCTAAGCCTAATCGAGTAAATATAGCTGTAACATCACTATTATCTAGGCTAATACCTAAAATACGCTCAAGCTTAGCTGATGTTAATTCAATTGCTGGACGATTAGGTAACTTGTCTTCTGCTACGGTTTCGACAACCGGCCCGGCTTCACCACCACAAATTTGCAGTAACAACTCCGTTGCACGCTCTATAGCGACTCTTTGTAGCTCTGGGTCAACACCTCGCTCATAACGGTGTGATGCATCTGTATGCAATCCATATTGACGCGCTTTTCCAGCTATGGCTAAAGGTGCAAAAAAGGCGCTTTCTAAAAACACATGTTTGGTACTATTCGTGACACCGCTATGTAAGCCGCCAAAAATACCCGCCATTGCGAGTGCTTTTTCACTATCGGAAATAACTAAAGTATTGGCATTTAGCGCCACTTCCGTTTCATCTAATAAAACAAGCTTTTCATCTGTATTAGCCATTCTTACATTAATATCACCGCTGATATTATCAAGATCAAAGGCATGCATCGGCTGGCCTAACTCGAGTAATACATAATTAGTAATATCAACAACAGCATCAATGCTGCGAATTCCACAGCGGCGTAATTTTTCAGCTAACCAAAGCGGCGTAGCAACAGTCACATCCACATTACGAACCACTCGACCTAAATAACGTGGACAAGCGTCAGAGGCACTTAAAGTAATGGCTTTAGTTTCTGTAATTGTAGCTGCTACTGTAGACCATTTTGGCTCGGTAACAGACATCTTATTTAATACAGCTACTTCGCGTGCCAAACCTTTAATGCCTAAACAGTCAGCACGGTTTGGTGTTAAATCAACCTCAATGGTTTTATCATTAAGTTGTAAATATTGACGAATGTCTTGACCTAAAGGCGCATCAGTAGGTAATTCTAAAATACCATCAAAATCATCATTAATACCTAGCTCAGAAAATGAGCACAGCATGCCATTTGACGGTTGACCACGTAACTTGGCTTTTTTAATTTTAAAATCACCAGGTAATACAGCCCCTACTGTCGCAACGGCCACTTTTAAGCCTAAACGACAGTTTTTAGCACCACAAACGATATCTAATAATTCATCACTACCAATATTTACTTTAGTAACTTGTAGTTTATCGGCATCGGGATGTGGACCACACTCTACAACCTCACCGACAACTACACCGATAAAATCACCCGCAACAGGCTCTACACCGTCAACTTCTAATCCTGCCATAGATAACTGTTCAGATAAGGTTTCGGTATCAATAGCTGGGTTAACCCATTCGCGTAACCAGGCTTCACTGAATTTCATTTATACTCGCTCCACTTATCTAAACTGTTTTAAAAAGCGTAAATCATTTTCGAAAAAGGCACGTAAGTCTGTTACGCCATAACGCAACATAGTTAAGCGCTCAACACCCATACCAAAAGCGAAGCCACTATACACTTCAGGATCAATACCTACAGAGCGTAAAACATTTGGGTGTACCATGCCGCAGCCTAACACTTCTAACCATTTACCATTTTTACCCATGACGTCGACTTCAGCTGAAGGCTCGGTAAAAGGAAAAAAAGACGGCCTAAAGCGGACTTGCAAGTCTTCCTCAAAAAAGTTTTGTAAGAAATCATGCAAAATACCTTTTAACTCAGCAAAGTTAACATTGGTATCAACCATTAAACCTTCAACCTGATGGAACATCGGCGTATGGGTTTGGTCGTAATCATTACGATAAACACGCCCTGGTGAAATAATGCGTAGTGGCGGTTGCTGCTGCTCCATAGTACGAATTTGCACACCTGAAGTTTGAGTGCGCAGCATCAGTTTCGGATTAAAATAAAATGTATCATGATCAGCGCGTGCGGGGTGATGCTCAGGAATATTTAATGCATCGAAATTATGAAAATCATCCTCAATTTCTGGACCGTGCTTAATATCAAAACCTAACTCAGAAAAGAATGCTGATATACGCTCAATTGTTCGCGTTACAGGGTGTAATCCACCCGCTTGCATCATACGGCCAGGTAAGGTGACATCAATTTGTTCTTCTGCTAACTTTTGTGCTAACAAAGCATTTTGTAATGCATCACGCTGCTGATTTAATGCAGCTTGCACCTGTTGCTTAACGTCATTAATTTCTGCTCCGGCCTGCTTACGCTGTTCAGGTTCCATTGCACCAAGTGATTTTAATAATTCAGTAATGCTGCCTTTTTTGCCCAGAAAATCGACTCGGATCTGTTCCAACTGTGCGATATCTTTAGCGCCGGCAACGGCCTGTAAGGCGTTTTCCAAAATTGCTGTTAGGTTCATTTATATCCTCAGAGCAGCGAGTGTGTTCAATTAGTATAAAACCGCCAATTATACACCAGAATAACTACTAAGCGCAGGTTTTAGCAGCATATTATCGCTTTATTGATTAATTAACTTAGAATTTCTTTAATAAATGGGATAGTCAACTTTCGTTGATGGATTAAATTAGCTTTATCGAGCCGATCTAATATTGCAACTAAGGCTCTAATATCACGACTTTGGTGATTTAATAAATACCGAGTTACTTCAGCGGGCAGCTCCATACCACGAAGACGCGCTTTTTGTTGTAGCAATTTTTGCTTATCTTCATCAGTTAGCAACCGAAGCTGGAAACTAGTGCAGGCCTGTAAGCGCGAAACTAAATCTGCCAGATTAATTCCTAGCTGCTGGGGTGGAACATTCCCGACAATAATCAAGGCCTTTCCTTGCTCAACCATCCGATTATATAAATCAAAAATTGCCGTTTGCCAGTTCATATCACCAGCAATTGCCTGAATATTATCTAGGCAAACTAAATCTAATTGCTCCAAGTCATCTAAAAGTCGCGGGCTTAACGAGCGATAATCTTCTAAGGTCAATAATTGACTGGTTAAGCCCTGCTCTTGTGCTTGTACACAAGCGGCATAAAGTAAGTGCGATTTACCACTGCCACTGGCACCGAACAAATAGATTGGCGGCTGACCAGCCGCTTGTTGTAAGTAACGCTTTAAGAACACAACGGCAGCAGTTTGCTCTGCAGCATAGAAGCTGTCTAGCGTTTCATCATCCGGTAGTGTTACTGCTAAGGTATACTGTAAAGGGGGTATCAAGGTCGTATATATCTGAAAGTTGCTAAAGTAGGCATAGCACCGTTATTAAGTGCTAATTGTACTTCTGTAGGTTGTAATTTAAATTGTTTATTAAACTTTAATGCATTTAATAAACGCTCATTTTCAATAGAAGTATTTAAGCTAAATTTTGCTTTACCTTGATAATAATGACTTATAGTTACTTGCGACACACCTATAATTTTTTGCAGCAATTGCTGAACGTTCACGGCATCGGCTATTGAAGCTACTGACTCAACCTCGATAACCACTTCACTCGCTGCTTGCTCTGATAAAACGCTAGCATATTTTTCCGCCAGTTGTTGTGCCAGCTTAATTGCAAACTCTTGCATTAAAACAGCTTCATTTTGCCCAACAATATGCTCTCGAATAATACGACCATTATCTTGACGCTGCCAAGTTAACCGCCACTGAGCTAAGTTTTCTTCGTGAACTTTATCTATAGTCGCCGCAATAACAATATCCGCATTGTATCTATTACTTGCCTGATTAATTTGCTGCCAAAATCCTGCCCAAACATCTGAGACTGAAATATTGATTAAGTCATCCATGTCGTAAAGAGGCAGCATAAAAGGTAAGCCCGCTTGCTTAAAAGCTGAACTTAACTGTTTAATTAATTCATTATTCGCATCCGTAATAAACTCGCGTTGGCCGCTATTTTGTTCTACTAACCAAATTAGTGTATCCGGGCGTAACTCGCCCCAAATAGCCACATCAGCTTGTTGCAATAATCGATTAACTCGAGTTGCATCTAAAACCACTCGAGTCAAATTTTCATCATTTAAACGTACTGATGTAAACTGTTTTATATAAGGTGAAACCTGATTAAATTCAGCTTTAATAACTGGATGCTCCGCAACATCTGCGCGGCCACTTACTCTTATTAATACTTGCTCAAGAGCTAATTGCTGCCAATTAGACGCTGAACTTCTGACATCGGCTTGATATAAATTCTCTACTTTCGCAGCATTAGCCACGGAGCTATAGCTACAAAAAAACAACATAAGGCCAAGCCATAGACCATTAGTTTTCATTAATTTTATCATCTAATATTTTCCATTTAAGCTAATACTGGAAATATTCCTTTTAAGCCGGCGCTAATAAACTCAATAGCAATAGCCGCTAATATTAACCCCATAACACGAGTAATAATATTCATACCAGTTTGACCTAATCGAATAGCAATTTTAGCAGCCAAGCGCATTAACAACCATAGAATTAAACCTATTACACATAATTCTGCTGACATAATAGCGTAGTGTAAAACACCATCACTGCGATTAGCATATAAAATCGTGGTACTAATTGCACCGGGTCCAGCTAACATAGGCATGGCTAATGGCACTATTGCTACTGACTTACGATGCTCTGCTTCTTCACGCTCTTCATCTGTATTTTTTGCATTACTGGTTTGCGCATACAGCATTGAAATTGCCATCAATAGGATTAAAATACCGCCGCCGACACGGAAGGAGTTAACCGAAATACCAAAAAAGCTTAAAATGACCTCACCAAAAAATAGCGTGATAAGTAAAATAATTGTTGCTGCTTTAGCTGCATTAGCAGCCACCGCACGGCGTACATGCTTAGTGTCATTTTGGGTTAATGATAAATATAAAGGCAATGCACCAAGTGGGTTCATTACAGCGAAAATACCGATAAAAATTTTCAAATAGTCTTGAAGCTCGAGCATAGATAGTCCTTTCATTTAACCAAGCTCTGTTTGCTATAGCCAAGCTTGTATTATTCACGCTTATAATTACTGCTAAAAATAAAGCCACCTTAAGGTGGCTTTATTTCAAGTTTAGCTAGTCTATACGGACACCTAAGCGTTGAGCAACCTCTTCATAGGCTTCAACTACACCACCTAAACCTTGGCGAAAGCGGTCTTTATCTAGTTTTTTACGCGTTTCTTTATCCCACAGACGACAGCCATCAGGAGAAAACTCATCACCTAGCACTACTTCACCATTATATAAGCCAAATTCTAGCTTAAAATCAACAAGTAACATGCCTGCTGCATCGAATAGCTCAAGTAAAACTTGATTTGCTTTCATGGTTAATTGTTTCATGGCTGCTAATTGTTGTTCAGTTGCCCAGCCAAAAGAAACCGCTAATGATTCATTAACCATAGGATCATGTAATGCATCATTTTTTAAAAACAACTCAAAAGTAGCCGGTTTTAACTCTTCACCTTCGGTAACACCTAAACGTCGCACTAGTGAACCCGCAGCATAATTTCTTACTACGCATTCAACAGGGATCATATCTAGTTTTTTAACTACAACCTCATCATCGCTTAGTAACTTTTCAACTTGAGTAGGGATCCCTGCAGCTTCAAGCTTTTGCATAATGAAATAATTAAATTTATTATTTATCATTCCTTTACGATCAAGCTGCTCTATACGTTCACCATCAAAAGCAGATGTATCATTACGAAAGTGTAAAATTAATAGGTTTTCAGCAGTGGTGTTATACACTGTTTTAGCCTTACCACGGTATAACTCGGTTGTCTTTTGAACCATTTTAAACTCCAGCCGTGCAGCACAAAATTAAGCCGCAAAGTATAAAGATCTTTACTCGTTATTCAACTGACATTTACTGTCAATTACAATTTATAATTCAATTCTCGTATTTTTGATTGCAGTAACAAAAGATGGATACAAGCCCAAAACTGCATCAGCACTTAAAACTTCACCATCTTTATCTTTAAACACTATTGCGGTTCCTTGATCTTGCTTGGCTAAAACCACTTGATACTCACCTGCATTAAGAGGCAGTTTTATCTCAGCTTTACTATTCCATAATGAAGACCAAAAACTTGGTTTCTCATTTTCATAACGAACAAAGTAGGTAGATTTAGACCGGTCTTTATCAGTGACATTTAACTGCAGAGCTTCAAAAATTCCTTCTAATTGCGACCAGGTTACATCAAGCTTTTGCGGGGTAATTAAAGCTGCATTACCTAGCTTATCTATACCAGGTTCTAAATTAACCTCAGGCGCTTTAGCTCTATTTTTTTGGCTAATAATGATTTCTTCTTTGCTAACTCGATCAATTATACTGTTTAATAACGCAACTTCTTGAGTCTTGCGAATATGATCAGTTAACTTCGCTTTAGAGCTAAAATACTCGTGTTCAAGCATTTTCACTTCTAAGTTTGCAGAGCGGCCGTGGGGCTTAGCATCAATAGTAATGGTATATCGTGCTCGCTCCGCCACACTATTATTAGACCAAAACCAGAATCCCTCCTCCACATGTGTATTTATCCAGCCAGTAGTATAAATTAAATTAGCATCATCTACCGCTGTAAGATCCACATTTTGCTCGGCAAACTGTTTTTGTAACACCTGTTGTAAAAATGAAATTAAATCGCCGGTTACATCAGTGCGGTCGAAACGAACTCGTGCTTGCTTTTCGCCTTCGTCCACTCTACTACTTTGTGCTGTGGGTAAAATAAGTGAGGGTGAGCGATCGCTTATAGTCGAAGCTGTGTTGCTCCCCATTGGCACATCGTACTTTCCAGGCTTAGCTGGAGGAGTTAGATCTTCAGGAACTTTTAACTCTGCAACTTCTATGATCGTATTTGTATTATGTTCTTGCTCCGATGAAAACATTGAACATCCACTTAAACATAATGCTAACGCTAAACTACTTTTGGCCAAATAATGCACTTAACGACTCCTGCGTATTAATTAAGGTGCTACAGCTGGATACCAGCTAAATTTAATGCTTGTTCGATAACAGCACCATGAATAGGTTCAAGTGGCGTTAATGGTAATCGCATCGTATCAAATTTAATTAGCCCCATTTTATGCAACGCCCACTTTGTTGGAATTGGATTTGCCTCAATAAATAATTGCCGATGCAAACCTTGTAAGGTTTTATCTAAAGTGTAAGCTGCTTCAGCCTCATTAGCAGTAGCGAGTTTACACAACTGAGCCATTTGTTTCGGCACTATATTCGCCGTAACAGAAATAACACCATGGCCACCTTGAAGCATAAATTCGGCAGAAGTCTCATCATCGCCTGATAACAAAGCAAAATCATTAGGACATAATGATTTTAACTCAGTTAAACGACTGATAGATCCAGTTGCTTCTTTGATGCCAACTATATTTTTAGTCTCAGATAAAGCTGCAACTGTTTTTGCTTGTAAATCTGTGCCAGTACGACCAGGTACATTATAAAGTAAAATAGGTTTATCAGTTACTGCTGCAATAGCATTAAAATGCAATATCATACCATGCTGCATAGGCTTATTATAAAACGGAGTTACAGATAAAAAACCATCTATTTTAAGTTTATCTAGGGCTTTAGTTCGCTCAATCGCCTCTGAAGTCGCATTTGCACCATTACCAGCAATAATAGGAATTCTGCCCTTAACTTGCTGACACACGTGCTCGATAACCTTTACTTGATCAGCAAAAGAAATCGTTGCAGCTTCACCTGTTGTGCCCATAATAACAAGGCCATCAGTACCATTCTCTAAATGAAAATCCACTAGCCTTTCTATGCTGACATAATCGATATTTCCTTGCTGATCCATTGGTGTGATCAGTGCAACCCAACTACCCTTAAACATACTTTATGTTGCCCTAGTATAATAACAAGTTGCCTATGTTAAAGAGACACTGCTCCAAACACAAGAATACAAGTTTGGTTCTACGAACTTGATAGAAACAGATGAAATTTTATTGCCCTATGTTACACTCTTCAGCTGCATTTATCCCTGTCTTTTTTGGTTTGTAGCAAAGGTTTTAGAAACATGGCCCAACAATTAGTTGTTACCGCTATTGGAGCGGATCGTACAGGTATTGTCAGTAAAATCGCCCGTTTAGTAACGGATTGCCAATGTAATATTATAGATAGCCGCATGGCCATTTTCGGCGCTGAGTTTACATTTATACTGCTTATTTCTGGTGATCTTAGTGGTATCAACCGCGTTGAGCATTTATTGCCTAACTTGGGCTTTGAGTTAGATATTACAACAATGACCAAGCGCACAAGTGCTCATCAACAGCGTCCTGTCGCTGCTTATTATATCCTTGACTACAGCGGCCCAAACAAAGTTGGCACTCTTGGCACAATAACGGGATTTTTAGCCAGCCGTGAGGTGTATATTGGCTCTCTACAATCAGAGGTACGTACACATCAACAAAACAATGCTGAAATGACTCATACCGTTATGACATTAGAGTTACCAACCAGCGAATCTCCAGAAAAGATTATTGAAGATTTAATGGCGCTACTTGAACAGATGAGTTTAACAGGTACAGTACAAGCACAAACTTAATAGGAGTAAGCATGTCACCACTAAAAGCTGGCGAGAAAGTGAATGATTTTTGTTTGATAGATCAACAGCAACAAGAAGTAAGGTTATCAGAGCTTTTAAATAAACAACGGGTTTTAATTTATTTCTACCCTAAAGCCATGACCCCAGGTTGCACGGTACAAGCTGGTGCTTTACGTGATCACATAAAGCAATTACAGCAATATAATGTTGTACCCGTCGGCATCAGTCCTGACTCAAGCGAACGCTTAGCTAAGTTTACCAAACGTGATGAATTAAATTTCACCTTACTTTCAGACGAAGACCACGCGATAGCTGATGCCTTTGGCGTTTGGGGTGAGAAAAAATTTATGGGCAAAGTGTATGACGGTATCCACCGCATGAGCTTTTTAATTACACAAGATGGTACTGTTGAGAAGGTATTTAATAAATTTAAAACAAAAGAACACCATCAAGTCGTTCTTGATTACCTTGCAGATTAATCAATAAAGGTTTCAAACTACTTGAGCAATTCGCTAATGTACAAATGAGCATTAGCGAATTTAGCTTAACTCTGAGCAGTTTCTTCAATAACATTTATTCGTGTTGACCAAGCTTTTATGGTTGCTTTAACCAATGACGCCAAAGGAATTGCAAAGAAAATCCCCCAAAAACCAAACAAGCCACCAAAAAATAGTACTGCAACAATAATAAATACCGGATTTAAATCAACAGCCTCAGAAAACAACAAGGGAACTAATAAATTACCGTCTAATGCCTGTACTATGCCATAAGCTAACATCAAATAGCCAAATTCTGGCGTAAGCCCCCATTGAAATAATGCTACTAACGCTACCGGTAAAGTGACTACTGCAGCACCGACATAAGGAATTAAAACTGACACTCCCACTAATACGCCAAGTAATAGCGGATAATTTAAACCAAAAAATGCAAATACAGCGTAGCTAGCTGCACCTACAATTAATAGCTCTAACATTTTGCCTCGAATGTAATTCATAATTTGCACATTCATTTCATGCCAGACTTGGCTTATCAACTTACGCTCATTAGGTAATAGTTGCACAAAACTCGCTGTGAGTGTCGCTTTGTCTTTTAACATAAAAAACACCATCAAAGGCACTAGCACTAAGTAAATAAGTAAAGCGACTAAGTCAACTATAGAAGCTAACGATAATGACAGCATACTTTGGCCAAAAGCCATCAACCGCTCATCAACTGAATGCATTATTAAATTAATTTGTTCAGTGCTTATCATATCTGGGAAGCTTGCAGGTAATTCTAATAGGTAAGTTTTGCTCTGTGCTAACATCTGCGGAAAATCACGGAGTAAATTTCGAGCTTGATACCACACTAATGGAATAATCCACATCAAAATTAAACAAGCAATACCAACAAAGCTTGCAACTACAATAATGGTACTAATGGCGCGCGATAAACCTAAACGCTGAAGTCTTATTACCGGCCACTCCAATAAGTAGGCAAATGTAATAGCAACTAATACCGGAGCAAGTATTCCACTTAACCAATAAATAGATAAAAATACAATTAGTAGCAACAAAAATAACGTTACCACTTGAGGATCAGAAAACTTATTTACGTACCACTTTTTTAACCAATCCAACATCTTTTAGCTCCACGCCTAGGTATTTTGTAAAATGTTTTAAGTCAGCAAGTATAGCGAAAATATAATATAAACTAGCGCTTATATATCTGTACTATAAAAATTTATGATAGATTACCATGTCAGAGGCTATGGAACTAATAGCAAAATACATTGCCATAGACGATAGCGCCATTTTGAAATGTAACTGGGACGACTCTGGTACCTCTTATGAAATTATTTGTAGTATTCAAACCTTGGATCCTTTGTTTGTTAGCTATAAGTTGTTATCACAGTACAACCTATGCTTATGATAATTTACCCAGTCTTGGTGGTAACGCTTTTAGTGAACTGACACCTGAAAAAGAAAAGCAGCTTGGCGATATTATGATGCGGCAAACCCGTGGTCAGTTGCCAATGGTTTACGATCCTTTAATGGACGAATACATTAACGCCTTAGGCAACAAAATGGTCGCCCGTGCCAACGATGTTAATTTTCCATTTAAATTTTATTGGATTCAAGATAAAAATATTAATGGTTTTGCCAGCCTAGGCGGCAACATCGCCTCACATACAGGCACTATCGCAATTGCAGAGAGTGAAAGCGAATTTGCCTCTGTTATCAGCCATGAGATTGCCCATGTTACACAACGACATATTGCTCGTTATGTGGAGGCCCGTAGTCAACAAGCACCGCTAACCTTAGCAGGCCTTCTGGGCGCTATTGTATTAGCCACAGTAAACCCTGAAGCAGGGATGGCAGCAATAGCCGCTACACAAGGTGCAGCACAACAAAGCGCTATTAACTTTACCCGCAGTAATGAACAAGAAGCGGATCGTATTGGTATGCAAGTGTTAGCAGAATCTGGCTTTGATCCTTATGCGGTACCCGATTTTTTCCGTAAATTGACAGAGAAAAGTCGCTTTGTTAATCAACAATTGGCTTTTCTACAAACTCACCCATTATCACAAAGCCGAGTCAGTGATACCCGTTTACGTGCAGAGCAGTTTACTAAGCGCTTTGTGCCAGACAGCCAAGATTTTACTTTAGTTCAAGCTAGAGTCTTAGCCCGTTATCACTATGATAAACAGCACAGTGAGGCTTTATTTTTAAAAAAGTTAGGCCAACCAGGCGGAAATACAAAGGCAAATCAGTATGGTTTGGCCATTGCTCTGCTTGATAATAAAAAACTTGCTGAGTCGCAAGAGATAATAGAAAAGTTGCTGCTGGACGATAAACATAATCTATATTACATCGATGTTTATACCGATATTCTAATTGCTCAAGGCAAGCACCAGCAAAGTTTAGATATGCTAGAAAAAGAGTATCTATTAAGGCCTAATAATCAGGTTGTTACTTTAAATTATGCTAATGCAGCTATGAGCGCAAAAGCCTACCGGCTAGCTATTCACTTATTAAAAACACTTCTTTTTTATAAGGAAGATAATATACTGGCTTATGGCATGCTAATTGATGCCTACCAAGCAATGGAAGACTTACCTAGATTATATGAAGCTCGCGCTAATGTGAGTTATCAGTTAGCTAATTACCCTAAAGCTATTGATTATATTGATGAAGCTATAAATTATTTACAGCCTGAAGAAAAGCTTGAAGCTCGCCGTTTAGTGGCAAAGAAAAAACAATTACAAGCAGAATATAGCCGTATACAACGTATGTAAAACGGTAAAATTAAATAGGAAAGACATCATGTTAACTATCTACCATAACCCGCGCTGCTCTAAAAGCCGTGAAGCTTTAGCTTTAATTACTGATCACGGGCAAGACGTCACTATTGTTGAATATCTTAAAAATCCGCCATCAGCAGCTGAGTTAACAGAGATTATAAATAAACTTGGCATTCATGCCAGAGCCTTATTACGCACTAAAGAGCCTGAGTATGCAGAGCTAGGCTTAGCCGATACAAGCTTACCAGAGTCAGTCTTAATAGACGCTATGGTAACCCAGCCGAAATTAATTGAACGCCCTATTGTTATTGATGGCGATAAAGCTGTAATTGGTCGGCCTTCAACTAATGTTTTAAACTTACTGACATGATTAAAATTTTAATTTTGTATTATTCTCGCCATGGCGCAGTTGCCGCCTTAGCTGAGAAAGTTGCCATTGGTGTTCACAAAGCAAACTCTGAAGCCATTATTCGCTGTATCCCACCGCTTGATAAGCAACACCAATCGCAACATCCTGTTGTTTCAATGACAGAACTTGCACAATGCGATGGTTTAGCTTTTGGTAGCCCTGTCCGTTTTGGTAATATGGTAGCTGATGCAAAAGCTTTTTGGGACAATACTACTAGCCTTTGGCTTAAAGGCGACTTAATTGATAAACCTGCCGGCGTCTTTACCTCATCAGGTAGTATGCACGGCGGAAATGAAGCCACACTGCTTAGTATGAGCTTACCCCTACTTCATCATGGCATGCTTTTAACTGGCATTCCGTATAGTGAACCGGAGCTGCATCAAACAAAAACAGGTGGAACTCCATATGGTCCAACTCATGTTAGTGGCCACCATGCTGACCCAAAACTAAGTATTGAAGAGCAACGCTTAGCTGTTGCCTTTGGCCTACGCTTAGCCAAACTTAGCACAGCACTAAAACATAAATAAAGGTAAGTAATTTTCTATGACAGCCTCAGCCAAGCCAACTATGGCCACTCGAACTGCTTTATATCTTTTTTTAGGTCGTATCGGCTTTTTTGGGCTTTGGCTTTTACAACCCATATGGATTTTATGGTTAGTACCGCCAGAGCTTGGTAACCGTTATGTTTTACTGGCCCTAATGTGGCTACCTTTATGGCTACCGCTATGGGGTATTATAAAAGCTCACGCCTACACTATGGCATGGGCAAACTTTATAGTCATGATTTACTTTATCCATAGCTTAACCAATCTATGGGTAGCTGAAGGCAGTAAATTAATATTAGCTATAATTGAATTAATTTTAGCCAGCGTTATGTTTATTGGCTGCACCTACTTTGCGCGAGAAAGAGGAAAAGAGCTAGGACTTAAAATTCCTAAATTAAAAGATGATCCTCGTAAATAAATTTTAAGCTAGCCTACCAGTAAAAGCATTACTAGTAGGCTAGAAAATATCAATTAATTCCTAAATACTTATGTATTTGAATACTTAACCGCCAATTATATTTAGTACACATCGCAATAGCTAACTCAGTAGCTCTTTGCTGTTGGCTAATTGGCTGCAAATAAATCAGTTTATTACTAATATCCGTGTTAGCAATTAAGGCTAATAATTCATCTATATGCTTTTGCATAGCAATAGGGTGTTTAATTTCATCTGCTCTATTTAAACAACTCTGTAATACCTTGTAACCACCTTGCATATTAATTTTAGGCGATACTGTAACCCAAGTTTCAGCAGGCGCTTTAATTTCAAAGGTACCACTTGTTTCTATTTGTGTACTGAAGCCATTATCATGTAGTAACTGACATAAAGGATTTAAGTCATAAAGACAAGGCTCACCACCGGTGATAACTACATGCTTTGCTTGATACCTTTGCTGTACAAATAGACTTAATATCTGCTCTGCACTTTGCGTCGCCCAATTATCAGTTTCAGCTACTTTTGCCATAATAGCATCAACTGGAGTCGCCTTATCATGGTCAATTGTCCAAGTATGCTTAGTATCACACCAGCTACAACCAACAGGACATCCTTGTAAGCGGATAAAAATGGCAGCTATACCAGTGTAACTTCCTTCGCCTTGAATAGTTTGAAATATTTCGTTTACTTTATACACGCTATTATTAGCCCTTTAGCCACTAGACTAATTACAGTACAATACGCACCCCAAGCTAGTCGCTAGATCATTTCGTTAAATCAAAAATCTATTATACAAGAGAGAGTCTGCTATGCCGAACAAAGTTGTGGTTATTTATTCCGGTGGTATGGATTCATACACTGTGCTGCATAAAGCATTACAAGCAGGCAAAAATGTCTATGCCTTATCTTTTAATTATGGTCAGAGACACGTTAAAGAACTGATTTATGCTAGCAAAGTATGTCAAGAGTTAGAGATACCCCATAAAACTGTCGATATATCAGCTATTAACCAACTATTAGCTGGCTCTTCATTGATAGATGATATTAACATTCCTGAAGGAAATTATGCTGCTGACAATATGAAGTCTACTGTGGTGCCTAATCGTAATATGATTTTATTATCATTAGCTACAGGTTATGCCGTGTCAATTGGGGCTGCTGAAGTTTATTATGGCGCTCACTCCGGCGATCATTCTGTTTATCCCGACTGCCGACCTGAGTTTGTGCAGAAAATGGATGAAGTTTGTCAGGTTGCTAATTATGAGCCAATTTCAATAGTCAGCCCCTATCTTACCCAAACTAAAATAGAGATTTTAGCTGACGGTATAAAAATGGGTTTAGACTATAGTAAAACATGGACTTGCTATAATGGCAGAGAAAAAGCCTGCGGAAAATGTGGCTCTTGCCAAGAGCGACTTGAGGCATTTAGGTTAAATAATCTGCGTGATCCTTTAACGTATGAACCATAGTACTGATTGACACTTTATAGCAATAAATTTCTATCAATCAAATAAAAAACCCCACTTCCGTGGGGTTTTTTTATTAAAGACTGACGCCTTTTTGTTTCGCTTTATCTTTGATATAAGACTCCCAACTACGCACTTGACGTGACATATTGGGATCTTTCTTCGCATTCATTAAAGCGGCATAAGCCTCTTTATATTTACTTTGGTAGAAATAAGCATCTACTAAGCTCATATACACACTACTTGGTTTATCAACATTCATTGATAATGCCTTATCAAAAGCTTTAATTGCATCATTGTAACGCTGAATTGATAAATAAGCAGAACCCTGGCGCCGATAAGCATCAGCATCATTTGTCACTTTTGCAAGCTCACCAAAATACTCTGCTGCCTTTTCAAACTCACGAGCAGCTTGATAGTTATTAGCAATAAAACTTAAATTAGTTTTATCACCTTTAACTAAACCACTTTTTACGTTCGCTTCCATCACTTTCGCAGCTTTAAAGGGAATATTATTATTCGCATACATTTGAGCAAGCATTCTGAGCTCAGAGTCTTTTTCAAGGTATCCCTGAGTATGTGCTAAATGTAATGTAGATAAAGATTTACTATACTCTTCAGTTAGCGTATAGAAATTCCCTAAATATACCCAAAATTGCTTATTTTCTGGAAATAATTCAACCATAACTTCAACTACTGCTACAAGCTCTTTATAGCGCTTAGTTTCATATAAAGCTGCCATTTTTAACTGATAAGGGCCAGGTATTGGCTTATCTGCAAAACGAATAGCATCATCAGCTGGCGCTATAACTTTATCATGTTGATTCATCAAGTAATAAGCATTAGCAATCCGCATATAAGCATCTGAATTTTGCTCACCGGTAAATAATAACCAAGCTTCATAGGCATCTATTGCTTTTCTATATTGTTTATCTTGCAATAGTAAGTCTGCTAATAAACGCAAAGAGGTCGCCTGATCATTAAACACTAAAATATCCGGCTTAACAGCTATAGTTAAATATTGAATCGCCTTTTTCTCATCTTTAGTAGCGTAAAGATTACCTAAAAAACGATTTAACGTTGCTGTATCAAACTCATTGCTAGATTTAGTGTCTAACAGCACAGCGATAGCTTCTTCTACTTTCTCTTCATTATATAAATCAAAAGCTTTAACAAGCTGCCGTCCAGTACGTTCACCCACAATCTGTGTTTTACGTTCTTTACGAGCTTCAATTTTAGCAAAATCAGGCTGCACCGCTGAATAAGCAGGTAAACTTACAGTACCCATAGCGGTTAATACAACTAATGCTGAGGAAAGCTTTATAAAACCTTTCATACTAACCTCCGGCCATATTTAAAGTGAAGTCAAGTTGAACCTGCTGACCTGTTTGCTTAATAGGCTTACCGTCAACCACTTTAGGACTATACTTCCAGCGACGTAATGCACGAATAGCTTCACGGTCAAACACACGACGTGGTTCAGCTTCAATGACTTCTACATCATCTACACTACCGTCTTCCATGATACTAAAGCGTAACCTTACCCATCCTTCTAAGCCATCACGAGCAGCTTGAACTGGATATCGAGGTTCAATACGTACTATAGGTGTTGCATCACCATCACGCATCATACTAGATGGGTCACCTAAACCTGCATTAGCATTACCTAATGATAGGCCTGGCATAGTAAAACCAATAGAACCTGCTGCACTTGACGTATCAGGCTCTGGCTGAGGCGCTTTTGGCGGCTGAGCCGGAGGTGGCGGTGGTGGTGGCGGTGGTGGCCTCCGCACCTGTGTATCTGAATCAGGCGGCGTAGTGTTAATTTCAATAACAATACGCTCTTGTTCATTCGCCTTACGCTCACCGGAACCTTTAATCAGGAGCGCCATAGTCAGAAACAACAGGAACGTTACCACTGCACCGATTATTAACGATGTTAGGAAACGTGCCATAGTTACTTAGTCTCCCCTGCTATACTAATGATTAAGCTATCATCAGCTGCTTTAATTTGATCCATTACTTCCATTACTAAGCCGTGTTTCGCTTCTTTATCGGCCTGAATGATAATGGTATCAGTTGGTGACTCTGCTCTTAAGCGTTCAATATTTGCAGAAACTCGTTCTACATCCACAGAACGTTTATCCATCCAGATTTCACCGTTAGGGCGAATAGCAATAAAGATAGTCGCACTTGGCTTTTTAGTAGCCTGAGCTGAATCTGGCTTGTTTACATCAATACCCGCTTCTTTAACAAAAGAAGTTGTTACGATAAAGAAGATCAACATAATGAAGACGACGTCCATCATCGGCGTAATGTCGATTGATGCTTCTTCTTCCTCACGAATACGTTTACGTGCCATAAAAAATTCTCTTTAATGATGCGGTAAGCTATCAGTTAGTGCGGCTTTTTCCCGCTTAACTTTTACATCTAACCGCGCACTGAAAAATACGCCAGATATTGCTGAAACCAAACCCGCCATTGTTGGGATGGTAGCCATTGAGATACCTGTGGCCATAGTTCTTGGGTTACCTGTACCTTGAGTTGCCATAATATCGAATACGGCAATCATTCCAGTAACAGTACCTAACAAACCAACCAGAGGACACAATGCGACTAACGTTTTAATCAGCAACATACGTTGTTCCAATTTGTCTGAGGCTTCAGAAATCCACGCATCACGGATTTTATGAGCATACCAAGACGTAGTGTCTTGTCTGGCTTCCCATTTAGCAATGATATCCTGTTTAACTTTTGGAAAAATTGCTTTTAGGTACCAGTAGCGCTCTATCATCAATACCCACATGACGAAGAGTACTAGGGCGACAACGTATAAAACGTTGCCACCTGTATGAATAAAATCCTCGACAGATTCCCACAGCCCTACTAGCTGGAGTATCATTAGGCTTTCTCCTTCTCCGCATGCGCAGCAATAATACCTGCAGCTTGCTCATCTAACACGTGTAAGATTGATTTAGCTTTAGACGATACAAATGAGTGTACGAATAATAATGGGATAGCAGCAATCAGACCTAGCGCTGTTGTAACAAGCGCTAAAGAGATTGAGCCGGCCATTAACTTCGGATCACCTGTTCCGTATAACGTAATTTGTTGGAAGGTTTGGATCATACCGATTACAGTACCTAATAGACCTAATAATGGGGCTACCGCTGCAAATAGTTTGATAATACCAATACCGCGTTCAACTTTCGGAGTTTCACGTAAAATGGCTTCGTCAAGTTTTAACTCTAGGTTTTCAGCATCAACGTTCTTATTGTCGTGGTAAACCTTCAAGATACGGCCTAATGGGTTAGCAGACGATGGGTTAGCTAAGTTTTTCAACTGACCACGGATTTTGCCACCAACAACAGTTAGGGTAATAAAGCGCTCTAAACCTAATAGTAAACCTAAGAAGAATACTACGGTAATGATATAACCTACTTCTTCACCTGCTTGATAGTATTCAAACAAAGTTGAACGCTGTTGGTTTAAGCGAAGTAAGCTGTTACCTTTTGTTGGGTCAACATATAAACCAGCTAACTCACCTGCTGAAGCTTTTTCAAATTCGGCTACAGAGTTATGCATTTTAGACTGTGGTTGACGACCTAAGGGTTGAACTTTATCAGTATCTTTATCTAATACTAAGTATTCACTGTCTGTAGTTAAGTGGAAACTACCAAAACGGGTAATACGTTGGGTTTCACTACCGCCATCTAACTTAACAACTTCAGCATCAAATTTTGAAATTTTTCCTGATTCAGTCATTTCAGTTAATAAAGCTAACCACAGATCTTCCATTTCACTTAAGTTAGGCAACTCAGTTGCAGAAGCTATAGTACGTAATGGAACATCACGATCTGGATATTCAGCGCTGATAATAGAAGACGTAATAGCACCAATAGATTGGTTAGCACTTTGTCTTACAACACCAAATAACTCACCCATAGTACCTAAAGCACTTTCTAACTCTTGTTGCTTGCTAGCAATAAGTGAATCATTTTCTTGGAATTGTTTTTGTAAGTTTTTACCGCGAGTTTCTTCAGCGGCTAATTGCTTCTTAGCAGAGCTTAATAATGCTTGCTTATCTGCACGAGCAGATAAAAATTCACGCTCTCGTTCCTGATTAACACGGCCTTCAACAGTCCGCTCTTTTTTAACTTGTTGTAGTAACTGATCCAACTTCGCTGTATCTGCGGTAGCATTGAATGCAATACCAGCAGAAAGCGTCAGTGCTGCAGCAGCTAACATGATCTTCATTGCTTTATTCATTAAATATTACTCCGCAGCAAAAAGTGGTACGCGTTCCATATCAAGCGTGGCTTCACGACGTGCCATCTTGATAAACTGAGTGACAGAATTCAAATATGAATCTGGTAAGCTTTCCCAGCTAGATGTTTGCTTATTCCATACCCATGCTGATTTACCATCTAAAGATGATGCCATTAGTGCTAAACGACCAACATGCACGTATTCAACTGTATTTTCTTGACCATTTACTTCAAGAGTACCTTGGAAAGAATCAAGTGCTGAGCCGTAGCCCATCTCAATGCTATAAGCTTCTAAAATTTGACGGTACTGTTCTGATAATTGAACATCTGAACGAGTCATTACTTCACGTAGTTTTTCAACGCGCTCTAAACGACGCTCAGTACGTAGTGGCATATCAGCTTTTACAAACTCTTCTAACGCATTAATCATGCGCATCATTAATGGTACAGTACCTTTACGGGTATCTTCTAAACCATCAATTTGACGTTGCAAGCCATTTACTTGACGTTGCTGGTCAGCAACTAAAGTAGCTAAAAAGTCATTATAGACCTTCAGGTTTTCAGTTTGATCAACTACCTGGCGATATTCACCAAGCAATTCCTGAGTTTGCTCGTAAATTGTGTTTATTTTTTCTTGTGATTGAACCGCATCACGCTGGATCAAACGACCTTGCTGATGCAAATCTTTTAAATCTGTAGCAAAAGCACCACTAGATAAGGCTAAAGTGCCTACTAGCGCTGATGCAACAAGACTCTTGCGAATTTTATTGTTAGACATAGTTCCCAACCAATTATTGCTGATTAACGTAACCTGAAGTTGTAAGGGCCTTATTATATTATTCGATATAATAAGCCCCTCGGTTAGAGGGTAAACCGTCCGCATCATTACAGGTAAAAAAGCCGTTGTCAATACAACTTCTACCTGATTACAGCCTGTAATAATGCAGCTTTATAAGGTTTAGCACCCAATTTTCACACTAAAAAAACTTATTAATTAATTTGCAAAAGCATATCAATATTTTTTTTTACTTTATATTCGGCGTTAATTTTCCTGCTGTATATAAAGCTACCATATCATCCAGTGAAACTGGTTTGATTTTACTTGCATTACCCGCTGAACCAAAAGCTTCATAACGATTAATACATACTTCTTTCATTGCTTCTACTGAAGCTTGAAAATATTTTCTCGGATCAAACTCCGCTGGGTTATGCGCTAAATAACGACGAATGGCACCTGTTGATGCTAAGCGTAAATCCGTATCAATATTTATTTTACGCACGCCATATTTAATACCCTGCTGAATTTGCTCTACTGGCACACCGTAAGTTTCAGGGATCTCACCACCATATTGATTAATTATTTCTAACCAATCTTGTGGTACAGATGACGAGCCATGCATAACTAAGTGCGTATCAGGAATACGCTCATGGATCGCTTTAATTCGATCTATAGCTAAAATATCGCCTGTAGGTGGACGACTAAACTTATAAGCACCATGCGAGGTACCACAAGCGATAGCTAGCGCATCAACTTGAGTGTCTCTTACAAATTGAGCAGCTTCTTCTGGGTCTGTCAACATTTGTTCTTTTGTTAATACGCCCTCTGCACCTACGCCGTCTTCTTCACCTGCTGTACCAGTTTCAAGCGAGCCAAGACAACCTAACTCACCTTCTACAGACACACCACAAGCATGCGCTATTTCTACGACTTTACGGGTTATGTTCATGTTGTAGTCATAATCCATTGGTGTTTTACCATCTTCACCTAATGAACCATCCATCATAACCGATGAGAACCCTAGCTGAATTGAACGCTGACAAACGCCTAAAGAAGTACCATGGTCCTGGTGCATAACCACTGGAATATGAGGAAATTCTTCCACTGCAGCTAAAATTAAATGACGTAAAAAAGGTGCGCCAGCATATTTACGTGCACCTGCCGAAGCCTGAACGATAACAGGGCTATTTGTTTTATCTGCCGCCATCATAATCGCGCGCATTTGCTCTAAATTGTTAACGTTAAATGCTGGTATGCCGTAGCCTTGCTCAGCAGCATGATCTAGCATCTGACGTAACGAAATAAGGGCCATAGAATCCTCTCTGTGTTTAATTAAAATATAGTCGTATTATGAAATTTTGCTATTAGTTATTTTTATGCTTTTACTGATGCTCGTTGTTCTAATATCTCTACAGCAGGCAATTTTTTACCTTCTAAAAATTCCAAAAACGCACCGCCACCTGTTGATATATAAGACACTTTGTCTGCAATTTGATATTTATCAATTGCTGCTAAGGTGTCACCACCGCCCGCAATTGAAAATGCTTTACTATTCGCAATGGCTTCAGCTAAAGCTTTAGTCCCTGCAGAAAACTGCTCTAATTCAAATACACCAACAGGTCCATTCCACACGATAGTGCCAGCATTATTTATAATTTCAATCAATTGCTCAACAGTATCTGGTCCAATGTCAAAAATCATATCGTCAGCAGCAACTGCATTTACAGCTTTTAAAGTAGCAGGACTTGCCTCACTAAACTCACTGCCTACTACAACATCGGTCGGCACAGGAATAGTAGCTCCCCTGTCACTTGCTTGGCTCATTAGTCGCTGTGCTTCTGACACTAAGTCAGCTTCAAACAGTGACTTACCTACGTTATTGCCCGTTGCTGCAATAAAAGTATTTGCAATACCACCTCCAACAATAAGTTGATCGACAATACCAGATAACGACTCTAATACCGTTAATTTCGTAGAAACTTTAGAGCCGCCAACAATTGCAACTAACGGCCGTTTTGGCTGTTTTAACGCAGAAGCTAACGCATCAAGCTCAGCAACAAGCAATGGGCCTGCACAGGCTACAGGGGCATATTTTGCCACGCCATGTGTCGACGCTTGGGCTCTGTGAGCTGTACCAAATGCATCCATCACAAAGACATCACATAAATCAGCCAGCTGTTTAGCTAATTGATCATCATTTTTGGCTTCACCTTTATTAAAGCGCACGTTTTCAAATACAACAACTTCGCCGGCATCTATTTTTACGCCAGAAAGATAATCAGACACTAAGCGTACTGGCACTTCTAGTGCGTTATTTAAATAATCGACAATAGGCTGTAACGATGCTTCAGCTGAAAACACGCCTTCTTCAGGTCGGCCTAAGTGCGACATTAACATCACCTTAGCGCCTTTACTTAAGGCTAGCTTTATCGTCGGTAATGCCGCTTTTAAACGCGCATCTGAACTAATTTTTCCAGCTTTAATAGGTACATTTAAGTCTTCTCGGATTAACACTCGCTTGTCATGTAAATCAATATCACTCATGCGAATAACAGACATGGTTTACTCCTTCTTATTAAATACTGTTCATCATGGCTTGTGCTGTATCTAGCATGCGATTAGCAAAGCCCCATTCGTTATCGCACCAAACTAAACATTTAACTAAGCGTTTATGGCTAACCCGTGTTTGTGAGCCATCAACAATGCAAGAGTGCGGATCATGATTAAAATCAACGGAAACTAAAGGCTCTTCGGTATAATCTAAAATACCGGCTAACTCCCCTAGCCTAGCTTGGCTTAATATCTGATTAACCTTAGCAATACTGACATCCTGATCTAGGGTGACGCTTAAATCCATCGCAGTGACGTTTACGGTAGGTACACGCACAGCTATGGCTTCAAAGCGCCCGGCTAAGTGCGGCATTATTCGCTCAATCCCTAGTGCTAACTTAGTGTCAACCGGAATAATAGATTGGCTTGCAGCCCGCGTTCGACGTAAATCAGTATGATATGCATCTATAACTTGTTGATCGTTCATCGAAGCGTGAATAGTTGTGATAGTGCCACTTTCAACACCGAAATTTTGATCTAGCACTTGCAGCACAGGCACGATGCAATTTGTGGTACAAGAGCCTGCTGAAACAATGTTCATCTGATGATTAAGCAAATTTTGATTAATGCCATAAATAATAGTGGCATCAATATCAGCGTCTGCTGGGTGAGAAAAAAGCACCTTTTTAGCACCAGCATTAAGGTGCCACTGGGCATGTTCTCGACTATGAAAAACGCCGGTACATTCTAAAACGATATCCACGTTAAGCTCTGCCCAAGGTAACTCTGCCGGATCTGCACGAGAAAAAAGACGGATTTTATCGCCAGCGACGCTAATACCATCATTTGATGGCGCAACATCAAAGCGAAACCGACCATGTGATGTATCGTATTTAAGCAGGTGCAGCACGCCCTCTGCTTCAGCAAGTTCATTAATTGCTACCACTTGCAACTGTTGCTGCAATCCATTTTCATATATTGCTCGCACAATATTGCGACCAATACGACCAAAGCCGTTTATTGCTAGTCTAATTGTCATAACATCACATATAAAAATGGGATAAAAGGAATGGGATCATCGCTGATCCCATTAATATGAGTATATTTATGCTAATAGCTGTTTAGCCGTAGCAACAATATTATCGGTAGTAATACCAAAGTGCTTAAATAGCTGATCTGCAGGCGCAGACTCACCAAAGCTATTCATACCAATAATCTTGCCTTCAAAGCCTACATATTTATACCAACAATCTAGACTTGCTGCTTCCACTGCAATTCGTTTTGTTACAGTTGATGGTAAAACACTCTCGCGATACTCAGCAGTTTGTTGCTCAAAGGCATCCGTTGACGGCATAGATACAACGCGTACAGCAGCACCTTGTTCTGTTAGTTGTTCTGCAGCTTGCATAGCTAAATCAACTTCAGAGCCTGTAGCAATTAAGATAAGCTCTGGGGCTTTATTGCTATCACGTAAAATATACCCACCGCGCTTAATATTAGCGACTTGCTCAGGATCACGCGATTGTTGCTGTAAATTTTGGCGACTAAAAATTAGTGTTGAAGGGCCTTGGCTGCGCTCAATTGCGGCCTGCCATGCCACAGCTGACTCTACTTGATCACAAGGACGCCAGTTAACCAAGTTAGGCGTAGCACGTAGTGAAGCAAGTTGTTCAACCGGCTGGTGTGTAGGGCCATCTTCACCTAAACCAATAGAGTCATGGGTATAAACGAAAATCACCCGTTGCTTCATTAAAGCGGCCATGCGCACTGCATTTCGGGCATATTCCATAAACATTAAGAAAGTTGCACCATAAGGTACAAAGCCACCATGCAACGCAATACCGTTCATTATGGCCGACATACCGAACTCACGGACACCGTAATAAATATAGTTACCACTAGCATCAGTTGCAGTTAAGCCTTTAGAGCCAGACCATAATGTTAAATTAGAGCCGGCTAAGTCGGCTGAGCCGCCCATAAACTCTGGTAAAATAGGACCAAAAGCATTTAACGCATTTTGCGATGCTTTACGGCTGGCAATATTGGCAGGGTTAGCTTGCAATTGATTAATATAAGCCTGTGATAATTCAGCCCAATTAGCAGGTAATTCACCACTGATACGACGGCTAAATTCAGCAGCCAATTCTGGGTAAGCTGCACTATAACTCGCAAATAACGTCTGCCATTGCTGTTGGCGGCTTGCGCCTTGCTCTTTAGCATCCCAAGCTGCGTAAATATCAGCTGGAATATCAAATGCCGCATGAGGCCATTGTAAATATTCGCGGCTTGCTGCAATTTCAGCATCACCTAATGGAGCACCATGACAATCATGGCTACCGCCTTTATTCGGTGAACCATAACCAATAACAGTACGACAACAAATTAAAATGGGTTTATCTGTAACTTTATGCGCTTGTTCAATGGCATTTTGTACCGCTTGCGGATCATGGCCATCAACATTGGCAATCACATGCCAGCCATAAGCTTCAAACCGTGCTGGTGTATTATCAGTAAACCAGCCTTCAACTTCACCATCTATTGAAATGCCATTGTCATCCCAAAAGGCGATTAATTTATTTAAACCTAAGGTACCGGCTAATGAGCAGGCTTCGTGCGAAACGCCTTCCATTAAACAGCCATCACCTAAAAAAACATAAGTATGATGATCAACAATATCAAATTCAGGTTTATTAAACTGCGCTGCTAGAGCTTTTTCAGCAATAGCCATACCCACTGCATTTGTTAAACCTTGACCTAATGGCCCTGTTGTTGTTTCAACGCCTGGAGCATAACCATATTCTGGGTGCCCTGGTGTTTTAGAGTCTAATTGACGAAACTGTTTTAAGTCTTCAATGCTTAAGTCATAACCTGACAAATGCAAAAGTGAATAAAGTAGCATTGAACCGTGGCCATTAGATAAGATAAAGCGGTCACGGTTAGGCCAGTTTGGATCGGTTGGATTATGCTGTAAAAAGTCACGCCAAAGTACTTCAGCGATATCAGCCATCCCCATAGGGGCTCCTGGGTGACCAGACTTAGCTTTTTGTACTGCATCCATACTTAGTGCACGGATTGCATTGGCGAGTTGTTTACGAGGTAGCATCTTCACTCCTGACATTGCTCAGCTTTGTGTTTTAAAGCTGTTGATTAATGTGGCTGACAAAAGCCGACTATATAAGATATATCCAAAACAGGCGACATTTTCCCAGAGCCACTCGCAGATGGCAACTTTAAATCTTAACTGTTGTTTAATTGACTCAAAATACACCTAGTCTGATTGATGTTTGTCGTTCCCTGTCTCAGAAAAGCACTCAAACCTAGCTAAAATAGCATTAAAGACGTCTGGGTGGCAGAAAAATGTAGCAATAGCTCAGAGTTTTTATTAAAATGCCTGCCTATTTTTTCGGTTCATGCATGCAACATCGCAGCGCTGAATTTAAACTGTATTACTATTGGAACAAAACAGATGGCACAACATATATTTACTTCTGAATCAGTATCTGAAGGTCACCCGGATAAAATTGCTGATCAGATTTCAGACGCCGTACTGGACGCTATTCTTGAGCAGGATCCCAAAGCGCGTGTTGCTTGCGAAACCTTTGTTAAAACCGGCATGGTATTAGTTGGCGGCGAAGTAACAACATCAGCTTGGGTTGATATTGAAGAACTGACTCGTAAAACTGTGCGTAATATTGGCTATACCCATTCAGATATGGGCTTTGATGCAGACTCTTGCGCTGTATTAAATGCCATCGGTAAGCAATCACCGGATATTAACCAAGGTGTTGACCGTGCCTCTCCTGCCGAGCAAGGTGCAGGCGATCAAGGTTTAATGTTTGGCTATGCCAGTGACGAAACTGACGTTTTAATGCCAGCACCTGTCACGTATTCGCATCGCTTAGTTCAGCGTCAAGCTCAATTACGCAAAGACGGCACCTTAGCTTGGTTACGTCCTGATGCTAAATCTCAATTAAGCTTTATTTATGAAGATGGCAAGCCAATTGGTATAGATGCGGTTGTTTTATCAACTCAACACTGCGATAGCATTAGCACCGCTGATTTGCGTGAAGCGGTGATGGAAGAGATTATTAAACCAGTATTACCTACTGAATGGTTAACCGACAAAACTAAATACTTTATCAATCCAACTGGCCGTTTTGTTATTGGTGGCCCTATGGGTGATTGTGGTTTAACGGGTAGAAAAATCATTGTAGATACCTATGGCGGCATGGCGCGTCACGGTGGTGGTGCTTTCTCAGGTAAAGATCCGTCAAAAGTAGACCGCTCAGCGGCATATGCTGCACGCTATGTTGCCAAGAACATTGTTGCTGCTGGCTTAGCTAAGCGCTGTGAGTTACAAGTATCTTATGCCATAGGTGTAGCTGAGCCTACCTCAATTAGCATTGAAACCTTTGGCACTAGCAAATTAACTGAAGATGAGTTAATTAAATTAGTCCGTCAATATTTCGATTTACGTCCTTATGGTTTAATCGAAATGTTGCAGTTAGAACGTCCAATTTACTTACCAACAGCAGCTTATGGTCACTTTGGTCGTGATGAGTTCCCTTGGGAGCAAACTGATAAAGCTGAAATACTGCGCCAATATGCTAAATAGCAACTTGCTTAGTAATACTGCTTTTTATAAAGCTAAATAGACTAAAAAAGAGAGCTTAGCTCTCTTTTTGCTTAATTACGCTTAATTTTATCAAGCAATTATAAAACTAGTTATTAAACTTTCCACACTTTTGTGTATGATATTGGCCAAATTACTGCTGACGCTAGATACCACAGCATTAGCTACTAATTATAATTAAAACAAGAAAAGGAACAGTTATGTCGCAACAAGCCGAAACAGCTAAGAAAACTGGCTGGCTTAACCGAGCGCTAAACACCATTGAAGTTGTTGGCAATAAACTCCCCGATCCCGCTATGTTATTCGCATTATTAATGGTTGCGGTTTGGGTTGCATCATGGGCGCTATCAGGTGTCAGTTTTAGCGAGGTCAACCCTCGTACAGGCGAAGCTATTGTTATCAATAATTTATTAGCTGCCAGTTCACTTACTGACTTTATGGCTAATATGGTAAAAACCTTTGTTGGCTTCCCTCCTTTAGGTGTTGTTTTAGTGGCCATGTTAGGCTTAGGTGTTGCAGAATATACCGGTTATATCAATGCAGGCTTGCGCTCAATTTTGTCAGTTACGCCTAAAGTCCTATTAACGCCGGTTTTAGTTGCCGTAGGTATTTTAAGTCACATTGCCGTTGATGCTGGTTATGTTTTAGTTATTCCTCTTGGTGCGGTTATCTTCTATGCCGCGGGTCGTCACCCACTTGCTGGTATTGCTGCCGCTTTTGCCGGTGTATCAGGCGGCTTTTCAGCTACCTTCTTTTTACCATCAAGCCTTGACCCATTATTATCTGGCTTAACCCAAGCATCAGCACATTTATCTGCTGATCCTGCAGCAGCCAACTTAGTCATTAACCCGCTAAATAACTACTTTTTCACCACAGCATCCACTGTATTAATTGTTGCTATCGGTTGGATATTAACCGATAAATTTATTGAGCCTAGATTAAAAGCAACTCAAGTAGACGGTGATCCTGAAGAATTACCTACTATGGATCCATTACAGGCTAACGAAAGAAAAGGTTTGCGCTGGGCTACTTTTGCAATGGTATTAAGTGGTGTTTTACTTGTTGTTTCAGCTATGCCTGAAACTTCAGCTTGGCGCTCACCGGTAAATGGCCTTTTAACCGACTCTTCAGCGCCATTAATGCAATCTATTGTGGGTATTATCTTTGTATTCTTCTTAATTCCAGGTGTCGTGTATGGTTATGTAGCCGGAACAGCGAATAATCACCGCGATATTATTCAAGGGATGAGCAAAGCAATGAGCGGCATGGGTTATTACATCGTAATGGCTTTCTTCTGTGCTCAGTTTATTTATGCTTTTGGTCAATCAAACCTAGGTGCTTTAGTTGCTATTAAAGGTGCTAATACCTTACAACAAATGGCATTACCTATGGGCTTCACTTTAGTAGGCATCGTATTTTTATCGGGTTTTATTAATTTGCTTGTTGGCTCAGCCTCTGCAAAATGGGCGTTAATTGGGGCCATTATGGTGCCTATGCTTATGGAACTTGGCGTATCACCAGATTTAACCCAAGCCGCTTATCGTGTGGGTGATTCATCTACTAATATTATTACGCCGTTGTTGCCTTACTTCCCTTTAATTGTAGTTTTCTGTCAAAAGTACGTTAAAGCCAGCGGTATAGGTACTTTAATCGCCTTAATGCTACCTTTCTCTATTGCCATGTTAGTGTTATGGACAGCATTCCTACTTGGCTTTTGGGCCTTAGATATTCCGCTAGGTATTGGCTCTAGCTACACTTACCCTGTTACGCCATAATGGTATAAGTATTTTTATACTTTTACATTAAGTTATAAAATAAGCCCTGCTATTGCAGGGCTTATTTTATCTACCACTGTAGGACCTTGCCTGCTACTATTTAGCTATTTATTATAACGAAGTAAAACTATGCGCATTCCTCGTATTTATCACAGCTCTAGTATCCCCCTGAATCAGTCTTTTAATTTAGACGATGAAGCGGCTAATCATGTTGGTCGTGTATTACGCATGCCCATTGATAGTGAACTCATTCTATTTAATGGTGATGGATTTAACTACCCTGCCACAATAACAGCGGCGGATAAAAAACGGGTTAACGTTATTGCACAAAAACAACTAGAGAATCCAGTTGAGTCGTCATTAAACATTCATCTAGGCCAAGCCATTTCTCGTGGCGATAGAATGGATTTCGCTATCCAAAAGGCTGTTGAATTGGGTGTAGCAGAAATTACTCCTTTATTTACAGAGCGCTGTGGCGTAAAACTAGAAGGAGAACGTTTACTAAAGCGCACCCAACAGTGGCAAAAAATAGTTATCTCAGCTTGTGAGCAAAGTGGCCGCAGCATAGTGCCTATTGTTCATCCTGCCGTTTCATTAACTAGCTGGCTAGCACAAGACACACAAGAATTAAAATTAACCTTGCATCCTAGAGCTAAAGACACCATTAAGACCTTAGCAGCCGTAAAAGATATACGTTTAGTTATAGGCCCAGAAGGCGGCTTTACTGATGAAGAAATAGCCCTAACCACCCAAGCTGACTTTAAGAGCATTTTATTAGGGCCACGCATTTTACGCACCGAAACAGCTGCATTAGTTACTATTAGCGCCTTGCAGCTGCAATTTGGCGACCTAGCATAAGGAAAAGACATGAGCAAAACCATCAAACTGGGTATCGTTATGGACCCAATTAGCAATATTAATATTAAAAAAGACTCCAGCTTTGCCATGCTATTACAAGCCCAAGCGCGTGGCTATGAACTACATTATATGGAAATGACCGACTTGTATTTGTTAGCAGGAGAAGCCCGTGCCAGCACTAAGTTACTAAGTATAAAAGAAGATCCAGCTGATTGGTTTCAATTTGGCAGCTGCCAAGACATTGCTCTAGGTGAGCTTGATGTTATTTTAATGCGTAAAGATCCGCCATTTGATTCTGAATTTTTATATAGCACCTATATATTACAACGCGCTGAAGATGCTGGCTGTTTAATTGTTAATAAACCGCAAAGCTTACGTGATGCCAACGAAAAGCTCTATACCAGCTGGTTTAGCCAGTTTACGCCTAAAACCTTAGTTACCAGTGATGCGAATAGATTAAAAGCATTTTACCAAGCTGAGCAAGATGTCATTTTAAAGCCATTAGATGGTATGGGTGGTGCTTCAATATTTCGCTTAAAACCTAATGATGCCAATGTTAGCGTTATTATTGAAACACTAACTGAACATGGCAAGCGGTATGCCATGGCGCAAAAGTTTATTCCAGAAATTAGCCAAGGTGATAAGCGAATATTAGTGGTTAACGGCAAACCCGTGCCATACTGTTTAGCACGCATTCCTGCCAGCGGCGAAACTCGCGGTAACTTAGCAGCTGGCGGTCGTGGTGAAGCAAGACCTTTATCAGAATCTGATTGGGAAATTGCCAATGCTATTGCCCCCACATTAAAAGAAAAAGGCTTAATATTTGTCGGTTTAGATGTCATTGGTAATAAGTTAACTGAAATCAACGTAACAAGCCCTACCTGTATTAGAGAAATTGAAGCCGCCTATCCAGTGAGTATTACAGGCATGTTATTTGATGAAATTGAACAGCTCTTGGCATAAAACAAGCGCTTGAATTACACAATATAAATAAGAGGTGCGTATGCAGAATTATCAGAACCATTTTCTGATCGCCATGCCATCAATGGACGATCCACGTTTTAAACGTAGCGTAACCTATATTTGTGAGCACAATGACCAAGGTGCTATGGGCATTGTAATTAATCATCCATTAGACGTTAAAGTAGCAGACTTACTTAAACAATTAGATATTGAATTTGATAGTGAAAGTCCTGCTGCTAACGCTTATGTTTGTGCCGGTGGCCCAGTGCAACATGATCGCGGCTTTGTGCTGCATACTGCAAAAGAAGGCTATAGCAGCAGCATGAATTTAACAGACAACTTAATGGTAACAACATCAAAAGATATTTTAATAGACTTAACTACCGATAAAGCCCCTGAGAAGTTTATTTTAGCTTTAGGTTTTGCCGGTTGGGCAGAAGGCCAATTAGAACAAGAAATGGCCGATAATGCATGGTTAGTGATCCCCGCGGATCCTAGTATTATCTTTGATTTAAGCCATGCTGAAAAATGGCAATCTGCTACTGCTAAAATAGGCATTCAACCTTGGCAACTCACTAATGAAGCAGGTCATGCTTAATGAATGCACGAACCATTTTATGTTTTGATTACGGCACCAAAAGTATTGGTGTGGCAGTAGGACAAGAGCTCACGGGAACAGCAGCGTTACTCAGTGCTTTAAAAGCGCAAGACGGCACACCAGACTGGGTTAAATTAGAGCAAGTCATCAAGGAATGGCAACCCGATTTGTTATTAATTGGTTTACCCTTGAATATGGACGGCACTGAGCAGCCTTTTACAGCGCGTTGTCGTAAGTTCGCAAACCGATTACATGGTCGCTTTGGTTTGCCTGTTAGCCTACATGACGAACGTCTAACTACAACAGAAGCGCGCAGCCAATTGTTTTCTGAGGGTGGCTATCGCAATTTAACTAAGGATAAAGTCGATAGCTTATCGGCAAAAATAATTTTTGAGAGTTGGTATGAACAACAAAGCCCCCATTGAGCCAGGTTATTATCAGCATTACAAAGGGGGCTATTACCAAGTAATCGACTGTGCTAAACACAGCGAAACCGAAGAATGGCTAGTTATTTACCGGCCTTTATATGGTAAAGCCACACTTTGGGCTAGACCCCTTACTATGTTTTGTGAAAATGTAGAAATTGCCGGCGAACTATTGCCTCGTTTTCTCTATATAGGCCAAACTAACCCCACAGAATAAACCAAAGCCACCGGCTTTAAGGCCGGTTTTGCCCTTTTATCACCGTTTTTAACCGTTAATCACTATTTGTCCCAGTCTACCATTTTCTAGATATATGCTTGTTATGTTACCAACCAATAACAGGACAATATTATGTTTGAACAAACTGAATTTTTACATCAATTAAACCAAGTAAACCCATTATTTTGGATTGGCTTTATTCCATTATTATTGGTTATTTACTTTATCCCTACTATTATTGCTAGTTTTCGTAACCGAGCAAATATAGGCAAAATATTTATTGCCAATATACCGGCTGGTTTTTCTTGGATTGCTTGGTTTGCCTTAATTGTTTGGGCTTTCACTGGTAAGCAGAAAAAATCTACTGACCAACCAACATAATAGAAGGTAAACTGTGTTTATTCCGGCTGCAATTAAGCAAAGCTTACTCAACTTACTATGACAAGATTACGTCAACTACAACAGCAAATTGCTCTTAGCCAGTGCAGTCGCGCCTATCTATGGGCGCAACTGGCAACCTTATTGGTCTATTTACTTTACTTTATGGGCTATACCATCCCTTTTGTTAATGCAGGACAAACTGGGTTGCTCATAACCTTTGTAGCTAAGTATATAGTTGATGCAGCCAGTTTTATCCTACTTAGCCATATCTTATTAAGACCGCAGCTTAAACAGTTACAGCGGCATGGATTCAATTTTAAATCCTTACTCTGCTTTGCTTTACTATTATTGTTTGCAGCTACTCTACAGGCAATATTAAGCTATCTATTAAGCCAGCTTGAGCTACTAAAAAGTACAGATATGAGCCTACTTACCGTTAACGATCCTGCTAAAGACTCCGCCTTTCAAATGACATTCACAACCAGTTTTATATTGCTAAGCTATAGCATGATGTTTGCTGGTATGTATCTGGTTTGGACTTTCGCCTACGTTTTATGGCACAACTGGCAAGCAAAGCGTCTTATGCAGCAACAAATGCAGCAAGCACAACTACAACAGCTTACTAATCAGCTTAGCCCTCATTTTTTATTTAATGCTTTCAACAGTATTAGAGCTTTAATTTTTGAAGATCAAGATAAAGCCGCAGACACAGTCACGCGGTTATCTGAGCTTTTTCGTTTCCATTTACAGGCCCATTTACAACCAGAGTCTAGTTTGGAACAAGAATGGCAATTAACCGAGCAATATCTTGCCATAGAACAAGTGCGGCTAGAGCAGCGCTTGCAGCTTCAGATAAGCCTTGCACCAGAGCTGCTGCAGCAACAATTGCCTACTCTTAGCTTACTTACACTAGTAGAAAATGCGATTAAACATGGCATAGCGCCTAATAGCGCACCAGGGCAGCTGATAATCAACTGCGCTAAAACCAAGCAAGGCTGGTATTTATCAGTTACAAATACCACTTTAAGTGCCACAACACAGGCTGGCACTAATACTGGCTTAGCTAACTTGCGCCAACGTTTGCAACTTATGTATGCTTCTAAAGCCCGGCTATTGCTTCAGCATAATTACAACCACTTTAGCGCTAGGATCGAGTTTGAATATGTATAAATGTTTACTGGTTGATGATGAACGATTAGCCCGAAGCGAATTAAAACGGCTATTAAAAGTCCATCCACAATGTCAGATTATTGCAGAAGCCCAAACCGGTGAAGAAGCCTTGCAATGCCTAGCTGATAACCAAATTGACTTAGTGTTTCTTGATATTCAAATGCCAGGATTAACTGGACTACAACTCGCCGTCCATATTCCAGCCCAGACTCAGTTTATTTTTTGTACAGCTTTTAATAGCTTCGCACTAGACGCCTTTGAGCTTAACGCTGTTGATTATTTATTAAAGCCAATAACATCAGAGCGGCTGGCTAAAGCAATCCAAAAACTACGACCAACTGACCAGAGCGCTTGTCCGCACTACTTAGCAGAGCAGCATGGTATTTTACTCAAATTTGGTGAAAAACAACGAGTTGTAAAGCTAAATGAAATTAACCGCTTTGAAAGCATAGGCAACCACGCGGCAGTATATACACCTTATGGTAAAAGCTTTATACATAGCTCATTGGCAAAAATAGAAAAGAAGCTCGATCCACAGTTTTTCTTTAAAGCCAGTCGTGCAGATATTGTCCGTATAGCAGCAATTAGCCATATTGAGCCTGCTATGGCTGAGGGGAGTTTATTGGCTGTGTTAGAGGATGGCCAACAGGTTGACGTAAGTCGTCGACAAGCTGTTTTACTAAAGCAACAATTTAGTTTGCTATAAGCATCTAATAAGTAATTACACCTTTGATTAAATAGCCTATAGCTTGCTTATACAGCTATATCTAAGTCTTTATAGGTTACTTACTGCTAAGCAAGCTATATAGTATTGTAACAAGCCCTCTAAATATCAGGCTAAGCCTGAAAATCAGCTAAGTTAATTTCTTCAGCCAACAATAAAAGGATGTCTTGTTGTGACAACCAAGTGCGCAATTGTACCGCACCTGACTTTAACTGATCATGCTGACCTATTAACAACCAAAGCTGCATTACAAGGCCATCTAACTGGCCAGAGCCATCATAATGCACTGCTTTGCTTTGCGCGATGATGCTTAATAAATGTCGAGCTAATTCGCGGCTTTGTTCTAATTTTTGTTCAAACGGCAACAGCGCTTGTTGTAAGCATGACTGCACAGGATATAACATCTCTACAGCTTGCTTTAGCTGCTGCTTGCGCAAACTTCCTCGATAATCGTCATGATAGACTGGCAATAGCAGCTTACTGCGGTATCCAGCTAATTCAGCTGCACTGACTAAGCCATAACTACTCAATAGCTCTTCTGCGCGGTTTAACCATGACATTAGCTCAGTTAATGCTGTTGGCTGCTTCACTTCAAACAAAGCAACCATAGCAGGGTAACTTAGCAGTAGCTGCTTTAGTTGTGCTACTAGATGCACTGTAGATTTTTGCATAAAACCTTATTCCGGTAATAGATTACGACTAATGTCACCATGAGCATTTTCAGATTGCTGCCATTCCATGCCATCTTCGGTAATCTTTAATTTTATATAGATTAGACTCTCAGGCTTTTCTTCACGTAATTTATGCGACTCAGCAATCACATTAAGGTTTTCCAGCACATTCTTTTGGCTTACCACCTTAATTTCTTGCTCTGCTACCTTAATCAAACGTTCCATCATCTGCTCAGGATTAAATTTAGGTGATTTCTTAATTAAATTATGCTTTTCAGCCAAATGAAATAAATAGTCTACCGTTTGATGGCTAAATTCTTTAACTGAAGACAAGTTTTGATTAATTCGTAATGATTGCTCTAAAGTTTGCGAGTAACGCGCGATCTGAGAGCGTAGATCCTTAGACGCTTCTACGGGTAAGCTGGTACGCCCTAACCCATTAGTTAATTCCCGATACACTAGACTATTAAATTTAGTATTATCTATTGGCTGAAATTCAGTTTCCATTTTTTCAGATAAGGTATCCATCGCTACTGGTATGGTTAGCTCTACATCAGACACCCGCATACGAGGTACTGCAAAATGCTTGAGTAAATCGTGCTTAGCGTACTCTTCGGCCACTTTCACAGTTTGAATATCAGCCATAACTCTTGCATTAGTAATACTGCTAATAATTCCGCCAATATACTCATTTAACTTTGCCATAAATTACTTCCCTAAAAAGGCTGGCCGCATTACAGCCAGCACGTTAACGTCCATTTTATTAGGCACTTACAATGCTGTCTTCTAGCATGGTTAGAATACGATCTAATCCTGGTGGAATTTCATCATTTAACGCGGTAACTTTGACTCCAAGGTTATAGGTTTTTTCAACACTCACCCCCCGCGCCGATGAGCGTTTATAGGATGCAGAAGCTTTAAAGTTAACAATTTTATAGTTAATCCCTAACTCTGCACTTGCTGCAAACTCACTCGAAACATTAGACGTTTCAGTGGAAGTTAGCTTGGCATTAAAATCAATGCTGATTTCTTCAATTCGTAACGCGGGAATAGTAAGCATGGTAAGAAACGGAACTTTAATGGATACATCGGTAGAGTTAAATTGCGTGGCAACATCTGTATCTGAAGGTAAACCTTCATCTGCTAGCTGATCCGCCGTTTTACCAAAGTGCGGATTAGGTGTTGATTTCGCAAAGTCAAAATCAACATAACGTAGCGCTTTACCGCCGGAACCATCGTCTTCAAAACCAACTTCCTGAATAAAGCTTACTTGTGACATAGAGGCAGCATGCTGCGCTTGCACAGCAGCTTGTAATGGCCCGCCTATATAAACACTAAAATCTAAACTATTAAGTTCCTGCACAAGATTCGGCATAATTATCTCTCCGTGTTTTATACACCTACTCTGTTTAGGCTTTTCGGTTTCCGCCGACATCAACGCTAATGGCTTAACAATCAACCTTTGTCCAATTAATCTTTAGCCAAAAAGCATTAATAACAGCCTAGACACTAAGTAGTCTATTGCCAGTTTAAGCGGGTCAAACGAAGGGATTAATTAGTGATAAAAAAGTTATAAATAGCCGATAAGTATAAAAAAGAGACTAAGACGAGCTAAACCTTAGTCTAAACACTTGGAAAGAAGATAATTTAGTTAAAAAATAATAAGTTACTTTTGTTGTTGCCGATACCATTCGCCAATAATTAAACTTGCAGCAACACTGACATTTAACGATTCCACATTGCCGCTACCCGGTATTTGCACAGCTACATCAGCCGTTTTAGCAACACTTTTTGAAACCCCAAACATTTCTTCACCAAAAACCACCACTACCTTTTCTGGCAAAGGCGTCTTATAAAGTGATACACCATTATGGCTCGAGGTTGTCACTAAGGTATAACCTGCTTGCTTACATAGTTGTAGGCTTAATGCCAAACTATCGCAAGACAACCCTGCTATAAATTCACCACCACCTTCTGCCGTTCTTAAAGCCGCCCCTGACTGCAATAACTCAGGTTGCTGCATTATTATGCCGCTAACACCAAAATGAGCACAGCTACGGCTAATGGCGCCTAAATTATGCGGGTTGCCTACTCCATCTAAAGCGAGCAAACAGTCAGATTTAGCTGTTTGTTGTTGCAAATAACTCGCGAGCTCTTGGCTTGGCTTACGTTTCACCAATAACACTATGCCACCGTGATGCGCGCTAGCCGCAATTTTCTCCAATTCATGATCTTCAACAATATGATACGCTTTTTTCTGCTTAGCCATAAACTTCATAACATCGGCGAATTTAGCAACTTGCTCAGAGTTTAAATATAAACGAATTATACTCTCAGGCCGTTGCTGAAATAACACCCGACAAGCATTTTCACCATAAACTTTAGTTTCATGCTGGCTCTGTTTTGCTGGTTTAACCTGTGCTGAAGCCGCCCGCTTAGCCTTAGGTTGCATCCAAGGCTTTTGCAGTGGATTTTTTGCAGCCCTTGCTGCTGGACGACGAGTTTTATTCGGTTTACTGCGATGCTCAGACATGTTCTTCCTACTATAATCATCAAATGACAATACCATTGTCGCTAATTTTACCAGCTGTGTAACAACAATACTTGTAATTTTGCCTCTTGCCAGTAAGCTGTCGCCTTTAAATTCATTTTTTATAAATACAGATCTTAATTATGCTCAGTTATCGTCATAGTTACCATGCAGGGAATCACGCTGATGTGATTAAACATCTAGTACAAGTTGCTATTATTGATTACCTACTAAAAAAAAATAAACCCTTTTGTTATCACGATAGCCATGCTGGTGCAGGCTTATATAGCCTAGACTCTGAACAAGCATTAAAAACGGCTGAATATGAAACGGGTATAGGCAAATTATGGCATCATCAGCCCATCAGCCCTGCTGTGCAAAGTTATCTTCAAGTTGTAAAAAGCTTAAATAGCGATAATGATTTAAGTTTTTACCCAGGCTCACCAAAAATAGCTGAACTTATGCTGCGGCCAAGCGATAGCATCCAAGCCACAGAACTGCACCCAACCGACTTTCCAATACTCGCCAGCCAATTTCATCGTCGCCGTTATACACGTATTGAAAAACAAGATGCTTGGGCCGGTTTTAAAGCCATGTTACCGCCGCTTCATAAACGTGGTTTAGTTTTGATTGATCCACCTTATGAATTAAAGCATGAATATGAAGATCTAGTAGCCGGCTTACAGTTGGCCTACCAACGCTTCCCACAAGCAACTTATGCCATTTGGTATCCGGTAATTGAGCGCAGTACAGTAGAAGCCTTTATTGCCGAGCTTGTCGCTACGGGAATTAAGAACCAATTACGTATTGAATTATGCCCAATAAGCGACAGTCAGGGCTTTGGTATGACCGGTAGTGGTATGTTAGTTATAAACCCACCCTACACCTTAGCCGACACTATGCGCCAAGCACTTAGCGAGATCCAGCCCTTAGTTGCACCTGATGGCGACTGGCAAGTGCATCAGTTGGTATTAGAATAAGCACATAGTAAGTGGTACCCGTAAGCTTTTAAGTAAAGTTAAACAATCCAGCCTTTACTTATATGCCGAAAGCTATCGGTACCACTGCATTTTAACCATTCAAAAGCTACCATCTCTTTACTAATAATCTGGGCACCTTGTTGCTGCATTCGATTAAGCGCTAACTGTTTATTTTCCGCAGTACGAGAGCCTACCGCTTCTGTCACTACATAAACTTGATAATTATCAGCCAACAAATCCAGCACCGTTTGCAATACACAAACATGAGCCTCAGTACCCATAACCACAATTTGCTTGCGTTCAGTTGCCGCAATCGCCTTAGCAATATGCGGCTCTTTAAGTGCACTGAAATGCATTTTATGCAACATTTGCGGCTCAGGTATTAACTCTGCAATTGAGGCTAAAGTAGAACCTAAACCTTTGGGATACTGCTCAGTGCCCCACACAGGCACATCAAGCTGCAAGGCAACTTGTAACACCCAAGCCGCTGCTTGCTCTACTGTTTTTGTTTGATCAATTGCGGGGGCTAATTTTTGTTGCATATCAATTAACAATACTAAACTCTTTTCCGACTGCAAAAGCATAATGCCACCTATTTAACTAGTTAAAAACAAGGCTTAAAATCATTAAAACAAACAACGCCAACTTAAGAAAACAAGTATAAAACTAGCACTAAAAACTCAAACACTAAAAAAGCCTACTCAGCGAGCTGAATTATTCGACTATCAACACCGCCTAAATCATCCACTACACGTAACAGATAGCGCCCAGCATCGGCTGACCAAAAGAAGGTTTCTTCTGGCTTAACACTCGCCAAATAACGATTATTAACAAACCAATGAGCCTGGCTTACATCACCATCAAAACTGGCTTGTAGGGCAATTTTTCGCTGCTCTGGGTTTTGGCCTAGCTGATACACTAAATTTGCTTGTGGCGAGCGGATCTGTGGCATGGTATGAATTAAGGTAGTCATCTGACTACAATTATGCTGATACGCAGGGGGTTGGCGCAAAATAATGCCTGCATTAATAAAGCTTTGGCCAATATCTGATGGCCAGAATTCATACACCTCTAATGTAGTTTTACCAGGCTGGTGATAACAAGCCCGTTTGCCCGTATCTAAATAAATAGGTACAGCTCTGTGCACATTAGATAGCTTTATCGGTGACACCCCAGGGATAAACCAGCCTTGTTCGGTTTGCGGGCAATACTTATTAGGCAGGTCACCACTGCGTTGACACAAGGCTACTTGGCGCAGGTTTAGCTCGGCTGCTGCTGTAAATAAGTCAGTATTATCTTGCGTAGACACATTAAGTAAATTAAGGATCTGAAAAAACAGCGGCCCTGCCGCCGAGCGACCAATTAGGTTTGGATTACTTTCACCATTAAAGTTGCCAAGCCATACCGCCAGCACATAATCACCGCTTAAGCCAACAGCCCAAGCATCTCTAAACGCATAGGAGGTGCCCGTTTTCCAAGCAACATCAGTCGTTGCAATTAATTTTGATAATAAAACCGATTGCGGTCTAGCGTGTTGGCGCAGCATATCTAGGGTTAAAAAAGCAGCTTCTGCAGATAATAGCTGTTGAGCTGGATTGGCTTGTTCAGCAGCTTGCGCTTGCCAAGTTAGATTCGCCCACTGCCCTTTATTACCTAGCGCAGCATAAAGCTGCACCAATTGCTGCATGCTAATTTCCATACCGCCTAAGGCTAAAGCTAAACCATAATAATCTGCTGGCTGAGGCAAATTAACACCACCTTGTTTTAGCCATTGATAAAAATTGGGGTGCTGTAGTTGGGATTGTAAATGCACAGCCGGTAAATTACGGCTATTAACCAGTGCCGTTGTCGCATCAATAGGACCTGCAAATTGCTGATCAAAATTCTCAGGATTAAAGCTGCCATAGCGTCTTGGCAAATCTATTAATAAAGAATGTGGATGAATAATTCCCTGCTCCATTGCTAACCCATAAATAAAGGGCTTTAAAGCAGAGCCTGGTGAGCGTAGCGCGGTTACACCATCTACCTGACCTTGAATAGCTTCATTATAAAAGTCCGCAGAGCCTATCCACGAGACAACTTGTAAACTACTGCGTTTTATTAATAAAACACTGGCGTTGTTTAAGCCCTTAGTTTGTTTTTGCTGTAAATAACTGGTTACTAAACGCGATATTTTTTGCTGAGTACTGAGCGCTAAACTGGTATATAAGCGCCCCTTAGTTCCAGTGGTCGCGGCTAAATAATTAATAAAGTGAGGCGCATAATAAGGCAGTTCGCTGCGTTTTTTATAGTGTAGCGGCATATTAAGCAGGCTTTTAACCGACGCCAGATTTATACTTTTTTGCTCTAACCAAATTGCTGATAAGCGTTGTCTAGCTTGCTCTAAATGCTGTCTGCCACTTTGAGTTTCAGGGTTACGTTGGCTAGGATTCTGCGGCATCACAGCTAAGGCAATCGATTCGGGTAAACTTAAATACTTAGCTTCTTTACCAAAATAAATTAAACTAGCCGCAGCTACACCTTCCACATTTCCGGCATAAGGGGCGTAATTAAAGTAAGCTTCTAGTAGCTCATCTTTAGTAAAGTGCCGCTCTAAATACAGTGCATAAGCTATTTGTTGGAATTTACCTAACCACGTATTGGATTTTAATTTAAAGCGCAATCGCGCTAATTGCATGCTGATGGTTGAGGCGCCTTGACGACGGCCACCTTGAATAACGCTTTGCCATATCGCCCTCACTACGGCGCTAACGTCTAGGCCGTAATGCTGATAAAAGTTACGATCTTCATACAATAACGTCGCTTGTTGTAATCTAGGAGCAATTTCAGCTAAGGAAATACGCAAACGATAACGCTGATCTTCCGCTAAGCGTAAACTTAATAAGTTACCTTTTGCATCAAAATACGCGCTGGCTTGCTGATAATTACGATACAAATCTGGCTTAGGTGATACAAGCAAGCCGATAAAAACAAGCAAAGTGCATAAAAGCATAAAAGCCGCTAATAGTTTAACCCGCCTTTTAGTTCGATAAAGGCGGGTTGAATACGGCCGTTGATTAACCATAGCAGATCTCTTTTGCTTTAAATTACTCTCACTTAGGCTTACTCACCGTAAATTCTGATGCCACTGAGTGCGCATTAACAGTAAGATCATACATTGACTCGGCATACACAGCTGGCACGACAAAGTT
Organism: Rheinheimera sp. WS51; assembly: GCF_050936095.1. Classification (NCBI taxonomy): domain Bacteria; kingdom Pseudomonadati; phylum Pseudomonadota; class Gammaproteobacteria; order Chromatiales; family Chromatiaceae; genus Rheinheimera; species Rheinheimera sp. WS51. Next base: position 89,496 of record NZ_JBOTRC010000005.1, read on the forward strand.
GCCTGCAGCTGTTACTTTAACTTTATAATTTAGTTCAGTGCTTTGTGGGCCAAAACTTGCGTAGTACACAATGCGATCTTCCCTAACATCAACATAATCAGCCTGCCAAGGCCCTGCTTCCCTAGGTAGAGAGCTTCGTATTACGCTAAAACCAGCCGGTAATAAATCAATAACGGCCACGTTGCTATGCCATTGCTTGTTAGTACTGCGGATCCGTAGGCGAACGGTTAACTCGTCACCTTGTTTGGCTGTATTTACTTTATTACCTTTTGCATCTAAGTAATCACGAACAACCTCTAACCCATTTCGACTCGCTTCAGTGGGTAATTTATCAGGGTAGCCCGCCTCGTTTAAGGCATAAAAAACGGCTGAATTAGACTCAATTAATAGCTTATTAGCTGCAACAGAGAAGTTAACTTTAGGGAGAGCGGTTTTATTATCGGCTACATTAATAGGTTGTTTTTTATCGGCAATATACTGATAGAAAGCCAAACTTGGTGACTCAAGATCAGCTTGCATCTGGCTATAAGCAGACAACGCTAATACCGCATAAGCAGAGCTAATTGTATTATAGTTACCATCAAACATTGGCTGAACTAATGTTAATACCGCTGTACCGTCTAGTTGTTGGGCTTTTTCTAAGAAGTGCTCAGCCAGTAAGTAAATATACTGGGCATCTAAACTTAATTGTGATTGAAAAGCCGCATTAGCAAAATGTGCTGACGCTATTCTGCTTTGGCTAGCACTAGAGTGCATTTGCTGTTCAAAGGCAGAGCGTTTGCCTAAACGGTATTGGTCTATTAACCCCTTGGCAATATCTTGCTTTTGCAATAGTTGATAGCTTGCAGCCATATAGACAGCGGTAATATCAGACTGCCAAGCTTGTTTATGCTGTTTCTCTAAGCGTTCGTGTAATTCAACCAAATAATTGCTGGTTACCTGACCACTGCGCGTTAATAAATATATTGCATTGGCTCTTAGTCTAGCTTGGTATAAATTTGCGCCTTTATAGCGGGCTAAGGTTGTTAAATATTCTAGCCCTTGCTCTAGCATATAATATGGCACAGCTAAACCTTGCTCACGTGCGGCAATTAAAAAGTGCATAGTATACACACTAGGAGCATCAGCACTTACTTGCTGACCTGGCCAAAAATTAAAGCCACCATCATATTGCTGCCGCTCGGCAAGTTTATCTATTAATACAGCAAATTTTTGTTGTAATTCTGGTAACTGGTTTTGATAAGCGGGTTGCTGCACTAGCCCTATCCAAGGGAACACTTGTGACACAATCTGCTCAGTACAGCCATGAGGGTACTGGCTTAAATAGTCACTAAAGCTTTCAGCTAATACTAGTGGATCTGCCGAAGCTGTCGCCGACATAGCGGTAAGCTCAGGGTGCCACTGCGCACTAGGCGATACAGTTACCTGCCCCGACTTTGCATAACCTGCTGTAATGGTATTTTTGTAATCTGTCGCTGGGCGAATACTTAAACTGATATCACGCTCTGTTTGCTCAACTAGGCTGCCTTTTTCATAGCGGGCAGTAAAGGTAAGTGTTGCTTCACCTAAATGGTTTAAGACTTTTACTCTAAACCTAGCACTCGCTTCGCTGCCTTGGCCAATGATCAGCTTATGTTGATTATCACCAATTATCTGCAATGCTTCTGGTGCACTTAATGATACGGTCACTGGTGCTTGCGGCCCTGAGCCTTTAATGCCATTTGCCACAGAAACACTGACATCAAATTCGTCACCTGGCGCTGCACTAGTTAATACATCTGGCGTAACAACAAAGGGGCCTCGCACCAATAAATCTTGACTTGTTTTGCCTAAAGTAGCGTCACCTACAGCGACCGCCATTAACTTAATATTGCCGCTAAAGCTTTGTGGTAAAGTCACTTCGGCTTGGTTTGTTTTTTGATCAGCTTTTAATACCCCTAACCAAAAGACTCCAGGCTGTTCAACACGACGGGCAAAGGGGTTTAAATTTTTGTCCATCATCACCCGGCTGCCTGTAACCATTATGCTCTCAACATCGCCACCAATACCTGCCAAGTGCCGACGTAATAGCTTAAACTCAGGGAGTAATAAATCAAGGATCTGCATACTACGCACTTGTAATGCGCGTTTTTTTAGATAATGAGCCAGCGGATCAGGCAGTTTGTAATCGGCAACCTGTAAAATCCCCTCATCAACGCCAAAAATAAGAATGTCAGCTGGCTGTGAGGTTTTATACTCAATATTAAAAGCTTTACCCGGCCTGACTTCCTTAGGTGCTTTTAAACTAATGTCTAACACTCGGCTACTGCGGTCAATATTAAAGGGCACAACAGCATAGCTTAACGGGCTAACAAATAACTCTTCAGAATCTAACGCTCTGACATAGCTAACATTAATATAGGCATTACCCTCTAAGTGCTTAGGTAGTTGTATGCGTTGAATAGAGCTTGTCGTCTCAGCGGTAAACCAACTAAACGCATGTACTTTTTCTGATTCAATAGTAATTAAACCGCTACCGGTATAAGGCGCAGTGATATTCATCTCAATCCACTCACCGGCTTTATAATCAGTTTTATCAAGCTTAACGCTAAGAGTGGCATTTTTTTCTAGCATCGCTTGGCTATTACCCGCAGCGATAACGCTAAAGCTTAATTTAGTGAGTAATTGCTGCTTTGCATCGACTAACTGTAACTCATAATCACCTGCGTTATCGGTTGGCAGTAAATAGTGGCTACCTTGCTTAGCAATGTTATAAGGCGTTTCGCTAACTAATTCACGTTGTTCAATACTCTGATATTGATAAGTGCCATCGTTTTGCTTAACTAAGCTAGACACGGCCCGCTTAACGATCAGTTTTAGCGCAAGATCTGGCAGTGACTGCTGTACTAACTGATTATTAATGGCAATAAAATCGACTTTACGTGCTTGTTGTTTCTTTAGGTAATTTAAATCACCATCGGCTTTGTAACCCACGAGCTGCGACAAGGGTGATATGAGTGCTGTTTGCATAAGTTGCACACTGCGGCCACCACCAGAGTCAAAGCCTTCTGCCTCAAACACTAAGCGATAAGTACCGCCACTATACTGTTCTAGTGGCAAGCTAAAGTTAGCTTGGCCATTCGCATCCGTTTCTTGATCAACTAAATTTTCTTGAATTCGCTCTCTTGCTGAATCTGACTGTTGTAAAGAAACAAATTTAAAATCTGGAAATTCCTCAAAATTAAAACGGCTAGGTACAAGCTCAAACTTAGCGCTGACTAGGCGTTGCTGAGCAGGTGTGCCAAATAAGTTATCTAACTGGATCTGTGCAACTAAATCATTGGGTGATAGCCAGCCTTTAGCATCTTGATTAAAGGTATTGGTAATTTTCAATCTGTCTGGCACAAACTCTTCAAGCTGAAAACTAGCAGAGCCTAAGTAACGCTTAATACTGCCATTTTTGTCTAATAACCTAACTGAAACCGAGTAACGACCAGTATCACTACTTGCCTCACTCTCTACATTAAAACTATGTAAACCTCTTCCTGATAAGGTAAAAGTTTTTTGCCAAAACGTATTGCCGCGAGGTCCTTCAACTAATACCTTAAGTGGCAACTTACTGGCTTGAGCAACTGCCATATCCGCTTGGCGAATAATGGCGGCCAGTTTAATTTGTTCTCCTGGTCTATAAATACCACGATCGCTGAAGATATAAGCATTAAGTGCATCCGGCTCTACCGCATCATAATAATCACCAGAGGTATTAAACTTAGAGTAATCAAGCTGGTTGCTATAGCGTTGATACGGAATAAAGCTGCTATCAGTAATACCATCGCGCTCTTGGGTGACTAAATACACTACCGGCTCACGCTCACGATTAAAATGCTGGCTGCTAGCAAAGCTAACCTGACCTTGGTTATCGGTTTTATCGCTATATAGCGCAACACCATTTTTACCGAGTAATTCAACCTTAGCATTCGCGACCGGTTTACCCGTGGCAACAGACATTACAAAGACCTGCTGGCTGGAGTCTGCATTGTGCTTAACTAACAAACCTAAGTCGGTAACCAAAACCATACGTTTATCAAGGGTACTTTGGTAACGATCAGGTCGTTTTGGATCAAATGCCGTTAATTCAATAATAAAGAGCCCCATACCACTTTTGTCTAAATAAGGTTTCAGTGGCAAGGCTAGATAATTTGCTTGCTTTGGATCACTCGCTGCTAAGGTAAATGTTTTTTCGAAAACGGCAGTGATATTTTCATAGTTAAAGTTATAACTTTCAAAATAAGGTTGGCTAATATCACCATTTGTTTGGCTAATATAATGATTCAACTGCTTAGGTAACAATTTATGTAGTTTAACTTTCACCCCAGGTAAACCACGGCTTAATAGCTGCAAGGTTTGCTCGCCACTTAACGACAATACAGCGCCTTCACCAATAATTTTTGCCTGCTTAGGATACGAGGGTGCCGACTGTATAGAGCGAAACTCATTAGCTAAACGAAATTCTGCAACCGACGCTAAGCCTGCGGGTAGTTGAACAAATACATCTTGGCCCTCGGGTAAATCTAATTTAATACTAAACTGGCTAGCGTGCGGCTCAGGTGTGGCCATTAACTGCCACTGTAACGCTTTGGCTTGGCTTAAAACGGTGGCATTAATCTCACTTGTCATCCAATTACCTGAGCGACGTTTAGGGTGCTTAGGTAATGTATAAAGTTTTAGTTTCTCGGTTAATTCTGCTCGGGCTATTCTATCGGTGAACTCGAGCATCAGCACTTGCTCGGGCTCTTGCTCTGGGTTAGTCACAATTTCAAATGTCGCCTGCGCTACCTTTAAAAAACTCCCTTGATCAGGCACTAGTAACTGCTCTGAAATGCCGACTTTAGTTTTAGTGGCATTTTGTTCTGGTCGTTGTGCTAGCACACCCGGTTTAAGGTTAACGGTTAAATACTGCTCATGCTCGGGTAAGGTTAATGCCGCAGATTGTATGTAAACTTCACGGCCAGTTTTATCGATGGTTAGGCTATAGTCTAGTGCCTGCGCTTTTGCCGTCTTATCAGCACCATCTTCACGCATTGTTAAGCTTAATAGCGAGTTAATACTTTCTATTTCTACCGGATGGCTAAACAAAAGTGTCCCGACAATATGACGTTGCTTAAGTTGCTCAGGATGTTGATAAAAACGCAAGTTTTCCAGCGCAACGGTTAGCTCAGCTGATGAAAAATCATATTGGCTATGCTTTAATTTTATATCAGGGGCAAAAATGGCTTTATCAAGACTCACTGTATAGTGTTGCCCCGCGGGCCAGGCTTTATTTGGGGTAAAACTTAAGGTGTTATCATCTTGCCATAGCCACTTACCACTAATGTTTGGTGTTATTGTTACCCCTGCGGTTAGCACTTCACCAATTAAGTCGAGTTTTGCAGCTGAAACATTTGAGCTAGGTACCCGCGGCATTATATCTGGAGATAATTCCGTTATATCTTGATTTGAATTTGATAACTGTTGCGGCGACTTTTCATAAGAAAACTGAAGCGTCAGGCTGCTGGGCTGCTCTATGTCGTTATCATAATAGCCTATCTCTGGAGGGCTAACCTTAGCAACAAGCTGTAACGGCTTGGGCAGCTGGTTGTAATAATAAGCGGCAGCAACAAGGCCACTAATAAACAACAAAAGGAGTATTGTAATAGACCAAAATCGGCCAGGCTGTTGTTGAGCAGAGCGCTGTAATCGCAAACACCAAGGTGGAGCTATCCAGTTAACTGAACCAAAAAGCTTTGTGAAAATTGATGATGATCCAGACATAACCTATCCTTAGTTTCGAAAACAGCAACGATATAGCGCAACAATATTAGCTTATAAAGGTTAATGGTAAATGAATTTTATGCTATTGAAATTGCATAACAATGACAACCTTAACTAAAGCTTTATTGGTTAATTCATAAATTACCTAACAAAACAAAGTCAATTAGTACTAAAATAGCGAAATAACATATTAGTCTATTTTACGGCAGGCCTAATATAATACATAGCTTAACCCTTTATCTGCTCTAGTTTTAACCACTATACCATTGCAGCCTGATTACTTGAAACTTGCTAGAGCCCAAGTGGTCTGTATTCAATTATTAACCCATCGGAGAAAACAAATGACAATGTGGCAGCTAAGCGGCTGGGGATTATGGCTTATTATTGCTATCCGCTTCTTCCCTCGTGAGTTTTGGCCAAAACTTAAGTCTGAACCTAGTTATCAACATCTGGTGTTTTCATCGATACTGAGTTTAAGCATTTTATGGAGCATTAATGCGGGCATAATTAATGGCTTAAATATCCACTTTTTATTGTTAACCACCCTAGTGCTAAGCCATGGCTGGCGTATTGCCATGTTACTCTGTGTCTTAATTAGCTTGGCTTTAATTGTATTTCAACGCATACCTTTAGCTGATGCCGGCCTTTTTGCCTTAACAACCTTTATCATACCTGGGCTTTTTAGCTATCTGCTGTTTTTAGCCAGTTATCGCTATTTAACTCGGCACTTATTTGTTTATATTTTCATCGCTGGATTTATAGGCGCGGCTTTAACAATAGCCCTACATATGCTGTTAGTTTCATTGTGGTTTTATGCAGAAGGCCGTTTTACATGGGATATTATCTACGATAACTACTTAAGGCTTTCTATTCTCACCTGGTTTCCTGAAGCCCTACTCAATGGCAGTGCCATCACCTTAATGGCAATTTATAAACCTCACTGGCTGCGTACTTTTTATGATCGAGAATACTTATCACCTGAACGATAAAATGAATACCACTAATAACGCTAACAAGAGTGGCTAAAAAGCTAAGCTAAAATAAAAAAGGCGTGAATCAACACGCCTTTTTACAAAACTAGCAGCAAGGATTATAAACCTAGCACGTCTTTACCTTGATTAAAGTCGATATCAACAGGGATATTCACTGTGGCTAAACGTGCTAAGTCTTTAGCAAGTTGTGGTTTAATTACCCCTTTATCAGCAACTAAAGACGCCACGCCGTCATAATTACCATCGCCTTGCAAGGTTAGAATTAATTCAGATAACGAGGCCATAGCCAACTGCATTTTTGGGTAGTCTACTTGATAAGTGCCATCATTATTACGGACAAAGGCCCCTTGCTCGGCAAAGTAGTTGAAGCGGATCATATTCGCTTTACCATGAGCACTTGATGCACCAAAGCGCACAGAGCGGAAGATCCCCGCCATAAAGGTTGTATAGTAGTCTTCCAACTGACCTTCACTTAACATGCCCTGTTTATGCAATTGGGTGATCATATACAAACCTAAAATATCGGCTTTGCCTTCCTCTAAAGCAGAAGCGTGTTCTTTTAAGGCTTGGCGCACTGTGCCGTTATCATTAATGGTATTTTTAATGCCTAGGCCATGGGCAACTTCATGGAACATAGTATTATTAAAAAAGGCATTAAACGTTACATGCTGGCGCTGCTCTGGCGCAATCAGCAGTTCAGTTATAGGCAACATAATATGCTCAAACTTAGCCTGCATAGCATTTTTTAGCTGTAAGCGCCGCGTGCCCTTTTCTAATTGCACTTGCTCATCATTAGGTAAATTAATTGCAATGGTTTTAGAGCCAGCATTAGCATGACCAGCATAATAAACAACATCATAAGCATTTAAATCGGCATCACTGCCTGGCACTTCTGATTTATATTTTGCATCTACAGGTAAGCCTTTTTGTAATGCAGGTAAAGTCGCTGCGTATTTAGCCAGTTTTTCGCTCCAACTTTGATCTTTAACTAACACATAAGCTTCAAAGGCGGTGCGATAACCGTATAGCTGATCTTCATAATTTTCTATAGGCCCAATCACAACATCTATTGGATTATTTTTCATATCCATCCATGCTAAATCTGAAGCTTGGTAGTTGTCAGTTAATAAGGCTTGAGCTCTTAGAGTTAAATAATGAGCAAACTCTTTATCTTCAGCTAAAGCTGCAGCTTGAGTTAATAACTTAGCCGCTTTTTTAAGCTCTGAAGCATAGTATTTTGAGTAGGGTATGCTAACTAAATTACCTTGGCCATCACGCTGCACTATTGAATATAAACCGGTTTTATCGGCAAAGTTTGCCATATCAAATTCAGTTTTGGATAAGTCGCTAGGATAAAACTCTGCACCTAAGGCTTTGTCAGCATAACCACTAAGAAAAGGGGCATCGCCTTTGAGCCTATCCCAAGGGCCATAGTTAATTTCGGCAAAATCACGCACTTTACCTTGTGGTAATTTGGCTAAAAATTCAGCTTTCGGCTCGCCAAAAGCTTGTTGCCAAAATAAGTCATCCATTACTTTGGCCGCATCAATAAGTAAAGCCAGCATTTTATGTTGATTAGCCGAAAGACCTGATAAATCTGCGGTTAAATCTACTGGATAATAAATATCTAAGCGGGATTTAAATTCAGGAATTAAGTTAACGCTGCTTTGTTCAGCTGCCGAGGAGTCTACCGTGCTTTGGCTAGCATCTTGAGGAATCGTATTTTCTGGGCTTAAGTTATCTGAGCAGGCCGAAATAGATAAGGCTCCGGCGATAAACAAGGCGCTAAGTACTGAATTAATATGCATAAATAAACCTGTATGATTAAAAGAGAAATTTGAGTTATAGAGTAAGTAAAGTGCTCTTAGAGTGCAACAGCTATAAACGTGAGATCCCAACAACGATAACAAAGCTAAATAACCAAGCAAAAATTAAATAATTAGGTCGAGTTTTTATTATATAAAAACAACCTAACAGCACCGAAAAGTGCACTAATGCCATCACTAGACTGGCTGAAATAAATGCAAACAACAAAAACACCAATAAGCCTGCCACCACTAAAAACAGGTTTTTAATCATATTAAAAGCAGGGAAAATGGCAAACAAAGTGTAAAAGTGCTGATTGTTTTTTATTTGCCTGTTTAACTCTAATGGTAAAGCAGTCACCACCAGCACTAACAACTGGCCACAAAATAAAAACACAAACGGTGCTAGATCGGGCCTTTGCTGAACAAAGCTATGGCTAATAAGCAAACTTATTCCCGTTACAGCCAGCACTAAAAGAGGGGTCCGACTATGCTGGCGCCAAAAATCTAACCAAAAGTTATAAGCAGAATAAGCTGTTACTTTGTGCCTTAGCTGACTCTTAAACATAACAGATATTTTAGGCATAAGCTGAAACAGAGCTAAAAGCAATAAGGGTAAAAGCAGCCCTAGTTCTACACTTAGTATAAACTCAGTTTGTGCGACGACAAACAGCAAGGCTAAAGCCAAGTAAAGTTGGCGAGATGACGTAAAAGCCATAATAGAAAATACAATCTGTAACAGCAGTAGCAACAACATGTGTGGAATGTCGATCCAATGCTTTATATTGACAGATCCAATAAGAATAATATGCAGCAATAACATTGGGTTACAAAGGCAAGCTAACAAGATGTCAGTTAGTTTGGCCAGCCAAACTTTATCGGTAAGTGACTGGGTAAATGTAATAAAGCGCTGACCTGTAATCGCAGCTTTGCATAAGCCTAAACAAACTGTTTGAAAAAGTAATAAACCGGCCACAAAGTGCATCGCTTCACTTTTAGTCAGCTTATTTTCAAACAGCATGCCAAAACCGAGCAAAGCAAGATAAAAAACCACTGGTATTGCCGAGCCTAAGATGCCAAGCAAAAACAGTGATAAGCCTGATAATTGCGCCAGCCAATGCTTTATCTCAAACCTGAACAGTTCAAAGCGATAACTAATATAACGACTAATCACCGCGAATACTCTGCAATTTAAAGCCTTTATCAGTAAAAACGGCAGGTTCATTACTTGCAATAATAATATCACCAGAAAAGTCCTCAATAGCCTGCCATAAAGCCTTACAGCTGTTGTCATCTAAAGCAATATTAGGTTCATCTAGTAACAATAAACTGGGGTTACGCATAAAGGCATTGATTAAATGCGCCTTTTTTAAATTACCAGCCGATAATTGATCTAGGGTCTTATCTAGGTGTGGTGTTAAGCCAAAAGCAGCGATTAGCTTATCGGGAAAATCTAGTTGCCACATGCTTTGGGTTAATAAAAACAACTTCCTTACTGTTAAAAAGTTTGGGATCCTAATAGCATCTGATGCTATTGCGGTTATCGACTGCGGCGAAGTTAACTTCTTTCCTTGCCACAACACTTGGCCAGAATCAGGCTTAGTTAAGCCCGCTAAAATAAATAAAAAGGTTGTTTTGCCACTGCCATTTGCCCCGATAATGCAACTGCGATTGTTGGCAAACTGTAACGATAACTCTTTAATAACAGGCTGTTGGCCATAGTGTTTAACAAGGTTACGGACACTTAACATTACCTTACTTCCATTACTGCAACTTCATTACTTCAGCTGCATTACTAAATGCAAACTGCTAAAGCTATATTAAAAAACAGCTTTAGCATAATTAACGGAGCCAATTAAATAAATATTTTATTGGCCCAGCGGTTAGCCGTTTGGCGCCAACTTAACCATTTTTCATTAATTTTAATTAACCCCCAATAAGTCAGTGGTACTAACACTAAACTGGTTAAAGTAGAAAACAATAAGCCACCGACTATCGCAATGGCCATAGGCGCATAACTTGGGCCATCACCACCTATTTGAGTGCCACCAAAGGCTAAGGGAACTAGGCCTAATACTGTAGTTGATACCGTCATTAAAATAGGCCGTAATCGTGACTCACTAGCCTCAATAATAATGTCGACTAATGCTTTTTCAGGGCTAGCTTGACGATCTTGATTAATTCTATCCACCAAAACAATACCGTTGTTTACCATTATGCCTAATAACACCAACATACCTATCATACCCATTATCCCCATGCTGGTGCCGGTAAATAAGAAGGTCCAATAAACACCAACAAAAGAAAATAACAAGGAACCAATTACCGCTGTAGGTAATAAAAGTGACTCAAACAAGGCTGCCATAACCAGATAAATCATTGCTATAGCAAGTAACATATTTACCATCATAACTTGCTGTGATTCATCTTGACGCGAAAAGCTGCCTTGGAATGACCAACTATAACCTGGGGGTAAAGCTAGACTATCCATAACCTGTTTAATGTCATCCCGCACCTTATCCATAGTCGCGTCGTTACTTAAATTCATTCGTATAGCAATACCGGTTTGCCGATTAAAACGGCTAATTCTATCTAGCCTTGGCGCTACACTAATCGTTGCTAACTGGCTTAAACTAATAACAACGCCTTGTTTATTTAAAATAGGTAAAGCTGCAAGCTCTGAGCGTGAGGTGCTTATCCGTTCGTCATAGAGTACACGCATCATTAACTCACCCTGTTCGGCGCTACGGAAGGTTCTTAAGTTGCGTCCTCTTAGCGCCAACGACACAGCGTCAGCAACCTGCTGAGCACTTAAACCATGGCGTTGCAGCTGGGCTAGTTGCAAACGAATTTGCAATTCTTGCTGACCATTGCTGATTTCTGAACTCACGTCTTGCAAACCGGAGATCTGCGCTAAAATAGGCTCAACATCTTTTGCTAACCGCATAAGAACTTCGGTTGAGCGGCCTAATAAATGCACTTGTAGGCCATCGTTACTGCCCCAGCCAAAAGTAGGTTTAGCGCGCACAAGCTGTGGCCAATCTTGTTTAATAGCCTGCTTTAAGTCAGCTATAGGTTGCTTAATCGGTTGACGTAAGATAATAGTTGATGATGCATCACCCGCTCGGTAGTAACTATAAACAGACTCTATTTCAAATTTTTCTTGGTTAGCATATAAATACTCTTCCATTCTTATTACTTCGGCTTCTACTTCTGCTAATGCATAATTACCTTGAATATTATAATTAACAAAAATGCGGCTTGTTTCTTGATCGTCATCATCTCCACCAGATACACCGCCAATTGGAATAACAATGCTGACTAAAATTAACATAGCAAAAAAACTAGCCCAGCGTGGATAAGCCATAACACGACTTAAAATTCGTCGGTAAGCCCGTTCAATTTTAGTTGGCCCTGCCTGGCTAGCTAAACGCATATTAAGCTTAGTTGTTAGCAAAGGAATAAGGGTTAAAGCCATTAATAAACTAATGGCTAAACATAAACAAATAGCGATAGCCACATGCTCAAGAAATATGGTTAGCTGCATCTTTTGACCAATAATGTTGGGCAAAAAAACAATAGCGGTAGTGGCTGTACCTGCGACTACCGCTAAACTAACACGACGCACACCTTTAGCGGTTGCAGCTTTAATATCGCCACCTAAAGAGCGCTCTCTAAAGATACTTTCCGTTACTACTACCGCATTATCTACTAGCATACCTATGGCTAACATTAGGCCCATCATGCTTAAAATATTTAAGCTGTAGTCTAAAAAAAACATAATGCCCAAGGCGATACAAATAGAAACAGGCACAGCTAGCACAACAACCATAGTGCTACCTAAGTGACGTAAAAAAGCATAGAGCACTAAAAAAGATAACAAGGCACCAATAGCGCCAGCAGTTAATAAATCGGCTAAAGAGGTCGTTACCCCTTCGGCCATATTGTCCATAATATATAAACTAATACCGTTAAAGGCAGGATCTTTATCCACAGCAGCCACTACCGCTAATGCTGCCTTAGCTACCTCAACTAAATTTGCGCCAGACTCTTTATAGATATTCATGCCTACTGCATAGGTTTGGTCTAAATGTCGGCCATCTTCAGCCTTAGGTAGCTCTAGGGCGACTGTCGCGACTTCACTTAGGGTTAGCCCCGCTCTTAAAGGTAAAGCGGCAATTTGGCTTAATTGACTATATTCACCTACAGGTTTTACTAAAATACTATTATTACCATTACGTAATTCGCCAGCGGTTAGCGCAAAGTTATTTTGTTGCAAAATAGTGGCTATAAAGTCTGCATCAACATTTAAAGCTCGCATTTTATCTGGGTTAAGCCTAATAATAACTTGTCGTTTTTGTACACCATAGAGTTCAACCTTAGACACGCCACGAACTCGCTCTAACGGCCGTTTAATTTGCCGCTCTAATAAGTCGTATGCCATGGCTAAATCTCTTTGACTAGAAATCCGTAACTGAAAAATGGGCATATCATTAGTATTAAATTGAAACACTAATACCCGCTCAACATCTTTGGGTAATAAGTGTCTTATGCTATCTAACCGTTCACGCACCTCGATACTTTTACTATTAATATCTTGTTCCCAGTCAAACTCTAACGACACCTCAGCACTATTTTCATTAGACCAAGAACGCATTTGTTTAATGCCGGTGACTGTGGCTAATGCTTCTTCTAATGGCCGCGTAATTAAACGCTCTATTTCAGCAGGAGTAGCATTGGCATAAGGCACGTTAATAAAAATTTGCGGTATGTCTATGCCTGGAAACTTCTCTAACGGCAGCATTCTGCTACCTAAGATGCCAAATACTAAAAGCGATAAAAACAACATACAGATAGTAACCGGTCTTGCCAGAGCAAAACGGGTTAATGCTAAAGGTTCTTGCTTCATAACAATGACTCCTGAGCTTTAGCATTGTTGCTTTGTTGCGCGGGTGTTTTTGAGGCTGTAGTTGATTTATCTTTACTGACTAAATGATAAAGCACCGGAATAAAAACCAGGGTTAGCAAGGTTGATAATGCTAAACCAAAGATCACTGTTATCGCCATGGGGGTTCTAATTTCACTACCCTCACCGCCCAAGGCCATAGGCAATAAGCCTAAAATAGTCGTTAAGGTTGTCATTAGCACCGGTCTTAAGCGGCTACTGCCAGCTGCAATAATTGCTTGTTGTAATGCAATGCCTTCGCCGCGGAGCTGGTTTATTCTGTCAATTAATACAATGGCATTATTTACCACTATACCTGCCAACATAATTAAGCCGATAAACACAATGACAGATATCCGTGTGTCGGTTAACCACAAGCCTAATATTGCCCCTGCGCCAGCTAAGGGTACGGTAAATAAAATTAATAACGGCTGTAGTAAGTTTTCAAACTGCGATGCCATGACTAAATAAACTAAAAATATCGCCAATAACAAGGCCATTACTAAAGAATGATAAGCCCGGTCCATTTCTTCACTTTGCCCGGCGACAATAGCAGTAACGCCATAAGATAACGGCTGTTTAGCCAAAATTGCTTGGGCATTTTTAGTTGCTTGATCTATATCACCATATGCTAAATTTGCTGTAACTAGCGCCACCCGCTGTTGGCCAATACGGGTAATTTCACTAGGTCCCACTTCTTGTTTGATCTGTGCGACTGCTGATAATGGCAAGGGCTTGCTGCTATTAGGATTTATAATTAACTGAGCTAACTGCTGCTGTGACTGCCGATAAGCCTCGTCTAAGCGAACTCGAATATCCACTTTACGATCATCAATAGAATACTGCCCCGCAAGCTCTCCACCCACATAAGCGGCAACACGTTTGGCAATATCATGTGAATTTAAGCCCAACTGCGACAACCTATCATGATTAAAATATAAGCTAATCTCAGGTTGTCCCGGACGTAAGCTAGACTTTATATCGGTAAACTGTGGCTCTTGCCCTAAGCTTACGACTAAGGCATCAGCAGCTTGTTTTAATTGATTAAGCTCATAGCCAGTTAATTCAATTTGCAACGGCGTACTAAAGCTTAATAATTGTGGCTGATCTATTTTTACCGTTACATCTGGCCATAAGGCTAACTCTTGGCGTAAAAGCTCAGTTAACTGCTGTTGTTGTTCAGCGGTTGTTTCTGGCTTTAACACAACATTAAGCCGGCCCCAATGACTACCACCAATACTAGGATCAACCGTCATCTGAGCCCCAGTACCGGATTGGGCATAGGTTTTCTCAACCCCTGCTTGTTCTTTTACTAACAAGGCTAAGCGTGTCATAAGTTTATCGGTTTGCTCAATGGCACTGCCAACAGGTAATTGCACCTCAACATAGAACTCACCTTGATTCATGCTCGGAATAACATCTGCACCTAAGCGGGGCAATAAGGTGTAACAAGCTGCTGCTATAAGTAAGGTTAAACCAATACTGACACTTTTTAAGGCTAAAGCAGCTTGTAATAACCTAAGATAACCTTGTTCTATTTTGGCTAATAACCAGCGCACAGCAGCTAACAGCGGTTTAAATAATAAAACTAAACCGCCAGACACTAATCGGCCGACTAAAGTAAATAAAGTAATAATTGAAATAACAAGGGTTTTAACGGCTTGGCTAAATAATCGAAGCGGTAAAGTAGGCCAATAATACCAAGCTTTTTTGCCACTGTTTTGCATGGCCGTTAGTGCGGGTTTAGCTGGTTGAGGAGCCGCCTTTGTTTGGCGTTCTCGTGCTGCCATAGTTGGAATTAACGTTAAAGCCACTAGCAGTGACGCTAATAAAGCAAAGGTTACCGTTAAGGCTTGATCTCGAAATAATTGGCCGGCGATCCCTTGAACAAACACCAATGGAAAAAAGACGGCTACCGTGGTTAAGGTAGAAGCCGTAATTGCCATAGACACTTCTTTTGTGCCTAGTTTTGCCGCTTCAAATGCCGTTTTACCCAGTTTTTTATGGCGATCAATATTTTCTAATACCACTATAGCGTTATCAACTAACAAGCCAACAGCTAAAGCAATGCCGCCAAGACTCATCATATTTAATGAAATGCCCTGACCGTACATCAAATTAAAGGTAGCAATAACCGACAATGGAATAGATATAGAGATAATCAGCGTGGCCCAAGCATTACCTAAGAATAAATACAACACCAGCATGGCGAGTAAGCCACCTATTATGGCGGATGATTTTACTTCATCGATAGCTTGTTTAATAAACTCAGACTGGTCATAGACGACATCTAACTGATAATCACTCGGTAATGCCTGCTGTAACTGACTTAGTTGCGATAAAATTGTTTCTGCTACTTTTACCGTATTAGCATCACCCTCTTTATATACCGCGACTTCAATTGCGGCTTTGCCGTTAACATAAGTAATACTTTTACGATCAGTGTAACCGTCTTGCACTTGGGCTACATCAGATAACCGGATCGGATTATTAGCAACATCTACCACATATAAATCTTTAATCTGCTGTAAGTTACTAAACTGATTAATAGTGCGCACTAAATAATCAAAACTGCTGGTTTCTAAACGTCCACCAGACTGATTTAAGTTCTCTTGACGTAAACGCTGACTAATTTGGCTGATATCAAGTTGTAATTGGCTTAACTTGTGCGGATCAACCAAAATTTGAATTTCTTGTTCTAGGCCGCCGTCTGGGCGAACAGCGGCGACACCTTGCAAAGACTCTAAAGCACGACGTAAGTCTTCATCGGCATAAGTACGTAAGCTTACTAATTGCTCAGCAGTTAACGCCTGTTTCGTATCTTTACGACTTAAAGCTAAACGCACTATGGGATCTAAATTCGGATTAAAACGCAGTAGTAAGGGCTTTTCAATTTCTAAGGGTAATAATAAAACGTCTAGCTTTTCTCTTACCTCTAGTGCAGCAATGTCCATATCACTGCCCCACTCAAACTCCATTACAACATCAGAGCGACCAGAGCGAGAAACAGACTGAACTTTACGTACCCCTTTAACAATTCCAATGGCCTCTTCAATTGGTTTGCTCACTAACTGCTCTACTTCTGCAGGCGCTGCGCCTATAAACTCAGTGCGAATAGTTAGTGAAGGGTAAGATAAATCGGGTAATAAGTTTACTGCTAAACGGCCAGCGGCAACTAAACCAAACAGTAGAATCCCCAGCGTAAACATCCATATAGTGACGGGTCTAGTTACAGCAATATCAACTAATTTCATGGTCTCAAATCCTATTTGTTATTATCTTGTATAAAATTGAACCATGAGTGTTAAAACTGACGCACTGCAACAACGCTCACTTGCGCATCCGGTTTTAAAGCCGCCTGCCCTGCAATCACCACTTGTTGATTAAGCTGTAACCCTGAGACTATCTCAACAATATCATCTGACTGATAGCCTAGTTTTACTTGTTGACGAGTCACGGTATTGTCATTAGATACCACAAAAACAGAGGCTTCGTTGTCTGTAGTTATTAGAGCCCGTTTAGGAATTAGCAATGCATTAGGTTTTACATCAAACTGCAACTGAACCTGAGCAAACATCCCTGGTTTTAATTGCAATTGACTATTATCCACTTTTAACACTACACGCACTGTACCTGATGCTGGGTCAACTACAGGAGAAATTCTTACAAGTTCAGCATTAATGGCCTTAGAGCCAACAAAGCGTAAAATAGCATTTTGACCAAGCTCAGCTTGCTTTAAGTGTTGCTCAGGTAAATGAACTATGGCTTCAAGTTGCTGATTTTCTACAATATGAAACAAGCTTCCTGTTTGATACTGACTAATTAATTGGCCAACTTTGGCGTAACGACGGGCAATAACCCCACTTATTGGTGCTGTTATTTCTGTTTCAGTTAATGCTAATTGGGCTAAGTTAACAGAAGCTAGTACCGCATCATATTGCCACTTGAGTTTCTCGAAGTTATCAGCACTAATTAGCTGGCGCTGATACATTTCTTCCATCCGCTTTAACTCGCTACTTAACCGGCTTAATTCAGCCTGCTCTTTTTGTAAACTAAAGCGTTGTCTTTCATTGTCTAAGGTTGCTAATAATTGTCCGGCTTCAACCTGTTGGCCTTCTTCAACTAAAATAGTTTTAACAATACCGGTTGCTTTGCTAACTACTTGAGTTTCAGTACGGGTTTCCAACGTAGCTGTAGTTTGATAACTACTGCTAATTTCACCGCTACGACTGATGCTAGTTTCAATAGGAATAGCCAGAATATCTTCCGCTTTAGTTGCTTGCGCCTCGCTCTTAGCTGGTTGGCAGCCTAGCAATAGCCCTGTTGCTAGTATGGCTGCAATTAAAGCGGTAGTGTTCATTTTTATATCCTTGAGTAAAATATGTCAGTAATAACATGATATAGCAGCCGTCGTGCCACAATTTAAAAGTAAAATATAACACTTATTATCAGCAACTTACAGAATTAACGTTAACTTATATTAACATTCACCCTATGATTATTAGTCAAATAAACTAAACTTTAGTCAAATTAATAAAAAACTACGACCAATGCACAACTTAATAAGAGTTAGTGCATTTACTCTCAGGTCTGACCTTAATATACTTAGGCCTTAATTTATTTAGACTTATCTCTCATAGGGGCATTTTTATGCTTAAAAAAACCACCGTTTCCATTGCTATTATTGCTGCAATATCTAGTCTTAACGCCCAAGCCGAAGGCTATAAATTATTTGAACAATCTGTTAGTAGTATGGGTAATGGTTATGCCGGTCGTGGTGCACAAATCACTGATGCCACTTTAGTTTACTCCAACCCAGCCGCATTAACTCAATTAACAGGTGGCCATTTTTCTGCTGGTGTTAGTCTTATAGATGCCCAAACCAACTATCGCAATATGCAGGCAAGAAGTGCTAACGGCCAAGTTGTTGCAGGCCGAGATGAAGGTCATAATACGTTAACCGAAGCGGTACCTTTCTTATTCTACGCCAACCAATATTCTGAGAAAGTTAGCTGGGGAGTCGGGTTTTATGTGCCCTTTGGCTTATCGTCAGATTACGACAATGATTTTGTCGGCCGTTACTTTGCAGATGAAACCGATATTCAAGTCTTAAGCTTACAACCTGCTATTGGCTATAAATTAAATGATAACTGGTCTATAGGCGCTGCAGTTTCAGTTAACCGTGCTGCCGGAACTTTGTCTAAATATAAAGATCATGCTGGCTTATGTGAACTTGGCGAAGCAACAACAAATGCCATGTTCGGTGCACCTGTTTATAATGATGCCTATTGCCATAGCCAATACGAAGTATCAGGTGATGATATTGCCTTTGGCTACACCTTAGGTATTCACGGTGAACCTATAGCCGGAACCCGACTTGCTTTAAGTTATCATTCACAGGTTCGTTATACCTTAAAGGGCGATTCAACCATTACCAATACGCCTATAACCGGCGCTAACGTCGCTGGTAACCCGAACTTTATGGTTGTTGCACCACATTTACCTGCGATAGACTTATCAACCGGCAAATTAGCATCGAATGCCCGTTTAACAGAAGCGAGTAAATTAGGTTTAACAACACCCGCTTCGGCTGCGTTTAGCATTGACCAGCAATTTAGCGATGCCTTTTCATTACAGTTTACTGCGGCTTGGACCGAGTGGAGTAAGTTTGAAAGCATTGATATCGTTAGTAATGATCCTAACCCGAGCATTTCTACTAATACTCAATTACCACAAAACTTAAATTCACCAGGTTATATAGGCTATATTCCAGAGCAATGGCAAAACTCTTGGTCATATGCTCTGGGCGCGACTTATGTTTTACAACCGGAATTAACCTTAAAAGCCGGTATTGCTTATGATGAAAATCCTATCCCACAATCACACAAAACTGCGCGGATCCCAACGGATCATAGAACTTGGTTAACTGTGGGTGCAAATTGGGCATTAAGCGATAAAGTTAGCCTAGACATTGCTTACGGCTATTTATTTACCGGTGATGTAAGTATTAATGAGAGCGAATACAACGTGCAAGATCAAAAGCTCTATAACAGCAGCTTAACTGGTGACTACAGCAACAAAGCCCAAGTGTTAGCCATACAAGCTAATTATCGTTTTTAATAGAATAGGTGTTTTAATTAACCTTAAGGCCGTGTATAGCACGGTCTTGTTTTTTAGGTTTTACTAATATATTTACTCGCTTTTTGAACTAGCTATTAAAAAGGCTATGGCATTAACATGGCCTATATAATTGCTTATATTATGTTTGTCATATTTTAGCCCAAATTTCTAACTATACTTTACTCAAGCTAGGCACAAGCAAGCTGCAAGTTAGATATAAATTAAAGCAATAGGTATTCATCACTATGTATAAATGGCTTATTTTAATATTATTAATATTGGCTACACCACTAAAAGCAGAACAAGGCACTGTTATTTTAATTTCAATAGATGGTTTTGCTGCTACCTATTTAGCGCAGTATCCAGCGCCTACTTTAAAAACTTTAGTTGAAAAAGGCCTAACCGCAGAGAGCATGCAGCCAGTTTTTCCCAGTAAAACTTTTCCTAATCATTACAGCATCGTGACCGGTTTATATCCAGCGCAACACGGTATTATTGAAAATTCAATTTATGATCCTGAGTTTAAATCTGTTTTTCGCATTAATAAGCCAAAAGAAGTCACTGACGCTCGCTGGTGGTTTGGCGAGCCTATTTGGGTTACCGCTGAATTACAAGGTGTTAAAGCCGCGACCTATTTTTACCCAGGCTCAGAGGCGGCCATTAAGCAAACTAGGCCAAGCTACTGGCAGGTATATGATGGCAAAGTTAGCAATATACAGCGGGTAAACTCTGTTTTAGACTGGTTAGATTTACCTAAAGCACAGCGCCCTCATTTTATTACTTTATATTTTAGCAGTGTCGATGATGCTGGCCACCGTTTTGGCCCCAACTCTAATGAAGTTAAAGATGCCATAATCGAAGTAGACCAAGCCATTGGCCATTTAATGGCGGGATTAAAACAACGCGGTATTGATCAGAGTATTAATTTAATGATCACATCTGACCATGGTATGGCCGAAGTGCCAGCAGAAAACTCAATTGTGATTGATCGCTATATAAACTATGACGATATTGAACAAGCACTCTTTACCGCTGAAATTGTGTCTATTTTCCCTAAAGCCAATAAGCTAGAAAGTGTATATAAACAGTTAACTACCAAGCTTCCTGCTCAGGCTACAGTGTATAAAAAATCTGAATTACCGGCTCGCTGGCAGTATAAAGATAACCAGAGAATTGCACCGCTCATTGTCGTTCCTGAACTGGGTTGGCGCTTAATTAAACAGCAACATTTAGCAAGATGGCAGGCGCGTCAAGGGGAAGTTAGCGGTAACCACGGTTACGACAATGCCGAAGCTGATATGCAAGCTATTTTTATTGGTCATGGCCCTGCCTTTAAAGCTGGTACTAAGATCCCAAGTTTTAGCAATATCGAGCTGTATAATCTAATGTGTAAGATTTTAAAGATTACTCCAGCCGATAATGCCGGTAATCCTGCTTGGGCAGAGCAGATTTTAAACTTTAATTTAAATTAAAGCTGCTTTTGCATAAAATATTTTGCCCCACCGTCAAACGGGTAATCTGCTTGAGTCCATATAATCTGATAGCCAAGCCGTTGATAAAAAGGTTTGGCTTGAAAGTTAAGAGTATCTAACAACACATAACGACAACCGCGTTGTTTTGCCAGCTGCTCTGCTTCTAATAACATGGCTTTGCCAAGCCCTTTACCGCGATAAGATTCAGCTAACCAAAATGATTCTAAATAAAACCAATTACCAAAGGTTCTACCGGTTAAAGCGGCAATAAGCTCACCTTGGTTATCTAGCTTTTTTAAGCCTAAAGGCTGGCGTAAACTGGCATTCCAATGTAAGGCATTAAATTCAGCAATTTTCTGCTTAGCTAAAACAGCTAAACTATCACTATGATCGGCTATAAAGTCTGACATTTACAAGAGTATCTCTAGCTTGCTTCCTAAGGGTAAGATAGCATAAGCACACTATAAAAATATCATCAGTAGCCCGAATTTTAGCGAAAATGGAGTCTAAGTTTGTTTATAACGAGCCAATATTTTGAATACTAGCCCTCAACGTTTAGCAAAATGGATTGCCGCTAATGGTTATTGTTCAAGGCGCAACGCTGAGCGTTTAATTAGTGCGGGTAAAGTGCAGCTAAATGGCCAACAGGCTAAACATACAGACTTAGTTACACAGGCAGATCACATTAAGATTGAGCAGCAAAGGCTGCTCGCTCAACCACGCCGTGTCTATTATAAGTATCACAAACCTGTTGGTATTGACTGTAATATAAAACCTAGTGATAGTGCGAGCTTGTATCATGTTTTGCAATCACTACCCGAGCGTGTTTTTGCCGTTGGCCGTTTAGATAAAGACTCTAGCGGCTTATTATTACTGACCAATGACGGTTTATTGTGTCAGCGCTTAATTCACCCTGATTTTTATCACCAAAAATCATATCGGGTTTGTGTTGATAAACCTATAGACAGCCGTTTTATAACTCATTTATCTCAAGGTGTCAGTTGGCAGCTCGGTAGTAAAGAATACCGATCTAGGCCCTGCGACGTGCAACCGCTTAGCCACCATGAATTTATAATAACCCTTACCCAAGGCTTGCATCGGCAAATTCGCTATATGTGTAAAAGCCAAGGGCTCAATGTTACTGCGCTATGTCGCATTAGCTTACATAACCTTAAGCTTGCAGATCTAGCTCTGGGCAGCCTTGAGGCCATAAAGGGTGAATGCCTAAATACGCTATTACAGCTAGTGGAGCCCACAACAACAGCGGCTATAAAAGGCTAACTTATCACTAAAAATTGAGTAATCATTTTATTTAACAGGGCCAGAACTGACATGCTTTCGCGTTTTTTAAATCTCTCTTTGCAAAAGAAAATTGGCGCTATAGCCTTACCTATGGTGCTATCAAACCTCTGTGTTCCCCTGCTTGGCTTAGTGGATACGGCTGTTGCTGGCCATTTAGACCAGGCTCACTTTTTAGGTAGTATAGCCCTTGGCAGTAGCGTGATTAGTTTACTTTTCTTTTTACTTAGCTTTCTTCGCATGAGCACCACAGGCTTAACCGCCCAAGCCTATGGGGCTAATAATACTGATGCTCAACTTAACTGTCTTAGCCAAGGGGTTAGTATCGCGTTATTTATTGCCACAATATTGCTGTTACTACAAGTTCCTATAAGCTGGCTATTTTATTTTAGTGATGCCAGCGCCGCCATTAGCGAACAAGCTATTAATTACTTTCAAGTTCGGATCTGGAGCGCACCGGCGCTGCTTACAAACTTAGTATTAATGGGCTGGTTTTTAGGTCAACAAAATGCACGCTACCCTATGTGGATGCTGATTTTTAGTAACAGCATCAATATTGTTTTAGATGTTGTATTCGTTGTCTATTTTCACTGGGATGTAGCAGGTATTGCAGCGGCCTCTGTTATAGCCGACATTGCCGGCTTAGGTTTGGCGATAAGCTTTATATATCGCAGCCCCATGGCCAGTCAGGTTAGTCATCATTTTAAGTTGAAATGGCGACAGTCGTTTAATTTAGCTCAATTTAAGCCGCTATTTTCATTAAATAGAGATATTTTTATTCGCAGTTTATGCTTGCAAGCTGTGTTTCTTTTTATTGCCTTTCAAGGCGCAGCCTATGGCGATAATATCGTAGCAGCTAATGCCGTATTGCTCAGTTTTTTAATGCTAGTGTCTTATGCCTTAGACGGCTTAGCATATGCAGCAGAAAGCATTACCGGTCAAGCTATAGGCCAGCGTAACAGTAATCAATTAATCGATAGCTTAGTGGTTTTAAGTCAGTGGTGTTTAATACTAGCGGTTATGTTTAGTCTTAGTTACGCGGTTGCAGGCCAAGCCTTCGTTAATTTACTCACCTCAATCCCTGAAGTACAAGCAGAAGCCGCTAAATATGTAGCTTGGATGATACTTTTACCCTTGGTCGCAAGTTGGGCCTATTTATTAGATGGTGTCTTTATTGGTGCAACCCAAGGTAAAACCTTGCGTAACACTATGCTGTTGGCTTTAATGGGCTTTGCACTAGTGTTTTTACTTTTTTCCCATTGGCAAAACCATGCTCTGTGGCTGGCTTTATGCGCTTTTATGGCGCTGCGTAGTTTAGGCTTAGCTTTGGTCTTTTGCCGTCAATGGCAACAAAAGCGTTTTATTGCTTAAGCCAAAAGCAAGTAGCTAATGGCTAAGCAATAAACCTAAGCTCGGTTAAGCCTAGCTAAGTCTAACTTAGGCGGACTCATTACGGCTCGCTAAGCACTGATATCAAGAGGATCAGTGCCTACTTTAGTAACTAGTAGCTGGTCAATTTTATAGCTATCAATATCGACAACTTCAAACTTATAGCCTTCGTGAATAACAAAGTCGGTTCGTTTTGGGATCTTGCGTAAGGTGTACATCATAAAACCGGCAATAGTTTCGTAGTTTTCTTGATTAGGAAAATTATCTATCGACAACACCCGCATCACATCTTCAAGCGGTGTTAAGCCTTCAACTAGCCATGAGTTGCTATCACGGGCCACTATTTGATCTTCTTCAGAGTTAACTAACTCACCCATAACAATGCTCATCACATCCTTAAGTGTAATAATACCCACCACTAAAGCGTATTCATTCATTATTACGGCAAAATCAACGCCAGCCGATTTAAAGTGCTCTAGCACTTCGTATAATGACAGGGTATCGGGAATAATTAATGCAGTGCGAACAATCCCTTCTTTATTTAACGATATAGGCTGTTCATGTAAAACCTGCATTAAGATATCACGGGCATCCACATAGCCCACTACATGGTCTAGCACTTGATCACAGACTAAAAACTTAGCATGCGGATGCTGAGCAATTTTATCTTTAATATCTTCAAGTGATTCGCTTTTCATAAAAAACACTAAACTTTCACGCGCTGTCATAGCAGAAGTCACTGTTCGCGACTCCATATCAAATACATTTTCAAGTAGTTGGTGTTCATGCTGTTGTAACACACCTGCTTGAGCTCCTGCTTCCATCATAGCGATAATATCATCAGGTGTAATATCATCTTTGCGCATGGTTGGAACATTAAACAAACTAAAAATCACATTAGCTAAGCCATTAAATAACCATACAAACGGCTTTAATAACATAATTAAAAACAGCATGGGTTTAACCACACGCACAGCTATATATTCAGGCGCTATCATTGCCAGCCGTTTAGGCATTAAGTCAGCAAATAAAATAAATAAGGCCGTAATAAAAAAAACTGACAAGGCAAAAGCCACGTTGGGCATCCAACTTAAGGTTGGAAATAAGCTGTCTAATAATGCGGTGAGTTTAGGCGTAAAAGCAGCTTCACCAATAATACCACCTAAGATGGCAACCGCATTTAAGCCTATTTGTACTATAGTAAAAAAATTTCCCGGCTGTTCTTGCAGCGCTAATACTTTTTCTGCATTTAGGTTGCCGTTACTCACCATAAAGCGCAAACGCATTTTGCGCGCTGCCGCCAAAGCAATTTCAGAAATAGAAAAAAAAGCACTGCCAGCAACCAGCAGTAGCATTAATAAGATATATTCAAAGGTTGTCATTTATACTCCAACTAGCATAGCCAGTTTGATGGCTACTCTACGCGGCTATTATAGCGGTAGTTACGAGTAAAGCCTGCTATCTATCTGCAAAATATCGACAAATATTTTATTTTGTTGGCTTTTTACCGTGAAAATAAAACTTAAAACCAATTAAAGGCTAAGCCTATACTTCTTACACTTAAAATAATGCTTAAACCTAACACTATTGAACCTAAAATATTTTGTTTAATTGAGTTTTTATATTTTCCCAAAATAGTGTGGTTCATCGCTAGTAATAAGCATAAGCAAATTAAAGGCAACAATATGCCATTGGCCACTTGAGCAAACCAGATTATTGAAACAGGTTTAATACCTAAAGAAGCAAAGATCACCCCACTGACAATAATAAACAACCAAGTTAATCGAAATACTGGCTGCTTTAAATCTAAAGGTTTACCGAGTATGCCGGCCATAGCATATGCTGCAGCTAATGGCGCTGTAATAGCTGAGGATAGCCCAGAGGCTAATAAGCCTAAAGATAAGCCCCAGGTTGCAGCTTTACCAAATAAAGGCTCTAACGCAACAGCAAGCTGGCTAACATTTTCTAATTGTATTGCTTGACCAAAAAATGCAGCGGCGGCGGCTGAAACTATAGCAATAGAAATAAGGCCACCTAAAGGTATAGCTACAACAATATCCCGCCGTGCGGCGGTTAACGCATCTGCCACTTTTACCTGATCGGTCGGCCACTTTTGAGCTGCACTCGCTGCGTGCAAAAATAACGAATATGGCACTACACTAGTGCCAATTAAAGCCGCAACCGTTAAAGTGGCGCCGGTTGGGATATTTGGAATTAATGCACCTTGTAATAGACCTAAAATATCAGGCTTAGTTAGTAACATAGTACTGATAAAAGCCAGGCTCATTAAGAGTACTAAGCCAATTAAAAAACGTTCAATTATTTTATATTTACCAAACCATAAAACCGAGGCTGCAATACTACCTAAAATCATTGCCCACGGGTTCAGCGACGTTATCATTGACCAACTTTGTATCCAGTCACTTTCTCCCCAAAGCGTTTCAGCGCCCATAGAAGCGCCAGTTATATTGCCGCCCTGATAAGCACTATTACCTATAACAATGGCAGCGGTAACTAACAGCAGTAATGGCCAGCGCAATAAAGGGTGCTGCACTAGAGTACGTAAGTTCTCACCTAGCCCTTTACCCGTTACTATGCCTAATCTTGCAGCCATTTCTTGTAACACCATAGTGGCACAAACCGATAACACTAACGCCCATAGCAAAGCATAACCAAAATTAGCCCCTGCTAATGAAGCAGAAACAACAGTACCAGGCCCAATAAAGGCAGCTGTTACTAAAACGGCAGGGCCTAAAAACGTTGTTTTATTAGCTGAATTTTTTGCCATTTTCATTACCCTATTTAGCTGCTATTGTTTATTAGCTTAAAACTTTAAATTTACGTTACTTTAGCACAGGTTTTTCAGTTTATATTTGATAGTTTAAGTAGCAGTTGCTAGGACGCTTTCTCGCGATTAAATGCTATGATTAGCAAATATTAGAACAATGCTCTCTAGGACTTTACATGTGCTTTTCTCGATTTTTATGGTTAGTTACAATACTTACTACCACTAGCCTTAGTGCCGCTGAAGGCAGTCGGTTATTACGGCAACCTGATATTTCGGCCGATAAATTAACCTTTGTTTATGGTGGCGATATCTGGTTAGCCGAACGCGATGGCCAAAACCCTAGGCAACTTACTAGTCACCCAGCTGATGAATTTGCTCCACACTTCTCTCCTGATGGTAAGTGGATCGCTTTTTCTGCCAGCTATGACAAAAATACCGATGTTTATGTTATGCCAAGCACAGGCGGCACGGCTCAACGTTTAACCTGGCACCCGTCAGCAGATACCGTTAATGGTTGGAGCCCAGACGGCAAAAAAGTGTTATTTGCCTCTAATCGCGAAGTGGCCAATAGTCGGAGCAATCAATTATATGAAGTTGCCATTACTGGCGGCTATGAGCAAAAAGTTATGCCAGCCGTAGCCTTTGAAGGTAAATGGTCTGCTGATGGTAAAAAATTAGCCTATCGTCCTAATAATATGGCTTATAGTGGTACTAGTGGTTGGCGGTTACATCGCGGTGGTAGCACTCCTCCAGTATGGATAATTGATATAGCCAAGCAAAAGCTAGAGAAAATCCCTCACCCTAATGCGAATGAATTTAATCCATTTTGGCTTGGTGATACGGTATATTTTTTATCTGATCGCGATAACCAAGCCGTCAATTTATTTAGCTATTCGGCCAAGACTGTCAACCAGCTTACTCAACTTACAGAGTGGGATATAGATTCTGCAGCGGGTTATGGTAATGATATTATTTACGCTGCTGGGGGCTACTTATATCAGTTAAATATCACAAACGGCCAAAGCCAGCCAATACCTGTTACTATTAATAGCCAATCTGCACAGCGCCGTCCGCAATGGAAAGACGCAAGCAAAACTATCACTTCCGCACAATTATCTAGTACTGGCCAACGATTAATAATCAGCGCTCGTGGTGATATTTTTACTGTGCCGGTAGATGAAGGTTCAACCCGCAACCTTACTCAAACCTCAGGTATTCGGGAGTTTTCAGGCTTGTGGAGTCCAGATGGCAGTCAGGTAGCTTATATTTCAGATCAGGGTAATAAGCATCAACTTATTATCCGTAGCCAAGACGGCTTAAGCGCTGGCAAAACTTATGATTTAAACAATAATGGCTATTTAACTTTGCTAAGCTGGTCACCTAATGGTCAAAAATTGGTATACCAAGACAATCATTTAAACCTTTATGCCTTTGATATAAAAGCTAAAAACACTCAAAAGCTAGATACATCTTTGCGCAGAGCTGATTTTAAAGTTAGCTTTTCTGCTGATAGCCGCTACTTGGCTTATACCGTTTCTGGTGAAAACTATTTTAGTCAAATTAAGCTATTCGACTTTAGCAATAATAACAGCACTTTAATTACTGACGGCATGAGCCATGTTGATGATCCGGTTTTCGCTCAAGATTATTTATACTTTACCGCTTCAGTTAATACAGGTCCTTCTCAAGTTGGCTTAGACTTATCTACCCGTGAAAGACCTATACGCCAAGGTATTTATGTTGCGGTACTAGCCGCAGATGGTAAATCGCCTTTATTAGCAAAAACAGGTGATGAACCCAAAACAGCAGCAAAAGCCAAAGAGACAGCTAAAACCAATGCAGCAGTTAAAGCTGTAAAAATAGACTTAGCTGGTTTGAGCAATCGTATCGTGGCGCTACCGATAGCAGAGCGTAATTACGACAGCTTAGCCATTGCAGATGATGGTGCATTATTTTACTTACAACACAGTCAACCAGGCAGCAGTAACGAATTACCTCAGGTTCACGCTAACAAGGGCGCTAGTTTATATCGGTTTGATTTTAAAGATAAAACCAGCAATAAAGTTCAAGATGATTTAGCTAGCTTTAGTTTAAGTGCCGATGGTAAAAAAATATTACTGGTTGCTACTGATAACAGCTATAAGGTTGCAGATGCCGTAGCCGAGCCAAAACCGGAAGTTATTAGTTTGGCTGACGTTAAAAGCTTTATTGATCCGATGCAAGAATGGCAGCAAATTTTCAATGATGCTTGGCGGATGCAAAAAGAGTATTTTTATGATGCCAATATGCACGGTATTAACTGGCAATCTATTTACGATAAATACCAACCAATGCTTGCCCATGTCCAGCGCCGTGAAGACTTAAATGATGTTTTAGTGGCAATGATTGCTGAACTACAAGTTGGCCACAACCGTATTGGTGGTGGCGACACCCATCAAGAAAAATCTAGCCAAGTTGGATTATTAGGCGCTGACTTTACCATTAGTAATAACCGTTACCAATTTAGTACAGTTTACCAAGGTGATCGCTGGGCGCCTTTTGTAATTGCTCCTTTGGCCGTTCCTGGTACTGCTGTTAAAGCTGGTGAATATTTATTAGCCATTAATGGCAAAGAATTATTTGCTGAGCAAAATATTTATCAATTATTAGAAAACACTGTTGGTAAACAAGTCGTGCTAACCATTGCCGACAACAGCAAAGGTAAAAACAGCCGTAATATCACAGTTGAGCCCATTGCTAATGAAAGCCAGTTACGTTTATGGCATTGGGTAGAGCAAAATAGACAATTAGTTGCCAAAAAATCAAATGGTAAACTGGCTTATGTGTATTTACCCAATACAGCAGATGGCGGTTTTTACTACTTTAACCGAATGTTTTTTGCTCAGGTAGATAAAGCCGCATTAATTATTGATGAGCGTAAAAATGGTGGTGGCCAAGCGGCTAACTATATTACTGAGATCTTAAGTCGGCCATTTTTATCTGGCTGGAAAGACAGAGATGGCTTAGGCTTCACTACGCCAGGTGGCGCTATTTATGGCCCTAAAACAATGCTTATTGATCAAGATGCCGGCTCTGGTGGTGACTTTTTACCTTGGGCATTTAAGCGCTTAAACTTGGGCAAAACTATAGGCACTAGAACTTGGGGGGGGTTAATAGGTATTTCTGCCAACCCAAGCATGATAGATGGCGGCTTTCATGTTGTACCTTTCTTCCGTTTTTATACCCCTGATGGCGAGTGGCGCATAGAAAACGAAGGCGTCAGCCCTGACATTGAAGTTGAGCTTGACCCTATAGCCGTAAATAAAGGTATAGATGTGCAATTAGAACGGGCAATTGAGCATACCTTACAACAATTAAACGCTAACCCACCAGCGGATCATAGCCAAGCCCCAGCTATGCCAAAACAACTAGGCCTATAGTATTAACCAAACAAAGGCTGCTTAATGCAGCCTTTGTTTAATCTAAAAATTCACATATAAAATAGTTAATAAGACCATACTATAAATAACTGTAGCAATTAACACCGCAGCAGAACCAAGATCTTTAGCTAAGCCAGATAAGGGGTTTATTTCATAGCTAATTCTGTCTATTGTCACTTCAATGGCAGTATTAATCACTTCGGCAAAAAGTAAAAATAACACGGCACAAAGCAAAAGTAACTTTTCATAAACACTAATAGACCAGATACTAATTAATACTATATTTATAACTAACAAAATAATTTCTTGCCTAACAGCCGCTTCATTTTTTATTAGCCAATTAAAAGCACGACAAGAGTTTTTAAACGCTAACAAAATTCGGCTTAAACCTATCGGTTTTTTACTAGGTTCAAAATTCATTACTACCTCTTTTTATGATTATCCTTGTGCCACTAAAGCTCTCTGGCAAGGTTGCAAAATATCTAACTCAGGACGATACAGCTTAGAATCAACGTGACTAAGACCTAGTAAAGTATCAAAGATATTATCATGCGAAAAAGATAACGCAGTTTGCTGAACTACGCAGTCATTGTAAGTATTATTCGTTAGCAAATTGCTCCAAAATATCATCGGAACCTGGGTTTGCTCTTTAGGCGCTAACCGATAAGGAAAGCCATGCAAATATAAACCGTTCTCGCCTAAAGATTCACCATGATCAGAAATATATAGCATATTGATATCCTCAATAGGTTGCTTTTTTAGCACATCAATAACCCTGCTTAAAATATAATCGGTATAACTGATGGTATTGTCATAACTATTTTCTAGCTCTAGTGCTGAGCAGTTCTGAATATCGCTGCGTGAGCAATCAGGTGAAAAGAGTCGATGGCTAGTTGGGTAGCGGCGATAATATGTAGGGCCATGTGAACCTATCATATGTAGCACAACTAATTTATGTGGACCTTGCAGGTTATTTAATTTTGCTGCTAATTGTTCCACTAATATTTCATCATAACAAAATTGGCCATCACATAATGGCTGTTCGCGGTTTGTTGGAATGTTAATGCTCTCTACCCGTGCGCATACACCTTTACAACTAGAATTGTTATCAAGCCATAACACCTCTACTCCAGCACGATGAATAATATCTAACACATTCTCTTGGCTTTGAGCCAAACGCTGATTAAATTGCAAACGGCTTAAGCGTGAAAACATACAAGGCACTGATACCGCTGTTGCTGTGCCACAAGCGCTAACATTAGGAAAATATTTCACCCCTAAAGCAGGAGTATAAGTATTAGTTTGCTTTGTATAGCCGCCAAGAGAAAAGTTTTGTGCTCTGGCCGTTTCTCCGACAATCAAAACCGTTAGAGCGCTGTGTTCCGCCTGTAATAATTGCGGCTTTTTATCTAAAAGTTGAAAAGGTAATGGTGGTAAAAAATATTTATCTCGTAAGAATTTATAACTAGAAGTATAAAATGCAAAGGGGGTAATATAACTAGTTAGCTGCCTGTGATTGCGGCCTACAGTAACATAATCTTGATAAAAGCTAGCTAAAATAGCACTACTGATAACAATGCAGCTTATAGTAAGTACCACACAGCTTTTAAGCCTAGCTTTAAAGCTGTGTTTTATCTGTGCTCGAGATAATATCAAACTAGGAATAACACCAAGCAACACAAAATATAATATTACTGAATAATTAAGATAACCCAAGGCTTCGCCTGTATCTGTTTCGATAATATTACGTAGCATATCTCTGTCAAAAATAGCGCCATAATTGATGGTTGCATAAAATAGTACTGCAGAAACTAATACACTAATGACAGCTAAAGGCTTTATAAAACTAATTAACGAACAACAACTTAAAAATATACAGCTAAGCAAAAATAATAATAGCGGAACAGACAGTAAAAATAGAACATGGCCAAAACCGGTTTCCACTACAGCGCTATAGGTTTTATATAAAAACAAGCTATTAAAAACCAAGGTTATATAGGCCGCCGTTACCATCACCAGGCTAACGTAAGATTTTGGCGCCAGTTTATCTAACAACTTAAACATTTTAGTGTTCCACTCTGTTTTAGAACGCTAATGTTAAAATCTAAACCTTTAGATGAACTGAAGATAAACTGACCTTTGTTTTTTACAAAACAGAGCGTCGAAATAACTGTTGTTGATAAGCCATAGAGCTAAATAAAACATGCGCTAAGGCTTTATCTTTTAACTTTATAAGGTCGGCATTTTTGCCTAGCTCACTTTGATCTTGTTCACGCTGTACTTTATGCTTAGCATCATAGTAACCGTAACTTACTTTCCCACCCGGCATTAATATCACTACCTGCTCATTTTCAATATAAGCAAAGTTATCATAATACTGCATCATGGCGCGCTGTATCGGATACTGCTTGGTTAAATCTAGACCTGTCATCGGTGTTGCTGCTGAACTACCAATTAACGATAATAAAGTAACAGGTAAATCAATTTGACTAACTAAACGCTGATCTAACCTATGATCAAAATCTGAATTAAGGATAACTGCAGGAATATGGAATGATTTAATAGGCACAGGCTCAGAGCCATAGACTCGTACATCATGATCAGCCACGATCAAAAACACTGTATCCTGCCAATAAGGTTGGGTTTTAGCCTTAGCAATAAACTTTCCTAATGCATAATCAGCATAGTTAATTGCCTTATCCCGCTTAACGTTATCAGAGCTATAATCTTTTGCCAAACTAGATGGATAAGACGGGATATCAAAAGGATCATGATTGCTAGAGCTAAATATTAAACTAAAAAAAGGGTGTTTTTGCTGTTGTAATGCTACTAGTTCTTTATCGGCCTGATTAAATAAATCTTCATCACTTGCCCCCCAAGAGGCAACATAGCTTGGATTTTCAATATCCTTAAAATCAACAATATCAGTAAAACCATTGCCTAAAAAAAAGCTTTTCATATTGTCAAAATGGCTTTCACCGCCATAAATAAATTGAGTATTATAGCCTTCAGCCGCTAAGACATCTGCTAAGGTAAAAAACTGTTGCTGTGATTTAGACAACTTAACCACCGACCGAGACGGTGATGGTAGAAACCCGGTTATAACCGCTTCAATACCACGTACAGAGCGAGTGCCTGTTGCGTATAACTGAGTAAAACCCCAGCCTTGCTCGTAAAGTTTGTCTAATTCAGGTGTAATGCCTACTCCATTTAACTTACCTACAAAACGGGCACCTAAACTTTCTTCTAAGATAATAACGAGATTCTTTCGCTTGTCGGTATTATAAGCAGGGTTTATCGCTAAAGTAGGTAAAGCGTCATTATCAAACTGATTACGAAAGCTAGCGGCCCTAATTAAGTTGATAATTTGCTGCTTGTCTAAATTACCATATAAGCTTGCTGCACTTTTTTCATTAGCCATATTTTTTGCGGCAAAAGCTACGCTATATGTGGAATTAAGCACTAGCGAATTAATTAAAGTATCGTTAGAAAAATAAACTAAAGCAGGGTTTAAAGGCCGATGACTAAAAGTGCCTCTTGCTGCAATAAATAAAATTAAAACACTCAATAGTATGGCTACATTCGTTACGACACCGCTTGCGTCTGCACTAGCATTATTTGTCTTAGGGTAAAAGCGTAATAAACAATAAAAGGTAGCTGCAGCACTAAATAAGGTTATTATTAATGTGAATAAATGGCCACTTAACAGCATTGAAAAAACCTCTTGTGGGTAAGTTATATATTCAATAAATAACCTATTCGGTCTAACGTCATATTGGTTAATAAATGCCGGAGTTGCCGCTTCCACTAACACAGCGAGGCTAATAATACTAATGCTGTAAGCGCGGCTTAATGTTTTGAGCCATGCCTTACATTTTGTACTACCCCATATTGCACTATAAGTAACTATGCACAATGGTAGCGTTAGGTAGGCAGCCGTACTTAAATCAATTCTGATGCCGCCTAATAATAAATGCCCTACTTTATTTAAGGGTAATCGCTCTATTTGCCAAGCAGCTAAACCTAAACGGCTTAGCGTAAAAATAATTAGCAGTAAGCTAAAAAAGGTGATTATCGATTTAAACTGATTAAAGTATTGGCTGAATACACGCATTAGCTAGCCTTATTGCAACGCAAATAAGCTAACTTATGCCAGAAAACTTAAGAAAGACTTAAGAAAAACTGAATTTAGGCCTCAATACATTATATTCAGTAGATCTAAAGCTAATCTTAAGATTATATTTTTATACTCTTACTTCTAAAGTATAACTAGGCAGTATTTAATGAATTTATTATTAATAGAAGATTCCGTTTCATTAAGACGCAGCCTTAAAGTAGGCTTAGAAAACCTTGGCTACACAGTTGATGATACAGGTGATGGCTCTGATGGTTTAAGCATGGCCTTACTGGGCGATTATGACTTATTAATTTTAGATATTATGCTACCTAGCTTAGACGGTTTGACCTTATTAAAAACACTTCGTAAACAAAACAAAGATATTAGGGTGATACTGCTATCTGCAAAAGTACAACCTGATGATCGCGTACTCGGTTTATTATCAGGTGCAGATGATTACCTAACAAAACCTTTTTCATTTGATGAGCTACATGCGCGTTTGCTGTGCCTTATGCGCCGAGGTAGCCTAACTGCAAATGAAGATATTATAGAGTTGGCTAACTTATCTCTTAACTTACAACTTAAAACGTTAATGGCAGCTAATATCAGCATCGATTTGACCCCTAACGAATATAAAATAATAGAGTGTTTATTTATCAATCAAAATAAAGTGATTACTGCAGATAAACTAAGTACTTATTTAAGTGGTCAATATGATGCGGTGTCAAAAAATGCCATTGAAGCACATTTATCATCAGCTAGAAAAAAAGTACGTGCAGCAGGTTATGAGCTTCCTATTCATACCAAACGCGGCTTTGGTTACGTTGTAAAGCCTACCCTATGATATCAATTCAGAAAAAGCTAGTTCGTACTTTATCTATTAGTATCACTGCCGTTGTACTTATTATTTTGTTAGCTATTGATATTGCCGTCGATACTTGGATAGATAATCAATTTAATCGTGCAATGCAGGCAAAAGCGGGCATGTTAATGACACTAGTAAGCGTTGATCAACAGCAAATTGACTTTCATTTCTCTAGTCGTTTTCTTCCCGAATTTGATGGCAGTGCAGAGCCTGAATATTTCCAGCTTTGGAGTAATGGCACTGCTTTACAACGCTCTAAAAGCTTAGATTTATTTACCACCGCCACCCTGCCTTTTCGCAATGTTAAAATAGCTGAGCCAATGATTGAAGAAATTACTCTGCCAGATGGTAGAGCAGGCCGAGTTATTTATAACCGCTTTATGCCACAAAATAACAACCAAACCCAGCAAAGTACTAGCATAGATAATAATGATAACCCGTCTTTAGTGCTGGCTTTTGCTACCTCAGCAGAAAGCATTAATTTTGTTCTTTGGTTTATCGATATCGTATTTATTATTACAACCATCAGTGTCATTATTTTTATTCGTTTATTTGTTCGAAAAGCCGTTGAACATGGTCTTTCTCCTTTAAATAAACTAAATGAGCAAATTAATAACTTAAGCTTAACCGCTGATAGCCAACCGATTAAACTTGATGAGCCAGTACAAGAGCTAATGGCTGTTAAAGCCAGTTTAAATAGCTTTATTAAAGAAAATAGAGACTTATATTTTAGAGAGAAACGCTTAACCTCTGATATTGCTCACGAGCTCAGAACGCCTGTTGCCGAATTAATTAATTTAACTGAGGTAATACAAAAGTTTCCAGATAACGAACTAAAGCAAGATTACTTACCGAATGTACTAAAAATAAGTAAACGGTTAAAAGATATTGTCGATAATATTTTGCTGCTACATAAATACCAACATACTAAACTTAGTAAAAATGATGTTTTTGATTTAAACCAAGTTATTCAGCGTTTGCTAAGCCATAAAACTGATCACAACATTCAGTTTGCTGCAGACGAATCAGTGCCTATGCTAGTGTCAAACTTATCTGCTGTAGAGTCTATTATTACTAACCTTATTAGTAACGCTATAACCCATAGCCCAGCTAATACGCCTATTTTTATTTCTTTACATAGCACTGATTCAAACGCAATTAAATTAGATATTAGCAATACTTGCGCAACAAAACTTAGCAACGACGATTTAAAGCAATTATTTGAACCTTTGTGGCAAAAAGACTCAGCCAGAAGTGCAAGTGGTAACTATGGGTTAGGTCTTTCCATCGCGGATACTTTTGCTAAAGCTATAAATAGTACATTAACCGCTCAGCTGCATCAGCAACAGATCACGCTAACTCTGCTTATTCCTTTAAAAAATAAAACAACTTAGCTTGTTCAAGGCGGTTAATAAAACCTTTTTTATTTAACCAACTAAGGTTTTAATCGCCTGATTAATACCATTTAAGGTTAATGGATACATTCTATTTTCCATTAGCCTCTGCATAATACTAATGGAATGATAATGCGGCCAATACGGCTCTGGCTGTGGGTTTAACCAAACAGCTTTAGGGTAATGGCTTAATAGCCGTTGCATCCATACTTTGCCTGGCTCAGGGTTCCAATGCTCGACACTACCTCCTGGGTATTCAATTTCATAGGGCCCCATAGTCGCATCCCCTACCAGTATTAATTTATAATCACTGCCGTACGTATGAATAATATCGTTAACGCTAATCAGTTCGTTATGGCGGCGTTTATTGTTTTGCCACACCGCTTCGTATACACAGTTATGAAAATAGTAAAAAGCTAAATGTTTAAATTCAGATTTAACAGCGGCAAATAACTGCTGACATTGCACAATATGGTCGTCCATAGAGCCACCAACATCAAACAGTACTAATAGCTTAATGGCATTATGCCGCTCGCGTATAAAATGTAAGTCTAACCAACCGGCTTGAGCCGAAGTTGCTTGAATGGTAGTGGGTAAATCAAGCTCAGTTTCAGCGCCTGTTCTGGCAAATTTTCTTAGCTGCTTTAGGGCTAATTTAATACTGCGATTATTCAGCTCGGTATCAGTGTCGAGATCTTTAAACTCGCGCTTATCCCATACCTTAACGGCCCGTCTAGCCCCACTGCCTTGCTGACCAATACGAATACCTTCAGGGTTAAAACCATAAGCACCAAAAGGCGAAGTGCCGCCAG
The DNA here is from genome assembly GCF_050936095.1 of Rheinheimera sp. WS51. Taxonomy (NCBI): domain Bacteria; kingdom Pseudomonadati; phylum Pseudomonadota; class Gammaproteobacteria; order Chromatiales; family Chromatiaceae; genus Rheinheimera; species Rheinheimera sp. WS51. The sequence continues at coordinate 126,703 of NZ_JBOTRC010000005.1, forward strand.
TGCCTATCCATTTATTACCACCACTATGCTTTTTTTGTTGCTCGGCTAAGCGCTGTTGAAATTGTTCTAGTAACTTATCTAAACCGCCTAAAGCTTGTAACTTAGCTCTTTCTTCATCCGTGAGCTGTTTAAGAATACTTGGCACTAGCCACTCAGGAGGAATACTAGCGGCAATATCCACTTCGGCTACGCCTGTAAAATACTCGGTAAAAGCGCGATCAAACTTATCGTACTGAGTTTCATCTTTAACTAAACATAGCCGCGATAAGTGATAAAAGGCGTCAATATCAGCAAAGACCACTTGTTGTTTAAGCGCATTAAGTAAATCAAGTAGCTCGGTAATACTGACTTTTAAGCCATAGTTCCTAAGAGTGAAAAAAAACGCAATCAGCATTACGCTACCTGCCCTGCCGCTTAGCCATAAAGGCTAACTTTTCGACTAGCTCAACATCTTGTTCATTCTTTAATAAAGCCCCAAACATGGGCATTAAACCGTTTTGATGATTTTTATCATGCAATGCTTCTGGCGAAATATCTTCAGCTAATAATAACTTTAACCAATCAAGTAATTCTGAAGTTGAAGGCTTTTTCTTCAGTCCTGGCATTTGGCGTAAATTAAAAAATATCTCTAAAGCTGTATTTAATAACTGCGCTTGGATTTGTGGGTAATGTACAGCGACAATGTCTCTTAAGGTATCAGCATCAGGAAAGCGAATATAGTGAAAGAAACAACGGCGTAAAAAAGCATCCGGGAGTTCTTTGTCATTATTCGATGTAATAATAACAATAGGCCTTTGCTTGGCTTTAATTTGTTCGCCAGTTTCATAAACATGAAATGCCATTTGATCTAGTTCATGCAGCAAATCATTGGGGAACTCAATATCCGCTTTATCAATTTCATCTATTAATAACACCGGTCGTTTTTCAGCCGTAAAGGCTTGCCATAATTTACCAGGGCGAATGTAGTTGGCAATATCTTGCACTTTATCACTACCTAGCTGGCTATCACGCAAACGTGATACTGCATCGTACTCATATAAACCATGCTGAGCCTTAGTGGTTGACTTTACATGCCATTGAATTAAATCGGTGCCTAGGCTTGCGGCTAATTCTTCTGCTAAGCGAGTTTTCCCTGTACCTGGCTCACCTTTAATTAATAACGGTTTTTCTAGTGTAACCGCAGCATTAACAGCTAAGGCTAATTCATCTGATACGATATAGTGTTCTGTACTTACAAATGCCATTGTATCCTCTTTGTTTGTAGTAAAACGGAATATGATATAGCTAAAAATTTGGGTGTTTTAGGCTTAAGTGGCGTATTCTTATAATAATTTATATTTTATGGAGCGCATTTAAATGGCAAACGTTTACGCTGATAACTCATTGTCCATTGGCAACACCCCTTTGGTCAAACTAAACCGTACTATTGCAGGCACCAACAAGGGTGGTGCTAATGTTTACGCTAAAATTGAATCTCGCAACCCCAGCTTCAGTGTTAAATGTCGTTTAGGCGCCGCGTTAATTTGGGATGCCGAGAAACAAGGTAAACTAACAGCTGAGCAAGAGATTGTCGAACCAACATCTGGCAATACGGGTATTGCTTTAGCCTTTGTTGCTGCCAGTCGTGGTTATAAGTTAACCCTAACCATGCCAGAAAGCATGAGTTTAGAGCGGCGTAAATTATTAAAAGCTCTAGGCGCTAATTTAGTGTTAACTGAAGCGGCCAAAGGCATGAATGGTGCTATTGCTAAAGCCAAAGAAATTGCGGCTTCAAATCCCACTAAATATATTTTATTAGGCCAATTTGATAACCCTGCTAACCCACAAATTCACTTTGATACCACAGGGCCGGAAATTTATACCGCCTTAGAAGGTAAAGTTGATGTATTTATTGCCGGCGTAGGTACTGGCGGCACTATTACGGGTGTAAGCCGTTATTTAAAACACGAGAAAAATTTAGATGTAGTAACCGTTGCGGTTGAACCAACAGAATCACCTGTTATTAGCCAAGCGAAAAAAGGCGAAACATTAACTCCTGGACCACATAAAATTCAAGGAATAGGAGCAGGCTTTATTCCAGGTAATTTAGACTTAAGCGTTATTGATCAAGTTGAAACCGTATCCAGTGAAGACGCCTTTGCTGCAACGCATCGCTTAATGCGTGAAGAAGGTATTCTAGCTGGTATTTCTTCAGGAGCCGCTTTAGTTGCAGCCCAGCGTTTAGCTGAACAACCAGAATATGCAGGTAAAAATATCGTTATTATTTTACCCAGTGCCGCTGAGCGTTACTTATCAAGTGCCTTATTTACTGATGTCTTTACCGAGCAAGAACTGAGTGTTTAAATTCAATAACAGCTTATAGCTAAACGGAACTTGTCTGTTGTTAAACATGCAAAGGGCGGTTTTTACCGCCCTTTTGCTTTACTTCATGCCGCACTAAAGTCACACTAAGTCGTAAAAATCCTATTGGTATATATTTTAATGTTAAGTTGGAAACCTTATCTGCTTCTCTTTTTATTACTTGCTCTTAATGCCTGTAATGAACCAGCACCCGCAATAGCCACTCAGTGGGGAACCCCAGAAGCTATAGCTACAGAGTTTTTTGATGCTTTATATAATGCAGATGACCTAGAAAAAGCAAAGAGTTTTAGCACCGAAAGTTACGCCAAACTACTAGATAGCTATGGCACAACTCGCCAAGTCAGCCGTATTTTAATTAATGTGTCTTTTGATGAGGTTGTTATTACGATAAATCCGAGTAGTCGTAATGTTCGCCAGCAGTATGATAATGAGGCTGTGATCTCGGTGGTACTTACCGGCCTACATCGTGGTAAAAAAATAGCAGAACTGCGCTCTGTCACACTGATAAAGCAAGGTGGTCGCTGGTTAGTTAAAGCTGTGAAAACCGAAAGTTTTAAAAGCCCAGCCCCTGAATAATAGAAGCTAACTAGGCTTTAACTTGACACAGTGATATCTGGCTACCCGACTATATTTAGCGCTTTTTTCGTCTAGACTTTTAGCTAAGAGACTGTAATGACCGTTTTCAGCTCGTTTTGCGGCTAAAAAAGTTATTAATTCGTTGCTGGCAATCTTCACTGGCTAAAAGCTGCTCAAACGCCGCCAGCTCTGTTGCTATCGTTTCTAAAGTAATAGGCTCTGGCTGTTTTCGAAGTAGCTTCTTCGTTTGTTGAACCGCAGCACTAGGCAGTTTAGCCAATGCCTGTGCTTTTTCTGCTGCTAATGCCTGTAAATTATCTGTTGTTGTGATCTGATTGATCATCCCCATTTGCAAAGCCTCGTTAGCACCAAACGCTTCACCTAGCATTAAATACTGCGCAGCACGTTGATAGCCAGCTAATTGTGGTAGTAGTACACTAGAGCCAGCCTCAGGGCATAAGCCTAGAGCAGTAAAAGGTAACTGAAATCTTACCTTTTCAGTGGCGTAAACTAAATCACAATGCAGTAAGGCTGTTGTGCCTATGCCTATGGCTAAGCCATCAACCGCAGCAATAATCGGCTTAGAAAAGCGTGCTAATTGATATAAAAAGATCACTGTTGGATGCTGTTTATTTAACTCTCCAGCCCCTAAAAAATTTTGTAAATCATTTCCTGATGAAAAACACTCGCTAGTGCTACCCAGTAGCACGACCTTTATCTCATCGTCTGCCTCAGCGTCTTGCAACGCAGAAACTAAATCTCGATACATTTGCTGGCTAAGGGCATTTTTTTTGTCAGGCCGGTGCAATCTAATCGTTAGCACACCTTGATTACGTTCAGTTAAAATCATCAGAGTCACCTTTATTTGTCTATCCTATTAACCTAATAGCCATCCGCTCGCCCTTCACGACGAGGGTCAGCTGCGCCTTGTAAGCCCTGCTCTGTCAGCATAATACCATGTAAACCACTATTTAAATCTTGCACCTTAACCTGATACCCCAACTGCTCTAATTCTGCTTTATAGTTCTGTAAAACGGTGCCTTTTTCTAAAGCCAAATAATCATTACGATGGGTAAACTTAGGTAAAGCAATCGCATCAAGCATATTCATTCGCCAGTCTAAAACGGCAATAATGGTTTGGGCAACATAGTTAATAATTCGACTACCACCGGGTGAGCCAATCACAAGCACTAAGTTATTATCTTGATCAAATACCATCATAGGTGCCATAGATGAGCGAGGTCTTTTATTGCCTTGCACCCTATTCGCGACAGGCTTCCCATCTACTTTAGGCTGTAAACTGAAATCGGTTAGCTGATTATTCAATAAAAACCCAGCAGCCATTAAGCCAGATCCAAATACATTTTCAATACTGGTTGTCATGCTAACAGCATTGCCCTTTGCATCAACAATAGATAAGTGGCTTGTATTAGCAAATTCAATAGCCTCACTAGAAGCTAAATTAGGAGCTTGCTTGGGTACACCTGCTTGCGCTTTGTCACTAGGCTTATTTACACTAATTAATTTGCCACGCTGTGCTAGGTACTGTTTATCAATTAAGCCCTGCAGCGGAATAGCAACAAAATCGGGATCAGCCATATAACGCTCGCGATCAGCAAAAGCTAATTTAGCCGCACCACTTAATAATTCAATGGCTGGCAAGCTATTAGGCGCCAATTGAGCTAAATCATATTGCTCTAACATGCCTAATATTTGTAACACAGCAACACCACCTGAACTGGGCGGCGCCATACCACAAACTTTATATTCGCGATAATCCATGCAGACAGCATCACGCTCTACTGCCTGATAATTAGCAAGATCACTCAATTGTAACTGACTTGGGTTAATACTCGCTTCTTGCACCGTTTGTACAATTTGTTGCGCTATTTCACCACTATAAAAACCAGCTGCGCCTTTATTAGCAATAATTTGCAGTGTCTTAGCATAAGCTGGGTTTGTTAACCGCTCCCCTTGCTGTACAGCTTGGCCTTGTGGATAGAAGTAGTGACGGCTTTGGCTAAATTCAGTTATCCCCTTATTCCAGCCTTTAGCCAATTGCCCAGCTGTGCGCGATGAAACAATAAAGCCATTGTTGGCTGTTTCAATAGTCTCGGTGAATAAATCAGCCCAAGCTAATTTGCCAAATTGCTGATGCGCCTTCTCCATCATAGCCACTACACCTGGCACACCAACCGACTTACCACCAACATAAGCACTACGCCAATCCATCACTTTATCATGCTGAAAAAACAGCTTTTCTGTTGCGGCTGCAGGAGCTTTTTCACGGCCATCAAAGGTGGTTAACTGTTGATTGTCAGCTTGCCAATGCAGCATAAAAGCCCCACCGCCTAAACCTGAGCTTTGCGGTTCAACCAAACCGAGCATTAATTGGGTAGCAATAGCGGCATCAACAGCACTGCCCCCTTTAGCTAATATGTTTTTGCCTGCCTGCACAGCTAAAGGATGCGCAGCAGACACCATATATTGCTCAGCGCTAACGAGTTGCTGCTGATAAAGGCCGGTAGCCGCTTCGGGCTCGCGAGATTCTTGCGATGACATCGCAATATCTGGGCTACAAGCGCTAGAAATAAGCAAGCCTAAGACTAAAATGGAGGTTTTAAAGCTAGCTGACATTGGGTTAAGTCTCATGTTAATTAATCATCACACCCTACCGAGTTAGCCACTGAATATCAATACGATTTTCGCTTATAGCCTAACTGATAAGTTAGGTTATCATAGCCGCTGGCTGCTTATTTATAGTAAGCTTAGTGCTTAAACAAATAAGCCACGATCTAGCACTAGGCGATGATACTTTCTTACCCTAATTAGGATTTCTTTTGTTAAAGCACAAACTATGGCAACGGCCAAATGGGTTAGCTAAAAGCTGGCCTGGATTTATACTTTTAACTGTTCTTATGGCTGTAATTGCATTACTACCTGAACAGATCCAACAACAATTAGCCTACCAAGCCACGGTTATTATTGACGCTGATTACTGGCGTTTAATTACTGGTCATCTGGTTCATTCTAATTATTGGCATTTAGGAATGAACCTTGGCGGATTAAGCTTAGTCTTGCTGTTACATGGCAGATACTACAGCTCAAGTGTATTTCTTTTATATGTTGCTTGTTCAGCTTTAATGATTAGCTATATGATTTTGTTTTGCTCAAGTGACATTCAAGTTTATGTTGGTTTATCTGGGGTTTTACATGCTGTTTTATGTATAGGGGCAATTAAAGATATCCAGTATAAGGAGCCAACCGGAAAAATTTTACTTCTAGGTTTAGTATTTAAAGTGGGCTATGAGCAATACCAAGGCCCTAATGCTGAATTAGGGCAATTAATAGATGCTAATGTGGCTATTGATGCCCATTTATATGGTGTTATTTCAGGCTTTATATTAGCCTTTATACTAAGCAGCACAGGTTTTATCCAAGCGTTAAATACCGCGACAAACCCTAGGTAACAGCCAAACTATATTAAAAGTCTGGCGCTGCATTAATATTAAGGCTTTTCCCTGTCAGTGGGTGGGTAAACTGTATTTGCTCGGCGTGTAACAATAGACGTGGACTGGCTTCGGCTATTGCCTTTGTTCCATATAAGCTATCACCTAAAATGGTATGCCCTAGAGCTTGCATATGCACCCGTAACTGATGCGAGCGACCAGTAATAGGGTTTAATTGCACTCGCGTTTGCTGCAGCTGTAAATCGCGGCTTATTACTTTCATATCAGTAACTGAGGGTTTACCACTTTGCTGGCACACTTTATAACAAGGCCTATTTTCCAGATCCGCCGCTAAAGGTAAATCAATTCGCTGTGAGTCAGCTTTAATAATACCGTCAACAACCGCTATATATTGTTTAACAACGGTTCTAGCTTGAAATTGCTTACTAATATCAGATAAAGCCCGCTTAGTTAACGGAATAATCAGAAGACCAGAAGTATCATAGTCTAATCGATGCACAATACTGGCGCTTAAAAACTCTCGCTGTAGCCGACTAATTAAACAATCTGCATTATCAGGGTGTCTACCCGGTACTGTTAATAACTTGGCTGGTTTATTAACCACTAACACAATATCGTCTTGATATAAAATGTCATAATTCTCACTGCTGGCTTGTAACTTCGCCAGGGTTTCTATTGCATCCGCCATGCTTATCTCGATAAAAACTAATACTGTGCCATTATGCCGCAAAAACAACTTTCACAAAAGCGATGGCGCAAAGGACTAGTTGCTCTTAGTAAAATCCGTTAAGCTGCGCTTTTTGCTAAGTCGATTTAATTGATATGCCTTCAGCTTTTAATTACCTGCCCCCTGTCACACCTTGGCTTGATATTGTTTTTGCTGATAAAGATTTATTAGTTTTAAATAAACCCAGTGGCTTACTTAGTGTCCCAGGTCGTGGCGAGCATCTAGCCGATAGTCTATTAAGCCGAGTGCAAGCAGAGTATGGCTTTGCTCAAATAGTTAACCGCCTAGACTTAGCAACGTCAGGTCTTGTTGTTATTGCACTTAGACGCAAAGCCGAGCGACACTTAAAACAACAATTTGCCAAGCGACAAGTACATAAACGCTACTTAGCCGTTATTTGGGGCCAATTACTGCATCAATATGGCACTGTCGATTTACCTTTAGCCTCAGCCGGTGGTGATCCGCCAAAAAATTATGTTTGTTACCAACAAGGTAAAGCCGCCATCACCCACTATAGGCTATTGCAACAATTCAAGGATAGCGCCTTAGTAGAACTAACGCCTATTACAGGTCGCTCCCATCAATTACGCGTGCATATGCAGGCTTTAGGTTTACCTATTGTAGGGGATCGTTTCTATGCTTCAGAGCAAGCTTGCGCTGCTGCCCCTAGATTATTACTGCACGCTGCCCATCTGCAATTACAGCAACCCTATACTGGTCAAGTACTCAACTTCAGTGCCGATAGCGATTTTGTAACTGCGGCAGGGTGTTTAATCGCTAAATAACTTATATTAATTGTTAAATTTTGCTTTTACTGCTTATATTACTTTAGCTAACTGGCGTATCTATTTTTTGCTGTGATAACAACAGTAGCCAACCTAATAATTAAGGAGTAGATATGAGCATGTTACAAGAATTTAAAACCTTTGCCTTACGGGGTAATGTGGTTGATATGGCTGTTGGTATTATTATCGGAGCCGCTTTTGGTAAAATTGTGACTTCTTTCGTTAATGACGTCATTATGCCACCAATAGGTGTCTTGTTAGGTGGCGTAAACTTTAGAGATTTAGCTATTGTTATCCAGCAAGCGACGGAAACTCAAGCTGAAGTATTAATTAAATACGGCGCTTTTGTTCAAACCATAATAGACTTTATCATTATTGCAATAGCCGTTTTTGTTGGAATTAAAGCTATAACCTCCATGAAAAAGAAAGAAGAAGCCAAACCTAATACCCCGCCACCGGTGCCTGAAGAGGTTATTTTATTAAGAGAGATTAGAGACGCAATGAAGAAGTGAACTTTTAAACCAAGTGTTTAGTGTTTAGTGTTTAGTGTTTAGATAAAACTATCGCAATAAAAAAGCCGCTACTTTAAAGGTAGCGGCTTTTTTTATTATAAATTTTGTTCAAATAATTTAAAGATCCGGCGGTACTCATCTAGCCAGCTACTTGGTTGTCTAAAACCATGAGCTTCTACTGGGTAGAGCGCAATCTCAAAGTCAGGCTTTTCTTGCTCAATTAAGCGCTGAACTAAACGAACGCTGTCCTGGAAAAACACATTATCATCTACCATAGGCGCATTAATTAATAATGGTTTAGTTAAGCCCTGACTAAAATAAATAGGTGAACTGCGCTCGTAAGCGATAGGATCTATGCTAGGCATATTTAAAATATTAGCCGTGTAAGGTTGATTGTAATATGCCCAGTCTGTTACAGGCCGTAAGGCTGCACCGGCTTGGAATAAATCAGGCTGCGTAAATAAAGCCATAAAGGTCATAAAGCCACCATAAGATCCACCATAGGTGCCGATACGCTGACGATCAACATTGGCATTTTTCACTAACCAGTCCACACCGTCGGCTAAATCTTCAATCTCAGGTTTCCCCATATGACGGTAAATAGCGGTACGCCAATCACGGCCGTAACCTTTAGATGCACGGTAATCCATATCCATAACAACATAGCCGTGTTGTACTAATAGATTATGGAATAAAAACTCACGGAAATAACCTGACCAGCCCATATCGCTATTTTGTAAATAGCCCGCACCATGGTTAAAAATAACAGCACGACGCTTTTCAGCCTGCTCAGAGGCATTATTTTCTGGTAGATACACTTTACTAAAAATAGGCTGAGATTGATGTGTTGATTCAACCGCAACTATGGTTGGCGCTATTAAAGGTAAGGCTTTAAATTGCTCTGACACTGTATCGGTTAAACGAACAACTTGTTTTGCCGGTGCCGCCTGAGCTAGATATAACTCTTCTGGCAATAAGTTTGTTGAATGGCGCAGCAACAACTTGGTTTCATCAGGTGATAAAATAAAGTCTGTGCTTCCCACTAAATGGGTAACTTGTTCTATCTCATTACTTGTTAAGTTAGCACGATAAACATCATACTGACCTGGATGCGCCATATTCGCTTTAAAGTAAATATAATTATCATCCAGCGTTAACGTCGGATCGCTAACTTCAAAAGTACCTTTAGTTAGCTTTTTAGCTTTACCTGTTAACGTTTTTAAATATAAATGGGCATAACCAGATTCTTCAGATAAATAATAAAGTGCTTGGCTATTATTCAACCAACCAAAATCATTAAAGGCATAGTTTACCCAAGCCGTGTCATGCAAGCGATGCTGTGGTACTAAACGCATTTTTTTTAAGTCTACTGTTGCTAACCAACGATCTTTATTATCAAAGGCTTTTAGCATTACAGCAACTTGCTCACCCGAGACATGCCAGCGAATTGCACCTTGACTCCAATACCAGTCATTCATTAAGCCAATATCACGGATCACTTTTTCGCTTTTATATTTCTCACCTTTGGCTTTAGCGTTTTCAGCTTTAACACTTGCTAGCACATCTTCGTTATAACCCGGTAAGGTGTTATAGCTCAGCTCACTTCGCTCGCCATTAGTTAAGTTAATTAACCATAGTTGTTGTGGCTCAGGGCTAACATCATTCACTCTTGCTCTAACTGGCTGCGCGGCTACATCACCATTAGCCGTTATATAGTTAGGCATAATATCTTTATCGTTACGCTTTGTTGCCTTACGCACAGCTAAAACAATATAGTCAGCCGTAGGCGACATACTCGCTTCAACAATACGTAAACCTTTGCCTAAATAAATTGGCTGTGGGCTAAGCGTATTATTTTGTTGCTGCAGCTGAGTTTTAGCTTGCTGTCTATCTAGCTTATTTTTATGGGTTAAGGCAACGTAACTAATTAGTTTATGTTGCTCTTGGGCTAAATAACCTTTACCTATTGCAGGCGCTTCAGGTGCATCTTCGGTTTTTAAATTGACTAATTCACTGCGAAAACCGGTATTAAGATCAACTGCAAAAAATTGCCAACCTTGACGATAAGCAAGACGACCATCTAATAAAAATTGTGCCGCGCTTTGCTTGGCACTGTCTTGTGTAATTTGGCGTAACTCACCTGTGACCATATCGCGAACAAACAAGTTATCCGCAAATATATAAGCTTGTAAGGTTTTACTCTGATTATAAACAGCATCAGCTGCGCCCATAGTATGGGCTTCATTTAAGCCAACTCGTTGGCCATTATCACTGCCATCAAGTGGTCTGGCATACCAGTCTCGGTTCTCATTACCCTGCTGTTTACGCTGATAATAGATAGTTTTACTGTCTGCAGACCAAAAAGCTCGCTCTGGTTGTCGGCCTAACCAGTCTGGATCAGCCATAATTTGTTCTAGCGTTAACTTTAAGCTTGGATCAGCGTTAAAAACGCTAGCTACGCTAACCGGATCAGTATGATAAGTTTGTGGCTCAGATTTTTTCGCTTCTACTGAATGAACCGTCAGTAACAAGCTACAAAGAGCAACACTCAGTGTTGATTTAAGTAGAAATTTCATAATAGTGTGCTTATTTAAATAAAAGTCATGTTGTTATACAAAGCTTAAACGGTTTGCGCAACCTTGAGCCTCTTAGATGCGGCTACTTGTCAGGCAAATACGACTATTTGAATTCACTAGCCATAATAATTAGCTCGACGGTTTTAAGTTCCAAGCTAATAACACCTGTGAAAGCTCGCTATTGCCCGTTAACTTAATAAAGCCGTACCGCCTTTTAAGTTATACACCTGCTTGAACCCCATACGTGATAACACCTTACAAGCAACTAAACTTCGGTTACCTGAGCGACAAACCAGTAATAATCTTTGCTGTTGTTGTAAAGTGTGATTAATTAATGCATCGGCTAATTTAGACAGCGGCAACTCTAAAATCTCAACATCATTGGGCAAATATAAACTTAATGCACCAGCACTTTGTTCATGAGGTTCTCGCACATCTATCACTTTAGTATTGGGCTCTTGTTGCAAAAATGCACTTAAGTTTTCAGGTAAAATCACATCAGTGGCGTCGGCGTAGCTCACTTCAACTAAACCACAATAATACGTACTTACTTGCTGTAATTTAATGGCTTGAGCGCGTAATTCCGCTTGCCAGTGTTCCATCGGTAACTCTTGCAATAACTCCGCTAATAACGGCTGTTCGGCACAAGCTTGCGAAAAAGTTGTAAAGAACCCTTGGCCATAGTCATGACTAGATAATAACAAGCAGTCTGGTCCTAATTGCTTAGCTAACAGCCTAATACTGTCTGCTAGCGCAACCATACTGCCACCTTCTAAGTCAGTACGGCCAATGCCTCCAGGCAAAATGACATCGCCAACAAAAGCGGCTTCTAGCTGCTGCTCTTTATATAATAAAATGCTAATTGCTTCTGGGGTATGACCTGGGGTATTAAGTTTTTCTAAGCGGTAATTACCTGCAACTAAGGTATTTTGTTGCAATGGCCAGCCAAGTTCATCAACCTTGTTTTTCTGCTCGACTAAGCCCGCTAACATTAATAACGCACAGCGAGCTGACTGATGATCTTGATGTTGATGCGTATCTATCACCGCAACTAACTCTAAACCCTGCCCTAGCACAATATTGGCAATGCGACTTGCTAAAGGCAGCACAGGATCAATCACTACTGCCTGCCTAGTGTCAGCACAAATAATAATATAACTACATAAAGCTTCATGCTTTAATTGAATTAGGCCTTGGGCATGCAACTCTAATGTCGGTGTAGCGTCAGTTAATACTAAACAGTGCTTACAAACCACATCGGCTAGTTTTCTAATTCTCTGGCAAGCCTGCTCGCATTCTTGTGTTGTCATGGCAGGACCAAAAGATAACCGAATAGCGCCTTGGCTACGCCAGTCTTCTAATCCCATGGCGTCTAATACAAAGCTAGTTGGCACTTTTGAGCTGCAAGCTGAGCCTGAGCTAACACGAATACCGGCGGCATCAAATAAATCCATAATATCTTTACTATAAAAGCCCGGCACTGAAAAATTAATTGTGGTTGGCACTATATAGGGCTTATCACTATTTAATACTAAGCTTGGAAAAACAGTCCGCAAGGCATCAAGTAGCTGCTGCCGATATTGCCATAAGGTAGCTTCATCATAAAAAGCAGAGCCGTTACTTTTGGCTAGCTCTGAAAAAATTGCATGCAAAGCGGCAATACCTGGCAAATTCTCTGTGCCAGATCGCAGGCCGCTTTCTTGACCACCGCCAGCGATAAAAGGCTGATACGGCGCACCATCTCTAACATACAAAAAACCAATGCCTTTAGGTGCATAGAGTTTATGACCACTAAAAGGCGCATAATCGATACTGGTGTTTGCAATATCTAAGGTCATTTTGCCTAAGGCTTGCACACAGTCGACCATCCAATATACATCTGGGTTAACCGAGCGGATCAACGTCTCAAGTGCCACTAAATCTTGTTTTACCCCTGTTTCATTATTCGCAGCCATAGTGCAAACCATAACCGCTTGAGGTAAGGTTTTACGTAAAAAGTCGTAATCTACAATACCGTTTTTATCAACTGGTATGGCTTGTATAGTGGCATTTACCTGCAACACCTGATTCCAATGTTTTAAACTTTCAGGCACCGCTTTATGTTCTGTAGATCCATATAACAATAAAGTATCGGCGCCAACCTTGCCATTAGACCGTGCAGCAAGTAAGGCCGAGACAATAGAGGTTTGAATACCTTCTGTTGCCCCAGAGGTAAAAACAATATCACCACTTGAGGCACCGATAAGTTTACGTGCCAACGAACGAGTGACTTCAAGCTCGGCCTTTGCTTTAATTCCTGTTGCATGGCTGCTGCTTGGGTTACCAAAACTACTTTGCATTGCATGCATCGCTGCTGCTGCTGCAACCGGCAAAACAGGCGTAGTCGCATTATTATCTAAATACACTTCGCTTAATGAAGACACCATTTCAATGGATGACATGAGGATACCTTTAGGCTTATAACTATTTCGAATAACTTATATCGGCTTATCATAACTGGCTTACACCATCAGCTCAAGGCTCGATTTCGCAAGTTTTGGCTTAAGTAACTCAGGTTTTGAAAACAAAAAACCGCCACGCGGCGGTTTTAAATTTTCTCATTAAATAACGCTAACTATTCAATTAAGTCTTTTGGAATTTCTGGTCTTAATTCAGCCCAGACTAAGCCACTTTCACGGCCATATTTACGCACGGCAAATACCACCTCATCAAACTTACCATTTTCAGCATGAAGCTTTAATTGATGATAATAATTACGCGCCAATTCTCTGGCTTTAGGATGCGAAAAGTAAAAACGAGCAATTTTGTTATATAAGCCCCGAAAGCCATTTAAAATTAAAACATAAATACGATTGGCTGAATGCAGTGCTAATTCATGATTTAAATTATAATCGAATTCAGCAAAGGCTTCGGCCGTATCTTCTAACTGTTCTGCTCCAGCAAACACATCAACAACTTGCTGAGCATTGTTTTTTATCGCACCACGAATGTAAATTGCGCTGATATTCGTTCTTGCAGATAGCAGCTCATCTACTAAATCAGGCATATGATCTTCGTCTAAACGGGCTAATGTTTCTAAAATATTTAAGCCTGATGTTTCCCAAAAATTATTAACTTTAGTGGGTTTACCATGTTTAATAGTTAGCCAGCCATCACGAGCTAAACGCTGTAATACTTCACGTAAAGTAGTGCGAGTGACACCAATCAACTCCGACAGTTCGCGCTCTGCGGGTAAAATGGAGCCAGGTGCAAATTTGCCGTTCCAAATTGAATCGACAATATATTCTTCTGCGAAACCGGCTGGGCTTTGCGCTTTTATCAGGTTTGTCATGCGGATCTATCCGTCTACTTAGCCAATGAAATTACACTGATTGTACCAGAGCTTATTCAGTTAACAAGACACAGACTTAAAATACCTATTTTAAGTCCTAATTGTGCAAAGTTTAAAAATGCCGTAAATTAAGCCTTATCTGGTAACACCCTACTATATAAGGCTATTTAATGTTACATAAAATCAAGTCTTTATCGACTAAACGCAGCAGTTGGTTGCTGTTAATTGTTACTATCTCTGCCTTGCTAGGAGCAGCATTATATTTTCAGCACGCAATGAATATTCAACCTTGTATCAAATGTGTTTATATTCGTGCTGCTTTTACTGCCATGCTGCTTGCTGCTATTCTTGGTCTGCTGCTAGCTAAAGTAACTCTATTACGCAGTATCGCTTTGTTAGCTGTTATTGCCGGTGCAGTGTTTGGCCTTATCCAAGCCAATGAGTTACTTGAAATTGAGCAGATAATTGCCTCAGGCGGCTTTTCAACCTGTTCATTTTTTGCTGAATACCCAAGCTGGTTACCCTTAGAGAAGTGGCTGCCGGCTGTATTTGAACCTACAGCAAGTTGTGGTGAAGACAGCTGGCGTTTTCTTGATCAAAGCATGGCTTTTTGGACCCGCATAACTTTAATTGCATATATTGCTGTTTTAAGTGTTATTTTACTTTGCCAAGGGGCTAACTTAAGCAACCATAAAAGCTAAGGCCTTATAAATTAAAGAAGCGCTAAGCAAAATTTACCCAATAAAAAAGCCCTGATGCAACAGGGCTTTTTTTAACAATGTTAATTAACTTAGCAAAGTTAATTAAGCTTAAACAATAGCTAATAGCTCAACATCAAACACTAAGGTACTAAACGGCGCAATAGCATTACCGGCACCGCGCTCACCATAAGCTAAGTTATGTGGTACATATAAACGTAATTTAGTACCTGGCGTCATTAATTGTAACGCTTCTGTCCAGCCGGCAATAACGCCTGATACTGGGAATTCAGCTGGCTCGCCACGCTGATATGAACTATCAAATACAGTACCATCGATTAAAGTACCGTGATAATGAGTACGTACTGTTGATTCAGCTGTTGGCTTAGCACCGTTAGCGTCACCTGCAACTAAAACTTCATATTGTAAGCCTGATTCAGTCACTGTTACTTCAGCACGCTTAGCATTTTCAGCTAAAAATTGATCGCCAGCTTCTGCTAACAACTTCGCTTTTTCAGCTTGCTCTGCTTGCATACGCTCGCTAATCACACCAAAAGCGGCACGAATTTGCTCATCTGTAACTTCTGGCTCCTGCTCAGTAAAAGCGGCTTTAACACCTGCAGCTACTGCTTCAATATCTAAACCTTCAAATGGATTATCAGCTAACTGCTGCCCCATTTGTAAACCAATACCGTAACTTGCGTGTTGTTCTAATGTTGTATATTTATCTGACATGAGTTCCACTTTATTTATTTTGACGACTAACGCCAAGGTTAATATCGCCACGCAGTCTAGCGTAAACCGACACTAAAGTCTTGTTTAGCACAAAATCAAGCTGCGATTTGTTGAACGCGTTGCCAAATACTTTGTACTGTTGCTTGGTCTGTTTCGCTAAGCTCACCTTGACTAATCGCTTGCTGTAAGCTGGTATTAACTTGCTCTATAACCTGCTCTTTAGCAAAGTTATCGCCTGCCACTTGTAAAGTCCCTACCACTAAATCAAAGTGGCCGCGTAAATAACCAGAAGCGAATAATTCATCATCGCTAGCCACCGGAACTAACTGGTCAAAAAAGTTGGCTACATTTTGAATATAAGCCTCAGGGATATTTGTTAGGGTACTGTTCATGCTATTCCTCTTCTTCCCAACCTAAACGATACATCACGTAGTCGTTATAACCGGTAAGTATATTAATTAAACCTGCTAATTCTTGATCAAGCGCGGCATCACCGGTGTCGGCTAACAAAGGACGACCTTGTAATTGTTCTAATTTACCTTTACTGGCAATAATTTGAATATTATTACGGCCTAAGCTGCGGATTACTTTAGGTGATAATTGTTGATTGCCACGACCAAACACATGGCCTTGGCCACCAATTAGCGTAATAATGAGCTGACTTGGATAGCCGTCAATTAAGCTAAAAAGCTGCTCTGCAGTAACATCTTTTGCCAACAACTGGCCGTTTTCTACTACATCGACCCCCAGTAAGGTATTATCTAAACCTAGCTCTTGCATAACCGCCGCCACGGTTGAGCCCGATCCCATAATATAGCGAACGTTATCTTCCATTTGGTCAGTAACATAAGCGGCTAAATCAGCTAAGACTAATTCATCAGATTCTTGGCCACCGGCTTTTACGCTTTGTACATAGCGTAATTGAGCAGGTATACGCATCTCACCGAAGCGTCTTGCTTTAACCACGCCTAGACGAAAAGCCTCTTCGTCAATATCCATCACATCTGCGCTGTCTAACGACACTAGCTCACCAGCAATTAGCTTTGCCACCAGCTTGCCCGCAGCTGTGGGTGAAATAGCATAAACACCAGAGTGAATTTTTACACCCGCAGGTATACCTAAAACGGTTGTATCATCACCTACAACGCGACAAATATTTCTTGCTGTACCATCACCGCCGGCAAATAAAATTAAATCTACCTTAGCCTCAACTAAGGCTTTGACAGCACGCTCTGTATCTTCAGCTGTCGTGATATTTGCTGCAGGTGAATAAACTAGTGAATAGGCTAAATCTAGCTGTTTACAGCTATTCTCCCCCATATCGCCGGTAACAGTGTACAGTTCACATTGCGACTTAAACTGAATAATTTCCGCTAACGCCGTTTGCGCTCTGTTCATTGCTTGGGGTTTAGCGCCTAAAGCAAGCGCTTGCTCTGCCTGATGATCCGAGCCTTTTAAACCAACACTACCGCCAAGCCCAGCTAAGGGGTTTATAATTAAACCTAAACGAAACTTTGCTGCCATATCACTACCTCGTCAATTTCAGACAAGCCAACGCTAAAAATGGCGGCTATTGTATAACCTTAAACAGAAATTGCCCAGTAAAGCCGTTAGTCTAGTTCAGTAAAAGCAAGCATCAGTAGCGCTTGTATAACTGATCTGACTACTTTAGAGTGCATAAGATTACATGGTCATTGCAACCACAGGGTAGGATTAAAAGCGAATGAAACAGCAATTAGCACAACTTAAACAGCAATATAGTCAACAGCCCTATCCTGATGCTGCAAAGCGGATCCAATGGTTGCAGGCTTTAGATAAAGCAATCCGGCAATATAGTGATAAATTATGCCAAGCAATTAGCATTGATTTTAGTCATAGAAGCTTAGATGAAAGCAGGCTACTAGAGGTTATGCCAAGTTTAAGTGGTATAGCTTATCAAATTAAACATGTTAAGCGCTGGATGAAGCTTAAAAAACGCAAAGTTCATTATAGTTATTTACCCGCTAGCAATTATATTTTGCCTCAGCCTTTGGGCGTAGTGGGCATTATTGTTCCTTGGAATTACCCTCTGTTTTTAGCCGTTGGCCCGCTGATGGCAGCTTTAGCAGCCGGTAATAAAGCGATGTTAAAGCTCTCTGAGTTTACCCCGGCCACCAACAAAGTGATTAAGGAAATGCTAGCTCACTTTTTGCCAGATCAGGTCATTGTTATTGAAGGTGATGCTCAAGTTGCTGCTGACTTTTCAAGTTTAGCCTTTGATCATTTGTTGTTTACCGGTTCAAGCCATATTGGCAAAAAAGTCATGCAAGCTGCTGCAGCTAATTTAACCCCAGTTACGCTAGAACTTGGCGGCAAGTCACCCGCTATTATCAGCAAAGACGCTAATATAGTCTCAGCCGTACAACGCTTACTCTTTGGCAAAACCGCCAATGCCGGCCAAACTTGTGTTGCGCCAGATTATGTTTTATTACCTCGTCAACAACTCGATACCTTTATTCAGCAGGCACAGCGCTGTTTTGAGCAGTTTTATCCAAGGGGCGTGCGAGGGGAAGATTATTCAGCGGTTATCAACCAACAGCAGTTTTCACGTTTACAGGCTTATTTAACCGAAGCGGCAAACAAACAAGCTGAAATTATTTCATTAGATAAACAAAATTGGCAGCAAGCCAGTCAGCAAAAACTAGCACCACAATTGGTGATTAATGCTCCTTTAGACTGTGCAGTTTGGCAACAAGAGATCTTTGGCCCTATTTTACCCATTATGCTGTACGACACTATTGAGCAAGCCATTGAGTTTATTAATCAGCAGCCTCGTCCGCTGGCATTATATCTATTTAGCTCCAACAAAACCTTGCAGCAGCAAATTATGCAGCAAACACATGCCGGTGGTGTTTGTATCAACGATACGCTAATGCATGTTGGCCAAGATGATTTGCCCTTTGGAGGCATAGGTCCATCAGGTATGGGCGCTTATCATGGTGAAGCAGGATTTTTAACTTTTTCTCATCAAAAAGCCATCCACAAAAAAGGCCGCTTTAGTAGTGGTAGCTTTATTTATCCGCCGTTTAAGCGGGGTTTATTTCAGCTTATTATGAAGTGGTTATTGCGTTAGGGATCACCTTAGGCAGTGTTACTGCTAAAATAGTCGCAACTAACGCAAGTCCGGCGGCAGCAAGAAAAGTAAAGCTTGATCCTGCGCCGTCTTGCCATAACAACCCCGACATATAAGCCCCAATAGCGCCACCACCGCCATAGATAATCCCGGCATAAAAAGCCTGGCCACGACTACGCAGTTGTTTCGGAAAAAACTGTTGAATAAACTGCATAGCGCAGCAATGTGCAATAGCAAAGCTGCCTGCATGCAACATCATACTAAATGCTAATAACCAAGCGTTATCAGCCACGGTTGCCACTAAGGTCCAGCGTAATACAGTTAAGCCATAGCAAATACTTAGCAGCACTTTATAGCTGCGATTGCGCATAATTTTGCCGGCAAAATAAAAAGCGACAATCTCAGCTGCAACGGCAACGCCTATAAATAGCCCTGTTTCAGTGCCACTGTAGCCAATATCGCGGCTATATAAAGTAAAAAAGCCATAAAAGGGCGCAAAGCTCATTTGTATTAACAAAGCAGCGCACATAAAGCGCAACAATAACGGATTTTTTAACAGATCGGTAAACCGCTCTGTTACGTTTTTCGTATTCAGATTTAAACTAACCGCAGGCAGTAAAAATAGACTTACCAGTAATAGCATTAAAAACAATAACGCTGAAACCGGTAAAAATTCACTGCCAAACAATTCAAATAACCAGCCACCAAACATAACAAGCACAATATAACCAACACTACCAAAACTCCGCACTCGGCTATAGGCTTGGGTATCATCATTTAAAAAGTGAAAAGCAGATACTTCTAGCTGTGGTAAAATGGCCGTCCAAAAAAAACTAAACAAAGTAAAGCCAATTAATAACGGCCAAAAGCCGATATTAGCAAAGCTGCTGCACCAGCCTAAAATAGCGAGAAAAGCGCCAGTACGCATAATTAACAAAGGCTTACCCGTGCGCTCCGATAAGGCTGCCCAGATATTTGGTCCAATAATACGACTGCCGGTAACAATAGCCAGTAATAAGCCTATTTCGGCAGAATCTAAACCTCGACCATCTAAAAATAAGCCAAAATAAGGCACAAAGACGCCCAAGACACCAAAATATGTAAAATAGGCCAACATTAGCGCTGGCCGGGCTGAAACCGCAGACATGGGATACCTAATTTACGTTGCTAAGCTGATATTATTTGTGCGCTATATCAGGGGTTGCTACCTGTACATGGGGATTCTGCGCTCGGTGGCGTAAAAAATGATCCATTAAGACAATCGCTATCATGGCTTCAGCAATAGGAACGGCTCGGATACCGACACAAGGATCATGCCGGCCCTTAGTGCTGATTTCAATTTCCTCACCTTGGCTACTAATACTCTTACCCGGCACGCTAATGCTAGAAGTCGGTTTTAGTGCCATACTGACAGTAATATCTTGGCCAGACGAAATACCACCCAAAATTCCTCCTGCATGGTTAGCACTAAATCCTTGTTGGCTTAGTTCATCACGATGCGTAGAACCGCGCTGCTCTACAACAGCGAAACCATCCCCTATTTCCACTGCTTTAACAGCATTAATGCTCATAATGGCATGGGCAATATCCGCATCTAATCGATCAAAAACGGGCTCCCCCCAACCAACAGGTAAATTAGAGGCAACCACGTTAATGCGCGCGCCAACAGAGTCGCCAGCCTTCTTTAAATCACGCATATACTGATCTAGCTCGGTAATTTTATCCGCATCAGGGGCAAAAAAAGCGTTATTACTCACTTGGTCCCAGTCTAGTTTAGCCATTTTTATTGGTCCTAACTGAGCTAAATAACCGCGAATTTGTACACCACATTGTTCAAAGAGATATTTTTTTGCAATAGCACCCGCAGCAACTCGAACGGCTGTTTCCCGAGCGGAAGCTCTGCCACCGCCACGGTAATCTCGAATGCCATATTTATGCCAGTAAGTATAGTCAGCATGACCTGGACGAAAGACATCTTTAATCGCTGAATAATCTTGCGAACGTTGATCCGTGTTTTCAATCAATAAGCCGATACTTGTGCCTGTGGTTGTATCATTAAAAACGCCAGACAATATTTTCACACTATCTTGCTCTCGTCTGGCTGTGGTATAACGAGAGGTGCCCGGTTTACGTCGATCTAAATCAAACTGTAAGTCTTCAACAGTGAGTCGCATACCAGGCGGGCAGCCATCAATAATGCCGCCAATAGCTGGGCCATGACTTTCGCCAAAAGTAGTTACTTTAAATAACTGTCCTATACTATTACCGGCCATTACCGCTCCCTAAAGTCTTTATAGTGTAAATAAGTGTTGGCAACGCTCTAGTTCGGCTTTAGTTATAGCAAAAACCCCTATACCGCCATGTTTAAAATCTAGCCATGTAAAATCAACCTCAGGTAATTGCTGTTGTAACTGCACCATGCTATTGCCCACTTCACAAATTAGTACCCCACCGTCATTTAGATGCGCAGCAGCTTGGGCTAAAATGCGACGGGTTAATGCTAAGCCGTCTTCCCCTGAAGCTAAGCCAAGCTCAGGCTCATGGTGATACTCTTGGGGTAAATCGGCCATATCTTCGGCATCGACATAAGGCGGATTGGTTACAATAAGATCATACTTAGCCCCTGCTAAGCCGTCATAGCCATCTGATAAAATAGGATAAACTCTATGCTCTAAGCCGTGCTGCTCAATATTAAACTGAGCAATTTCTAAAGCATCAGAGCTAATATCAACCGCATCGACTTCTGCATCTGGAAAAGCATAAGCACAAGCAATAGCAATACAACCTGAGCCGGTGCATAAATCTAAAATACTCTGAGCACTGTGACCTTGTAACTGATTAACAAATTTCTCAGCAATTAATTCAGCAATTGGCGAACGTGGCACTAACACCCGCTCATCAACATAAAAAGCTAAACCGGCAAAATAAGCCTGATTAGTTAAGTAAGCCGCAGGCACTCGTTGGCTGATCCTTTGTTGTAATAAATTAATAAAGTCTTCACGCTCTTGTTTAATTAAGCGAACATTAAATAGTTTTTCATCCGTCAATGGCGGTAGATGCAACACATAACTTAGCAATAATGCGGCCTCATCCCAAGGGTTATCTGTGCCATGTCCTAAGTACACCTGGGCTTTATTTAATTGGCTAACGGCAAAGCGTAGCCAATCATGTACTGTTACTAACTCAGAAGTCGCGTCAGCTATGCACTGGGCAGTTAAAAATAATTCACTTGATTCAGCCATGTTTAAGGTAAGCTCTTTTTGTAAAAATCGATAAGATTAAGTAGACTTGCACGATGCAAAATAAAAACTCTAAATTAGCCAGCCTAGCCTCTAGTATTGCTTCATCAAGTGATGTTACAGAAGAAGATAGCCAACTGTTTCGCCAGTCGATAGCAGGCGCTAAGCCTATGACACAAGATAAGATACCGCCAGTTGCTGTTGTGAGCAAGCAAAAAAGACGTGCAGACGTCCCGCTAAACAACCTAACAAACGATTTATTTTATTTTTCAGATCAATACGAAGGTTATGTTCATCAAGGTGGCAGCCATAGCTATGTACAAAGCGGTGATGATGCCCATTTAAGCGGTCGGTTAAAGCGTGGTGAGTTTCAACCGCAAGTAATATTAGACTTACATGGTTTAACCTCAGCAGAGGCTAAAGTAGAGCTAGCAGGCCTATTGGCCTACTGTGAGCAAAAACATATAAATTGCGCCTGTGTCGTTCATGGTAAAGGCTTAGGCATATTAGCCCGTAAGGTACCCAATTGGCTTATACAGCATCCTAATGTCCGAGCCTTTCACACTGCGCCTAAAAGCTGGGGTAAACATGGGGCTTTATTAATTTTACTTAAAGTTAAAACTTAACAAAACCCACTTTGCTCACAGTACATTGTCAGCTTAATAAAGCTAACTTGTCGGTACTGACCGACTGCACTAGCTGTCCATTATGCTCTGGCTTATAGTCGATGCACACTAATTGTGCAGGCGTAAAAACAGGCGCATGATCAGTTTGGGTAAACTGTGCGACTAAAAAACTGACTAAGGGCATATGTGAAACCAATAAAATGCGCGCATCGGGTTTAGACGCTAAACATACATCTAAAAAAGACTGAAAACTTGCAGCATCGGCATCTGGCGTTAAATCTGGTACTAACTCTAACTGACAAGAATCAGTCTGCTTAGCTAACATTAACTCTGCAGTTTGTTGGGTTCGTAAATACGGGCTAGACCAAATCCAATCAAAATGGCCATATTGCTGAACCAGCCAAGTTGCCATTTGATTAACGTCATTAACCCCTTTTGAGGTTAAAGATCTTAACTGATCTGAAGCAGCCATTGGCTCAGCTTCACCGTGACGCATAATAACAAGATTTACCATTGATAAAGTACCATACTACTTAATAAGTCCTGTTGTTGAGGTAATCGCTTAAAACAATATGCAAGCTATACCTTACCAAGTCAAAATAGTGCGCTATGATAAAGAAAGTTAACACTAAGCGTAACTGTTAATAAAGCATAAGAACAACTCTAGTTATTACTTATAGCTATGATAGAGGCTTCTTATATAAAAGCCCTACTATGACAACGTATTCAGGGCCTATACGCAAGTTAAAATCTAATAAAGACACAAAAGGGATATCGCTTGGAAAATACCCAGCTATTGCAGAGTATAAACGATCATAGAAGTTATCAGCATATCGTACTTAAAAACGGCCTTTCAGTGCTTCTTACCCAGCAAGTCGATGCAAATAAGAGCGCAGCGGCCTTAACTGTGAATGTAGGTCACTTTGATGATCCTATTGAACGCCAAGGCTTAGCACACTTTCTTGAGCATATGTTGTTTTTAGGCTCAGCTAATTACCCACAAGCCGGTGAATATCAACAATTTATTAGCCGACACGGTGGTAGCCATAACGCTTGGACGGGCACCGAGCATAGTAGTTT
Organism: Rheinheimera sp. WS51; assembly: GCF_050936095.1. Lineage (NCBI taxonomy): Bacteria > Pseudomonadati > Pseudomonadota > Gammaproteobacteria > Chromatiales > Chromatiaceae > Rheinheimera > Rheinheimera sp. WS51. The sequence continues at coordinate 150,531 of NZ_JBOTRC010000005.1, forward strand.
CTTTTTTGATATTAATAATGACTTTTTTCACCAAGCTCTGGCCCGTTTTGCCGATATGTTTAGCCAGCCTTTATTAAGTTCGGATTATATTGAAAAAGAACGCCATGCAATTGAAGCTGAATTTAGCTTAAAACTAAAAGACGATGGTCGCCGTATCTACCAAGTACATAAAGAAACGGTAAACCCTAAACACCCTTTTGCTAAGTTTTCTGTAGGCAATTTAACAACGCTAGCTGATTTACCTGGCGATAGTTTAAGTCAGGCTTTAACACGTTTTTTTAAGCATAATTATAGCGCTAACCGGATGACTCTTGCTGTTGTTTCACCTATGCCCTTAGCGAAACAACGACAATATGTAGAGCAATATTTTAACGCCATTGCCAATACCCAGCCCAATAAGGCCAAGTTAACGGAGCCGCTTTACTTAGCTAACCAGCAAGGTATTCAATTAAATATTCAGCCCCATAGGAATAGCCAAAAATTGATCGTTAGCTTTGCCCTGCCGGATATTCAGGTTTGGTATAAACATAAAATCATTAGCTTTTTAGCTCACCTTATTGGCGATGAAGGAGAAGGCTCTTTATTAAGTTATTTAAAACAACGAGGCTGGGTTAACCAACTTAGCGCAGGTGGTGGCATTGATGGCAGTAACTATAAAGATTTCACCATTGCCTTTGAACTTACAGATCTTGGTTTAAATCAGCGTGATGCGATTTTACAAAGCTTATTTAGTTATTTAGCCTTACTTAAATCACGTCCATTCCCATTATCTTTATATAAAGAAAAACAAATACTTTTAGAGTGGGCTTATCTGTACCAAGAGCCAACAGATGAACTTGAAACGGCCAACCATTTATCTATTAATATGCAGCACTACCCTGTGGCCGATATTATCTTTGGCGATTACCGAATGGAGCCACCAACTGACAGTTTGTATCAACATATTTTGCAGTTTTTTTGCAGCAGCAATATGCGTTTGATGCTAATAAGCCCTGATGCGCCTGTTAACCTTAAGGCCCGCTGGTATGAAACCCCATATAGTATTGAGACCATTTCACCTAAGTTGCTACAAAAGCTAGATCAAGCACCTTTACTAGAAGTATTTCGCTTACCAAAACAGAACCCATATTTAAGCGATAATCTGAGCTTATTAGCTGAAAACGCACATATGACTATACCTAAAAAAGTGGCTGATACAGAGTCATTAACAGTTTGGTATAAAGCTGATACCAACTTTAATAGCCCGAAAGGCCATATTTTTGTGCAATTAAGCTTGGCTAATAGTCAACATAATTGTCAGCAGCTTGCCGCAATCCGATTATGGGTTGAGTTATTTCTAGATAATGTTAATCAGCAGTTCTACCCTGCTACAGCAATAGACTTAGTTTATAATGTCCATGTTCATCGCCAAGGCCTAAGTATTCACACTAGCGGTTTGGCGGCCAATCAGCTGTTATTGTTAACTAATATTCTAAACGAAATGCCACAGCAGCAATTTAGCCAACAGCGATTTAATGAAATTAAGCGTCAACTGATTAGGCACTGGCAAAATAGCCGTAAAAGTAAACCCGTTCCTAAATTGTTTGCTCAGCTTTCAGCTATTTTACAACCGGCTAATCCAGAGATCATCCAACTTGCAGATGCCTTAGAGACGTTAAATTTCCAAGACTTTTTATGTTTTCACCAACAATTATTTTCTGCCGTTCATATTGAAAGCTTAATAATAGGCAACTGGACCCAAGAGCATGCCAACAAGTTAAGCACTCAATTAACTCATTGGCAGCAGAGTCTAGGCAATGCAGCGCCAGCAGTAGCAAATCCGACCTATAGACTTCAAGGCCAAGGACCGGTTTGGCTTCAGGTTGACACTGAACACAACGATCATGCTTTAGTTATTTATTTACCTGCGCAGCACACTACGCCTAAAACCATGGCCTTATTTATGTTAGCTAACCATGTATTATCAGCAGAATATTTCCATCAGTTGCGTACTGAGCAACAACTTGGCTACTTAGTAGGTACCGGTTATGCTCCTATAAACACTTTGCCGGGTATTGCTTTTTATGTGCAATCTCCTAACGCTAGCTGCAAAGAGCTATACCAAGCAACAGTGACATTTTTTAAGGGCTTTCTTGATGAAACAAAAAACTTAGCCGAAACCGATTTTGTAGAAATGAAGCAAGGGCTACAAGCACAGCTAAATCAACCCGATGGTAGCTTAGGCGCGAGAGCAAAGCGTTTTTGGCTTGCTTTAGGCCAGCACGATTACAGCTTTAATCTTAGTCAAAACATTATTAAAGCACTGAGTGATTTATCTTTAAGTGAGTTTATACAGTATTTACATCAACTGCTGTTACCAGAGTATGATGCCTTGTTTTTAGCCACGGATCCTAAACCTGAATTTGCCCATATTAAAGCCAGCAGCTCTGAATTATTAAAACAGAAATTACAACAAGTTGATCTTGAATATAGCTCATTAAATGAATTAGGTTAGTTTGGCCTTGATTATAAAAAAAACAGCGCCTGAAGGCGCTGTTTTTTTAATCGATATCTGTGTCTACATAAGATAAATCGTCACTACCATCAGCAATTTTCTTTTTACCGAATACAGTATGAAATTTGCGTTTTTCAGCTAGCCGATTTTTATATTTAAGCCAGGTTTTTTCATAAACCGTTGTTGCAGGCTCTTCACCTTTACAAACCAAGACAAAACGCTGCTCTTCTTCATTTACTGGCGCTCTTGTTCCTTGCTCCAGCTCAAACATTGCTAAGCCATGCTTCTCGAGGACATTACCTTCATTAAGGGTAAAACGCCCTGATCGTGTAAACCCTTTGGGGAAATTTCGATCATCGAAAAAGCGACGGTGACTAACAAAACTTTGCTGCATCACTTTTTTCCTCTCTTTTCATAGGAACTTTGTCCCTACCAGTTGAAACTGTGCGGAGTATGGTTAACAATAATCCTATCGTAAAACAAAAATTTTTTATCGACACCATAAATATTTTCTAGGATATAAATTGGACACCGAACTACTCAAAACCTTTATTGAAGTTCAGCGCACTCGCCATTTTGGTAATGCTGCAGAAAACTTATACTTAACTCAGTCTGCAGTCAGTTTTAGGATCCGTCAACTAGAACAATACTTAGGTGTTAATTTATTTAGCAGACATCGCAACAATATTCAATTAACAGCGGCCGGCGAACGATTACTCCCCCATGCCGAGGCGATGTTAAACGCCTTACAACGGGCTAAGCAAGATGTGGCAGTGAGTGCCGAATTGGCTCAGCCGTTTTCTATTGCCGGCACCGCTAATGTTTGGGATGCCTTTTTATTGCAAGGTTTTGTTAATAGTCAGCATTTATTTCCTAACCTCTGCTGGCGAGCTGACTCTTTAGGTCGCGAGCAAATAGTGAGGCAAATTCAAGAAAGAGGCTTAGATTTAGCTATTTTATATGACGCGCCTAAAGTTGATGATATTCAAGTAGAAAAATTAGGTGATATTCAACTTGTACCCGTTAGCAGCAACCCTGGCGCAAGCGTAGAAAATTGGCAAAAAGATCATATTTATATTGATTGGGGCAGCAGTTTTAATTTGCAGCACAGCCGTCTCTATTCAGAGTCAGTAGCAATAAAACACCGCACCACAAGCGCTAAAATCGCTTTAGAGATGATGCTACACTCAGGTGGTAGCGCTTATTTACCCAAAGCAATGCTGCAGCCACATTTAGCTGAACAGCGATTACATCTAGTTGCTAAAGCGGCAATGATAACCAAAGAGGTCTATGCTGCTTTTTTACCCAAGGCCGCAAACTTAAATCATATAATTGTCATTACTAGTCATTTGAAACAATTGCTACAAAGTTAAGCATTAAGCCCGATAACAAATAACCTTAGCGCCTCGACCTCGAAGTAAATTAAGCCTTTTATGGCTGCTAAAAAGAGGAATTAATAGCGGGCCTAAACACAGTGCAGCGACTGCCCAGCGTATTGCTGCCATTCCACAACGTAATGCAGCAACATAAATGCCAGCTGCTGTGCATAGCCATATAACGGGTAAAAATAACACTTATCGACTCCATTAAATTTGTTCTTTAATTATACACATGCCAAGGAACCATGACTGTTAACTTTTCGTTATTTCTGCTTAAGTTTTAAATAAAAAAGGCATGTTTATAAACATGCCTTTTTGCTTAAGCTTTATTGACTATGGATAAAAAGTTTCTTGCTGCTCAGCCATTTTTAACAGTAGCGGTGCTGGCGTAAAGCGATCGCCAAAGCGGCTTTCTAAGCTACGCAACTGAGCAATTAAGGTTGTAACACCTATGCTATCGATATAACGGAATGGGCCACCTAAGAATGGCGGGAAACCAATACCAAATATGGCACCAATATCACCATCTCTTGCGCTGTTAATAACGCCTTCATCTAAGCAGCGAACCGCTTCATTTAGCATTTGCACCACACAGCGACTGCTTATATCTTCTTGGCTTAAACGTGATGCTGGCGTAACAGCAAGTAAATTATAAACTGTGCTATCTACTTGTTTTTTCGCTTTCTTGTTTTTGCCATTATATAAATAAAAGCCTTTGCCATTCTTCTTACCTTTGCGATCATCCGCTAATAGCTTGTCAAAAGCCGCAGGAGCAACAAAACGCTCACCTAAAGCGTCACTTAAAATAGGTGAGATCTTAGCGCCTACATCAATACCTACTTCATCTAATAGCGCAATAGGGCCCACGGGGAAACCAAACTTAACTAAAGATTTATCAATGCTTTCTATTGATTCACCCTCAAGTAAGATATTAGCCGCTTCATTCATATATAAAGCTAAAATACGATTGACATAAAAACCCGCGCCATCTTTAACTACTATAGGTGTTTTGCCTTGTTTTTTAGCAAAAGCAACGGTAGTTGCAATAGTTTCAGGCGATGTTTTGTCATGGGCTATTACCTCAACCAGTGGCATTTTATCAACCGGTGAGAAGTAATGTAGGCCAATAACATTTTCTGGTCGTTTAGCGTTTTCAGCTATCTGACTTATAGGTAATGAACTAGTATTACTAGCAAAAATGGTGTTTTCACTCGTGTGCTCTTCAATATCTGCAACCATTTTCTGCTTTAAGCTTAAGTCTTCAAATACCGCTTCAACTACAATATCAAGATCATGAAAACCGGTATAATCGGTTGTACCGCTAATTAGCATCATCTGCTTTTGCAGGTCGGCTTGAGTAATAAAACGACGATCACGCTTTTTCTTTAATAATGAATAACTATATTGTAAAGCGTTAGCGATGCCTTGCGGGTTAATATCTTTTAACCTAACAGGAATACCGGCTTTAGTTGCTGTTACATTAGCAATGCCTCCGCCCATTAAGCCTCCACCTAAAATACCCGCTTTATGGATCTGTTGTGGTTTAATATCACCGGCGCCGGTTTCTTTTTTCATTTCTGTTGTTGCAAAGAAAATACTACGCAAGGCCGCTGATTCTTTAGTCATACATAACTGACCAAAAGCTTCGGCTTCTGCGGCTAAACCAGCCAGACGACCTTGCTCTATCCCTGTTTGAATAACCTCTAAAATTTTAATAGGCGCAGGATAATTACCCTGTGTTTTACTTAGCGTTTGTTTACGTGCTTGATTAAATACAACATTGCGACCAACGCTAGTTTGCTCTAAAAACTTATCCATTAAACTCAGTTTTCGATCAGCTCGCTGTGGCTTACCTTTTAATGCCAGCTTCACTGCAGCTTCAAGTAAAATAGACTCAGGAACCACATCATCAACTAAGCCATATTTCTTAGCTTGAGCAGCACGAAGTTGCTTACCGGTTAACATCATATCTAGGGCTTTTTGTAACCCAACCAGCTTAGGTAAACGCTGAGTCCCGCCACTTCCCGGTAATAAACCTAATTGCACTTCAGGTAAGCCAAGTACTGTTTTAGGGTTAGTTGTTGCCACACGAGCATGACAGGCCATAGCAAGCTCTAAACCGCCGCCTAAACAAGGGCCATTAATCGCTGCAACTAAAGGAATACTGAGCTGTTCAAGTTGATTGAACATATCTTGGCCCATAGTTGCAATCGTTTGTGCTTCTGTGGCCGTTTCGCAGTTATCTAACATTGAAATATCAGCACCCGCAATAAATGAGCCAGGCTTGCCGCTAATAAACACTAAACCTTTTAATTGCTTATTGGCTTTAATCTCTGATAATAAAGCGCTAATTTCATCTGCGAATGAAGCTTTTAACACGTTCATAGATTCGCCAACGATGTCCATGGTAATTACACCTATTTGGTCATCACGAACCGCTAAACTAAAACTATTGCTTGATGTCATTATTCTGTCTCCACTATCATAGCCGCACCAAGTCCACCTGCAGCACAAGCTGTTGTTAAGCCTACACCACCACCGCGACGATTTAATTCATTTAATGTTTGCACAATTAAGCGGGTACCTGTAGCAGCAAATGGATGGCCATAAGCTAAAGATCCGCCATTAACATTAAATTTATCCATGTCTATTTCACCAATGGCTTCACTGCGACCTAGCTTTTCAGCTGCAAACTTCTTGCTAGCGAACATTTTTACATTAGCTAAGGTTTGCGCAGCAAAAGCTTCATGCATTTCAATTAAGGTTAAGTCAGCTAAGGTCATGCCTGCGCGATCTAAGGCTAACGGTGTCGCATAAGATGGGCTCATTAACATATCTTGTTTAACGTCAATCGCAGCAAAAGCATAACTACGAATATAGCCTAATGGCTTATAACCTAGGGCTTTAGCTCTACTTTCTGTCATCATTAATACGGCTGAAGCCCCATCTGTTAATGGGGTACTATTGGCCGCAGTAACAGTGCCATGTGCACGATCAAAGGCAGGCTTTAATTTAGCGTAAGACTCTAATTTAGAGTCTTGACGAATATTATTATCCATCTCTAAGAAGCGCGAATACGGCTCTGGATAAGCGGCCATCACCTCTTGTTGCATAACACCACTTTGCCACGCCGCCGTTGCTAAAGTGTGTGAGCGATGCGCTAAAGCATCTTGCTCTTGACGACTAATATTATGGCTTTTCGCCATTTGCTCGGCAGTATCGCCCATAGATAAACCGGTACTGTATTCGGCAACGGCTGGCGGTACAGGTAATAAATCTTTTAATTTTAGGCGACGAAAGATAGCGATACGCTGACTCAAGGTACGCGCCTTGTTTAAATCAACAAGGGCGCGCGCCAAGGCTTTACTAACACCAATAGGTAACACTGAGCTAGAATCGGCGCCACCGGCAATAGCAATTTCTGATGTGCCTGCCATCATGTTTTCTAATACATTTGCTACTGATTGGAAGCTTGTTGCACACGCACGGCTAACACTGAACGCATCCGTATGTATACTCATATTGGTGCCCAATACAATTTCCCGAGCAATATTAGGTGCTTCAGGCATTTGCACTACTTGGCCATAGACAACTTGTTCAATTAACTTAGGGTCAATTTCAGTACGAATAAGTAGTTCATTAACTACCATTTTACCTAAATCTAAAGCTGAAACCCCATGAAACTCTGTTGCTTGCTTAGCAAAAGGGGTACGTAAACCTGAAACAATGGCTATTCTATCGCCACCGCGAGTTGTGAGTTGTATTGGCGTCTTCATCGTATTCCTCAATCTAAATTACAGGTCTGACCTGTATTCTGTTATCGATTGTAACCACTGTTGGCGAAAATTAAAACACTTGTTTTAATACAAACTGAACCTTATATAAGATATAACGTCATAGCCTAGCTTGAAATTTCATGTTTTGGGTAAAAAGTAATCATTAAATCTAATTAAGACTCTACATTAGGGTAAGCGCATTATGGTAAACGCATTTTCCGGTTTAAAAGCCTATCTTGACAGCCAAGTACTAGGACAGCCTGAACTCACTGAAGGTATTTTATTAGCCCTCTTAGCTAATGGGCACTTGCTTGTAGAAGGCCCTCCTGGTCTTGCAAAAACCCGAGCAGTTAATGCACTTGCTGATGGTGTCGAAGGCGAGTTTCACCGCATTCAGTTCACGCCCGACTTACTACCAGCAGATTTAACCGGCACAGACATTTATCGCCCAGAAACGGGACAATTTGAGTTTCAGTCTGGCCCTCTTTTTCATCATATAATCTTAGCAGATGAAATTAACCGTGCACCGGCAAAGGTGCAATCGGCATTATTAGAAGCAATGGCCGAAAAACAGGTGACTGTAGGTCGCAATACCTACCCGCTACCTGAATTATTTTTGGTAATGGCAACGCAAAACCCATTAGAGCAAGAAGGAACTTACCCCTTACCTGAAGCCCAACTTGACCGGTTTTTATTACATTTAAAAGTAGATTACCCAGATGCTGCAACCGAGTTAGCCATTTTGCAATTAACTCGCAATGAAGCTTTATCTAGCGAAAGCGCAGCGGTAACCAGCATAAGCCAAGCTGATATTTTTGCCGCTCGCAAAGAAATATTAAAGTTACATATGGCCGATGGCCTAGAGCAATATATAGTTCAGCTAATTATGGCGACGCGTAAACCTGCCGCTTATAGCGAAAAGTTAGCCAGTTGGATTGCTTATGGTGCCAGCCCACGTGCCACTATTGCCATTGAGCGCTGTGCTCGAGCTAAAGCTTGGCTTAGTGACAGAGATTATGTCACACCCGATGATATCCAAGCTGTATTTCATAATACCCTACGTCATCGAATTATATTAACCTATACCGCTGAAGCAGAAGGTATTACAACTGATGATGTTTTAGCTGAAATTTTACGTTTGGTGCCTTCAGCCTAATGATAAATTCAGCCTTATCTAGCCAACAGTGGCTGCATCAAGTTCATGCTAACGGCAGTACCTTAGGCTTGCCTGAACTACTGTGGTATCAACGCTATACGAAGGTGTTAGACTTAAGCCCGAAAATGGCTATTCAAAGTAAACTGGCGGGCACCTACTTGGCTAAAAGTAAAGGCCGAGGTATGGAGTTTGACGAGGTACGTCATTACCAAAATGGGGATGATGTTCGCACGATAGATTGGCGGGTAACTGCGCGCACCGGCAAGATGCATACTAAGCTTTTTCGTGAAGAAAAAGAGCGGCCTGTGTTTATTCTTACCGATCTAAGCAGCAGTATGCACTTTGGCTCAACGTTATTATTTAAGTCGGTTCAAGCGGCTCATTTAGCCTCGCTTATTGCTTGGCATGTAAAAAAGCGCGGTGACAAGCTCGGTGGCATTGTCTTTAGCCAACAACAACATCGCGAATTAAAACCTCATAGTCGCAGCCATGGCGTATTACGCTATTTTCATGCTCTGACTGAAATACATAATAGCTTGCAACTTGCCGAGGCTAGCGCGTCACCTGAAGTCGCCAATTTAGCCCCAAACAGCTTAAAAACTGGTATAAATTTTACGACAGCGCTTGCTCAGCTACGTCGTTTAGTGCACCCAGGTAGCTTGGTTTATATCTTATCTGATTTTAGCCAATTTAATGCTGATGCATTGCGACATATTCGCGCCATTCGACAGCATAATGAAGTTAGCTGTTGTGCTATAAGCGATCCGCTAGAGCTCAATATCCCTGTTAGCAGCTCAGGCCAAGCTGCAGTAACCGATGGCCAACATAGTGGTGTTGTTGAATTAGGCAATAAAAACCTACAGCAGCGTTATGCCCAGCAACAAGCGCTGCAACAACAGCAACTTCAACAACAGTTATCAATTTTAGGCTGTAAATGGCTGCCAATCTCTGCTGCTGAGCCGGTTTTGAGCCAACTAGAGAGAAGCTGGCATGGCTAACACAGACATTACTCCTGCTATGAATACACAAACAATAAACCCAAACCCTGCCTTAGCGTCTTTGGCTGATATTGTTGAGCCAGAATTTAGTCATAGCTTTGGCTTAGCGCCTATTTACTGGCTGTTAATCCTCGGCGGTTTAACCGCATTGGTTTTTAGTGTTTATAAATTAATTCAGCGCCACCATTATTGGTTAGCTAAGCGCCAAGCGCTAGCTCAGCTTAATCAGCTAGAGCAGCAACCTAATGCTGGCCAACAAATTAATCAGTTATTAAAACGCGTGCTACAGCATTATCAACCTAATCACCCGGCACTATCTGCTAACACTGAGCAGTGGCAGCTTTGGTTAGCAAAGCACTCTAGCCAAGCCTTACCTAATTTAAACCAGCTGCTTTATAGCAAAACCAGTTCAGAGACTGAACTTAACCAGTTTTATATTTTTGCTAAGCACTGGTTAAAGCAATACCAAGGCCAAGATAGCGATGTGCTGCCTAGTGCTGCATCTGCAAGCTCCGTCGCAGCCTCTGATAAGAAGGAGCAACAACATGCTTGATGTTACTTATCCTTGGTTGGCACTGTTGGTTTTTCTGCCGTTGCTTTTTCATCCGAAAAACAGAAAAAGCCAAAGCACTAAATTATATTTACCGCCATTAGCCAAGTTAGCGGATACAAGTCAAGCGCAATCGCACCGCTGGTACAGTGCTAACACACTGTTATTTATTATTATGTGGTTAGCGCTTGTTATCGCTAGCATGCAACCGCGTTGGTTAGGCGATAGTCAAACAATTCCACAGCAAGGGCGCGATTTAATGCTTGCACTGGATTTATCAGGCTCAATGGAAGTACCTGATATGGTCACGCAAGGCAATAACATTAACCGACTTGAAGCGGTTAAACTCGTTGTTAATGAGTTTATTCAACAGCGCCAAGGTGACAGAATTGGTTTAATTTTATTTGCCGATGCGGCCTATCAGCAAACGCCACTCACCTTTGATTTAACAACCGTAAAAAAAATGCTTAACGACAGTGTATTAGGACTCGTTGGTAACCGCACAGCTATAGGTGAAGCTATCGGCTTAGCGGTAAAACGACTAAATAGTTATGAAAGCTCAAATAAAGTATTAATTTTATTAAGTGATGGCGCGAATACCGCTGGCAATATTCAACCGCTAGAAGCTTTAACGTTAGCTAAAGCCGCAGGGGTGAAAATTTACACTGTTGGCGTTGGTGCCGAAAGAATGATCCAGCAGAGTCTGTTTGGTCAGCGTGTCGTCAATCCATCTCAAGACTTAGATGAAACACTACTGACTCGCTTAGCCGAAGAAACGGGTGGCCGTTATTTTCGTGCCAAAGATTTAAGCGAGCTACAAGAAATATACCAATTACTAGATCAGCTAGAGCCTATTACCCGCGACAATCTGACATACCGGCCGCAAATAAGCCTAATCCATTGGCCTTTAGCACTAGCCCTATTCTGTTGGTTTATATTAGCTGCTAGGCAAATTAATTGGTGGAGAATAACCCAATATGTTCGCTGAGTTTCATTTTTTACGCCCCTTATGGCTGCTAACAATCGTCCCTGCAATTATTCTTATATTTTTGCTGTACTTCTATCGGCGCGATCAAAGCCCATGGCATAATTTAATCGCGCCCCACTTACAGCCATTATTACTCAGTACCAAGCAGGTTTTTAAATCTCAACCTTTGCTATTACCCAGCCTATTAGTCTGTTGGCTAATTACTTCTATTGCCCTTGCTGGGCCAAGTTGGCAAAAACTACCACAACCGGCTTTTGCCTTAAAAAAAGCCACGGTATTAGTATTAGATATGTCAATGTCAATGCGCGCGACTGACATGAGCCCTGACAGATTAACTCAGCAACGTTTTTTAGCTTTAGACTTTACTGAACAACTTAAAGAAGGTGAGTTAGGCTTACTCAGTTTCGCCGGTGATGCCTTTACTATTGCCCCTTTAACCCCTGATCATAATAATATTAGTTTGTTAATTCCGGATCTTCAGCCGGAAATCATGCCAGAGCAAGGCTCAAATTTATTAGCCGCCTTACAACAAGCCGATAAACTGTTGACCCAAGCCGGCTACCCAAGTGGCGATGTGGTCGTATTTACCGACGGTTTTGATAACAATAGTTATATAGACATCCAAAAAACGCTCAATAACTGGCCTCACCGTTTATCCATTTTAGGCTTTGGTACCAGCGAAGGTGCGCCGATTAAATTAGCTAATGGTGAGCTGTTAAAAAACAGCCAAGGTAGCGTAATTATGCCTAAATTGCCGCAGCTGCAACTCGCCAGCTTAGCTAGGCGAAATCAAGGAGTTTATGCTAACGCCACTATAGACGGTAAAGGCATTAAGCAAATTTTAAAGCAAGCTCCCTTAACCTCATTAAACTCAGCTGATGAATTACAGCAAATTAAAGGCGACCAATGGCAAGATAGTGCCGTTTATCTAGTATGGCTATTAATTCCCTTAGTGCTATGGCAGCGCCGAATGGGTGCAATATTAGCTATATTGCTAGTGGTATTGCCCAGCCAGCAAGCTCAGGCAGCTCAAAGCATAGAATGGCGTGATTTATGGCAGACTAAGCAACAGCAAGCAGAGCAAGACTACAAAGCGGGAGACTTTCAAGCGGCGAAAGATAAGTTTACCGATCCATTGTGGCAAGGCAATGCGGCCTATAGAGCCGGCGATTATAAAACGGCAGAGCAAGCTTTTCGTCAAGCAACCACTAGCGAGAATAGCAGCCAGTCTTGGCATAATTTAGGAAATAGCTTAGCCCAGCAATCCCGCTATGCTGATGCAGAAAAAGCTTATCAGCAGGCATTATCCTTAAACCCAAACCTAGCTGCTGCGGAAAAAAATGCGAAGTTAATGCAAAAATTGTTAGAGCAACAAAAGCAGCAACAGCAGTCTGACAATGAAAATTCAACATCAGATCAAGACAAACAACAGTCTGATCAACAAGATAAACAGCAACAAGAGTCGAATCAAGAACAAGACAATAACGATAACGATAACGATAGCAGCAACGAAAACTCAGCGGAAAACCAGCAATCTGAAAACACATCTACAGAGCAAGATGGCGCCAATAAACAAACCCCAAATGATGCTAAAGCTGAGCAGCAAAAACAAGCTGAAGAAAATAAACAACAAGAAGCTGAAATGGATAAAGCAGAACAAACTGAAAATGAACAGCAGCAACAACAGGCTGCAATAACTGAAGCTTGGCCAGATGCCAGCCCCGAAGAACAACAACAACTGAATAATTTACTGCGTAAAGTGCAAGATGATCCCGCGTTATTATTACGCAATAAAATGTATCTTGAATATCAAAAGCGGAAACATCAACGTTTACCAAAAGGAGTCGATCAGCAATGGTAACCCGCATCCTATTGTTTTTTAGTCTGTGTATCTCTATTTCTATTCAGGCGGCTACGCAAATAAGCGCTAGCGTTGATAAAAATCCAGCTTTGCTTAATGAGTCGATAACACTCACCATTAACCTTGATGCTCGTGTTGAGGCAGGTGCCATAGATTTTACTGTTTTAAAATCTGACTTTACAGTAATGATGCCTTCGGTAAGTCAAAGTACCCGTATGATTAATGGCACTACAACTCAAAGCACACAATGGAAAGTTGTGCTACTAGCCAAACAAGCCGGTAATATCACCATACCAAGTTTTAGCTACCAGAGCCTCAGCACGGCCCCTATTGAGTTAACCATACTCGCAGCCAACAATAAGACAACGACCAGCTCAGCTGACAAAGAACTCTTTTTACAAAGCGAAATTGAAACCCAAGCTCCCTATGTTCAGCAGTTAAGTTATTATAAATTAACCATCTACTCTAAAGACAGCTTTCAAAATGCGTCATTAACTGAACCAAGTTTAGAAGGCGCTATTATCAGTCAAGTTGGTCAAGATGTTGAAGGTTCAGAATTAGTCAATGGTATCCGTTATCGTACTTTTAGCCGGCGCTACGCCATTACTCCCCAACAAAGTGGCCATTTTACGATTCAGCCACCTGTTTTTAGTGGCGAAGTGCTAGACCGTGAAAGTCAGCAATATGGCTATTACTCTAGAACCAAAAGAATAACCGAACAAGCGCAAACAATTGAGATTGAAGTTAAACCTGTACCTGACAATTTCCCATCGCAAACGGCTGACTGGTTAGTTGCAGGTTTAGTTACCTTAACAGAAGAATGGTCACCTAATGTATCAGAGCTTACTGTAGGTGAACCTATCACCCGCACTATTACACTATCTGCCGTTGATGTTGCTGATAATCAACTGCCTGAAATAACACTTAACTTCCCAAGCTCATTGCGTTTATATCAAGAGCAACCTCAAACTAAAAGTGCCCAACGTAATGGTCATGTTATTGCCCAAAAAACCTTCACGACTGCGGTCGTTGCCACTACAGATGGCACCGTCACCTTGCCTGAAGTTAGCCTGCCTTGGTGGAACAGCAAAACTAATCAATTAGCGAAAGCAACATTGCCGGAAAAAACCTTCAAGGTAATTCCAACCGCAACAACTAAAACACCTAATGTCGATACACCAGCACTGTCCTCTCAAAGTTCGAATGCAGTACCTGCCTCACAAAACACAAACTATTCAGCCCCTATAAGTAACTGGGCATGGACCTATAGCACCAGCATCATTATGGTTTTATGGTTATTAAGCTTAGCGGCATTTTATTTTTTCTGGCAATGGCGTAAACCAATGGCTCAAATACCCGATAGCACTAGTATTGCTAAGTTCAATAGCCATGCCCTTAAGCAAGCCTGTAAAAATAATCAACCCAACATCGCTAAGCAGGAATTATTACGCTGGGGACATAGGCACTTTGATCAAAAAGTTATTTCATTAAGCCAGTTAAATAATTTTATTACCTCTGCAGAGTTAAGAAAAGAAGTTAGCCAGTTAAATGCCGTTTTATATTCGGCTAAGCAGAATGCTAATAATGATGTTACAACTAACTTATGGTCTGGTGACGCTCTATGGCAAAAATGGAAACAATACAAACCCAAAACACCTTTTAATAAAACTGAATCTGGTTTAACCAGCTTATATCCAAAGGATATTTAGGCCATTAACTGTGACCTAAGAAGTTAAATCTGCTTCGTTTAAACACAAGTACTAGTATATAAACCAGCATCTTGTTAGCATAAAAACAGTATATAGACCTAAAGCTAAAATTAGGCCTTTGTGAATTGTTTTGATTTGCTGAAATTCATTCGGCACAAGGAGAATTGGGTTTGGAAATAGGCACCATTATATCACTAGCACTTTATTTTATCGTGATGCTTGGCATCGGACTTTATGCATATAAAACCTCAACTGATGATGTATCAGGTTATATGCTGGGCGGCAGAAAATTAGGCCCAGCAGTAACAGCCTTATCCGCCGGCGCATCGGATATGAGTGGCTGGATGTTAATGGGCATACCTGGTGCTATGTATATATCTGGTGTTAGTAGTGGTTGGATAGCAGTAGGCCTACTTATTGGCGCCTTCTTAAACTATATTATCGTTGCACCAAGATTACGGGTTTATACCGAGCTTGCAAATGACTCCATAACCATACCAGATTACTTCGAAAATAGATTCGAAGATAAAACCCGCATTTTACGTATTGTCTCTTCTATCGTTATTGTTATCTTTTTCACTTTATATACATCATCAGGCGTCGTTGGTGGTGGTAAGCTTTTTGAAAGCTCATTTAATTTAAGCTACGAGCTTGGGCTTTATGTTACAGCCGGCGTTGTAGTAGCCTACACCTTATTTGGTGGTTTCTTAGCCGTGAGCATGACCGACTTTGTTCAAGGCTGTATAATGTTTATCTCATTAATTTTGGTCCCTATAGTGGCAGTCGATCACTTAGGTGGAGTAAATGCCGTAGCACAAAGTGTTAATGCCATTAACCCTAATTTTTTTGCATTTTTTGTCGATGCTAAAACTGGCATGGCTTTATCTGCCATAAGTATTGTTTCATTATTATCTTGGGGTTTTGGTTACTTTGGCCAGCCACATATCATAGTACGCTTTATGGCTATCCGCTCTGTTAAAGATATTAAAACCGCCCGTCGCATAGGTATGAGTTGGATGCTAATTACTTTAATCGGCGCTATGGTAACAGGCTTAGTCGGTATTGCTTATGTCGCTAAAACCCAAATGACCTTGTCTGATCCAGAAACAATATTTATTGTCTTTTCTCAATTTTTATTTCACCCGTTAATTTCAGGTTTCTTATTAGCTGCCATATTAGCTGCTATTATGAGTACTATTTCTTCACAGCTACTGGTTACCTCAAGCTCACTAACTGAAGATTTTTATAAAGTATTTATCCACCGCGATGCTAGTCAAAAAGAACTAGTACTTGTTGGTCGCCTTTCGGTGCTAGTGGTTGCATTAGTCGCTATAGCCTTAGCCTATGATAGAGAAAGCTCTATATTAACCTTAGTGAGCAATGCCTGGGCTGGTTTTGGTGCTGCTTTTGGCCCCTTAGTGATTCTAAGCTTGTTTTGGAAGCGTATGACCTTTGCTGGCGCTCTAGCCGGTATGGTGAGTGGTGCTGTAACAGTCCTATTTTGGATTTATGCCCCAGTATTAGAAAACGGTGCTAAATTAAGTAGTCTTGTCTATGAAATTTTACCGGGTGTCATTATTAGTACCTTAACTATTATCATTGTTAGTAAGTTAACAAAGACACCAGCACCTTCTGTACTTCAGGTATTTGATAAAATGCAACATGAAGTTAAACAGGCATAAATAATCAAATACAGTTAGGTAGAATTTATAACTACCTAACTGTATGCTTTTTGGTTATATTTGCTTTAGCTATATCATTTAGAGAATAAATTTCTATGTATTTTTATGCTGCACGTCAACCCATATTGACTAGGGATAAAGAGCTTTACGCTTACGAGTTGTTATTTCGCGATGGCATCACTAATGCTTTTCCTGATATTGACGGAAACGAAGCGACATCACGCATGATTGAGGGCAGCCAATTCAGTTATGGTTTAGAAGACTTTCTAGGCGATAAGCTCGGCTTTATTAATTTTACGTTGCCTACTCTACAAAAAAAGTTTCCAAGTATGCTGCCACAAGAGCAAGTAGTGATAGAGATACTTGAAACAGTTCAACCTAGCAAAGTTTTATTAGCAGAATGCGTAGAATTAAAAAACAATGGTTATATTATCGCACTTGATGATTACGTACATAAATCTGTATGGCGCCATTTTTATCCCTATATAGATATAATTAAAATTGATTTTCGCACTTCTAGCATTGAACAAATGAATGAAGTAAAAGAAGCGATTAGCGATTTTCCCCATATAAAATTATTAGCTGAAAAAGTCGAAACCATAGAAGAATATAACACTGCTATGGAGATGGGTTTCGCTTACTTTCAGGGATATTTCTTTGCTAAACCTGAAATGCTTCAAGCTAAAGCGTTATCACCAGCACAAACTACCCTAGTTGAGCTGTTATATGAAACGTCTCGCCCTGAAATAGACTTGCGAAAAATAACTCAAGTATTTGAACGCGATGTAAACTTATCTTATAAATTACTTCGCTATAGTAATTCAGCTATATTTAAACGCAGAGCTGAAGTAGAGACTATTAAACATGCGTTAGTTGTGCTTGGCCAAGCTGAATTAAAGAAATTCCTCTCATTACTTTTTGCCTCGCAAATTAACAGTGATAAACCCGCAGAGCTAATGCGAATGTCAATGACCCGTGCTCGTTTTTGTGAGGAACTAGCGGCTATTCAGGGTAAAACTGATAGCTCTAAAGCGTTTCTAACCGGGTTAATGTCTTTAATGGATGCGATCTTAGATGAGTCTATTGAATCAGTAATGGAAAAATTACCTTTAGCCTCTGAAATTAAACAAGCATTAACCGAGAAAAAAGGCATATTAGCTGGTTTTATTGCGCTAATTGAAGCTTATGAATCTGCGCATTGGAAAAATGCCAATATCATCATTGAAAAGTTAGGCCTTGAGAAAGACAAAGTTCCAACGGCTTACCATACTGCTGTACAGTGGGCTAATGAACAAATGAAAGCTCTGGCAAATTAACCAGAGCTTTTTTATCATTAATTATAACTGAGATAAGGGGTTAGTTTAGCTGCTAATTTATTACCTATGCCTTTAACCTTAGTTAGCTCTTCACTGTTTTTAATAGCGCCATTATTAGCAATATAATCTATTACCGCTTGAGCTTTACTTTTGCCAAGCCCTGGTAAAGCTTCAAGCTGCTCTAAACTGGCTTTGTTAATATTTACTTTTTGCATTTTATGCTCGGTTGCAGTTGCTTTAGTCAACTGATTACCTGGCGCTGTATTAGCAAAGCTAGTCGAAGCTATTATGGTTAATAAGGTTAATGAAGCTGCAATAATAATATTTTTCATGGACTTATCCTTTTGTCTATTAATAAATTTGTTATCCTCAAGCACAACATTTAGAATAACTTCTTGGCTATTTTCTATGCTAAAACGACAGCTAACAACACAACATGTTAAAGCCAACATATTTAAAATAGACATAAAATTAACCTTTGCAAACTTTAATTTACCATTAATTGTTATTTTAGTTAAAACTATTCAGCGGTAATTAATGCTGTTTTGTTTATGCTAGCGCTAAGAGTTTTAAAAGTACTTACTCGTTCTATTATCTGCGCTAACCTCTGTTGAGGATTGCTGTGGTATTAATAGTTCGATACAGTACAAATAGATTTATGGAGAGTGTAATGACTGGTCTAAGAGTAATATTGTTGTCGATCACACTACTGCTCACTCCCCTAGTCAATGCGTCAACACCTATAACTAAAGCATTGATTAGTAAAGAACAAGCTGTATCATTAGTACAACAACAATATCAAGGTAAAATAATGAAACTGAGATCTGAGAAGCGTTATTATCGGATCCGGTTGTTACAACATGACGGACGTGTCATTACAATTTTGGTTGATAACCAAACCGGCAAAATGCATAAGGATAGAAATTAATGCGTGTATTGGTTGTAGAAGATGAGAATTTATTAGCCCAACAAGTAAAAAAACAATTACAACAACAGCAGTTTAGTGTTGATATTGCTGCTGATGGTGAAGAGGGCTGGTTTAAATTATCAGAATATCCTTATGATTTAGCAATTATCGATATTGGTTTGCCAAAACTAGATGGTTTAGCTTTGATTCGTAAAGCCAGAGAAGATGCCCTAAAAACACCTATTATCATTCTAACAGCACGTGGTAGTTGGCAGGAGAAAGTTGAAGGTTTAGATGCCGGCGCAGATGACTATTTAACTAAGCCCTTTCACTCTGAAGAATTACTGGCTCGCTGCAATGCATTAATTCGCCGCGCTGCAGGCCAACCAGAACCAACCTTATCGGCAGGGCCTATTGCTTTAAACAGTAGAACCCAGCAAGTTTGGCTAAACGATAACGAGGTGAGCCTAACCGCATATGAATATAAAGTTCTTGAATATTTTATGCTTAATCCAAACAAAGTAATTTCAAAAACAGAGCTAACAGAACATATTTATGATCAAGATTTTGATTTAGATAGCAATGTTATTGAAGTATTTGTACTTCGTCTACGTAAAAAACTTGACCCTGAAGGGGATTTAAAGCCAATAGAGACGTTACGTGGTCGCGGTTATCGCTTTACTTTAGCTGTAGCATAACTATGCCTTTATCTCTCAAGCTGCGACAGTTATTAATCAGCATACTATTAATGCTGTTGCTGCTACCAAGTTCTTTTTTAGCTATCGATCAAGCTTTTTTTACTCAGCTATTAACCAACGCCGAGCAAAAACTTGAAGTAAATATGTACGCAATTTTATCTGAGATTAATATCTCAAATGGTAAAATTGAAGTATCTAATAGTACGCTCGCTCCCGATTTTTATCGACCTGACTCAGGATTAAGTGCGTATATTACTGATAACGATAAATTAGTTTGGCAATCAGACTCATCGTTAAATCAACACTTTACCCCTCCGAACTTCACCTTGCCACCAGGCGAGCATCTGTTTACTGAAGTTACTCAGCACGATGAAGATTTCTGGGTGCTTTCTATCGCTTTATTGTTTGATGCACAAGACAACACGCATCCACTAACTGTACATATTGTACAAAGTGATAAACGGCTTAGTGCGCCTCATATCAGTTTTAGAAATACGTTAGCAAGATGGTTTATAGGTATTGCCATTGTTCTGTTATTACTGATGCTATTAGCTTATTATTGGACCACTAAACCATTATCTCGTCTAGATAATGAAATACGTCGGGTTGAAAATGGTAGCCAAGAACAGTTAAACGGACGTTACCCCGCAGAGCTTGCTGTTATTAAGGAAGATTTAAACCTGCTATTAGCCAATCAAAATAGACAAAAACAACGCTATAGACATCACCTTAGTGATCTTGCCCATGCCCTTAAAACGCCAGTCGCGGTTTTACAAACGTCAGAATTAAGCCAGCAACCCGAGTTAAAAGAGCAGCTCGACAGAATAACAGGCATGATTGAACACCAATTAAAACGTGCCAGTAGTTCCGGTCAAGATGTTTGGAAAAAACAAATTTTAATTAAGCCTTTACTGAGAAAGCTAGTTTCTGCACTAGAGAAAATATATAAAGATAAAGATTTAATTATTAATATTGAATGTACTGATAGCGACGTTTTCAAAGGTGATGAAACTGACTTAATGGAAGTGCTAGGGAATTTACTGGATAATGCCAGTAAAGCATGTAAAAGTTTAGTGTCAGTGACTATTAATATGCACCCTCTGAAAATCATTATAGAAGACGATGGCCCTGGCATTCCAGCGGATAAACATCACCAGCTATTCCAACGAGGCTCTCGTTTAGATACCTACAGTGAAGGACATGGCGTTGGTTTAGCCATAGTCGCTGAGCTAGTTGAATCTTACTCGGGCAATCTAGCCTTAGATAATAGCCCTTATGGTGGTGCCCGTTTCACTATTAGTTTTCCAGATTAATTCTTGCCGCAGCTTAGCGCGCAGCTAACATTTATAGTTAAGGACGCTACATAATGCAATTAAATAATAGTGCAATAATTAAAATTAAAAACTTACGTTTGCGTACCTATATAGGTATTAATGAAGAGGAAGTTAATAATAAGCAAGATATTATTATTAATGCCAAAATTCATTATTGTGCCAAGAATGCATCAATATCAGATAATATGAATGACGCCCTTAACTACCGTACTATTACCAAAAAAATTATTGATTTAGTTGAGAGCCAACGCTTCTCTTTATTAGAAAAACTCACTGCAGATATTCTGCATATTGCTTCAGAGCATGACAGCGTTAGCTTCGCTGAGGTTGAAGTTGATAAACCTTATGCATTACGTTTTGCCGACTCTGTTTCGTTAACCTTATCCATTTCTAAATAAGTTCTATACTGATATAAAGTTAATTAATATAGAGTGCTAAATGAAAATTTTAATTACTGGCGCGAGTGGTTTAATTGGTTCTGCACTAATTCAACATTGGCATCAACAGCATGAAATTATTGCCCTAACACGGAGCAATAAAAAGGCTAAGCAGTTTGTTGCATCGGCAATTAATGCGGTAACAAATTTAGCACAAGTTGACTTTAATGCAGTTGATGCAGTAGTTAATCTTGCCGGAGAACCTATTTTTGGTAAGCGTTGGACTAATAAGCAAAAACAACGCTTATGCCAAAGTCGCTGGCAATTAACTGAACAACTCTCTGCCTCTATTATTGAAGCAAAGTCGCCCCCTAAAGTTTTTATTAGCGGTTCAGCTATTGGTTTTTATGGCGCGCAGCAGCAACAAGTTATTGATGAGGACTTCGCTCATCTACATCCAGACTTTAGCCACACTTTGTGTCACCGTTGGGAACAAATTGCTTTACAAGCTTCAACTGAGCAAACTCGGGTATGCTTACTAAGAACCGGCATTGTACTTGCAAAACATGGCGGTGCCTTACAGCGTATGCTATTGCCATTTAAACTAGGGTTGGGGGGCCGCATTGGCTCTGGTAAGCAATATATGTCTTGGATCCAGTTAAACGATATGGTTCGTCTAATTGATTTTTTATTGTTACACCCTACTTTGCAAGGCGCCTTTAACGCAACAGCGCCATATCCTGTCACTAATGCTGAATTTACAACAAAGTTAGCTTCTGCGCTACAGCGTCCAGCTTGCTTGCCTTTACCCAGCCCATTATTAAGACTTCTTATGGGAGAAATGGCTGATTTAGTGTTAAATAGTCAACGGGTGATACCGGCACGTTTGGTAGCAGCCAACTTTCAGTTTAAAACGCCTCAACTTGCTGAGGCGTTAAAAGCAACCTTAACTTGTTAAAACTTTTCGTACTAGCTCACCACTGGGCGTTGCTAGTAAGCGTTTAAGTTGCAACCAACCTAATAGAGTTACCATGCCTACCCCTACTGTAGGCCCCAACCACCATAACGACCAGTGTGGTTGGAAGGGTAAATCAAAGACTCGACTTTGTAGTGCAAATAGCAATACTTCAGCTAATAAGGTAGCAAAAATCCCTGCTAATGCGCCTAATAAGGCAAACTCTAGTAATAACGCATTACGCAAAAAAGCATATTGCGCACCTAAGGTACGTAAAATAGCCAGCTCTTGCTCTCGTTGCTCTAGTGTTGCTTGCACTTGGGCAATCAGCACTAAACCCGCTGATAAAGCAATAATCACTAATATAAAACTCAATGCTAAGCTAACTTGACTAATAATAGCACTGACCTGCTTTATAATTGTATCCACACTAATCACTGTTACTGTTGGCATTAATCTAGCAAGTTGATTTAACAACATCTGCTTTGACTTAGGCAAATAAAACGCAGTAATAGCGGTAGAGGGAAAGTCTGCAAGCAAGTCAGGGCTTAAAATCATATAGAAGTTAGGCTGTAAACTATTCCAATCAACACGACGAATACTCGTTACTCGCGCTGCAACTTGCTGGCCACCAATAGAAAATGTGAGCTCATCATTTAATTGCAAAGCTAACCGCTCTGCTAATTGCGCCTCTATTGACACCTCAGCGTGACTTGCTTCAGTAAACCACTGACCTGATTCAATCTCATTATTTTTGGGCAACTTTGTAAGCCAGGTAAGATTAAGCTCACGCCCTACTCCTACACGTTGCTCGCTTGTGTCTTCTTTGCTTGGAGTCTGGGTAACCGCTTGGTTATTGACTGTAGTTAAACGTCCTCTGACAACAGGATAAAATGGCTCCAGTTGTAAATTATGTTTATCGGCAAAACTAACTAACTCTTGCTGCTGAGCTTTAGTTACATTTACTAAAAAATGATTAGGCGCACCAATTGGAATTTGCTTTTGCCATTGCTCCATTAATTCTGTGCGTAAAAAATAAAGTAGCAAAAATAAAAATATCGCCAAACTAAAAGTAATTAATTGAAAACTATTAGCCCATAATCGGCGTCGTAAGTTAGCTAAAGCTAAGCGTCTAGCACTACTTTGCCCGGCAGCCATAGGCTTGGCTAAACGCACAATTAAAGCAGCCGATACCAATAAGATAACAGCAAAAAGTAAACAAAGTAAAAATAACCCTGAGGTTAAAATTAGCTCACCACTAAATAACCACATTAATAGAAATACAGCTAAGCCACCGAAAATAAATTGTAGACTATCAATACGAAAATTTAAGCCTGTTGGCCGTTTTAACACTACCATTGCAGCGGTGTTAGAAAGCAGCCAAAGGGGTCTGCCGGCAAAAAGTGTGGCACAAATAATACAGGTTATAATACCTAAAGCTAAGGGTCTAAAACTTAGCTCAGCGACAAAATCACTAAAGTAAGAATGGATCCCCCACTGAGCAATACTAATAGCCAACTGACCAACCACTAAGCCTACTCCTAGACTAAACAAAGTAATTAAGCCTAAATGACTGCCGTAGATCAGCCTAACTTGGCGTGTATTAGCCCCTAACGCTTTAATTACTGCTACAGCTTGAGTTTGCCTCTGACTATACCTATTAGCCGCAACAGCAGAGGCACAGGCAGCTAAAACTATACCTAATAAACCCGCTAATAATAAAAATCGCTCTGCCCGCGTTAACGCGCTACCTAAAGCCGATTGCTGATCAACATCTTGCCACTTATCATGAACCGACAATTTAGCCGCATAAGCTTGTTCAAAACGCTGTAAATCATCACTTTTACCTGCAAATAAATAGCGATAAGAAATGCGGCTGCCGGGTTGCACAATTTGAGTTGCAGGAATATCAGCAATATTCATCAATAACCTAGGTGATGAATTAAATACACTTAAAGGCGCATCGGGTTCACTTTGAATAATGCCAGCAACAGTAAACTCTGCAGCGCCTAGCTCAAGTGCATCGCCAGGTTTGATATTTAATAACTCAAATAAACGTGGCTCCAGCCAAACTTCACCTACAGATCTTTGTTGTTGTGGACTTTGCGCTGCATTAATATCGCGATTAAGCAGTAAATTGCCGCGTAAGGGATAACTATCACTGACCGCTTTTACTCTAACTAACTGCATAGCATCGCCAGCAAATGCCATTGAATCAAACTGCATTTGTTTAGCGGTAGTCAAATTATACTGTTCTGCCGTTGTGATCACCTCCTGTTTAAAAGGAAGGCTTGAACCTAATACTTTATCGGCTGCAATAAATTGTGCGCTGCGCTGATCAAGCGCGGTTTTAACGCCCTGAGTAATACCACTTAAACTAACAACCGCAGTCACCGCTAGAAATAAAGAGAAAGCAATAACCCAAAGCTCTCCCTGTTTTAGTTCACGCCAGAATAAACGCCATGCAATTTTAGCCCACATCTTGTTGTCTCTCTTGGCTTTGATTAATACGACCAGCTTGCATTTGATACTGGCGCTGACAACGTGCGGCAATAGCCGGATCATGAGTAACTAGTACTAAGGTAGTCCCATGTTTAGCATTAAGGTCAAATAAAAGCGCCTCCACCTTACTGCCTGTTACAGCATCTAAGTTTGCCGAAGGCTCATCGGCAAACAAAACGGCCGGTTGAGTAATAAAGGCCCTAGCAATAGCCACACGCTGTTGCTCACCGCCAGAGAGCTGGGCAGGAAAAAAATCAGCCCGCTCAGATAAGCCAACTTGTTGCAACAAGGCTAAACCGCGCTGTTTAGCTTTTTTATCTCCCGCTAGCTCAGCCGGTAACGTAACATTTTCAAGTGCTGTTAAACTAGGCAGTAATAAAAAAGATTGGAATACAAAACCAACGCTTTTCGCTCTAAGCGCAGCTCGCTGATCATCTGTCATCTGATGTAACGCCTGCCCTGCCAGGTATACCTGACCTGTAGTTGCGCTATCAAGACCGGCGAGTAAACTTAGCAGAGTAGACTTACCCGATCCTGACGCACCAACAATCGCAATAGTCTCACCTTCATTGATCGTTAAGCTTATATCGTGCAGGATAGTCAAGTTACCACTGTTAGTGGTGACGGTTTTTGTTAAATTAACTGCTCTAATTTGCTCATCAGGTGATTTTGTTATGCGCATAATATTTTTTATTTTCCTTAGTATTTTTAGCCAAACTGCACTGGCCGAAAAATTACTGATCTTAGGTGATAGCCTTAGTGCAGCTTATAATATGGAGTATGAACAAGGCTGGCCACATCTATTACAACAAGATTTAAATTGGCAACTCATTAACGCTAGCATCAGTGGTGAAACCACCGCAGGCGCAGCAGCTCGTCTACCCGCGTTACTGCAACAGCATCAACCGGATTATGTATTAATTGAACTTGGCGGTAATGATGGACTAAGAGGTTTTCCATTACCAGCAATGAAAAACAACCTAAATCAAATTATCACCCTAATTAAGCAGCATAAAGCGCAGCCAATTTTAATGCAAATACGGATCCCACCTAATTATGGTCCACGCTATGGCAGAGAATTTACCAATATTTATCCAGAGTTAGCAAAACAACACAATATTGTATTATGGCCATTTTTTATGGAGAAAATAGCCATAAATAGTGACTTGATGCTTGCAGATGGAATTCATCCTAATACTGAAGCCCAGCCGCAGATAAAAGAAATAATCAAAGCGTTAATTAATGAACTTGGGGAGGAATGAAAATTTAGATCAAAAAAATCATATAATGAAATAATATTATATTTGGCAGAATTTAAATTTAATGTATTTTTTACTAAGAATGACACCTGATGGCGTCCCCTAGGGGATTCGAACCCCTGTTACCGCCGTGAAAGGGCGGTGTCCTAGGCCTCTAGACGAAGGGGACATAGTAACAGTAGATATAATAACAGATTGTAGTCTAACTTAATTTGAACAACTGGCGTCCCCTAGGGGATTCGAACCCCTGTTACCGCCGTGAAAGGGCGGTGTCCTAGGCCTCT